>NZ_JCAJZO010000040.1:0-34919 GCF_059510295.1 Streptomyces sp. PTL18 | reverse complement strand
GCCTACCCCTCCAGCAGCGGCTGCCCCACGTACTCCCCCTCCGCCGCGCCGCCCGCCACCTCCGTCTCCCGCCTCCCGCAACAGTCCGGCCGCGTCCGTCGGCCATTCGACCTGAGAGTGACCCTTACGGGCCCGTAATACTCGAGGCTGATCCGCAGACAGCTCTGCGGTCTGACGACGGCAGTGGCCCGTGTCACTACTGTCTATGACGTGACTGTGATCGCGACCGAAAGCCTGAGCAAGCGGTACCCCAGGGTGACCGCGCTCGACCGGCTCTCCGTGGACGTGGGACCCGGCGTGACCGGACTCGTCGGAGCCAACGGAGCCGGCAAGTCCACTCTGATCAAGATCCTGCTGGGTCTGTCCCCCGCCACCGAGGGCCGCGCCGAGGTGCTCGGCCTCGACGTCGCCACCAAGGGCGGCGCCATCCGCGAGCGCGTCGGATACATGCCCGAGCACGACTGTCTGCCGCCCGACGTGTCGGCCACCGAGTTCGTCGTGCACATGGCCCGCATGTCCGGCCTGCCCCCGGCCGCCGCCCGCGAGCGCACCGCGGACACCCTGCGCCACGTCGGCCTGTACGAGGAGCGCTACCGCCCCATCGGCGGCTACTCCACCGGCATGAAGCAGCGCGTCAAACTCGCCCAGGCGCTGGTCCACGACCCGCAGCTGGTGTTCCTGGACGAGCCGACCAACGGACTGGACCCGGTCGGCCGTGACGAGATGCTCGGCCTGATCCGCCGCGTGCACACCGACTTCGGCATCTCGGTCCTGGTCACCTCACACCTGCTGGGCGAGCTCGAGCGCACCTGCGACCACGTCGTCGTCGTCGACGGCGGCAAGCTGCTGCGCTCCAGCTCCACCCGGGACTTCACCCAGACCACCACGACCCTCGCGATCGAGGTCACCGACTCCGACGAGCACCCGGACGGCACCCGCGCGGTGCGCGACGCGCTGCACGCGCGCGGGGTGACCACGCAGGAAGGCAGCGGACTGCCGGGCGCCGGCCACATCCTGCTGCTGTCCGCGGAGGGCGAGCACACGTACGACCTCGTCCGGGACGTCGTCGCCGACCTGGGCCTCGGCCTGGTTCGCATGGAGCAGCGCAGGCACCACATCGCGGAGGTCTTCAAGGACAGCGACGCCGAGCGGAAGGAGGCGGTCGGTCATGGCGGTTGAGCATCCCCTGGCCCCCGAGGCCGAACAGACCCGGATCCACAACATCGGCTACCGCTCGTACGAGGGCCCGCGCCTGGGCCGCGCCTACGCCCGCCGCTCGCTGTACTCGCAGTCCCTGCGCGGCGCCTACGGCCTCGGCCGCTCGGTGAAGTCGAAGGTGCTGCCGATGCTGCTGTTCGTCGTGATGTGCGCCCCCGCACTGATCATGGTGGCGGTCGCGGTCGCCACCAAGGCGAAGGACCTGCCCGTCGAGTACACGCGTTACGCGATCATCATGCAGGCCCTCATCGGCCTGTACGTCGCCTCGCAGGCTCCCCAGTCGGTCTCGCGGGACCTGCGCTTCAAGACCGTGCCCCTGTACTTCTCCCGCCCCATCGAGACCGCCGACTACGTCCGCGCCAAGTACGCGGCGCTGGCCTCGGCCCTGTTCATCCTGACGGCCGCGCCCCTGCTCGTCCTCTATGTGGGTGCGCTGCTGGCCAAGCTGGACTTCGCCCATCAGACCAAGGGATTCGCCGAGGGACTGGTCTCCGTGGCCCTGCTCTCCCTGCTGTTCTCCGGAATCGGTCTCGTCATCGCGGCGGCCACGCCACGGCGCGGCTTCGGTATCGCGGCCGTCATCGCCGTTCTGACCATCTCCTACGGAGCCGTCTCCACCATCCAGGCGATAGCGGAGGTCCGCTCGGGCAGCTCCACGGCCCCGGTGTGGATGGGCCTGTTCTCGCCCATCACCCTCATCGACGGGGTGCAGACCGCCTTCCTCGGCGCGTCCTCCTCCTTCCCCGGCGGGCACGGACCCTCGACCGGGCAGGGAGTCGTCTTCCTCCTGGTCGTCCTGGGACTCATCGCCGGCAGCTACGGCCTGCTGACGCGTCGCTACCGAAAGGTGGGATTGTGACAACGCTCACCATCGACCACGTCTCCCGCTGGTTCGGCAACGTGGTCGCCGTCAACGACGTCACGATGACCATCGGCCCCGGAGTCACCGGTCTGCTCGGCCCGAACGGTGCCGGGAAGTCCACGCTCATCAACATGATGGGCGGCTTCCTCGCCCCCTCCACCGGATCGGTCACGCTCGACGGGCAGCCGGTGTGGCGCAACGAGGAGATCTACCGGCACATCGGCATCGTTCCCGAACGGGAGGCGATGTACGACTTCCTCACGGGTCGCGAATTCGTCGTCGCCAACGCCGAGTTGCACGGACTCGGCGCCAAGGCCGCGCAGCGGGCGCTGGCCACGGTCGAGATGGAGTACGCGCAGGACCGGAAGATCTCCACGTACTCCAAGGGCATGCGGCAGCGGGTGAAGATGGCGTCCGCGCTCGTGCACGACCCGTCGCTGCTCCTGCTCGACGAGCCGTTCAACGGAATGGACCCGCGCCAGCGCATGCAGCTCATGGATCTGCTGCGGCGCATGGGCGCCGAGGGCCGCACCGTGCTCTTCTCGTCCCACATTCTCGAAGAGGTCGAGCAGTTGGCCTCGCACATCGAGGTGATCGTCGCCGGACGGCACGCGGCGAGCGGCGACTTCCGCAGGATCCGCCGTCTGATGACCGACCGCCCGCACCGCTACCTGGTGCGTTCCAGCGACGACCGGGCGCTCGCCGCCGCACTGATCGCCGACCCGTCGACGTCCGGTATCGAGGTCGACCTCACCGAGCGTGCCCTGCGCATCCAGGCGATCGACTTCGGCCGGTTCACGACACTGCTGCCGAAGGTCGCGCGTGAGCACGGCATCCGGCTGCTCACCGTCTCGCCGTCCGACGAGTCCCTCGAGTCCGTCTTCTCGTATCTGGTCGCGGCGTAGGAGGCCGAAGATGTACGACCCCACAGTCGCCCGGCTCACCTACCGGGGCCTGCTCGGCCGCCGCCGGGCCCTCGTCCTCGGCGCGCTGCCCGTTCTGCTGATCGTGATCTCCGCGGTCGTCAGGGCGCTGACAGGCGCCGACGACCAGGTCGCCCACGACGTCCTCGGCGGGTTCGCCCTGGCCACCATGGTCCCGATCATCGGCGTCATCGCGGGCACCGGCGCGATCGGGCCCGAGATCGACGACGGCTCGGTGGTGTACCTGCTGGCCAAGCCGGTGAAGCGGCCCGCGATCATCTTCACCAAGCTGATCGTCGCGATCGCCGTGACCATGGCGTTCTCCGCCCTGCCGACGTTCATCGCGGGCCTGATCCTCAACGGCAACGGCCAGCAGATAGCGGTCGCCTACACCGTGGCGGCGCTGGTCTCCTCCATCGCCTACGCCGCGCTGTTCCTGCTGCTCGGCACGGTGAGCCGGCACGCGGTGGTGTTCGGCCTGGTCTACGCGCTGGTCTGGGAGGCGCTCTTCGGGTCCCTGGTCTCCGGGGCGCGCACGCTCAGCGTTCAGCAGTGGTCGCTGGCCGTGGCCCACAAGGTCTCCGACAGCTCGCTGGTCACCTCGGACGTGGGACTGCCCACCGCGACGGTGCTGCTGGTCGTGGTGACCGTGGCCGCCACCTGGTACGCCGGGCAGAAGCTGCGGACGCTCACCCTGGCGGGAGAGGAGTGACGAGCCTGCGGGGCCGGGACCGGGGGCCTGAGCGGGCCCCCGGTCTTCTTTCTCTTTTCGAAGGCTTTTCTGACAGGGGTTTCACACCCGCCCGGGCACACTGGGCAAAGGGGATGCGCAGCAGCGGAAAGGACCGGGGATGACTGCTCAGGCACCACGGGGTGACGGTCCGGAGGAGACCGGCGATCCCTGGGACGGCGTCGAGTTCGACGAGGCCTTCATACGGTCCGCGTCGACCACGGAACCGTCCGCGCGTGCCCGGATGCTGGCAGCGCGCTGGCGCAACGAGGCGCCCGACCCTCAGCCGTGGCGCTCCGACGAGCCGCCGGCCGGCTGGTTCTTCAGCAAGGCGCGGCGTCGCAGGTGGCGGCGCCGCTAACCGCCGCAGAACGCCGGGGCTTTTATTCAGTGGCGCCCGATTCGGCGACCGGGCACAGTGGTGATGTCCGCAACGCCGGGATCATGCCGGCGCCACGTTCTGGGAGAGGAGCTCGGCGATGTCCATGCACGGCAGTACGTCGAGCTCCCGGCAGGGCAGCCCGCGGCAGGCTCCGGAGTAGTTACCCGCTCTGTCGAGCCCGCCCCGCACGGGGGGCTGCCCGGGGCGGCCGCTTCGAGCACGCGATCAGCATCGCGTGGGCCGCCCACCCGGAGGATTGGCCGAGTGGTAAGGCACCGGCTTGCTAAGCCGTGGTCGGGGTCGTCCCCGCGCGCGTTCGATCCGCGCATCCTCCGCGCACAGCTGTGGAGCGGTCAGGCCCGTTGCAGCAACCGCTCCAGCACCACCGCGATGCCGTCCTCGTCGTTGGTCAGCGTCACCTCGTCCGCGACCTCCTTCAGATCCGCGTGGGCGTTGGCCATGGCCACACCGTGAGCCGACCACGCGAACATCGGTATGTCGTTCGGCATGTCGCCGAAGGCGATCGTCTCCGCGGCCTTCGCACCCAGACGTCGTGCCGCCAGTGACAGGCCCGTCGCCTTGCTCAGGCCGAGAGGGAGGATCTCCACGATTCCCTCGCCCGCCATGGTCACTCCGACCAGGCCGCCGGCGGCCTGCTGCGCCGCCTCGGCGAGTTCGTCGTCGCTCAGGGTCGGATGCTGGAGGTAGACCTTGTTCAACGGCGCCGACCACAACTCCGCCGCGTCCTTGATCGGCTGGTACGGGAGGGGTCCGTCGTGCACCCGGTAGCCGGGGCCGACCAGGACCTCGCCGTCCAGTCCGTCCCGGCTCGCCGCCAGCAGCAGCGGGCCCACCTCGGCCTCGATCTTGGCCAGTGCGAGAGCCGCTGTCTGCCGGTCCAGCGTCACCGACGTCAGCAGACGGTGCCCTCCGGCGTCGTAGACCTGCGCCCCCTGGCCGCACACGGCGAGGCCCCGGTAGCCGAGGTCGTCGAGGATGTAGCGGGCCCACGGGACCGAGCGCCCCGTGACGACGATGTGCGCGGCGCCCGCCGCAGCGGCCGCGGCGAGCGCCTCACGTGTGCGCTCCGAGACCGTCTCGCCGGAGCGCAGGAGCGTCCCGTCGAGGTCGGTCGCGATCAGTCGGTACGGAAAAGCGGCCTGCTCGCCCGTGCTCACTTGGCCACGGGCTCCAGCAGCTCCCGCCCGCCCAGGTACGGCCGCAGCACCTCGGGTACCCGTACCGAGCCGTCGGCCAGCTGGTGGTTCTCCAGGATCGCCACGATGGTGCGCGGTACGGCGCACAGGGTGCCGTTCAGCGTCGACAGGGGCTGGACCTTCTTGCCGTCCCGCATGCGCACCGACAGCCGGCGCGCCTGGAAGGTGTCGCAGTTGGACGTGGAGGTCAGCTCGCGGTACTTGCCCTGGGTCGGGATCCAGGCCTCGCAGTCGTACTTCCGTGAGGCCGAGGCGCCGAGGTCACCCGTCGCCACGTCGATCACCTGGAAGGGCAGCTCGAGGGCCGTCAGCCACTGCTTCTCCCATTCCAGGAGCCGCTGGTGCTCGTTCTCGGCGTCGTCCGGGTCGACGAACGAGAACATCTCGACCTTGTCGAACTGGTGCACGCGGAAGATGCCTCGCGTGTCCTTGCCGTAGGTGCCGGCCTCGCGGCGGAAGCACGGCGAGAAGCCCGCGTAGCGCAGCGGCAGCTTGTCCGCGTCGATGATCTCGTCCATGTGGTACGCCGCGAGCGGGACCTCGGAGGTGCCGACCAGGTAGAAGTCGTCCTTCTCCAGGTGGTACACGTTCTCGGCGGCCTGGCCGAGGAAGCCCGTGCCCTCCATGGCGCGCGGGCGGACCAGGGCCGGGGTCAGCATCGGGGTGAGCCCGGCCTCCGTGGCCTGCGCCATGGCCGCGTTGACGAGCGCCAGCTCCAGCAGGGCGCCGACGCCCGTCAGGTAGTAGAAGCGCGAGCCGGAGACCTTCGCGCCGCGCTCCACGTCGATCGCGCCGAGCGCCTCGCCGAGCTCCAGGTGGTCCTTGGGCTCGAAGCCCTCGGCGCCGAAGTCGCGGATGGTGCCGTGCGTCTCCAGGACGACGAAGTCCTCCTCGCCGCCGACCGGGACGTCCGGGTGCACCAGGTTGCCCAGCTGGAGCAGGAGCCGCTTGGTCTCCTCGTCGGCCTCGTGCTGCTCGGCGTCGGCCGCCTTGACGTCGGCGGCCAGCCGGCTCGCCTTCTTCAACAGCTCGGCCTTCTCGTCACCCGTGGCCTTGGGGATCAGCTTGCCGAGCGCCTTCTGCTCGGAGCGGAGTTCGTCGAAGCGGACGCCGGACGACCTGCGCCGCTCGTCGGCGGAGAGGAGGGCGTCGACGAGCGCGACGTCCTCACCACGGGCGCGCTGGGAGGCGCGAACACGGTCGGGGTCCTCACGGAGCAGGCGAAGGTCAATCACCCTTCAAGGCTACCGGTGCGGAGTTCCGCGACACGACTTCGTATTCCGATCCGCGGGCCACGCATCCGTTATGAGGCAATTACGACAGGTGCCTGTAGGTGCCGACAAAAGAGCGCCACCCCCGGAAAGGGGGGTCCGTGAGGGGGGTCGTTGACCTCACTTCCCTGTCACGGCCCGAATTCGGGCTGCGCTTGTCCACAGGCGCCCACCCGCCCCGAGGGGTTATCCACAGGCTGTGCGGAAGATCTGTGGAAGCCGGAGGTGATCATTCCGAAAGCCGTGCACGGGGCATGGAATTCCGGTCGCAAACCACCATCACTCGCACTTTCGGGTGGAAAAGGGTAGCCCTCAAGGGGTGATCGAAAGAAACAGGTGGACAACTGCGGTGTACGCGGCGGTGGCCGGGCGGGTGATCCTTACAGCGATTTGTCGACTCGATGACCCCGCACTGTCGACTTGTCCCCAGATCGAGAAGCGGGCTGTGGATAACTCCTGTGGATAACGAAAATCTGCAGGTAGGACGAGACGCCCCCGGAACCTGCCGCCTAGAACCTGCCGTCCTGGCAACGGGCCACCCAGTCCGCGGCCGACACGAACTCGTCGTCCGACGTACCCGGCAGCGGAAGCCGCACCGCCTCCGGCTTGATGTCCGCACGCGGGTACGAGCCGAGGAAGCGCACCTGCAGACAGATCCGCTTCAGCCCCATCAGCGCCTCGGCGACCCGACGGTCCGAGATATGACCCTCGGCGTCGATGCAGAAGCAGTAGTTCCCGATGCCGGCACCGGTGGGACGGGACTGCAGCAGCATCAGGTTGATGCCCCGCACGGCGAACTCGCCCAGCAGGTCGCGCAGGCCACCAGGGTGGTCGTCACGCTGCCACAGCACGACGGAGGTCTTGTCCGCGCCGGTCGGTGCCGCCGGCCGGGCGGGCCGGCCGACCAGCACGAACCGCGTCTGCGCGTTCTCCGCGTCGTGGATGCCGGTCTCCAGCGCCTGAAGACCGTAGCGGGCGGCGGCGAACTCGCCCGCGAACGCCGCGTCGTAGCGCCCTTCCTGGACCAGGCGGGCGCCGTCCGCGTTGGAGGCGGCCGACTCCCAGACGGCGTCCGGGAGGTTGGCCTTCAGCCAGTTGCGCACCTGCGGCTGTGCGGCGGGGTGCGCGGTGACCGTCTTGATCTCGGAGAGCTTCGTGCCGGGGCGGACCAGCAGCGCGAAGGTGATCGACAGGAGCACCTCGCGGTAGATCATCAGCGGCTCGCCCGCGACGAGTTCGTCGAGCGTGGTCGTGATGCCGCCCTCCACCGAGTTCTCGATCGGCACGAAGGCGGCCTCGGCCTCACCGCTGCGGACGGCGTCGAGCGCCGCCGGGACGGACACCATCGGGACGAGCTCACGGGTCGCGGCCTCGGGCAGCGTACGGAGGGCGACCTCGGTGAAGGTGCCCTCGGGGCCGAGATACGCATAGCTGGCTGGCATGCCCTCACCCTAATGCGCCGTGTCGAGGCGCGGCCCACACCTGGGGAAACGCCCCCCGATCGAGCGCCTTGCCTACCCCTCCAGCAGCGGCTGCCCCACGTACTCCCCCTCCGCCGCGCCGCCCGGCACCGCGAACAGGCCGCTCGCCTCGTGGCGGATGAACTGCGACAGGGCGTCGCCCCGGTCGAGCTTGCGCTGCACGGGCACGAAGCCGCGCAGCGGGTCGGCCTGCCAGCAGATGAACAGCAGGCCCGCGTCCGGCCTTCCGTCCGCGTCGAAACCGTCGTGATAGGAGAACGGGCGGCGGAGCATCGCCGCGCCCCCGTTCTGGTCGGGCCGGGTGATCCGCGCGTGCGCGTTGATCGGCACCACGAGCTTGCCGTCGGCGCCGGTCTTCTCGAGGTCCATCTCGGTCGTCTCGGTGCCGCCGCTCAGTGGTGCGCCGTCGGACTTGCGGCGGCCTATCACCTCCTCCTGGGTCTTGGAGGAGAGCTGCTCCCAGTCGTCGAGGAGCATGCGGATGCGGCGGACGACGGCGTACGAGCCGTTCGCCATCCACGCCGGGTCGCCGGACGCGGGCACGAAGACGCGCCGGCCGAAGTCGGCGTCGGTGGGCTTGGGGTTGCGGGTGCCGTCGACCTGGCCCATCAGATTGCGGGCGGTCATGGGGTGCGCGGTCGCGCCCGGCGAGCGGTTGAAGCCGTTCATCTGCCAGCGCAGCCGGGCGGCGCCGCCCGCGTCCTTCTGGATCGCGCGCAGGGCGTGGAAGGCGACGAGCGCGTCGTTGGCCCCGATCTGCACCCACAGGTCGCCTTCGCTGCGGGAGGTGTCGAGGTGGTCGGAGGAGAAGCCGGGCAGCGGGTCCAGGGCGTCCGGGCGCTGCTTCTCCAGTCCGGTGCGGGAGAAGAAGCTGTGTCCGAAGCCGAAGGTGATCGTCAGGGACGACGGGCCGGCGTCACGGGCGACGTCGGTGTCGTCGTGCGCGGCCGGTTCGCCCGCCATCAGCCGCGCCGCGGTGGCGGACCAGCGGCGCAGCAGCGCGGCGGTCTCCTTGCGGCCGGTGCCCGCCGTCAGGTCGAAGGCGACGAGGTGGCCCCGGGCCTGAAGGGCGTCGGTGATGCCGGGCTGATGTTTCCCGTGAAACATCACCTGGCCCGCGCCCAGAGAGCTCAGCGGCGAGGTCCTGTCGGCGGGCGCGGCGGCGTATCCGGCGGCCCCGCCCGCGGCCCCGAGCGCAAGGCCGGTGGCGCCCGCGGTACCGAGAAGCCGTCGCCGGGTGATCGCCCCTCGGGAGGTGGTGGTGTCGGTGGACTGGTCAGCCATCGTGGGGTTCAGCCGATCTGCGCGTTCTTGGTCACGGTCACTTGGTCGATGTCGGAGGTCCGCACCGTCACCTCGATCTTCCAGTCGCCCGCCATGGGGATCTGCACGCCGCTCGCCGACCAGTGACCGGTGGCGACGTGATCGGGCGCGATCGGAAGCGGTCCGATGCTCTTGGTCTCAAGCGTGAGGGCGACCTTGACCTCGGGGACGTCGAAGGCCTTTCCGTTCGGGCGCGTCACATAGACCCGCATCGCGTTGCCGCCGACGCGGGCCGGGTCGAGCGTGAGCCGCACGGTGCCCTTGCCGTCCTGGCCGCCCGTGTCGAAGGGGAGCTTCAGCGACAGGGATCCGGAGCGCTGCGACGCCGAGGAGGCGCTGACCGCCTTGACCGCCTCTTCCGTGCGCCCGGGCTCGGTCGTGGTCAGCACGGTGGTGACGGCGAGCAGGACCACGGCGACGGCCGCCTCCGCGAGGACGGAGCGGCGCAGCCCGGCACGGACGGGGTCGGCGTCCCTGACCCGCTTGGCGCGTGCGGCGGCCATGGCGGCCCGCTGCCGTGCCAGCTGGGCGGCGCGCTCGGAGTCACCGGACCCGGCGGACGCCTTGCCCGAGGTCCCGGCTGTGCGCGAGGCACCTTCGGTGCGGGACGCTTCCGCCCCGCTCGCCCTGGCCGACGTCTGCTCGGCCGAAGCCGACGCCGAAGTCTGCGCCGACGCCGACGCCGACGCCGACATCTGTGCCGCTACCGTCGCCGGCTTCTTGCGGTCGGTGTCCTTCCCGACGTCGGCCGGTGCGTCCACCAGCTGCGCCGTCCACCGCCGCGAGATCCACCCGATCCCGACCAGGACGGCGACCAGGCCGACCTTGACGAGCAGCAGCTGCCCGTACGTCGTCCCGGTGAGCGCCGACCAGGAGCCGACCTGGCGCCAGGACTGGTAGACACCGGTCGCGACCAGCGTCACGACGCCGGCGAACGCGAGACGCGAGAAGCGCCGCACGGCCGCCGCTCCGATCGACGGCGCCCGGTACAGCGCGGCGAGCAGGGTGGCGAGTCCGCCCAGCCATACGGCGACCGCCAGCAGGTGCACGACGTCGACGGGCATGGCGACGCCGGTCTGGATGCCGGTCGAGGCGTGCTCGGCCATCGCCCAGGTCGCCGCGAGCCCCGCCGCGATCACGGTCCCGCCGAGGGCGAGCCCGAAGGTCAGGTCCCGCTTCTCGGCGGACGGGTCGGCGCCGGTCTGCGCCGCGCCCTTCCCGGCACGGGCACCGGCATCATCGGCACCGCCGTCGTCGGCCTCGGCGTCCGTCTCCTCCGCGTCCCGCCGCGCATAGGCCCCGAACAGCACCGCGATGAACAGTGCTGCGGCGGCGAGCAGCAGCAGCCGGGACATCAGTGCCGCCCCCGCCTTGGTCTGCAGTACCTGCCCGATCAGGGACAGGTCGAAGATGTCGGCGGCCTTGCCCGAGCCGGTGTACGAGCCGCGCAGCAGCAGCAGGGCGAGGGTGGCCGAGGTGAGCGCCACCCACCCGGAGACGACGAGCCGCTGCACGGCCCGCACCCCGGCGCCCCGCTGCCAGCAGGCCAGTACGAAGACCGCTCCCCCGATCAGCAGGATGAACCCGGCGTAGGAGACATACCGTCCGATCCCGTAGAGGGTGCCGACCACCCCACCGCCCACCGTCGGACCGGAGGCGGAGACCGAGGTGGCGGACGGGGCGCCGACGGAGAAGGTGAAGGCGCCGGAGACGGGGTGGCTGTCGGCGGACACCACCTGGTAGGTGACGGTGTAGGTGCCGTTCGCAAGCCCCGGCCGCACCCGCACCCCGTAGGTCGTGCCGCTGAGGTCGGCCGGCTTTCCGGTGTCGACGCGCTGTCCCCGGGGGTCGAGGACGCGCAGCGAGCCGTCGGAGAACGCGACCTGCTCGGAGAAGGTGAGCGTGACCTGGGTGGGCGCTTTGTCGACCACCACTCCCTGCGCGGGGTCGCTGCCGAGCAGTGCGGCGTGCGCGGAGGCGGGCGCGGCACCGGCGAACAGCCCGCCGGCGAGGGCGAGCAGCAGCGTCAGCAGCAGTCGGGCCGCGCGGATGCGTACCGTGCGCCGGGGCGCCGCACGGATGGTGCTCGGGACGGCGTGCCCGCCGGGAGCGATGGCCTGCGTCACGGTGATGCCTCCCTCAGTGGCCGGTCTTCGGGTTGTACGTCGCCGGCTTCACGGGCATCTCGACGGTGACCGTTCCGGACTTCGCGAAGTGGAGTTGTACGGACACCGTGTCGCCCTGTTTCGGCTTGTGGGTGAGCTTTTCGAACATGAGGTGGTTGCCGCCGCTCGTGAAGTCGAGCTCGCCGTGTGCGGGCACCGTGAACGACTTCTCCTCCTCCATCGCGCCGCCCTTGGTGGAGTGCAGCGTGACGTCGCCGGCCAGGCCGCTGGAGACGGAGGTGAGCGTGTCGGTGCCGCCGGAGTTGGTGACGGTGAGGAAGCCGGCCGCCATGTCGGCGGTGACGGGCTGGGGCATGTAGGCGCCGGTGACCTTCAGCTCCGGTGTGGCGGAGGCGCCGTCCGAGCCGCCGCAGCCGACGAGGACCAGACCGCCGCAGCCGGCGAGCACCATCCCCGCCGCCAGCATCGCGGCGGGGCCACCGAGGCGGCGGCTCACGGGTTCTCACCCTTGATGATCTTGGGTATGTCGCGGATGTAGTCGTCGACGGTGGTGTCCTGGCCGTAGACCACGTAGCCGCCGTTGGTCTTCGGCGAGAACGCGACGACCTGGGTTCCGTGCGTGGAGACGATCTTGCCGTCCTTGTCCTTCCTCGGCGGCTCGATGCCGATGCCGAGGGCGCGGGCACCGGCCTGGATGGTGGAGAAGTCGCCGGTGAGGCCGACGACGGAAGGGTCGATGCCGTTGAGCCACGCGCCCAGTGCCGAGGGGGTGTCGCGCTCCGGGTCGGTGGTGACGAAGACGATCCGCAGCGAGTCCTTCTGTGCCTGGGTCAGCTGCTTGCTCCGGTCCACCTCCTTCTTGGCGACGGCGAGGTTGTTCATGGTCAGCGGGCACTCGTCGGGGCAGTGGGTGTAGCCGAAGTAGATCAGCGTCGGCTTGTTCCTGGTCTGAGCGCGCAGGTCGTACTTCTTGCCGTGGGTGTCGGTGAGGACGAGGTCCGGCTTCTCGAACGGCTGGTCGAGCACCGTCCCGGCCTTGTCGGAGCCCGACTCGGCGGAGACGACGGCGACCGGCTTGTCGCCACTGTCGCCGGAGCCGCAGGCGGTGAGCGTGAGCGCGGCGGTGGCGAGGAGCGTGGCCGCCGCGAACGTCTTCTTGGTGCGCATAGAGAAATGTCCCAGATGCTAGGTCGTGTGGGCGCGCCGGGGCCGTACGTGTCGCGTGACGGCGTGGTCGTACGACCCCTGCGCGCCCGAAGGCGGGATGGTGCTCAGGCGTCGGTGGTGCGCCGGCGGCCGGCCAGGACGCCGTACGCCACGCCCGCCGCGCCGACGACGATGCCGACGACGCCGAGGACGCGGGCGGTGGTGTCGGTGCCGCCGGAGGAGCTGTCGGCGGCGGTGTCGGCGGCGGTGACGGCGGGCGACGTGGTGGCGGAGGTGTCCTCGGCCGTGGAGCCGTGGTGGCCGGAGGAGGATGCGGAGGCCAGCTCGAGCACCGGGGCGGGCTTCTCGGGCTCCGCCTGACCCTGCTTCCGCGGCTCGATCCAGCGCACCACCTCGTTGTTGGAGTACGTCTGGAGGGCCTTGAAGACGAGCTGGTCGGCATCCTCGGGCAGCTGGCCGACGGAGAGCGGGAACTTCTGGAAGTAGCCCGGCTCGATGCCCTTGCCGGTGGCGGTCCAGGTGACCTTGGACACGGCCTCGTCGATCTGCCGGCCGTGCAGGGTGAGCGGCTTGGCGAGCTTGGACTTGGTGACCTGCACCTTCCAGCCCTCGACCGGCTGCGGCATCACCGACGCCAGCGGGTGATCGGTCGGGAGGCTGACCTCGAGCTTGATGGTCGAGGCGTTGTTCCGCTCGTTGGGGACCTTGAAATCGACGACCGCGTAACCGCCCTTGGCGGCCTGGCCCTCCGGCTGCACGGTCACGTGCGCGAAGGCGGGCGCGGACAGGACGAGGACGGCCGATGCGGCGGCGGCACCGGCGACGGCGATGCGGGAGCCCTTGAGGGAACCCTTGATGGCCTTCATGGCGTGAGACCACTCCACTTCGAGTGAGAGTCCGTTGACGAAGAGAGATACGCGTGCGCAGGCGATCGCGGCCGTGGCCGGTTCCTTTGCGCGGGCACGCGCGCGTGCCGCGCGACGGCAGCCTCTCCCGTGCGGACGGGGCGGAGCGATGCGGTCGCGTCAGGCAGTGAGGGCGAACGGAGCGGAGGAGGGCGGTCCGCGTCGGATCACCGTGTGCTGCAGTGTGGCCGTCCGCGGCTTCGGGAGCAGCAGGAAGACGGTGCGCCGGGCCCGCGGCGCCGCGTCGGGCGCGCCGGGAAGCCCGGCCAGAAGGGCGCGGGCGAGGGCGAACGACGAGCGCAGGGATCGTACGAGCGCCCCTTCCGCGGCTTCGTGCGCCGGCAGCTGCATGAGCCGCAGCAGCGCCACGTCCCCCCGGCGCAGCACCCAGCCGCCGGCGACGGCCGCGAGGAGGTGCCCGAGCAGCATGGGCACGGACGGCAGGACCGGCCACCACGAGCCGGCGGCCGACAGGAGGTCGCCCGGGTGGTGCGCGGCGGCCGTGTCCGCCGCCGTGGCGAGCCGGGCGTCGGAGAGGATCTTCTGGGCCTGTGCGGGGGAGAGCGTCGCCGCGGTGGCGCCGCACACCAGGTGCGCGGCCCGGGCCACGAGTGCGGCTTCGGCCGGGGACATCCCCTTCGGCACCATGGCGCCGAGGTTCTGCCCGAGCCCGAACAGCGTGTGCAGCACGACCTGGCCCACCGCGAGAACCGTCGCGATGCCCGGCAACGAGCGCTCGCGCCCGGCGAACAGGGCGGCGACGGCGAACACGCCGAGCAGCCCCGCGCCCAGCGTCCACAGCGGGACCGTGGCGCAGGAGGCGAGCTCGTGCCCGGCCGCGGCCAGCACGACGCAGACCGCGGCGAACACCGCGGCCCGCAGAATCCGGAGATCGTATCCGGTGCGCGCCGTGCGCGGGTGGGGGGCACTCATGGCGGCCTCATCATCCCACCGGCCTCGGCGGGGCCGTACGGCAGGTCCGCAAGATGACGTAAATGTGGTAATCGGAGCAGTGATCCGGAAGATCACGTTCTGCTGACCCGTCCGTGAGGCCTTCCCGATACACCCGACCCCCGTCCCCGCGCATCCGCCGAACGGGCGGGGAGTCGACAATCGGGCGATTGTCCCCCGGCACTCGTGGCAATACGTAACGGTATGTCGAGCCGCGGCCGGGAGGCTGGAGCATGAGCATCTGGTGGTCACTCCATCTGCGGCGCGAAGCTGCGAGCGTGCCGCTCGCCCGACGGCTCCTGCTGGGCACGATGGAGACCGCGGGCGTCGACCCGGACATTTCCTACGATCTCTCCGTCGCACTGAGCGAGGCCTGCGCCAACGCGGTGGAGCACGGGGGTGACACCGCCAACGGCGGTGTGTCGGAGGCGTACCAGGTCACGGCCTACCTCGACGGCGAGAAGTGCCGCATCGAAGTCGCCGACTCGGGGCCGGGTTTCCCCGTCGGAAGACCTCGCACGGTGACCCGCCCGGTGTGCGCGGACGCGGAGCACGGTCGTGGTCTGGGGCTCATCGAGGAACTCGCCGACCATGTGCACATCGGCAACAAGCCGGGGCGGGGCGGCGCGGTGGTGAGCTTCGACAAGATCCTCAAGTGGCGCAACGACTCTCCGCTGATGGCCGTGTAGTGATCCCGGGCCCTGCACAACGGGGCACTGCCCTCCGTGGAGCCTCGGGGTCCATGACCGGAGGTCGCGGAGAGCGTCAACTCGAAGAGTCGTCCCGCTTTCTCCGGACCCGTCGGATACGACTGTCCCCGGCCGCTGTCGCGCTCAACGCATCGGGCCGCCGTCGAACCCCGGACTCCGCAGAGGAGAGGGCGCCGTCCTCGACGGTGTCGGCACCTCCTGGTCCAACTGGCTGGAGTAGAGGAGGGACATCAACGTCTCGGAGTCGGTGCTGGGCGCGATCGGCGGAGCCCTCCGGCTCACTCCCGCGGAGGGAGTCTGCCTCTACCGGCCGGCGGGCCGGCAGGGCACCGGTCGTCGAGCAGGGGACCGGCGGCGGCCCCGACGATCCGCGGCATCTGGCAGGGACAGTGAACCACTGGTCCCCCAACCCGGCGCCGGTACGGGACCGTTGAGGGTGCTCCGCACTCCTTCTTCGGCAGTGGCCCCGAGGAGTGGAAGGACATCGGCGCCGACGGCCTGACAGCGGGTGCTGGACTTCACCGTGCGCCACGTGGAGCCCGCGGCGGCCACCGCCAATGACCCTGTCCGCGGACCGAGCCCGCAGGGACGCGCGCCCGTGCGACGGGCCGGGCACCCGGCGGTACCCGGCCCGTCGCCCTTCCGCTCACGGCGTCAGCCCTTCAGGGACGCCATCCACGCCTCGACCTCGTCGGAGCGGCGCGGCAGCCCCGCCGAGAGGTTGCGGTTGCCGTCCTCGGTGACCAGGACGTCGTCCTCGATGCGGACACCGATGCCGCGGTACTCCTCCGGGACGGACAGATCGTCCGCCTGGAAGTACAGCCCCGGCTCCACGGTGAGCACCATGCCGGGCTCCAGGACGCCGTCCACATAGCTCTCGGTCCGCGCGGCCGCGCAGTCGTGGACGTCCATGCCGAGCATGTGGCCGGTGCCGTGCAGGGTCCAGCGGCGCTGCAGGCCCAGCTCCAGGACCCGCTCCACCGGGCCCTCCACCAGGCCCCACTCGACGAGCCGCTCGGCGAGCACACGCTGCGCCGCGTCGTGGAAGTCGCGGTACTTGGCGCCGGGCTTCACCGCCGCGATGCCGGCCTCCTGGGCCTCGTACACGGCGTCGTAGATCTTCTTCTGGATCTCGCCGAACCGGCCGCTGATCGGCAGCGTGCGGGTGACGTCGGCGGTGTAGTACGTGTGCGTCTCCACACCCGCGTCCAGCAGGAGCAGGTCGCCGGAGCGGACCGGGCCGTCGTTGCGCACCCAGTGCAGCGTGCAGGCGTGCGGTCCGGCGGCGGCGATGGTGCCGTAGCCGACGTCGTTGCCCTCCACGCGTGCGCGCAGGAAGAACGTGCCCTCGATGTAGCGCTCGGAGGTCGCCTCCGCCTTGTCGAGGACCTTCACCACGTCCTCGAAGCCGCGCACGGTGGAGTCGACCGCCTTCTGCAGCTCGCCGATCTCGAAGGCGTCCTTGACCAGCCGCATCTCGGAGAGGAAGACCCGCAGCTCCTCGTCCCGCTCGGCGGTGACCTTGTCGTGCAGCGCGGTCTCGATGCCCGCGTCGTACCCGCGCACCACGCGGACCGGGCCGGTGGCCTCCTTCAGCTTCTGAGGCAGTTCGCGCACGTCGGAGGCGGGGATGCCGTACAGCTTCTCGGCCTCGGTGAGCGAGTGGCGGCGGCCCACCCACAGCTCGCCCTGGCCGGAGAGCCAGAACTCGCCGTTCTCCCGGTCGGAGCGGGGCAGCAGGTAGAGGGTCGCCCGGTGGCCGCTCTGCCCGTCCGGGGCGGTGGTGGGCTCCATGACCAGGACGCCGTCCTCGGTCTGGTTGCCGGTGAGGTACGTGTACTCGACGGAGGCACGGAAGGGGTACTCCGTGTCGTTCGACCGGGTCTTCAGGTTGCCCGCGGGGATGACCAGACGCTCGCCCGGGAAGCGCGCGGACAGCGCGGCGCGGCGGACGGCGGTCTCGGCGGCCTGGGCGATCGGCTCCAGGTCGTGCAGCCCGGTGTCGGCCCAGCCCGACTTCATGTTCTCGGCCAGCTCGTCGGACACGCCCGGGTACAGGCCGTTCTTGCGCTGCTTGATGGGCTCCTCGGTCTCCTCCACGGCCTCCGGGGTCGCCGGGGTCTCGGGGGTGAGCTCGTCCGCCACGGTCATCCTCCTTGGATACGGCACTGGGCCACCCCCATCGTACGGTCGTACAGAAGGGGGCCCGGGGCGGGAAGAGACCGTCACCCGGCGTGGGCGGCGGCTCACTCGAAACGGGCCGCCAGCAGCACCACGTCCTCCGTGCGGCCGGCCTCACCGAGCCCGTCCGGCAGCACCGTCCGCAGGACGTGGTCGGCCACCGCGCCCGGGTCGGTGCGCAGTGGTCTTGGCACGCTGGTGGCCGCCGCGTGCAGCCGGGCGAAGGCGCGGTCCACGGGGTCGCCGGTGCGCTGGAGCAGCCCGTCGGTGTAGAGCAGCACGGTCTCGCCGGGCTCCGCGGTCAGTTCGACGCTCGGCGCCTCCCAGCAGGCCAGCATGCCCAGGGGTGCCGACAGCGAGGTCTCCACGAACTCGGTACGTCTGGGGCCGGTCACCAGTGGCGGGCTGTGCCCCGCCCCGGCGAGCGTCAGCCTGCGCAGCGCGGGCTCGCAGTACGCGAACAGGGCGGTGGCCGAGCGGGCGGGCTCGGTGAGCCTGAGCAGCAGCTCGAGATCGGAGAGGACCGCCACCGGGTCCTCGCCCTCCATCACGGCGTACGCGCGCAGGGCGGCCCGCAGTCGGCCCGTCGCGGCGACCGCGCCGGGCCCCGAGCCGGTGACGGACCCGACGGCGAGGCCGAGCGCGGCGTCGGGCAGCGGCAGCGCGTCGTACCAGTCACCGCCTCCGCGCGGGCTCGTGCGGCGGCGGGCGGCGAGCTGGACGCCGGGGACGCGGGGCAGGCGGGCGGGCAGGAGCTCCTCGGTGATCGTCGCCATGCACGCGCGTGTGCGCTCGATCTCCACCATGCGGGCCAGGTGCTCGGTGGCGTAGCGGGCGTACAGACCGACGAGGTGGCGCCGGCGTTCGACCGGCTCGGCGGGTTCGTCGTAGAACCAGACGGCGGCGCCGAGGCGGCCGGCGGCCTCGGTGGACAGGGGGAGTGCGTAGCTCGCGGCGTAGCCGAGGCGGGCGGCGACCTCGCGGTGGCGGGGGTCGAGCCCGTCCTCGGAGAACAGGTCGGGCTGGGCGATTCCGCGCTCCGCGCCCGGCAGTCCGTCGAGGATCCTGCCGTACGACAGGGAGCTGCGCGGCACGGTCTCCATGTGGCCGAGGTCGGCGCGGCCGAGGCCCAGGCCGATCGTGGTGTCCGGGCCGAGCCCGTCGCGCGGTTCCAGCACGACGAGACCGCGCCGGGCACCCACCAGGGAGGCTCCGGCGCGCAGCAGTTCCTGGAGCGCGTCGGCGAGGGAGCCGGTGCGGGCCAGGCGCTCGGTCAGTTCGTGGAGCGTCGTCAGATCGGAGACCCAGCCGGCGAGCCGGTCCTGGAGGAGTGCTCCGGGGTCGCAGGGGCCGCTGGAGGCGGAGGGAGTGGCCGAGGGGGCTTCCGTGACGGCAGGCGTCGGCGCGACAGTGTGGGTGGGCGGGGGAACCATGGAATCGATTCCGGCCACTTTCGGAGGGTGAGGGGCATTCATGTCGTCCGGCCTTCGGGCCGGAGCGTATCGCTCGATAGCATCGCAAACCCCCATGTCAATCTGCGCCGCTAGCGGTGGCTCCACATGTACACGCACTCGGGAGGGGATGTCCAGCATTGTCCTGGTGGGATTCCTGGTGTCCGCGATGCAGGTTCTTCCCCCTTACGGCACAGCAAAGTTGGCTTAAAATAGCCTCAAGGATCGCTGTACTGCGGTCGACTGGCCCTGTTCAACGGAGCGTCACAGTGGCCGTGATGGGTACGTACTCGGTGAAGGCCAGGGGTGGTTGGGGGCCACCCGGAACCTGGCACCGCAACCGGGCGTCATAACCACCGACGGCCGAGCCCCATCCTCCCGTGGTGGAGGCGGCGAGTAGGAGCGGAACGGCGAAACGCCAGGCGCCGCCACCTCACGCCATGCCCATGCTTGTGGTGGGCGCGGTATGGACGCGGACGCAGCCAATGCTCGGCCCATAGGGGTTCCCCTTGTCCAGGACAAGGGTGTGATGCGCCAGTAGGTACGCACAGTGAAGTGATCGACACATGTTCGACACATGACGTGATGGCCCTCGGTGTTGCCGGCGTGCAACGGAAAGGAACGAGCGCTCATGCGCGAGATCCTCGGAAGGCGACGCAGGCTCCTGTCCAGGCGGAACGACGGGAGGCCTGACCTGATCAGCGCGGCCCTGACCTTCGCGACCCAATGGCAGTGGCCCGTACTCCCGGGTGTGGCACCGGACCCGCAGGGGCGTGCGCGTTGCGGGTGCCCCGACCCGGAGTGCACCGTGCCCGGCGCGCACCCGTTCGACCCCGGGCTGCTCGCGGCCACCACCGACGAGCGCATGGTGCGCTGGTGGTGGACCAACCGGCCGTCCGCGCCCATCGTGCTGGCCACCGGGGGCCGGGCGCCCTGCGCCGTGAGCCTGCCCGCCCTGGCCGCCTCGCGCGCCCTGGCCGCACTCGACCGGAAGGACATGCGCCTCGGCCCGGTCGTGGCGGCGCCGCACCGCTGGTCGATCCTCGTGGCGCCGTACTCCATGGAGCAGCTCGGCGAGTTGCTGTACGCCAAGGACTTCGTCCCCGGCTCGCTGCGCTTCCACGGCGAGGGCGGCTATCTGGCGCTGCCCCCGTCCGAGACCGGCCACGGTGGGATCCGCTGGGAGCGGGCGCCGCTGCCCGGTTCGACCTCCCCCTGGGTGCCCGACGTGGAGGCCGTGGTGGACGCCGTCGTCGACGCCCTCACTCGTACGGGTGTGAGCGCACCCGAGTTCTGAGGGTGTCGGGCGCGCGACGGACCGGGCGCCCGTGATCGGCCGATATCTTCGGCCTCATGCTGATTCGTCCTGGAGGGCACGGGAAACGGGGGTCGGAGACGGGCGCGGGGGCCGACGATCGGCCCCGGTCCGGCAGGAGGCGGCTGCTCGCACTCCTGGCCGTGGTGGCGGCCGTCATCGCGCTGCCGATCGCCGTGGCATCCGCCGGGCCGGTCGGCGACGCGGACGGCGCCGCGTCCCGCCCGCCCGCGCACGAGGACGCGAAGCGGCCGGCCCCCACCCGCCCCCGACTGCTGGGCCTCGGGCTCGCCACCGCCGCTCGCTGCGGCCCCCAGCTCTCCTCCGGCGACGGTGTCGAGGCGCAGACTTGTGTGCTGACGCAGGGGCGTGACACCTGGGCACGCACCTACTACCGCAACGCCACCGGCGAGCGACTGACCGGGGTCCTGAGCTTCATGGCGCCGGGCGGGCACAGCGTGGAGATGCACTGCGCGGTGGACGCCGCGGACGATCCGGCGGTCTGTGACACGCCGCGGCAGCGCGTGGCGGGCGACATGGGCGCGTACTCGGCGGTCACGGAGTTCTCCCGGAGCGACGGGAGCGGACCACTGCTGCTGCGCTCGGGAAGCGATCAGGTCACCGCCGGCGGACGGTAACTCTCCCGCCCCGTACGTCAGTTGATGTCGCACCCGGTGTGCCGCGCGCGGGCGTACATGGAAAGACCCGGTTGCTGGCGACGGGGGATGCACCAGCAACCGGGCTACTGGAACGGTAACAAGAGATCGGCGGTTCGCAAATTCGATCTCGGCTATTCGGACACGGATCGGCCGTTCACCGTCGGGCTTGTGACAGGAGTCACCCGAGGTCGCTCCCGGTCGGCGTCCGTCCCGGCCCGACCGGGCGGTCGGTCCGGGACCGTACCTCAGCTGAGCGTCACCTGCCGGTTGGTCAGCCCACCGCGGGCCCGGCGCTCGTCCGCGGTGAGCGGCGCGTGCGAGGTCAGCGCGGTCGCGAGACGCTCGGCGAACTCGGCCGCCGGCTTCTCCACGTCCTCCGCGCTCATGTCGCTCGGCAGGTCCCAGACCGGGACCGTGAGCCCGTGCGCGCGGAAGGAGCCGACCAGGCGCGTGCCCTCACCGAGGCTCGAGAGGCCGACGGCGTGCAGCCGTGCGAGAGCGTCCAGAAGACGCTCCTCCGGATGCGGCATGACCCACCGCAGGTGGTTCTTCTCGGGGGTCCGGCACCAGTACGCGGCGTCCACGCCGGTCAGCCGGACGGTGGGGATCGCGGCGGCGTTGGCCCGCTCCAGGGAGGCGGCCACCTCCGGCGTCGTGTTCTCCACGTCCGGGACCCAGAACTCGAAGCCGCTGTGCACGACCGGCTCGAAGCGGCCCTCGGGGTCCAGCAGGTCCTGCAGGCGCGGGCCGTCGGCGGGCGGCCGGCGGCCCTGGACCGGCGTGCCCGGCTCGGCGGTGAGGGCGCGCTGGAGGGTGTCGGCGAGGTCGCGGCTGATGTCGCCCGAAGCCGTGTCGTTCTGCAGGCCGAGCAGGATCGAGCCGTCGTCGCGACGCAGCGCCGGCCATGCCATCGGCAGGACCGTGGCGAGCGTGACCGAGGGGACGCCCTCGGGGAGTTGGGCCCTGAGCTTCAGCTCCGCGGTCGCCGCCGGTACCAGCTCGCGCAGCGCCACCCAGTCGCACTCGCCGGGCAGTCCTTCGAACGGGCGCTGCACCAACTCGGTCACCGCGTGCGCGGCGGCACGGCCGTGACAGGCCTTGTAGCGGCGGCCGCTGCCGCAGGGGCAGGGCTCCCGGCCGCCGACGACCGGGACGTCCCCATCGGCACGGGCACCGCCCGTGGGCTGCGGGCGCTTGGCCTGGGTCTGGGGTCGCTTCTTGGCCATCGTGGGTGTCTCCCGGTTACGGCTCGTTTCGTACGGTCGCGAGCCTAGCCGTTCGTACGACGCCCGACGGGATCCTGTGGACAACGCACCGGAGGGTCCACCTCGCGGTAGGCGGATCGGGGGGAAGGGGACCGTCCCCGCCCGTGTCCCGGCGGGAACGCGGCGCCCGTGGGCGACCCCGACCACCTCAGTGCAGGTCGTCGAACGCGCCCTCGAAGTCCAGGCCGGGCATCTGCGACACGGCCGGAGCCGTGACCCGTGCGGCGAAGTCCTCGCTGCGGCGGGCGGAGTCGGTGTCGTCCTGGACGACGACCCAGACCGTGACCTCGCCGTGCGCGTCGTCACGGACGCCCCAGTCCTTGGCCAGCGCGCTGATGATGTTCAGCCCCCGGCCGCCGTGCGCGGTCACCGAGGGGGTCGCCGGGACCGGACGGGTCGGGCCGCCTCCGTCCGTCACCTCGACCGTGAGCCGCCCGGAGACGTCGACACGCCACGCGGCGCGCACATCGCCGTCTTCCGTCAGGCTGTCGCGGAGCGGTCTGCCGTGCCGGCACGCATTGCTGAGCAGTTCCGAAAGGATCAATACAGCATCGTCGATGACCGATTCCGACACGCCACCGATGCGCAATTGATCGCGCATCCGGTGTCTTGCCTCCCCCACGCCCGCAGGACCATGGGGTACGGCCATGCTCGACGACGTGGGCACCTCCTGTGCCACCACCAACGCCACCCCCGAGACCTCCTTTGCCCCACGCCACGGTGTGGATGCCCGGAGTGACCGGACCGGAAACCGTCCGTACACATCGGGTGATGCAGTCGACACGGCCGAACACGGACCGAACGCGCCGGTGCACTCCCTGTCATCACCGTGGCTGGTTTTGGCCGCATATGGTCATACGGCTGTCCCGTCGGGGCGTCACGCGCGGAGAAACGTTCCGTGGCGGAGGCCGGCCGCGCTCAGCGACCGAGCCGGTCCAGCACCGTGCGCGGGCGGTTGGTGATGATGGCGTCCACGCCCAGCTCCAGGCAGAGATCAACGTCCTGCGGCTCGTTCACCGTCCACACGTGCACCTGGTGCCCGGCCCGCTTCAGCCGCTGGATGTACGCCGGGTGGGTGCGCACGATCCGCATCGAGGGGCCCGCGATCCGCACACCCGCCGGCAGCCGCCCGTCCCGCAGTCGGGGCGAGAGGAACTGCAGCAGGTACACCGTCGGCAACGTGGGTGAGGCCGCCCGCACCCGGTGCAGCGACCGCGCCGAGAAACTCATGACCCGAACCGGCGACTTCTGCGGGGACTCCGGGGCGTCGAGGCCGAACCGCTTCAGCAGGAGCAGCAGCCGCTCCTCGACCTGCCCCGCCCAGCGCGTCGGGTGCTTGGTCTCGATGGCCAGGTCGATGGGCCGCCCTGCGTCGGAGACGAGTTCCAGCAGCCGCTCCAGGGTGAGCACCGAGGTGTCCTCCGGGTCCTGCGGCCGGTGTTCCCAGTCGGGTTCCTCGTCGCTCCGCCTCCAGGAGCCGAAGTCCAGTGCGGCGAGCTCGGAGAGCTCCAGGGCGGAGACCGCGCCGCGCCCGTTGGACGTACGGTTGACGCGCCGGTCGTGCACGCAGACGAGGTGTCCGTCAGCGGTCAGCCGGACATCGCACTCGAGGGCGTCGGCACCGTCCTCGATCGCCTTCTTGTACGCGGCCAGGGTGTGCTCGGGGGCGTCCTCGGAGGCCCCCCGGTGGGCGACCACCTGAACCTGGTGCTGTCGTGCGTGGGTCACCGCGTCATCGTCCCACCGTCACGGGGTACGTGTGGGACCGGAGGGTGGCATGAAGGAATCGGCGAGCTGTCGGGAATGCAGATTTTTGTTCGCACCGGTCCTATATAAAGGATGGTCACGGACCCACAGCCACCGCTTATGGTGCCCTGACGTCCGGTGGGAAAAGCTTGACGGCGTACAAGGCGTACAAAGGGACAGGCACAGCTGAGAGCGCACGGCGCCGCGCGTGCGTGGGCGAGTGCGACCGAGTGGGATCGAGAAGAACAGCCGTGGAACGAGGAGAAGAGCTGTGAGCACCGAGAACGAGGGCACTGCGGTACCCCCGGCCCCGTCTGCACCCCCCGTGCCGGTGGACGCTCCCGCTTCCGCGCCGGGCGAGAGCCCCGAAGGGCAGGCGCCGTCCGCAGACACCCCTGCACCGGGGGGCACTCCTCCCGCGGAGGGCGCGTCGTTCGGCCCGGGCGCTCCGCACCCGCCGAGGCCCGAGGGCGCGCCGCAGCCGGAGGGCGCGCCGACCGCGCAGCTCCCGCCGGTGCCGCCGGGCCACCCCATGGCCTCCTCCGCCCCCCAGGCGGGCTGGCCCCCGCCTCCGCCGGCCACCCCTTCCTACGCGGGTGGCGGCGGTGCGGGCGATCCCTGGGGCGCCCCGTACCAGAACCCCGCCCCGAAGCCGAGGAACAGGCGGGGCGGACTGGTCGCCGCGATCCTCGTCGCCGCGCTGGTCGCGGGCGGCGTCGGTGGCGGGATCGGCTACCAGCTGGCCAAGGACGACGACTCCAGCGGCTCCACGACGGTCTCCGCCGCCACCAGCGGCGGCGATGTGAAGCACGACAACGGCACGGTCGCCGCCGTGGCCGCCAGGGCGCTGCCGAGCACGGTCACCATCGAGGCGGAGTCCACCAACGGCCAGGGCGGCACCGGCACGGGCTTCGTGTTCGACAAGCAGGGCCACATCATCACCAACAACCACGTCGTCGCCGACGCGGTCGACGGCGGCAAGCTCACGGCGACGTTCCCCAACGGCAGGAAGTTCGACGCCGAGATCATCGGTCACGCGCAGGGCTATGACGTGGCCGTCATCAAGCTCAAGAACGCCCCCTCGGACCTCCAGCCGCTCGCCCTCGGCGATTCGGACAAGGTGGAGGTCGGCGATCAGGCGATCGCCATCGGCGCGCCCTTCGGCCTGTCGAACACGGTGACCTCGGGCATCATCAGCGCCATGCACCGCCCGGTGGCCTCCAGCGACGGCAGCTCCGGCAGCAAGGCGTCGTACATGAGCGCCCTGCAGACCGACGCCTCGATCAACCCGGGCAACTCCGGCGGCCCCCTGCTGGACGCCCAGGGCGCGGTCATCGGCATCAACTCGGCGATCCAGTCCACGGGCAACGGCGGGTTCGGCAGCAGCGGCCAGTCCGGTTCGATCGGCCTGGGCTTCGCGATCCCGATCAACCAGGCGAAGTACGTCGCCCAGCAGCTGATCGCCACGGGCAAGCCGGTCTACGCGAAGATCGGCGCCTCGGTGTCGCTGGACGACTCCTCCGGCGGCGCGAAGATCACCGACCAGGGCGCGAACGGCTCCGCCGCCGTCGAGCCGGGCGGCCCCGCGGACAAGGCGGGCCTCAAGCCGGGCGACGTGATCACCAAGCTGGACGACAGGGTGATCGACAGCGGGCCCACCCTGATCGGCGAGATCTGGACCCACAAGCCCGGCGACAAGGTGATGATCACCTACCAGCGCGACGGAAGGACCCACACGGTCGGAGTGACCCTGGGCTCCCGCGTCGGCGACAACTGAGCCGCACGATGAGCCAGGTGGCCCGGACGAGCACCGCCCGGGCCCGGCAGGCCGGTCCCGCCCCGTCCCGGCCGGACCGGGGCCCAGGTGGGTTGCCCGGGCGGCGCAGGGGAACGGTCCTGAAAAACGTGAGGACGTGAAAGCGTCCCCGTGGGCTCGGATCCCACCGCCACCGCAGGTCACAGACGTGCTGGTCAGAAGGGGTGCCTCTCACTGAGGAGCACCCCTTCTGCATGGTCCTGTCTCACCTTGATCCAGCTTTGTTGCGTTGTGGATCAGTGTGTGTGGACCAGGCGTGGACCGAGAACCAGCGGACGGGGGCGGGAAACCCCGAAGCTCCGGGCGATGCAGGCGACTTCGTAGGTCACCGGCGTCAACCGGAGCTTCGTTGCGTGGCTGGCTGCCCGTCGGAGCATCATCACACTGCTGTGACCAGGGTGGTTCGCTGATCACCAGGACTTTGAAACCGCCCTGGCCAACCAGCCGACTGCCTCACCCACCGGGCTCTGCGGGGCGACTACTGGCCGCCGTAGAAACTCCACATATATCCGCCCCACTCGGTGGTTACATGTCCGCTATATGGGTCGACGAACAGCTCCCTTCCGGTTTTGCGGTCCCGTACGGAAACGTCGTTGTAGGGGCCTGACTCAACGTAATCCCAATCCTGGTTAGGGAGGCCGTTGCATTCATCATAGTAAACACTGCCGTTATCGTCGCTGTCGAGACACTGATTCGTGTAAGCCTTCTTGATGGTGGACCCTACCCGGTCCCACAGCTGCGAGATGTCACCATACCTGCAAGAACGGTCGCCGTACACGAAGCCGTTGGCGCCGCCAGTGATGCAAATACCGAAATCCCTCTGCCGGATCCAGGTGTTGTCGCCGGCGCTAGCGCTCGTCGCGAAAACTCCCATGGTGGCGGTGGCGACGAATGTCGTCAGCGCGACCTGGAGTGTCCGCTTGAATGTCTGCTTCACGCATGTTCCCCTTGTTCATGTCGTCGAGGTGTGAAGTGGGATGTCCCCAACTGCGCCGGGATCAGGCTCATGGCTCTGATCCAAGTGTTATTGGCTGGGGTCAATTCTGTTGAACCCGCTCGCTTGCAAAAGTCTTTGGCTATGACGGGATTCCAGGGAACTTCCCCTGGCGTCTGGCTGCTTGGCAAAAGCTGCCCCCACCCGCCGTGCCCAGGGGCCGTATTGCCCCTGCGGTGGCCGCAGCGGTTGCGGCCACGACTTTTTCACGCAGGTTCACGCACTGTTTCCAGCTGCTAATCGCACTGAACTGTGCGACTGCAGGCGGATTTCGCTGTCCGCGCGTTCAGGCGCTGCTGACAAGCGCCACAGATTCATGGGCTCATTCTGATGCACTTGGCGTCGGCTGTCTGCCGACATTGTCCAGACGGGCCGATCATTGTTCCCCTCCGTTCCCTCCCGATGCCGAGCGCCCGAAATTGTCCCGGTAGGTGTCGGGGGCAAGTAGCCTTCGGGTCAGCACCGCGTGATCGGCGACCTGCCGTACCGGCTGGCGCCCTTGCCCCCATGCGGCAGGGGGACATATCCGGCAGCCAGCCGCTCAGCGAGGACGCCACGCCTCCGAAGAATCGGGGCTAAGCGCGGTCGGAAGCGTGGACCATACCCAGGACAACGAGAAGGCGCCATCCTCTCCCCGGCAGGGGCGAGGATGGCGCCTGTGGGCGAAGTGCCACCCGATCTATTCGCCGTCGTCAGCCTCCAAGGCCCGCTCGATCTGTTCGTTCGCGCGCTGCTGATTGCGGTGAATTGCCTTGGCGTAGAAGCGGAACAGGACCGCGATGCTGTGGCCTGCTCGGCGTGCGACTTCCGCCGGGGAGACGCCGGACTCAAGCCAGAGCGAGACACCCGCGTGACGCAAGGAGTACGGCACGTCAGCCAGGGGGGAAGCCGCTTCGGGCTCGGTCAGCACAGCGAGTCGAGCCGCTTTCCAAACCTCCCCGTACTCCTTGGACAGCAGGTGGCCACCCTGGGCCGCACGGAACAGCCGGCCGTCTTCAGCGGTGCCGAACTCCTTGATGTGCTCACGGACCAGGCGCACGAGGACCGGGGGAATCGGCACAGGCCGGGTCGCCTTGCGGGCCCGCTTCTTCAGGCCGCGCGTATCGAACGACTCGCCCGTGTCAGTCCACCCGGAGCCGACGCGGGGCGTACTCGTGGACAGCAGCACTTCTCCCCAGCCCTCTTCAGGCAAGGTGAAGTCCTCTTCCCGGAGATTGGCCGCCTCCCCAGGGCGGTTGGCCGCGTAGTAGAGGCAGCCGAAGAACGCCATCAGGTGACGTCCGCGTGCCCCCTGCTCGCCTACAGCGTCGATCAGCGCCTTCGCCAGCCTGGGGCCGGGGACGAACCGAAAGTCGATCTCGTCGTCAGACTCGGGCGGGGTCCAGTCGACCTTGTCGAGGGGCAGAGCCGCCAGCAACTCCCGTTCCACCGCGTACCGAAGGCAGTTGCTGAAGACCGTTCGCTTGCGATTCACCGTGTTCTCGGCAGCGGCCGTGCCGTCTTGCTTCAGCTTCAGAGCGTCGAGCGCCGTACGCACCACCGAGGGCGTGTCGAGCGCGGTGATGTCGACGGACTTCCGGCTGATCCAGTCCAGCGCCGACGCGATGTCGGCGGGCGGCTCCTCGACGTCGGTACGGGGCTTCAGTGTCCCGTCGTCACCGAGGACGAAGCGGTAGACCCACGAGTAGAGGGCGATGCGGAGGACCTTCGGAGCCGGAGCCCCACGGTCGTCCTTGACCAGCTTCGGCGAGATGGTGGCCAGCGTGTCAGCGATGCTTGCGCGGTGCTTGGCCGAAGCACCAGGCCACTTCATCTCCGCGTAGGCACGGGTGTGGGCGTACCACGTGGTGGAGTTGAGCGCCTGCACCTCCGAGGCAGGCAGGCCGGTTTCCGTGTCGAACTGCTCGCGGTTGCGCAGGGCGGCCAGCAGCTCCGAGCGCCGTCCGTCCGCCTGAGCCTTGATCTTGTAGCTCTTGGAGAAGGGACGCGGACCAACGCGCCACCGGAGCTGATAGGCCGCTACACGGTTGGGCCGCTTGCGGATACCCCAGATCTGCACGTCGTAGGTCAGCACGCTTCCTGCACCTCGCAGGAGTCGAACCAGGCGTCGAGGTCGGCCCGACGCATGCGGATCTGACCGTTGGGAAGCTTCAGGTGCCTGGGGGCCTGGCCCCGCGCGCGCATGCGGTAGAAGGCGGCACGGGACACCCCGATCTCGGCGAGGGCCTCCCCCAGCTTCAGCGTCTGCCTGTTGGCCTTGGTCGGAGTGGTCACAGCCAGGGATCTCCTTCGGACTTGATGCGTTGGGCGTGGGCGATGTCGTGGCGGACCTGGGCGGCTAGGAGTTCTTCGCCGGGGCGGTAGCCGCTGGCGAGGTAGGTCCAGGAGGAGGCGGTGACGAGGGTGGTCTCGTCGGTGGTGGGGAGGCCGGCGCGGGCGGCCTCGGCCTGGGCGAGGCGCCAGGCGCGGCGTACGTCGCGGAGGGCGCCGAGGGTGGTGGAGTAGGCCCGGGATTTGCTGGAGAAGTGGCCGCGGAAGCCGAGCATGTGAGCCCACTTCCAGAGCTTGAGTTCGGCGAACTCCGGCAGGTGGCCGAGGGCCCAGGCGGTACGGATCATCTGGCGTACGTGCTGCTGGACGGGCAGGGCCTTGATGGGTTCGGCCTGTCCAGTGCCGTCGCAGTCGGTGCACCGGTCATGGAAGCCGTCCGGGCCGCGTACGTAGCCGCGTCCGGCGCAGGGGCGGCACATCAGGGTGCGGTCTACGGTGCCCGCACCTTCGGCGTTCTTCGTGGCGTACTTGGCGACGTACCCGGCGACCTTGTTCTCGGTGTACTCGGCAACGCGGGCGTCGGTGAGTTCGCCGCCGCCCAGGGCAGTGATGGGGTCCACCTTGAACCGGCGGCCCAAGGCGATGACGCGTTCACCGATGGCGTCGGACTCGACGGTGAGCCGGGCACGCTCGACCGCCAGGCCCACGGCGGCACTCAGGGCGTCGAAGGTGGCCCAGGGCGGGGGCGAGGTCGTGCGGCCGTCGGGTCCGTCGAAGCGGATCACGGCGTGGAAGTGGACCAGGCCGCGCTTTTGGTACTCGGCGACCTTGGCGAAGGAGACGCGGAGAGCAGCGTTGAGCGCCTTCTGCGTCATGCCGAGGTGTTCGGCCAGGGTCCGGCGCAGGTAGGTGGTGAAGCGCGCCCACAACTGTCCTGCATGCGCGTTCCAGAGCACGGCGCCCGTGTAGTCGTACGTGGCTGGGTCCAGCGGCGTGCCGAGTTCCGGGGCGTCTTCGGTGTGGGTCTCGCCGCAGGCGCAGGGACGGGGCTTGCCCGTGCTGTCGGTCTTGCGGTTGTGGACGGGGCCGAAGGAGGGGGCTGTGAGGGTGACGAAGGCTCGGGGGTGGTCGCGGACGGTTTCGGCGACGTTCTTGCCGCCGGAGAGTCCGGCCTTGATGAGGTGGTAGGTGTCGGCGGCGTAGACGCGGGAGCAGGCGGGGCAGCGGGAGGAACGGCGGTTGCCGCAGGTGGTCAGGAGGCGTCCGGAGGGTTCGTCTTCGGAGCGGTAGGAGCGGACGACTTGCTTGGTGGTCTGGTCGGTGGTGACGGTCCAGCCGTGGAGGTTGATGGGGCTGGTGCAGCCGCGCAGGTCGCGGACCTGTTTGGTGACGCGGTCGAAGTCGTGGGTGTTGGCCAGTTCGATCAGGTCCCGCAGGCCGGGGCTGATCACGTGCTGTAGGTCGAGGGGGCGGCGCATGGGTGGCGGGGGCTCCTTTCTGGCGCGAGGGTGGGGCCTGCGGGCAGCAGCGATTCAGTGCGCTCGGGCTGCTGCCCGCAGGCATGACGGGTCGGGCCCAGGGGCGGGCGAGGGTGGGAAGTGCCGGAAAGGCCGGCGGAGGGGGCGGCTCTACAGGGCGGCGTGGAGGGCGGTGGCCATGGGCAGGCCGATACCGAGCCGCCTCTTGAGCTGGGCCGCCGTGATGGGTTCGCCGTGCTCTGCCTGGTGCGATGCGGCGATGGAGCGCGCTTCGGTGAGCAGGGGCTCAGGCACCTTGACCGCAGGCGCAGGCGCAGGCGCGGCGGGGACCGGGGCGGTGAGCGGAGCAGCCGGGGCCGGGGCGGGAACCGGTTCGGGCGTGACGGCCGGGGAAGGCGCCGGTTCCGGATCGGCGGAGGCCGGGGCCGGGACTTCTGCCGGTTCCGTCTCGGCAGTCGTGGCCGGGGCGGTGGCGCTCAGGGTGACCGCAGCGAAGGAGCGCAGGAGCTGTGGGCCGACCGCTCCCCAGCCGAGGAGGAGCAGGGGGGCCACGGCGTCGACGGCAGCGCGGCCGTAGTGTCCGGCCACGATGGGTTCGGCGATGTTGAGGGCCAGGGTCAGCAGGCCGGAGACGTGCATCAGGCGTGTGGCCGCCTTCATCTGCTCGGGCTGGATGCCGCGCAGGGAGAGGTAGCGCAACGCTACCAGGAGCCCGACCACGGACAGGTCCACCATCGGGGCGATTAGGGGCGCGATGGGAGCGGGGACGCCCAGTCGCAGGGCCAGGGCCCAGACGTTGCCGAAGGAGAAGACGAACGCCAGGAGGGCGATGACGCCCATAACTACGGTCACGGTGCGCTGGGTGATCCGGTCCTCAGACATGAGGTTTCACCTCCTTTCAACAAGGCGCGGAATTCGGTGAGTTGGGCTCAGGCCGCCAGCGGCGGGATAGAGCTGTCGTCCGGATCGGCCTTGGTGAGGTCGAGGCCGGGGAGCTGGGCGGTCAGCAGGTCGGCCGGGTCGGCGGTGAGGTGGGCCGTCCGGGCGGCGACGTGGGCCGAGTCGGTCTCGCTGACGTACGGGGTGCGCAGGCGGGTGAAACCTTTCTGTCCGCTGGTCTTCATGACCGCGACGCCGACGTACGCCGGTTCCTGCAACACGGTGGGGCTCGCGTCGGGCCAGTCCCGGATGTCTTCGCCCAGGGCGGCCACGGCCGCATCGGCGGTCTTCTGCGCGAAGGACAGGCCGACCGGGCACACGTCGCGAATGAAGGTGGGGATGGCGTCACCCGTGCTCTTCTGCGTGGCGAGGATGACCAGGATGCCGACGCTACGGCCCATCTTCACCAACTCCTCCACCAGGCGAGCGTTCTGCGCTGCCAGCGCGGCGAGCCGCTTGGTCTCCTTGTCGGAGCCCTTGTGGTCGCGGAAGTAGGTGTGCGCCTCATCGATGATCAGCACGACCCAGGGCCAGTCGACGGACGGCCCGCCGTGCCACATGTCCTTACGGCGAAGGACGGTCTTGATCGCGGTGGACCGGGCACGCCGCAGCCTGACCAGCTTCCAGAACAGAGCGTTCGCTTCTTCCAGGTCGCTTCCGGCGAAGGCGAACAGGCGTCCCATCAGGTCGGCGTAGTCGCCTTCATGGGCGGCCATCACCTTGCCGTCCGCCACCGCGAACTGCACGGCCGGAGAGGGCGCGGTGTCGCAGATGAACCGGTTGATGAGCGAGGTCTTGCCGAAGCCGGGGAGGCCGGCCACGGTCACGCCCGGCACCTCAGCCAGGTTCACACTCATCGCCTGGGCGTACTCGTCCACCCCCAGGTTCCACACCGCCAGTTTCTCCGGGACCTTGCCAGTAGGCGTGTGCTCGGTCTTGGTGATGAGCGGGTCTACGCGCACGCCACGGATGAGGACCTGACCGGGCTTGTCCTGGGAGACGGACACCCGTGTGCACCGCCAGGCGTCCGCGATATAGGGCGCGGCTTTCTGGAACTCCTCCAGGCCCACCTTCGGCAGGCAGTTGGCCCGCACCACCACGCCGAACCGGTCCGGCGTCACCTTCAGAGTCGGCGTCAGGACCCGAGGCTTGGGCGGCTTGCCATCCGTGTTCGACAGCGACGCCATGGTAGTCGGCGTCTTGTCCGTCACGGACAGTCCCACCATCGCGGCGAACCGCTTCCACGTTCGGCGCACCCGTACGGCCTGTCGGATGCTGGCCCGCATCATCGAGTCGGCCAGCAGGTAGCGGACCACCCACACCACGCCCCACACGACGAACACGGCGAGCCCGATCAGCGCGACGAGCGGGGCGAGGCCAAACACCTCCTGCACGGACATTCACTGCTCCTTGGGGTTGTAGAGGAAGGCCGCGAGGGCCGATTCGAGGGCCGCCCAGTCCTCCAGGGCGGCGAAGCGGGGGTAGCCGTAGCCGACGAGCAGGGCCGCCACCGAGTTGACGAGGGATTCGGTGAACCGGGGGTCCGGTCCGGCGTGAGTCAGCGGGTAGCTGCGCTCAGCGCCGAACCGGAAGGCGGTGCCGCTCACGCGGCTTCAGTGGCCGGGGCAGAGCCGCCGACCAGGTCAAGGCGGTCAGCGCGGTAGGCGATGCCGTCCGAGAGCTGGCCGTTGAAGATCCGCGCCCAGGGGGTGGCGAACAGCTCCACCGGCATCACCGGCAGACCCGGCTTGAGGCCGTTGGGGAGACCGGTCTCCGGGACGGTGATCTTCAGCGCCTCGGCGCGGTCTTCCTCCATGAAGAAGAGGGTGATCGTCATCAGCTTCGCGCCGGTCTCCCGGTCCACGGCGAACTGGGTCTTCTCGGCGTCCGCGTACTTCGGCACCGGCAGGGTGCCGACCATGAACGACGCGGTGGGGAGCAGGCCAACACGGATACGGGCCATGGGTGTTACGTCCTTTCGGTAGGTGCTCCGCCGGGTGGCGGGGCGTGATCAATAGAAGCTCGCCCAGCTAGCAATGTCAATCGAACGAAGAGTGCTAGGTGGGTGGGGATATGAGTGCGCCTTTGTCAGAGGGGTGTGCTAGGGCAGCTAGATCTCGCTACCCTGATTGACATGACGCCTGCTAGCCCTGCTAAGCCCGACCGCCGGCCGCCCTATCAGCACGCAGCCGACGAGCTTCGGCGTGAGATCAAGGCGGGCCGCTACAAGCCGGGCGAACAGCTTCCCTCTTACCGCGAGCTGCAAGAGCGCTTCGGGGTGGCCAACATGACCGCCCGCTCTGCACTCGGGGTGCTCCGGGACGAAGGGCTGATCTACACCATCCAGGGCCGGGGAAGTTTCGTCAGTGACTTCGAAGGCACGGGTGTCGACTACACCGCTCCCGCCTGGTACCTCAGAAACTCGAACGAGGTTCCTGCCGAGGAGGCCGCCGACGCCACCTCCCGCAGTTGGCCGCCCGGTGAGGAGAAGATTCCCTTCAGTGACTCCGGTGAGGGGAAGGGTGGCAGCCCGAAGGATGCCGAACCCTCCCTTGCCGGAATGCTCACCGCGTTGCGTGACGAGATCCGAGCGCTCAGCGCCGAGCATCAGGAATTGCGCCGCGAGGTCGAGAAGTTGAAGAAGGCTCAGCAGCAGGAACCGCGCTCTTGAGTTGCACGACCTCCTGACGCATTTCCCTCACTTCACGGCCGAGCCTCGCCACAGTGGCCCTCATCTCGCGGACCAATGCAGCCACCTCTGCCGCCTCCCGGCTGTGAATGCTGACCATCTCCCCTCGTGACTCGCGTATCTGCTCGGTCATGTCTCCCCGTTCGCTGCCGTGCCGTTGTTGCGTACTGCGTTCAGCCAACCGTCGAGGGCTTGCCCGAGGGCTTGCCCGAAGGCTTGCCCAGCGGCCATCTATCGCCGGATCGGAGCTTGCCCGTACTGCCCGGCAAGCCGTCATCGCGGCTGTTGAGACAGGTCTACCTGCCAGACCGGACACGTACGAGGGGTGCAGCGCTGCGCTCCCGCAAGGCGGGCAGAAACCGTCCCTCGGATTCCCGCGCATCCCGCTAGGCGGGAATTCAAGCCTCCCTGTGCTCACGCCACTCGTCCTTCCGGTCGTCGGCCAGGAGCATCAATAGTCCGGAGAATCACCGGTTTGGCTAACCGGCGATGTGCTGCTATGTTTCGCCGCTCGCTCCATCGCGGATCACCTATAGGGGTGTAGAAATCCGCATCGGTGTGACCCCCATTTCTGTGATTCACGCCACTCCTTGGCCTCTGGCTCCGGGCCCCTGGGAACCCCGCATTCGTCTGCTACAGGTGTCGAGAACCCGTATTGGTGTGACACCTCCTTCTGTGATCTGGGTCACTCACCCTGAAGTGGCTTACTCACTGCTTGGCCCATCGCGAGAACTATGCGGCCCCCAGCCTGTGGATAAATTCCGCCGACCGTCAGAACAAATTGGCAGCAATGCGGCAATACAAGGTCATAGCGCCAGTGAAGTTGTGGAACGGATGGGAAGGCGGGGC
>NZ_JCAJZO010000039.1:0-40204 GCF_059510295.1 Streptomyces sp. PTL18 | reverse complement strand
CCCCGGTCAAGCAGCCTTTGTGGCAGAACCAGCGCGACCACAGCCACCCGGACCTCAGTGCGAGCACCGCATCACCACCCGTACCCGGTCGGATCCCGTCCAGGAGCCGCGAAGGTCTCGGTCGGCGGCTCAGCCTCCCGTCCGACCGGGCCGCGCTCGCCCGGAGTTGTGCCCCGCCCGGCAGCCGTCTGCCCGTGCGATCGACCCAGGTTCAGGGCCGCTGCACCCGGCCTGGGGCGTGCGGGGTGGCTCCCGGCGGCAGGGCACGGCCGCGCGCCCGGATCAGGGCCTCGGCCAGGACGGCGACGGCGAGCATGACGGCGAGGACCACGAGCTGCCTCGGGATGTTGCCGGCGGCGTAGACGGTCAGTGCGACAAGGCAGCCTGCGCAGGCCGCCACGCCGCAGCGTGCTGCGGTCCGCGCGGCTGTTGCGAGTCCGGGGAGCCTGGCGGCGGCGAGGTTCACGGCGGCGAAGACGATCAGGAAGCCGGCCGAGCCCATGAGGCTGATGCCTTGGATGTCGACAAGGTTGACGATCAGGAGGGTGCCGAGCGTGGTGGCGATGAGTCCGCCGATCGGATGGTGCCACACCGGTTCGGCCAGGTGCTCGGGCAGTTCGCCGTGTCGGGCCATGAGGTAGGTGAACTTGGCGGTGCCGTAGAGGGTGGCGTTGATGGCGCTGGCGGTGGAGACGACGGCGGCGATCGCGATGAGGGAGAACCCGGCCTGGCCCAGCAGCGGGCGGGCGGCGACCGCGAGGGCGTAGTCCCGGTCGTGGGCGATCTGCCGCGAGGTCAGGTTGCCGACCGCGACGAAGGCCACCAGCACGTACAGGGCGATGACACCTCCGATGGAGATCAGGTAGGCGCGTGGCAGCGTCCGTGCCGGGTCCGCGGCGTCCTCCGCGGCGTTGGCGATGAGCTCGAAACCCTCGTAGCCGAGGAAGATCAGGCATCCGGCGTAGACGATCGCGCCACCGTGCGGGTACGCCGAGGGGGCGACCCGGGCGGGGTCTACATATGCCAGCCCGCCCAGGCAGAACACCAGCAGGACGGCCAGTTTGAAGTAGACCAGCACGGACTCGGCACGGCCGACCACCCGTGCGCCGGCCAGATTGAGGGCGGCGAAGGCGACCACCACGGCGCTGGCCAGCGGCCGGTGCCAGGCGCCGGGCAGACCGAGCAGCGCGGCCAGATAGGTGCCGAACGCGATCGCGTAGAGGCCGAGCATGACAAAGTAGCTGAGCCACAGCAACAGGTTGAGCGGCCCCGCGATCCGCGTGCCGAACGCCCGGTCCAGGAAGGTGGCCGTACCGCCGCGGCTGGGGACGCGCACGGACAGCAGCGCGTAGGAGACACCGGTCAGCGCCGCCACGATCCCGCCGACGAGGAACGACACGTACGCGCCCGCCCCGGCCACCTGCACCGTCAGCCCGAGGACGGAGAAGATCCCGCCACCCACCATGCCGCCGATGCCGATCGACACCAGCGCCGACACACCCAGCCCTTGTCCACGGTCCCGCCCGCCCGCCACAGCCACAGATAGGACCTCCTCGTCATCGTCGCCCCCGTCGGGGCGCCGGTCGTGGCTCAGCTCCCCACTCTGCACGGCTGCCATCAGTGGCGCCAGGATCCTCACCGGCTGCACCCGCGCCCCGCGCAGGTTGGTGCGGTTCACGAACCGGTGCCGGATGCGCCGCAGCGCCACCTCGCTCTCGCCGTGCCCGCCGGTGACTGCCACCCGCTTGATGCGCATGGTGGTGCCCGGCGCGAAAAGCAGCAGCCTGCGCCGCCTCCACGGCCGTCCGGTGGGCTCGCCGCCACATGGCTGCGGCGCGTGCAGCCTGACCGGCACCCTGCGCCAACGGAACGGCACGCAGCAGTGCGTAGGTCTCCCAGAGCGTCGCGCCGCTCCTGCGGCACTCCCGGGCGGCCGCGTCCAGGAGGTCCAGCGCCTGGGCCAGGTCACCCCGGTGCTCGGCGAGAGCGGATCCGGCACGGAGGGCGGCGGCCCGCCGGCCTCCCGGGCCCAGCCGCTCTGCTTCCCCGGTGGACTGGGCGGCCCAGCGCTCGGCCTGCTCGACGTCGCCCAGGGTGAGGGCGCAGCCGACGAGCGTTTCGAGCCGGGCGGGGCGCACGGAAGGCCGCAGCCCGAGAGGCGAGTGCCGGCACGGCTTCGGGATCAGTACCTCACGACCTCATGGACCTACGTGTGGCGACTGCGTAGTTCTACTGATGTGCCCGCAGCCCAGGTCGGGCAGCATTGCGCCCCGTTCGGTGAATCACCAGCCCGAAGGGGTCCAGCGTGTCCGCGTCCTTGCGCCCATCAGCGTTCCCCGAGGTGAACGAGGCCTTGAGGTCGACCTGGGCCGAGTTGCAGCCGGTGAGCAGCTCGGCGGTGAACCGTCGGCGACGCTGTGCGCTGTCCGGCCGGAGCACGCCGGCCGCGCGTGGAAGGCGGGAGTACCGCTGATGGTCGCGTACACGGGACTCGGTTGCCTGTCACCTCTGCTGGTGGCATTCCTGCTGGGGCTGTTCTTCGCCGTCAGCGGAGAAGGTGGCGCACACTGGGCGAGCGCCTGCCTCACCGTCGCCGTGGTGGCCCTGTCGCTGGCGACGCTGAATCTGCTGCTGGCCTCTGCGCTCAACCGGGAGCAGGACGACGCCGGGAGGCGGAGGTGGACCGGACGGCACCGCGCGAGCGGCATGTCGCTGCAAGGCACCACCCCGCTCCTCCTCGCCATCGCAGCGGCTGCCTTCGCCGGGTGGACCGCGCAGTGGCTGCCCGGATGGGCGGCGGCAGCCGAGTTCGCCCTGCTCACCGCGGCCTGGTTCGTGGTGCCCGCGCTGCGGCGCGCCCGTCGGCGCGCCGACATCGTGCGAGCCCGCGCCGCGTACGCGCTAAGCAGGGGCTTCACATTCGAGGAGCGACCGTCCGGCCTGGCGAAGCGCTGGTTCTTCGAGCCCTTCGCCCCGCCCCGCCTCTCGAGGGTCGCAGAGATGAACGCACCGGTCTGGTCGACGCCGAGCGGGTTCTTCGCGGCGATGTCCGGCGTCCACGACGGCCGCCGCTTCACCGTGGTGGACGCCTTTCAGCCGGAGCCGTGGCCGGTGTCACGGACCTGGCAGCGGGCCCGGCTGACGGTCTGCGCGGTCCGTCTGGGCACGACGCTGCCACGGATCCGGTTCACCGTGCGCCGGGACGGGGGTCGCCACCACGTCGAAGTCGACACCCGGGACACCGGGTTCGCACAGCGGCTGGTCGAGGCCGGGGTCGTTCAGGCGATCGTCGATGCCGGACTGACCCGCTTCGAGATACAGTCCGGGGACGCGCTCACCGTGCTCCACGACGTGCTGTACTTCGACGACTGGCCGGACGACGAGGGCGACGACGCCCTCGACGAACCTGATGGAGGGGACGGGCATTTGGATCCGGAGGAGTACCTCTGGGGCGACCCCCTCGTCATGGCCCGCCTGGCGGCGGTGGGACGAGTCGTCGCCGCCCTGCCCACCGATCTCATGTCCGGGAGCCGGGAGACCCCGCCCGCACACTGACAGCTCCCACCGAGCAGCGGGGGCAGGCCGGACCGAGAACCCTCCGACGCCCTACCGCCGTCCTGGTGGCCGAGCGGGAGGCCGGATCGTCGGCCTGCCCGACCACACCTGCTCCAGCGGTGGATCGTCATGCGCTCTGGCCTCGGGGCTGTCTGCCGCTGGTGGAAACAAAGGTGGCCTCGACGCATCATCCGGGTAGAGTCGGGCGGTGCCCGAGCTGAAACGGCTGCGTGCCGGCCATGCCGCGGCGGTCCTGGCCTTCGAGCTGGCGAACCGCGACTACTTCGCCGCCTCGATCTCCGACCGCGGTGATGAGTTCTTCGACCAGTTCGCCGACCGGTACAGCGCCTTGCTGGCTGAGGGAGAGGCCGGCATCGGCGCCTTCTACGTGCTCGTCGCCGAGGATGGTTCGGTTCTGGGCCGGTTCAACCTGTACGACATCGAGGACGGCACGGCTGTGCTCGGTTACCGGGTCGCGCAGCACGTCGCCGGCCGCGGCGTGGCGACCGCGGCCGTCCGTGAGCTGTGCCGGCTGGCGGCGACGCGGCATGGGCTGCACACACTGCGGGCCGCAGCCTCCCGTGACAATGCCGCGTCCCGGAGGGTGCTGACCAAGGCCGGGTTCGTCCCGGTTGGCCCGGCGGACCCGGCCGACCTCGGGGGTAGGCCGGGAACCTGGTATCAGCGCGACCTGGTGCTCCAGCCGTAGACCGCGGTCCTGTGGGTGGACCGGCTGCGGGAAGGCAGCTGCCACCGCTGATCATCGGTGTGTGAGGACTGAGGACCATGCGGTGGCCGCGGGTCTCTGCTGCGCCGGCACCGGTGACCGGTCAGCTGGCGCGCAGGCGCGCCAGTGTCGCGTCGAGGTCGGCCCTGCGGGGCCGGTTGTACGGGAGCTTGGTGAGCAGGGCGGCCATGCCGCAGGTGTTGGTCACGGCGGAGAAGACCAGGCCGCCGGCGATGCCTGCGGACAGCAGCCGGAAGGCCGGGTGAACCGCTTCGCCCAGCGCCAGGCCCAGCAGGACGACCGAGCCGGCGGTGAGGCGGACCTGGCGTTCCATGCCCCACGTCGCCTTCGTGCTTCCGTCGGGCCGGTGCAGGTCATGGCCCTCGGCCGCCCAGGCGCCGGTGCCGCCGGCGAGCGTGGCGGTGTGGATGCCCGCGTCCGCGAGCATCCGGCACGCTTTCTCGGAGCGGGCACCGGAGGCGCACACGACGAGAACCTCGCCGCGCCGGGCGGCGGTGCGGATGTCCGGCAGCGCCCGGTCGAGCTGGTCCAGAGGGATGTTCAGGGCGCCGGGCAGGTGGCCCCCGGCGTACTCGCCGGGGGTACGGACGTCGACGACGGTGAGTTCCTGCAGGCGGCTGCGGACCTGGCGGGGGTCGAGGGCGGTGGGGGTGGTCATGGCGAATGTCATCCTTGTGAGTCGAAGGTGCCCCGAGTACGGGAGCGCTTGTTTCCCATGGGGTGTCTGTGCGGAGTGGTCGTGGGACTTTCCTCTCGCCGGCCTGACGCTTTCCCGTTCCCCCGCCCGAGGTGTGTGGGCCCCACGGCGTGAGGGCATCGTCATGTGATCACGTCCACGAGCATGAAGGCGGCGACCGCGAGCAGCACGTAGGCGAAGAGGCGCTGAAGGGTATGTCCCTTGATCTTCTTCGACAGGCGCTTGCCGTCCCAGGCGCCCAGGATCGCCGCCGCGGTGAACGGCGCGATGACCGCCCAGTCCAGGTGCGTGCCGGTGCCGGCCCGGGCGGCGAGCGCGGCCAGTGAGTTGATCGTGATGACCAGCAGGCTGCTGCCGACAGCACGGCGCATGGGCAGACTCAGCACGCTCACCAGTGCGGGGACGGCGAGGAAGCCGCCGCCCACGCCGAGGAACCCCGTCACCGCGCCGAGACCGGCCCCGGCGGCGCCGGCCTTGCCGGGGTTGACCGTGCCGGACGGCTCGGCGCGAGCGGGCCGCAGCATGCGCAGCGCGGCGAGCGCCGCGATGACGGCGAAGGCGACCGTGAGCATGCTCTGGGGCAGGTGGCCGGCGGCGGCCCCGGCGAGCATCGCGGGCACGATGCCCGCCGCGGCGAACAGCAGCCCGGTGCGCCACGCAACGTTGCCCTCCCGGGCGTGCCCGACGAGCGCCGAGATCGACGTGAGGGTGACGATGACCAGGCTCGCCGTCGTCGCTTCGGCCGGTGTGAAGTGGAGCAGGTAGATCAGGGCGGGCACGGCGAGGACGCTGCCGCCTCCGCCGAGACCGCCCAGGGCCAGGCCGATGACGGCACCGGCGACGAGCGCGAGGATCAGAGCGGTCATGTTATGGAGCCCTCGGTCCCACGCTCGTCGACGACCGGGTGACCGGCGGTGGCCCATGCCTGCATGCCGCCCTTGACGTCCACGGCCTCGGCGCCGCGGGCGGCCAGCAGCTTGGCGGCGCGCTGCGAGCGGTGCCCGCTGCGGCAGATCACCACCAGCAGCCGTCCCTGGGCCGCGGCGGGCAGCGCCCCGCCCGCCGCCAGACGGGACAGCGGCGCGTGGAGGGCGGCGGGAGCGTGACCGGCGTCCCACTCGCCCTGTTCGCGCACGTCCAGCAGCACGGCCGGGGCGTCCGGGCCCTGGGTGCGTCGGCGGGCCTCGTCTACGGTGACGCGGTCCCCGCCGCTACGGAAGAGGAACATCACAAACCTCTCGGGGGAGCTGATGGAGGGGTACGGCAGGAGCGTTCAGCGGGTGACGACGGTCAGTCCGGCGCCGGTGGCGGCGTCGAATCCGTCGTCGACGGCCACCACGTCCCGCCCGGCGGCGTCCAGCAGCGAGGCGGCGATAGCGGCCCGCATCCCGCCGGCGCAGTGCACCCAGACGGTGCCGGGCGGCACCTCGCCCAGCCGCTTGTGCAGCTGGTGGACGGGGATGTGCACGGAGCCCTCGATGTACCCGGCGGCGCGCTCGGAGTCGCGGCGTACGTCCAGGACGACGATGTCGTCGGTGCCGTGTTCGGCCAGGCCGGCGAACGTGGACCGGGGGAAGGAGGCCGGCGAGCCGTCCTCGGTCACCCACTCCCGGGGCGAGCCGGTCGCGGCGGCGGCTGGGCGGTCGATGCCGACCCGGACGAGTTCGCGCTGGGCGGCGGCCAGCTGCTCGGTGGACTCGGCGAGCAGGGTCACCGGCTTGCCCCACGGGATCATCCAGGCCAGGTAGGTGGCGATCCTTCCGTCCACCTCGAAGTTGAACGAGCCGGCGACATGTCCCTCGGCGAAGGCGATACGGCTGCGCAGGTCGACCACCCACTCGCCGGCCGCCAGGCGGGCGGCTATCTCCTGGGCGTCCGCGACAGCCGGCGGAGTCAGGTCCACCGGAGCGGGGCCGTCGGCGTTGGCCGGACCCATGTGCGCGTAGTAGGCGGGCACGTCGTCGAGGTCGGCCAGCAGCCGGGCGACGAAGGAGTCCACGTCCTGGGTCAGCGCCGCGTTGACGCTTTTCTCCTTGCCGATGGTGGTGGCGTCCCCCTCGGTCTGCGCCGAGGAGCAGAAGCTGCCGAAGCCGTGGGTGGGCAGCACGGACGTCTCGTCGGGCAGTTCGTCCGCCAAACGGTGTGCGGAGGCGTGCTGGGCGCGGGCCAGCTGCTCGGTCAGCCGCGGCTCTACCAGGTCCGGCCGGCCCACCGTGCCGATCAGCAGCGAACCACCGGTGAACGCGGCCACCGGCACACCGTTCTCCTGCAGCACGTACGACGTGTGGTGCGGGGTGTGACCCGGGGTGGCCACGGCCCGCAGGTCCAGTCCGGAGTCGACGGTGACCGTGTCGCCGTCGGCCACCGGCACCCGGGCGAAGGACACGTGCGCACCGGCCGGTACCAGATAGGCGGCACCCGTCACCCGTGCGAGCTCCAGGCCACCGGTGACGTAGTCGTTGTGGAGGTGGGTCTCCACCACGTGCGAGATCCGCACCCCGCGCCGGGCGGCCGCCACCAGAATCTGGTCGAAGTCGCGCGGCGGGTCCACCGCCACGGCCGTCCTCGTGCCGCCGGCCAGGTAGTGGCGGTTGCCCAGGCCCTCGAGCTCGATGGTGTCGATGAAGAACACGGAGATGTCCCTTCCCACATAGATTACCCCCCGGGGTATATTCACCACCGTAACACGGGTACCCCCGGGGGTATCACTGGTTCCCTCGTGGCGGATTCCTTTGCGGTTGGCCGCACGCCCGGCGCGAGCCGTGCCGGGTGGACCGGAGGGCTCCTGCGGACGTCGGCGCGAACGGAGGCATTCAGGGCGCGGCGCAGTCGGGCGAGAGCCTCGGTGGGCATGCGGGGCATCCGTTGTCCCTCCCGGGTGACAGACGGGAACGCCCTGATGCGGGGCATCCGTTGTCCGCCCGGATGACGGACGGGAACGCCCCGGATGGGCGTTGCGGGGGAGCGCAGGGCCGTCCGTGCCCCATTCCCGTGCACCCGCACGGCGCAAATTTCCGGGCAGCCCCGTTCCGCATGCCGAGCAGGCGTGGTCACGGGATGAGCTGCCGGCGCCCGGGGGTGCTCGGTCGGCGCGGAACCGGCTGCGGAGCGAGGGACGCCGCCCGGCTGCGCGCGGTCGTGTCGGACCTACGCGGTCCGGGTGGCGAGGGATGCGAGCGCCGCGTCGAGGCGGCGGGACCCCTCATCGGCGATGGAACACAGGGCATCGAGTCCGCACTCCTCGAAGAGGTACCCCGCGGGGTATTGCGCGCCTGGTTTGGGGCGGAAGCGATCGGGCCCTGGCACCGCTCATCGGTGGTCGGACGGCCATCAGTGCGGGAATGGCGGGGTGTGCCGGCCCTGCCCCGCGCGGCCGCGGGCGCGGACCAGCGTGTCGAGCGCGGTGCGGGGCCCATCGGCGCCGGTCACCGGGCGCTCGACGGTCTCGGCTCGCACGATGTCGGCATACGGTCGCCAGACGGCGGCGACCTGCTCGGCGGTGTACAGCACACGAGGATCCTGCGGCCCGCCGTGGCCTTGCCTGAGGTTGGCCGCGGCGTGACCGACGAGCAGCAGGGTCCCACCCGGCCGGACAGCACGGGCGGCCTGCCGCAGCACCTGTTCCATCTGCTGCCACGGCAGGTGGAGATAGGAGATGAGGGACAGGTCGTACGTCGCCTCCGCAGCGGACCATGCGGTCAGGTCCGCGCAGACGGTGTGCAGCCGCACGCCGCGCTCGACGGCCAGCCGCCCTGCCTTCTCCAGTGCCACAGCGGAGAAGTCCACGGCGTCCACTTCCCACCCCAGCTCCGCCAGCCAGACCGCGTTGCGTCCTTCCCCGGCGGCCAGGTCGAGCGCCCGGCCGGTGGGCTCGAGTCCGGCCAGTTCCTGCTCGACGAACCGGTTGGGCTCCGCGGCCCATACGAGTTCGGCCCCGCGGTAACGCTCGTCCCATGCTGCCGCGTCCATGTGGTGCTCCTCGCGTCCGTCCTGTCGCGGACCCGCCGTCGCAGGCGGCCCGTTTGTCCCGCCCGCCACACGTTGGCTTCCGTCGCCGCTGCTTGGCGGGCTTCGTCGGCGGTGACGGCACGCGCCCCCCGTCGCCATTGTGGGACCGGCACACCGAGGCGGGAACGGCCGGCGCCTCGGTGCGAGGGTGGCCCCGTGGAAAGCCGGTCCGCAGGGGTGCGGCGCGTTGACGGCCGGTGCCCGCCGCACCCGCGGTCAGGTCAAGCGTCGGCCGGTGCGGTCCGGGCGAGCCAGGCGCCGTAGCCGCCGAGCAGGTCGGACACGTCGGTTCGGCCATGGTGGCGGAGCAGGGAGGCCGCGATGGACGACCGGTGGCCGCCCGCGCAGTGGACGACGACGGGCCGGCCGGCCGGGATTTCGTCGACGCGCCGGGCGAGTTCGGCCAGCGGGAGGTGCAGGGAGCCGTCGATGAAGCCCTCTTCGCGCTCGGCGGTGTTGCGCACGTCCAGGACCAGCGGCGGTTCGTCACCGTTCAGCAGCCGGTGCAGCTCGTCCGCGGTCACGCGGCTCGCCTGCCGCATGTCGTCGGCCAGGGCCAGGAAGGCGCCCTCGGGCTCGCGCAGGTATCCGCCCACCGTGTCGAAGCCGATCCGGGCCAACCGGGTGACGATCTCCTCCTCGCGGTCCTGCGGGGCGACCACCACGACCTCTGCCTCGGGACTGACGACCATGCCGGCCTGTTCGGCGAAGCGGCCGTCGGCGGGCACGTTGATCGAGCCGCTCAGGTGCCCGGCAGCGAAGTCCTGCGGCGAGCGGGTGTCGAGGACGATCGCCCCGCCCGTCCGCCGCTGCCTGAAGTCCCCCTCGGACAGTGGTCGTGGCGCACCGGCCGCGTCGAACAGTCCGTGTTCCTTGCGGTTGAGCACGGCATCGTAGGCGAAGTAGGCGGGGGCGGCGGGCTGGCCGGCGGTCACCAGGGCGACGAACCGCTCCTCGTCCATCGGGCGGCAGGCGTAGTTGGTGGCGCGCTGTTCGCCGATGGTGGACTGCCGCCGGGTGGAGAGGTTCTTGCCACAGGCTGATCCGGCACCGTGCGCGGGGAAGACCCGCACCTCGTCCGGCAGGGCCATCAGCTTGTGCTGGACGCTGTCGTAGAGCATGCGGCCGAGCTCGTCGGCGGTGGCGCCGAGCGAAGCCAGCAGGTCGGGGCGTCCCACGTCCCCGATGAAGAGGGCGTCGCCGGTGAGCACACCGTAGGGGACGGCGTCGTCCGCGTGCTCGTACACGAGGATGCTGATCGACTCGGGGGTGTGGCCGGGCGTCTCGAGGATCTCCAGGGTGACGTCACCGAGGCTGATCCGGTCGCCGTCGCCGAGTGCGCGGATGGGGTACTCGGCCTCGGCGCGGCGTCCGTAGCCGATCCACGCGCCGGTGCGGGCGGCCATCTCGAGGTGGCCGGCGAGGAAGTCGGCGTGGAAGTGGGTGTTGAGGACGCCCTCGACGATGAAACCCTGGGCGTCGGCGTCGGTGAGGTATTCGGAAACGTCGCGGCGCGGGTCCACGACAACGGCCCTGCCGGTGGTCTCGTCGGCGATCACATACGACGCCTGGGAGAGGCAGTCGAGGTAGTACTGGGTGAAGAACATGGGTGGTCCTCCAGGCTGGGGCAGGGGCGTGCGGATGAGAGGGGGCGCAGGTGTGCTGTCGGCGCCTCTTGGGTGCGCTGAGGACCGGCCCGGGACGGGGGAAGCCCGGGCCGGTCGGTCACAGGCGGCCGGTCAGCATGCCGTGCCAGTACACCGGCGGCAGCACGTACCGCTTGAACACCCACATGTCCCGCCGCTCCTTGAACGTGTTGATGAACGGGAAGGTGGGTGCGGGCCGCAGGTCGTAGTCGAACTCGGCGAGCAGCATCCGGTCGCGGGCGGTCACCAGCGGGCAGGACGTGTAGCCGTCGTAGCGCCGCGCAGGGGTCCGGCCGTTCATGACGTCCAGCACGTTGGCGGCCACGACCGGGGCCTGTTTGCGCACGGCCGCGCCGGTCTTGGAGGTCGGCAGGTTCGCCACGTCGCCGAGTGCGAAAACGTTCCGGTACTGAGGGTGCTGGAGCGTGTGCCTGTCCGCGGCGACGAACCCCAGCGGGCTCGCCGGGTCGGCGAGCGGGCTGTCCTTGACCCAGTCGGGCGCGCTCTGGGGCGGCACGGCGTGCAGCAGGTCGTAGCGGACGGTCTCCTCGGCGCCACTCGCGTGGTCGGTGAGAACGACCTCGCGGCGGTCGCCGTTCACGGCGGTCATCTCCGACCGCAGCCGCACCTCGATCCCGTACCGGGCGGCCACCTGCTCCAGGGTGCGCCCCCATTCCGGCACCTTGAACAGGACGGGATCCGGGATGACGAGGATGATGCGGATCCGGTCGAGAACCTTCTGCTTGCGCCAGTGGTCCGCTGCCAGGTACGCGATCTTCTGGGGTGCGCCGCCGCACTTGAGCGGGGTCGCCGGGTGGGTGAAGACGGCCGTGCCCGACCGCATCCGCTTGATCAGGTCCCAGGTGCGAGGGGCGTACTCCGGTGCGTAGTTGCTGCTCACCCGGTCGTGTCCCACCGCCTCGGCGAGCCCGGGTACGGCGTCCCAGTCCAGTTGCAGTCCGGGGGCCATCAGGAGGTGTTCGTAGGTGAGCTCGTCGCCCCCGGACAGGGTGACGGTGCGGGCGTCGGGGTCGACGGCGAGGGCACGCCGGCGTATCCAGCGCACCCCGTCGGGAATGACGGACGCCTCGGGACGGCGGGTGCTGTGCAGGGGTGCCTGGCCGCCGCCGACCAAGGTCCACAGGGGCTGGTACCAGTGCGTGTCGGACGGTTCGACGAGGGTGATGTCGGTGACGCCGGCGCGCCGCAGCCGGGCGGCGACGCTGATCCCGGCGCTGCCGCCGCCGACGATGGCGACGCGGTGCCGGCCGGCGGTCCGGTCCGTGCGGGGTGGGGGGCTGGCGACCATGGTGGAAGTCCTTTCCGTCTGGTCAGGCACCTCTCCAGTGCCTCCGCAATACCCCGGGGGGTTTCTTGCCGACAAGGCTACGACGCGGCACGGAACCCGGTCAAATACCCACGGGGGTATTTGCCCCAGGGGTAAAACGCCCGCGTATTCGCGTGCCGGGCCGGACCGTCCGAGTCGGGGCGCTGCGGTGCGGACCTCCGCATGACGCCGACGCCGACGGAGGAGCACGCACCCTCGCCGCCGGACGGGGGACCCGCCGACCGGTCGCGGGTGATCGGCAGCAAGGGGGTGAACAAGGCGACGCCGTCGAAGTTGCCGAAAACCCGGTTGCGGGCACGTCGCCAGGTGAGGGTCAGGTTGGACTGCTGGATCGAGGCGGCGCCGACGGCCCGGTGCGGGCGGTCGACGCCCAGTGCCGTGCAGGCCCAGCCGATCGGGACGCAGCCGACCGCGACCAGGGCACCGAAGAGAGCAGCGGGTGGGGGAATCGGGTCGCGGAACGTTCGGCAGGCGGGCGTTGACGCCGATTCAGCGGCCTGCCGCGGCGCAGGCCGCTCCGGGTCGTGCTCGATGCGGGGGTGCCACTCTGTCGAGCCGCTGGCCGGCGTTGTCCTGCCCGCCGACGCGGGGGCATGCCGCGGTGGCGCGGCGGCGCACCGATGCGTGGGGGCACCGCGCAGTGCGCCCCCGTGCCGATGTGCCGCCGCGTCAGAGTGCCGCAGGCCCGGGGATCTCGCTGGTGCTCGGTGAGTCGGCGAGACTACGGGCTGAGGAAGCCGACGGTCAGGGAAGGACCGTCGTCGAGCGCAGGGCGTGGTGGTCGGAACCCCAGGCGTTGGTGGAGACCGCGCAGGACGTGTGACCGGCCCCGAAGACATAGTCGATCTTCGAGTTGTTGACCGTGTTCTGGCCGTCCCGCGGGCTGTTCGGGTCCTGCAGCTGCGCGCACTCGCGGTATGCGTCGTACGTGGGGTTGAGGACCTCGTAGCCGTCCCAGCCACGGGCCGGCGGGTTGACGTTCAGGTCACCGCCGAACACTGCACGGTAGCCGCTGGTCTTCGCCCTGGCTTCGTCGCCCATCAGCTCGTCTCGCTGATACCCGTGGTACGTCCAATCGGGGTCGTCGTACCCCGTGCCGCCCGTGCTGAAGTGCGCGCCGCAGTACATCACGGCCTTCGAGGTGATGGCCGCGCACAGGGCGGCCCGCTTCTCGATGCCGGAACCGGCACTGCCCGGCGACTTGAGGATGTGCGCCCGGTACCAGGTGTTCTCGTCCGGCACCGCGACGGAGACACCGTAGGCGCCCCGGTCGGTGTACCCCGTGGTGTCGGCGCACTCCTTCTGTGCAAGCACAGAGCCTGAACCGCCGGTGTCCACGTCATAGTAGATGGGCGCGAATCTGACGTCCCAGCCGGTTCCGGTACGGTTCTCCAGCGCCGTCTCGATCGGCTGGGCGAACTTCTCGCAGGATTCCTCGAGGAAGAGCGCGTCGGGGGTGTACGTGGAGCTGACGTCGTCGAGCTGACCGAGAACCTGGGTGGCCATCTGTTCAGGCGTGGCGTGGTAGTTTCCGCACTTGTCGTTCGCGTCCCCGCACATGTTCCAGGTCATGACCCTCACCGAGGTGGGCGAGGGTGTCGACGGGGCCGGCGGTGTCCCCCAGTCGGTCGTGTCGTCGCTCACGGCCCCTACGTTGTCGTTGCCGGTCTTGACGAGCCTGAAGCTCTCCCAGGAGCCCACCGTGTCCGACCGGGCCCGTAGTACCCCGTAGTCGGGGTCCGTGGTGGCATATCCGAGCTCTGCGGAGACGTACTTGCCGGCGACCTCGGACCAGAGGTAGTAGTAGGCACCGCCGGCGTCGCTTCCACCGTACTTCAGCTGGAGTTCTTCCCAGGAGCCGATGTGGTCGCCCTGCGCGCGCAGCTTGTTGCCGTTGTTGATGTCGGTACTGGCGAACAGCCCGTTCGCTTCGTTGCGGAGGCTCACGTGGGCGCCCTTGTCATCGGTGTGCAGCGTGAACCGCTCCCAGGAACCGATGCCGGTGCTGCGCGCCCGGAGCTTGGCGTACTCGCTGCCCGAGTCATTGATCTCGGCGGAGACGTACTCGCCGTTCTTGACGTTCCTCAGGGCCCACTTCTGGCCTGCGGACTTCGCGAGCACGGTAGGGTCCGTGGCGGCGCTCGCCTGCGCGGGCCACTGCCACTGGATCCAGAGTGTCAGGCTGCACAGCGCGACCACTACGGCCACGAGTCTTCGCATGAACGTCCCTCCCTGTTCCGCACCGCACCCCGGTGTGCTGGTGCGTCTGTCGAGGGGAAGACCTTACAGGGCTCGACACACTTGTGGATCTTCAAAGGTACGCCCGGGGACGGGTGGGGGGTGTTGGGCCCGTAGGGCAGGGGGGACGCCGTCCGGACACCGGCCGCGGCAGGAGTGGTACGGGAGGCGGCAGGAGTAGTACGGGAAGTCGAGTGACCGGGGGCAGCCGGGTCGCGAGGCCACGTCCGCGATCTTTCACTCATGAACGCCGGGTTCCGCCGTCTTGCCACGTGACCGAGGGCCCGGGCACGCGCACCCGCCACGTCAGCCACCCGGTACGCAGGATGTCGGCGTGACCGTGGCGTTCGTCCGCCGACATACCGGGCATGTGCCTGTCGGCTCGGCCGCATCAGCTCCGCCCCCTGCCGGCCACCGCGGAGGAACCGGCCGGTCAGCCACCGGAATGCGTGGCGGCCTTCAGCCGCCAGCCGCTACCGCTGCAGCCCCTTTGCAGCGGAGGGAACCGGTGCCCCTTCACATCCGTGCTGTACTCGTGCGACTCACCGCAGTCGCACTCGTAAATCCCGGACACCGGCACAACCTCGCCCGAGTGGTACACCTTCTCACTGTCATCAGCGTTCATGTCTTCTGTCTACGGTGCGGCACGGCAGACCGCGATCCCAGCAGTACCAGTCGAGTGGCCCGCTGGGACCGACCCAGGCGCACGCGCACAGCGCAGAGAGCCTGGGGTGCCGGACGACGAGGCGTTGCGTAGGTTGCGCGAAGCTCCTGCCACCGGGCCGCTGGAGCCTGCGGGGCAACCTGCCCGGCCACAGGATGACCCGCGGCCCTTCGAGCACGCCGCCGGCGTGTTCTCAACGCCGGGCCGTGATGGGCCGGCAACGCACGGCCCGGGCAGGGTGCACTGGGGCGACGTGACGCTGTCGGGCAACCCACCGGCGCCCTCGGTCGATCAGCGTCGCCGCCTGCCGCGCCGCGCGCTGCTGCCAGGACGAGCGCCGGGTGCGCCCGAGGAGGTAGGCGGCGACGGGTGCGGCTGCCGTGGCGGTCACCCCGGTGGCCACGGCGGTGCGCTGGAGGGCCGGGTGGTGGCCGAGCCATTCGGTGTAGCGGCTGCGGCTGAAGGCGTGGCCGTTGTGGTCACCGTGGACCGCCCCGGGGCCCGGCAGTGGCTTGTCCAGATTGTCGGAGCCGGTGTCGGGCCGGTCGGTGACCTGGCCGGCGTAGCCGACGCGGCGGGCGGCCATCAGCCGGTCGGTCAGCGCAGGAGCAAAGCGCTGCGCGAGGATGAACTGCAGGGCCGACCCGCCGACCGGGACTTCGCGGGTGGGATGAACGGCCGCTTTCACGATGGCCCGGGCCACGGCTTCGGGGGCGTAGACGGGCGGGGGCGGTTTGGGCAGGGCGTCCAGCTTGGAACGGGCGTGGGCGAACAGCGGGGTGTCGATGGAGGCGGGCAGGATGGTCGTCACCGCCACCGGCGCCTTCTGCGCCATGAGTTCCATGCGCAGCACGTCGTAGAAACCCCGCAGTGCCCACTTGCTGGTGACGTACGGCGCCTGCAGGGGCACCGCGCGGACGCCCTCCACGGAGGACACACCGATCAGGGCCCCGCCGCCGGAGCGGCGCAGCTCCGGAAGGGCGGCGTACGCACCGTGGACCTGACCCATCAGGTTGATCTGGACGACGCGGGCGAACTCCTCCACCGTGATGTCCTCGACCCTGCCGTACAGGTGCACGGCGGCGGCGTTCACCCAGGTGTCGATCCCGCCGTAGCAGTCGACGGCAGCCCGGGCGAGCGCCTGGACCTGCGGCCACTGGGCCACATCGGTCGGCACCCCGACCGCTTGGCCGCCGCTTCTCTCGATCTCGGACACCAGCGTGTCCAAGGCCTCCTCGCTTCGGGCGGCCACGACCACCCGGGCTCCGCGCCGGGCGAACTCCGTCGCCGTGGCCCTCCCGATCCCGCTGGACGCGCCGGTGACGACGACCACCTGCTCCGACAAGGGCTTGGTCTTGATCGGCATCCGCTGGTCTCCTCATCCGTGCCCGACTCCACACTGTCTGTCTGCTGCCCCGAACGGTGAGCGGGCGTCAGGCCTTGAATGACGCCGCCTACCGGGACCACGCTCTCCCAGCTCTCGAGGAGCCGCATCCGGCGTTGCGCCGACCGCGTACCTGGGCGGGCGCAAAAATCCAGGAAGGCCATCCGTTCGGCATCGTCTCAAGAGCCCACCTTGCCCGGGTGCCCGGATCACAGGCCGTCAGGCTCGGCCGGACGGTGAGTGAACTCGGATGGTGCCGCCGTGTCACAGGCGACAAACGATCACCGCTGGCATGCTGACGCGATGTCCTTTGGGCCAAGGAACGTTCGCGGGCGCCGTGCACGCCGTCGTGCATGCCGGTCTTCAGCGCCGTCAGATGCCTGGAGTGCCCGCCGCCACTCTCTGCCGCACGGTGGGCACTCCAGCCGTTCAGCAGGTATCCGGCCCGCACGGCCGTGGTCGCACGCGCAGGCGGGAGTCGTCCTGGCGGGGGTTCAGTACCGCCTGGTAGGGGCTGCTGCGCTCGTGTTCGCGGGAACGCAGCTTCGATTGGTTCAGCGTGTGGAGGACGCTCATGTCACAGACACTGCCGGGGTCGGGCGAGCCGCAGGTCACGACCCGTGAGCCTCGGGTCCCTGCGGCGGAGCGCATCAGGGACTACCTGACGACCACCGATCACAAGAAGATCGCACACCTGTATTTCTTCACCTCGTTCGGTTTCTTCCTGTTCGCCGGTGTGCTGGCGATGACCATGCGGGCCGAACTGGCCCGCCCGGGACTGCAGATCGTCACCAATCAGCAGTACAACGAGTTGTTCACGATCCATGGCACGATCATGATGCTGCTGTTCGCGACCCCCACGTTCGCCGGGTTCGCGAACGCTGTCATGCCGTTGCAGATCGGTGCTCCCGATGTCGCCTTCCCTCGCCTGAACGCACTGTCGTACTGGCTGTTCCTCTTCGGTGGACTGATCGTCGTCTCCGGCTTCTTCGTCGACCAGGGTCCGGCGGCGTTCGGCTGGTTCGCCTACTCACCGTTGAACGACGCGGTCCACTCCCCGGGCCACGGCGGCGACCTGTGGGCCATGGGCCTGGCGGTCGCGGGCGTGAGCACCACACTCGGCGCCGTCAACTTCATCGTCACCATCCTGTCCCTGCGGGTCCCGGGGATGACCTTGTTCCGGATGCCGATCTTCACATGGAACATCCTGTTCACTTCGATCCTCGTGCTGCTGGCCTTCCCGGTGTTCACCGCGATCCTGCTGGCCCTGGTGGCCGATCGCGCCTACGGTGCCCACATCTTCGACTCCGCCACCGGTGGGGCACTGCTGTGGCAGCACCTGTTCTGGTTCTTCGGCCATCCGGAGGTCTACATCGTGGCGCTGCCGTTCTTCGGCGTTGTCACGGAGATCATCCCGGTGTTCAGCCGGAAGCCGGTATTCGGGTACGTCGGCATGGTGAGCGCGACGATCACCATCACGGTGCTGTCGGCCACCGTGTGGGCTCACCATATGTTCGCCACCGGGGCAGTGTTCCTGCCGTTCTTCTCCTTGCTGTCGTTCCTGATCGCCGTGCCGACGGGGGTCAAGTTCTTCAACTGGATCGGCACCATGTGGCAGGGCAGCGTGTCCTTCGAGACGCCGATGCTGTGGTCGGCCGGTTTCCTGGTGACCTTCCTGCTCGGCGGTCTCAGCGGCGTGATCATCGCCTCCCCGGCCCTGGACTTCCACCTGACGGACAGCTACTTCATCGTCGCGCACCTGCACTACGTGCTCTTCGGGACGATCGTCTTCGCCATGTTCGGCGGCTTCTACTTCTGGTGGCCGAAGATGACCGGCAAGCTGCTCGACGAACGCCTGGGGAAGATCCATTTCTGGACGCTGTTCATCGGTTTCCAGACGACGTTCCTCGTCCAGCACTGGCTCGGGGAGATCGGGATGCCCCGCCGTTACGCGGACTATCTGCCCACCGACGGCTTCACCACCCTCAACACCATCTCGACGATCGGCTCCTTCCTGATCGGCGTCTCCACCCTGCCGTTCCTGTACAACGTATGGAAGACCGCCCGGTACGCCCCCCTGGTCGACGCGGACGATCCCTGGGGCTGGGGCCGCTCCCTCGAGTGGGCGACTTCCTGCCCCCCGCCCCGGCACAACTTCACGGCGCTGCCCCGCGTACGGTCCGACTCCCCCGCGTTCGATCTGCACCATCCCGAGGTGCGCCAGGAGCTCGGCCCGGCGGAACGCGGCACGGTGGAGCCGACACCTGACACCCTGGGAGAGCAGAGCGAATGAAGTCCGAGGGCTACCTCTTCGCCGGCGTGGCGCTGTTCTTTCTCCTCACCGACGCCACCTACACCTGGTTCGCACGCGAGCCCGCGGGGATCGCCGCGCTGAGCGTGTCCTTCGGCATGTCGTCGGTGATCGCGTTCTTCTGCCTGATCAACTACCGGCGCAAGGGCCTGCGCCCCGAGGACCGCCCGGACTCCGACGTCCGTGAGCGCAGCGGCACGATCGACTTCTTCCCGCCGCAGAGCGTCTACCCGGTCATCACCGCGCTGGGCGCGGCGGTGATCGCCGTCGGCATCGTCTACGGCGTGTGGATCATCCTCATCGGCTTCGGTCTGCTCTGGCCCGGCGTCTTCGGCATGGTCTTCCAGTTCGGGACTCGAGAGAGCCGCTGAGGCAGAGGCGATCGCGCCTCGTCCCCTCGTCTCCGGCCGAGGTGCGGGGCGCTCGCCTCACAGCGCTGGTGACGCATGTCACACCACACAACAACGGCAGATCGGGTCAATCACCCAAACAGGGGAACTTTACGTAATAGACGCATAATTCCACATTCCAACCCTCTCGATGGAGGGGAGACCACAGCAATGTCGTATATGCAGCACTCCACCGGCATGACGACACACCCCGAGATGGCGGAGATGCGGGAACGGCTCGAACGCACGGCTTCCAGCAACAGGGTGGTCGCCGTTGAGGGACTGATCCTGCTGGCCGGCGTGTACGCCGCGATCTCGCCCTGGGTGGTGCACTTCTCCGCGCAGTCCAACATCACGGTGAACAACCTGATCGTAGGCCTCACCGTCGGCCTGATCGGGCTCGGCCTGGCCGTGGCCCCGGAGCGGATGTTCCGCCTGACCTGGACGGTCGCACCCCTCGGCATCTGGCTGGTGATATCCCCCTGGGTGGTCACCGCAACCCACGGCGCACGGCCCGGCATCGTCTGGAGCAACTGCTGGACCGGTGGGGTCACAGCTCTGCTGGGACTGATCGCCATGGGCCTCACCGTCGGTGTCACACGAAGGACTCCTCGGTAGGAGCAGGAGCGAGCGTGCCCGCACCTTTGCACTTCGACACGCTCACCGACACCCCCCGGCTTGTCCGCCGTCCCCGTCTCCCGGCGAGCGAAACGCTCACGCTTCCCCGTCGACTCCGCCGGACACGGGATCCGCTGTGCGGCCCGTGATCTGCAGACGTTCTTCCGCGGTGGTGGGCAGCTCGACCCGGTTGCGGTAGTACCAGGAGCTGAGCGACGCCTTGAGGCGACGACGCAAGGGTGCGTGAGGCCCTGGGTGCGCCAGCGGCCGGGGAAGCTCCCTGACCAGCAGGCGGTAGCGCCGCTCCCGGTCGAGACCGGTGCGGCGTTCCTCCATGCCGCCCGCAAGGTCCTGAAGCACCACTCCCGTCTCCTCACCTTCCTGGTACAGATGCCGTTCGTGCAGCTGCAGCGCCAAGCAGATGCGCTTGGTGAGGAGGTAGGCGATGACCGGGCCGGCGATGACCGCGATGCGGAAGACCCAGGTCAGGGCATCGACGGAAACATCGAACTCATAAGCGATCACGTCGTTGCCGCCGGCCAGGAGCAGCACGGCATAGAACACGGTGGCCGCTACGCCGAGCCCGGTCCGCACCGGCCGGTCACGGGGCCGGTCGCACAGATGGTGCTCCACCAGGTCGCCGGTCACCCATCGCTCGAAGCCGGGGTACAGGTACAGCACCAGGAACAGCAGCGCGGGCAGGACGACCGCGGGCAGCAGGACGTTCCACATGAAGGTGTGGCCGGCGACGTTGCTCTCCGCGCGCGGCATCAACCGCAACGCCCCTTCGAGGAATCCTACGTACCAGTCGGGCTGGGCGTCGGTGGAGACCTGGTCGGCCCGGTAGGGGCCGTAGGCCCACACGGGATTGATCTGTGCGACCGCGGCCAGCAGCGCCGTGACACCGAAGACGATCAGGGCCAGGCCGGTCGATCTGGCGGTGAACGAGGGATACATCGGCTGCCCCACCGCGTTCCGGTTGGTCTTCCCGGGTGCCGCCCACTGGGTGTGTTTCAGATAGACCACCATGACCAGGTGCACGGCGATCAGAGCGATCAGCAGGCCGGGCGCGAAGAGCACGTGCACGATGTACAGCCGCTGGCTGAGCGCCGTTCCGGGGTAGGAGCCGCCCCAGGCGAAGAACGCCAGATACGTTCCGATGACCGGAATCGACATCACGATCGTGTTGGCCGTGCGCAGGCCCGTTCCGGACAACAGGTCGTCCGGCAGGGAGTATCCGCAGAAACCTTCCAGGAGGGCCAGCAGGAACAGGGTGACGCCGATGACCCAGTTCAGCTCTCGAGGCCGGCGGAACGCGCCGGTGAAGAAGATCCTGAGCATGTGGACGCCGATGGCCGCCACGAAGACGAGGGCGGCCCAGTGGTGCATCTGGCGGATCAGCAGACCACCGCGCACCTCGAAGCTCACATGGAGCGTCGACTCGTACGCCTTGGTGACCAGCAGGCCCTGCAAGGGCTTGTAGGAACCTGAGTAGGTCACTTGCGCCAGGCTCGGATCAAAGAAGAGCGTCAGGTAACTGCCGGTCAGGACCAGAAGCACGAAGTTGTAGAGCGCGATCTCACCGAGCAGGAACGACCAGTGGTCGGGGAAGGCCTTGCGCAGCACCTGTCCGGCCAGCTCCGAGACGGGCGCACGACGGTCCATCACCACGTACGCCTGGAACGCGGCCTGCCTGGCCTTCGCCCGAAGCCTCGCCTTGCGCTGCCGCATCAACACGCCGCACCACGCTCCTCCACGTCGTCCTACGTACCGGCGTGCCTCGCAACTCGGTCGGCCGCGCGGCACGCCGGGAGCGCCGAGTGCCGCGTGATTCAATCTTGATCGTGATTCCGAGGCACGGTGCGCAGGCGTGCCGAGAGCACACGGTTTTCACGGCGACCGGGTGCCTCCGCCCCTCGATCGCCGCCCGGTACGACGCCGAACGGGGCAGGAAACCATCAGGGAGTGGGAGTGGGCAGTCGCAGCGGCATCCTGGAGGTACTGACGGCAGACCACCGACGGGTCCAGCGTCTCTTCGACCGCATCCGCTCCTCGACGCCCGGCAGCGACGCACGGAGGACCCTTGTCGAGCAGGTCGGCATCGTTCTGGTGCGCCACTCGGTGGCGGAGAAGGGATATCTGTACCCCGCGGTGCGCCGATTCCTGGTGGACGGCGACACATGGGCGGACCGCGAACTCGCCGAGCACCGCCGGGTCGAGGAACTGCTGAACTCCCTGGAGGCCCAGGAGGCGGACAGTGAGGAGTGCGGGCACCTCCTGCTGTCCCTGATCGCCCGTGTGACCGAACACGTCGTCGAAGAGGAGCAGCTCCTCTTCCCGCGTCTGCAAGCGGTGTGTCCCACCGACGTCCTGCAGGATCTGGGCAGGAAGGCCCGGGACGCGGAGGCTGCCGCGCCCACCCGGCCTCGACGGAACACACCGGAGTCATCCCCCCTGGTAAAGGCCACCGCGCAGGCGTGGGGCCCCTGGGACCGCCTCCGCGACTTCGTGGCACGTCGCGGCCACTGAGATCACACCTCGGCCACCGGCGGCTGACGGCGCACGGCATGGAGCTGCCATGGCCCTCACGGAATCCCGGGACCCTTCACGCGAGCAGCCCCCAGGACTCGTTCGCCGTCGTACAACGGCGCCGACGGGGCTCCGTCCGTGAGGCGGCGTCCCGGAGCCGACCCGGGGAACGCGGAGGCATCGGTGCCGGTACCCGCCCGGACGGGTCGGTGCAGGCCCAGCTTGGACAAGGCAGTGGTCCACTCGCCGGCGATGCCCTACTGGGCGGTGAAGAGCGGATGCCCGGTCAGCCAGGCATTCGCCCACCTGGCTAGACTCCATCCGGATGATTCAGAAGGCGGGCGGGTCACAGCCGATCGGCCTGTTAGGGGGAGGGGACGCAATGGCCGGAGTCGTCAGCAGACGCGGATTGCTGGGCGGAGCCGCGCTCGTGGGAGTCGGAGCGCTGGCGGGCGTGGTACAGAGCGCCGGTACGGCGGCGGCCGAGGCACCACTGGACACACCGTTCACGCCGGTGTCGGTGCCGCATCTCCTGCAGGCCGAGCAGATGGTGCAGTACCAGCGTCTGCTTGCGGCCGGTCACCTGCCGGACGGCCTGGTCGGTCACTGGCCGCTGGACGGCACGGCAGCCGACCGGTCGGGCTACGAACATTCAGTCACCCTCGGTTCGGGCGCGACGTGGACGACGCTGCGGGCCGGCGGCGAGCTGAGCCTGGACGGCACGTCGGGTGCGTACGCGGCCACCGGCTCGGTCCTGGACACGACGGCACCGTTCACGGTCTCGGCGTGGGTGCGTCTGGCAGACGCAGCCAGTCTTTCCACCATGTACACCGCGGTAAGCCAGGACGGCTCGATGGCGAGCCGTTTCCTCCTCCAGTACGACGACACAGCCGGCACTTGGGCATTCAAGGTGCGCAGCGCGGACCAGAGCACGAAGGTCTCCGCTGTGGCGGCCAACCCCGCCGCCCTGGGTGTGTGGACGCACTTGGCCGGTGTCTGGGACGGCACGCAGATCCACCTCTACGTCAACGGCACGCTGGAGGGCAGCACGGACTCGACCCTGTCCTGGGCTGCGACGGAAGGGTTCAACATCGGGCGCGCCAAGTGGAACAGCGCCCCGGCGAACCGCTTCAACGGCGCCGTCGATGACGTTCGCGCCTACGGCCGCGCACTGACCGCCGACGAGGTCGCCGTCATCAGCGGCCGGACGGCCCGCGCCAACAACGTCTACTTGATCGGCTCCCCGTCGTCCGTCACATGGGGCACTCCCGACGACGTGACGACGTGGATCGCCCGCGCCCGTTGCTCGTCCTTCCTCACGCGGGTGCTGAAGCACACCTACGGCTGGGCGACGGACGACTACTTCACGACGTATTTCCAGGACACCATCCCGGAGGCCGCGGACTACCGCAAAGCCTTCGCCGACGGCACCGCCGGCCCGCGCTTCCGGCGCATCAGCAAGGTGACCGACCTGCGGCCGGGCGACCTGATCGCGATCGACTACAACGGTCAGGTCGCGGACAACACCGGCCACATCGTGATGGTCCGCGAGGTGAAGGGCACCTTCACCGGCACCGCCGACTTCACCGGCGAGACTCAGTACGCCGTCGAGATCATCGACTGCACGTCCGACCCGCACGGCGTATACGGCCTGTCCAACTACCCGGCGTACCCCGACAGCCGCATGGTCAGCAATGTCACCGGCGAGAACTTCCAGGGCGTCGGCATCGGTCACATGATGTTCTATGCCTCCGACACCACTGGGGAGTTCTCCCGCTACCGGTGGAGCGTCAACACCAGCAAGACCACGGCGGAGAACCTGACGGTCACCGACCGGCCGATCGCCGCGGCACGGGTGGTGTGACCTTCGGCGAATCGCTGTCCCGTGACCCGCGACGACGTCCGGGCGTTGCGGCGCACCGTGGCGGCGGGTCGCCGCCGCCAGGAGGGCGAGGATGCCGGCGGTCAGGACGGTGCGGGTCTTGTTGCTCATGTGCGTTCTCCGTTTTCCGAGTCGTGCCGCATCGCGCCGAATGGCGATGTCGGTGGTCGATGGGCCGCCCTCCCCACCCCCGTGGCGGAGGGCGGCCCTGGTCATGCGGTCAGTGGAGCTTGTTCACGGCCGTGAGGGCCGTCTTCTCGGCAGGCCCTCACCAGCGCGTTGCCGGCGTCGCCCGGCTGCCTCCTGCGACGGCCGGCCCGTACCCGCTGCGGGCACCGGCGGTGGAACTCCGTGGTGCTCTGCCCTCCCGTCGAAACCCCGCCGATCACGGCCTGGTCGACGGGTGATCCAGCAGAGCCGGCGATGTCATCGGCGAAGTCGGAGGTTCAGTCGCGCCGGGCCAGGAGGTAGGCGCGGCGGGTGTCCACCTCCTGGGCGTAGGGGGCAGGCTCCAGCCGCATCTGCACGGTGAAGCCCGCCAGCTCCAGTCGCCGGGCGATCTGCGACGGGTCGAGAAAGCGGAAGTCGACGTCCACCTCGTGGTCCCACCAGGTGTCCAGGTGTCGCACCTCGTCACCGACGTGGAAGGACAGAAGGAGCAGTCCGGAGGGTCGCAGGACCCGTCGTATCTCGGCGAACACCGGGCCCAGTTCGCCGGGGGCGACGGCGGTCGCCCACCTCACGGCCCGCTCGCGGGCGGTCTCCGGGCCCCGGCGGAGGCGTGCTGCGCGTGGGGTGCCGGCGAGCACAGGCGTTCCGTGGCGCGATGGGCCAGGTCTTTGCCGGACACCGCCGCTGGCCACATGACACTTGTCACGCGTAGCACCGGACGACGGACCATGGTGAGTCAAGTACCCACGCTCCTATGGTTGTCGGCATGACGAAGAGCCACGGGGAAAACCTGCAGAAGACCGATGTCAAGGTGAGTCTTCTTGGTGGTCACCGCCTGAAGGGAGCCACCTTGCACGAGCGGACCGTCACCGCCTCCCTCATCGGCGGCGCGGACGTCGACCTGACGGACATCGACATCCCGGACGGCGCCGAGCTGCGCATCACCAAGCTCAGTCTGATCGGTGGCGTCAGCCTCAGGGTCCGTCCCGAGGTCCAGGTGGAGGTCCGGGGGCTGCGCCTGGGCGGCGTGAAGGACGACGGCCCGAGCGAGCCGGGCGGCCCGACGGTCCGGATTGACGCCTGGGGTTTGCTCGGTGGCGTCAACGTCCACCGCGGATAGTCATGGCCGACGCCGCCTCCTGTGCCGATGCTCGTGTCGGTCCACTTCGGGGGACGCGCTGAAGTGCGGTCGGCGTGGCTCAGTGGGTGACGTCCATGCGCTGTGTGCCGATGACCGACACCAGCCGCAGCGCCTCTTCGGGAGGCGGGCCCGGGACCGCGGTGTGGATCACGTACGGGGCTGCGTGGCCGTCGGCCGGACGGCAGCGCGCGGCACGATCCCGCTCGACGCGGAAGACATCTCTCGGTGACGGGCGTTTACAGTCGTCGCCGTCCGCGCTAACTTCGCAACGAGCAGGTGGGAGCGCTCCCATCACAGCGGACCGGAACCCGCCGCGATGGGAGCCCCCACCTCGCCCTGCGGCATGCCGCCCGGTGCGCCGGCTGCCGACCGTGGGCCGCAGCCATCCGGGCCGTCGCCGCGTCCCCGGCCGACTTCTCCTGATCTTCACCGAATGCCACAGCCTGGACCGACGCCACTTCCGTCACACACCGTCCGGCCATAACCGGGCGTCTGCCGGACCCGTCCAGGAGTTCTGATCCACTCCCGATATCGAGGCAGACGGCTTTTTCCGACTCGGACCCTTTCACCTCCTGACGTAATGCTTCACCTCCTGACGTAATGCGACGTTCATCACAGAGGGGAATTGTCAAGAAAGGCGACATGGGTCGTTTATCGTGGTCGGACATCAGAGGCAAACCGGATGTACTGGCCATCTCCATCGAGAGTCGGAAGATCAGCGGCCGGGCGAGGGAGCCCGCCGCCTGCCCGACCCCCGGAGCGGCTCGAAGCGACCGGTAACCCTGGGCGGCACCGCCGGACTACGCACGCTGCCGTGCCCTCGATCGGCGGCGCGGCGTGCGCACAGCCATGCCTGCGCATCGAGCGGCGCGCGCACAGCCATGCCCGCGCATCGACATGACCAGTACCAGCACCGATTCGGGCACCGAGTGGTGCCGACGGAGGTAGATCTGTGGCATTGGCCAGAATCAAAGGGGCGACGGCAGCCGTCCTCACGACGGCGGTCGCGGGGGCCGTGCTCACGGCGTGCGGGCCGCACGCCGGCGGGCACACACTTCAGAGCTCACCCAGCAGCGTGCCTTCACCGACGAAGCCCTCTTCTCCCGGACCGCACCCTTCCTCCCGGGTGCCCTCGCCCTCGTCCGCTTCCCCGTCCGCGCCGTCCTCCGGCCGTTCGGCAGGAGGAACCCAGTCCGGCAAAAACGGGGGCTCCGCCGCAGTGCCCTCCGGGCACGCTTCGCAGTCCGGCGCTGCGCATGCCTCCGGTCGGCTGCCGAGCGCCCCGACGGGCTCCGACGTGGTGGTCGGCCGCGGGGTGGAGGGCAGCGGCAAGTCAGTAGCGCTCACCTTCGACGACGGTCCGGACCCGCGGTGGACCCCGCAGGTGCTGGCGCTCCTCGCCCGACACCAAGCGAAGGCCACCTTCTGCGAGATCGGGCCGCTCGCCCAGAGGTATCCGTACCTGACCAAGGAGATCGTGGCGGGCGGGGACCGGCTGTGCGACCACTCGGTCCATCACGACGAGCAGCAGAGCCGCAAGCCGGTGGAGTACAACTTCCACGAGATCGTCGACGCCAAGCGTGAGATAACCAACGCCGCCGGGAGCGGCGCGAAGCTGATGTACTACCGGGCACCGGGCGGCGACTGGAGCCCGGCGATCCGGGCGATAGCCGGTGCCAACCACCTGCAGCCGCTCGGCTGGAGCGACGACGCCAATGACTGGCGGCGCCCGGGCGTCGACGGCATCCTGCGCAACATCAACCAGGACCTGCGCCCCGGCGCGATCATTCTGATGCACGACGGCGGCGGTGACCGTTCGCAGACGGTGCAGGCCCTCGCCCGCCTCCTCGACCAGCTGGACGCTCAGGGGTACACCTACGGTTTCCCCGCCTGAGGAGCCCGTGCTGCTCACGGGTCGTCCCGTTCAGCGGGGAGGCGGGGAGGGGCTCCTGTCGGTGCCCTGGGGGGTGGACGATATGACCCCCTCCAGGTCGCCATGGCCTTCCGCGCCCATCTCGCCGAGTCCGGTCCCGGACCCGACAGCGGCCGGGACCACGCCCGCCGCGCCGCCGCACCCTCCGCGTCGGACGCGTCGGACGCGAAAATCGCTGTCCGGGTGTCGGAACGGGGTGAGCGTCAGTGTGACAACGACACTTGAGTTCGCCGTCCTGCCCCGGCTGATCACCCCAGTTCGCGCGGACACGTCTCACGTCATGACGGCCCCCGGACACGGCAGGCCCCCTGAAGACCGCTGCTCCGCCACGACGGTGGTGAATCCCGCGATCCGGGGCAGACGGGAAGTGATCTTCGTGTCGGTCCGTCGGGGGGAGTGAACCTCATGGCAACGCCCATGCGCCGTAGGCGACCGGTGAACGGTCGGCGCGCCTTCGATCTGCGCTACACGGCCCTGTTCTTCGGTCTCCTGGCCGCTGTCGTCAGCCTCGTGGGCCTGACCGCCCGTACGGTGATCAGCGTCGCCGAGCACCGCCCCGTCTGGTCCTTCGTCCTCGGAGTTCTCGTTCCGGCAGCCGCCCTGCTCCTGCGGCGGCGCTCGCGGCATCCGTTCTCCGTGGCACGGAGCGCTCGCAAGGCGACCGCCGCGCTGGACGAGGCGACCAGGACGGCACTCGACGTGCTGGACCACGAGGCTTCTCCGGGCCGGGCCCCCACCGGATCCGCCACGTCCGACGCACCGCTCCTCGGCCCCGCCGGGCGGACGGAACCCCTCGAGGCACCCGCCGCCGCCCGCAGCGCCGAGGAGGCCGTCACGCTCACGCCCGACGCGCCGGTCCCCCAGCCGACGACCGGGGCCGTCGACCTCGAGAGCCTGGGGCCCGACGAGTTCGAGCAGGCGACCGCGGCCCTGTGCGAGCGCGACGGATGCACGGAGGTGGAGGTCGTCGGTGGAGCCGGGGACCTCGGCGCCGACGTGGTGGCGACGGCTCCGGACGGAAGGCGTGTCGTCATCCAGTGCAAGTGCTACGGCGCCACGAACCGCGTCGGTTCCCAGGACCTCCAGCGTTTCGGCGGCACGTGCTTCACCGTCCACCGGGCGGATGTCGCGATCGTCGTCACGACCAGCGGTTTCACCGCTCCAGCGCTGGAGTACGCCGAGCAGTGCGGGATCGTGTGCTGGGACCGGGAGGACGTGCAGGCGTGGAACGACGGTACCGGGCCGGAACCGTGGCGGCCCCGGACGACGGACGCGGACGTACGCTGACCGGTCTCGCAACGTCGAATCCGACGCCGGCACCTCATGATCGCCCCACAGCGGTCGGAGTGCCGGCACAGCGCAGTGCTGCGGATCTCGCGGGGTCAGCCGTCGGAGCAGGGCGGAGCCCGATCACCACCGGGCCGTCGGAGTCCGCGGCCGGCCACGGCACGACGTCGGCCGGCCCGAAGCACCCCGGCTCAGCCACAACGCGGCCGGCCCGAAGACCATGGCAACCCCTCTTGCGGCCGACAGCAGAGTGCGCTTCAGGCGGTTCGACAGGTCGCGCACCGTATGGCGGACGAGGCGATGAAGGTTCCCTCCGATCCGGGTCGGTGGTGGAGCGGGCCTTCGCCCGGCTCCACCGGTTCAGGCACCTTCGCGGTCAGCCGCACGTCAGCGTCGGCATGGCCCAGTCGCCGTGGTCGTTTCCGTTGCCGTCACCGGCGTCACCGACCCTGAGGTCGACCACCTGCGCGCCGCTGACGTCGACGTCGATCGGCACCGCGGCCTGTTTGCCCCGGATGGTGGGCGTGGTGACCACGGTCTTGCCGTCGGCGATCACGGAGAACGTCACGGTTCCAGCGCCACCGGTCTCGTCGTCGACGCCGACGTCCGCGGTCATCCGCGAGCACTTTCCGGCGAGGTAGAGCTCGACGTCGCTGACCGCGTTGGTGCCCAGGCCCTTCGAGTATCCGGTACCGGCGATGCTGATCGGACGGCCGTCCCCGGCCGCCTGCTCGCCGACACTGGTGTCCCGTTCCACCGGACCCCACCCGTTGGTGGACGACAGGAACGGCAGGTCGCTCACGGCGTTCTTGCCGGCGGGCGGAGCCGGCGGGATACCGCCGACGATGCGCTCGTCACCACTGGCGGCCTGCCGGCCGTCCTGCCGGTAGTGCACCGTGGCGGTGAGGGCCGAGGAGGAGGGCAGTTCCCCGGCCGGCGGCTGAACCCTCCAGGTGAAGACGGCGGATCCGCCGGGGTGCAGGCGCCCCACGGACGTGGCGCTCGTGGCGCTCACGCTCCAGCCGTCGGGGGCGGAGAGCGAGGCCGTCACTCGGGAGGCGGACGGCCTGTTCTTCGGTACCTGCACCGTCGCCTCGGCCGTGAAGAGCTGTCCCGGCTGAGCGGTGTCCGGCACGTCCAAGGTGACATCCGCTCCCGGACGCCTCGGCATCGCGTATGTGCGGGGGTTGTAGCGAGGGCTGTCGTTCTGCGCGACGCGCAGGGACGAGGCGTAGCTGCCGTAGTCGGTGAGCGAGACCTTGCCCAGCCCGCCGGTGCTGCCGTCCAGGTTCCACACGGCGATGGCGATGCTGTTCCGGCCGTTCGGATTCAGGATCCCGTCGGGGACCGGGAAGGTGCTCTGCGGGCCGAGGTAGTTGACGTAGTTGCCGACCTGCCAGCCGTTCACGAAGACGGTGGCTCGGTACGTGCGCGACGGGTCGTCGGTGAACGTCAGCCCGAGCGAGGTGTCCTGGCCGTGCGGCAGGTCCAGGTTGACCTCGGTGCGGTACCACGAGACGCCGGGACGGGTGTCGGTCGTCGGCAGGGACACCTGCTTCCAGTCGCCGTCCGGGTAGCCCGGCAGGGACCAGCCGGCCCGCTCGCCGTACAGGCCGCCCGTCGACAGCGGGCCGCGCACCGTGTCCTGCAGGTCCTCGCCACCCCGTACGCCCTGCAGCCGCCAGGTGACGGCAGTCAGCGGGGCCCCGACGAGAGACGCGCTGGTCAGGCCGCGCGCGGTCTTGTTGCCGTTGGTCGAGTTGTAGTCCTCCTCGTGCCCCATGTTCACGGTGAGCACGGAGATGACGTTGTCACCCTTCGGCTTCACCGAACCGGCAGGGAAGGTGAAGTCGGCGCTGCCTGTGGTCGAGCTGCCCAGGAAGGTGCCGCCCAGCCAGGCGGAGAACGCCTGCGCCTTTCCGCCGGAGTCCGAGACCAGGTGGATGCCCGTCTCCTTGCCGGTGGCGCGGAAGCGGCCGCGGTACCACGTGTTGCCGGTGTGGAATCCGTAGTCGTCGGCGTAGAGCACCGGCAGTGAGTTGACGCCGGAGACACTGTTGGTGGTTGTCCTGTCGGCCACCTGCCAGCTGGAGTCGTCGAAACCGGGGGCCGCTTCGGGGGACTCCTCGGCGTGCTTCCAGTTCGTCAGCGTCGGCAGGTGCACCGGTGCGGCCACCGGGATCGTTCCGGCGAGGCTCCCGGTGCCGGTGGCCCGGGTGTGCAACGCGCTGTGGTTCCAGGTGACATGGTCGGTGGAGGTGAACACCTCGATGTTCCTGTCATCGGCGTTGTCACCGGTGAGCGCCAGGGTGTGGCCGCCGTCCAGGCTGGTCGCCGTCCGCAGCAGGTGGGTGCCGCGCACGAGCACCGGGCCGGTCGCCGTGTCCTGGCGCCAGAAGGTCTTCGCCGTGGCCTTGTCGCCGATGAGCAGCAGCAGCGGGCGCTTCCCGCCGCCGCTGACTCCGATGCGGATCAGCCCCTTGTGCGTGTAGTTCAGCCGCAGATCACCGGTGGCCGGGTCCCAGGTGGTCGTGGCCGTCCCGCCGCCGGTGACCACGGTGGGCTTGGAGGAGTAGCGGAGGACGGTCTCGCCGTCGCTCCCGGCGTCTCCGTAGAGCACGGCGACGTCCCGGTTCCCGATCGTCGCGTTGGTCATGATCTCCGACGTCGAGTACTGCAACTGCGCGTCCCCGAGCCGGTAGTTCGCCACGATCACGTGCGAGTCGCGTCCATCGAGGGTGATCGCGGTGCCCGGCTGCTGCGGCACGACCGGGTAGGTCGGCGTCGCGGTGCCGGCCGCCGGCACGTCGATGGCGTCGATGGACACGTAGTTGTCCGTGGACCCGGAGCCGTGGTTCCCGTCGACGACGATCTTCAGCGTGTGTGCGCCGGGCGTCAGGCCGGTCTTCTGGAAGACCACCGCCTGGTTCTCGCCGCCGGAGTCGTCGACCGTCGCCGTCTTGGTGCCGTCGAGGTAGACGTCGGCGTAGCCGTGGTTGCCGGTCTTCGAGCCGATCCAGCGGATGGCGGTGCCGTCGAAGGGGATGGTGACCGTGTCACCGGCCTTGTTGGAGAAGGACTCGGTGTGCTTGTAGTCGCCGCCCGTGTAGCTCTGGTCGGCCACGTGCGACCATGAACCGGTGTAGTGCAGCGTGGAGTCGGGGTCGTCCCAGGTGTAGGTGGTGTCCGCGGACGGCCGGGCGTTGAAGTCCAGCGAGATGTGGGTCTTGTCGAGGGCCGTGGACGTGGAGTTCCCGTGCCGCAGGACGTGGAACTGCGTCTTGGTGTCCGGGTTCATCCGGGCGGTGTCGACGACCGCGGAGTCGTCCGGCGGCGTGGCCCTGATCGCGTCCGTCTTGGTCAGCGGGGCGACCGACTGCGTGAAGTACCCGATCAGCTTGTCCTCGTAGTATTTCGGGTCCAGTTGGCGGTTCTCCCGGATCGCGGCGCCGTAGTCGTAGGACGTGTAGTTCTCCGGCATGCCCAGCCAGCCCCAGTTGGTGCCGCCGTAGGTCATGTAGAAGCTCTGCGCGGTCGCGCCGACGGCGATGTTCTGCTTGTAGAACACGTTGGCGAACTGGTCGTTGATCAGTTGGGCGCACTTGTCGTAGCCCGGTCCGCCCCAGGGGTCGAAGGCGCCGCCCTGGAACTCCGGCGAGTACAGCGGCTTGCCGGCCGGGTGGTCGTAGCCGATGTCGGGGACGCCGTTCCACTTCGAGGGGTTGGAGCAGTTGAAACCCTGCGGGTAGGAGTCCGGGCCGTCGACGTCCAGGGCAGCCGTACCGGAGTTGAAGGTGCCGTTGTTGTTGCCGGTGAGGGGGACCGTGATGCCGTCGGCGCGGGCCTTGTCCTCAAGGTGCTTCATGTAGGACCGGCCGGCGGCCGAGCCGTTGTAGTACTCGTTCTCGACCTGGTAGGCGATGACCGACCCGGTGCCGTTGGTCAGCTGGTGGCGGGCGATGATCCGGTCGATACGGGTCAGCCACTCGTCCGCGTACTTCAGGAACTGCGGGTCGTCACTGCGGTTGTGGCCGGCCTTGGTGGTCATCCAGCCGGGCAGGCCGCCGCTGTCGACCTCCGCGTTGATGTACGGCGCCGGGCGGGCGACCACGTAGAGCCCGGCCTCCTCGGCCATGTCGAGCAGCTTGTCGACGTCACGCACCCCGCTGAAGTCGTACACGCCCGGCTTCGGCGAGTGGTACCCCCAGTCGAAGTACAACGAGGTGGCGTTGAACCCCGCGGCCTTCATCTTCTGGAAGATGTCGCGCCACAGGCCCGGACTCGGGAGCCGGAAGTAGTGGAACTCGCCTGACCACAGGTAGGTGCGCCTGCCGTCGACGAGGAAGGAGTAGCCGTCGAGACTCACCGTGTGCGCCCGCGAGCCGGCGACGGGCGCGGCGGGTGCCTGCCCGCCCGTGTCCTGCGCCGTGGCGGGCGCGGTCGCGCCCGTGCACAGGGCGATGGTCGCGGCCGTCGCGAGGACCGCCTCCCACCACCGGCGGCGGCCGGGTCTCGCGCCCTTCGAACCGATCCGATCACTCCGCACTGCGGCCTCCAATACCGCCTGAGCAATCATCATCAAACAGACTCAGGCAAAGTCGAACATTAAAGGGGTGTGCGGCACAGCACAATGGGGCGGGAGGAACGCGGTGGAGGCCGGCACGGGAGGCGGCCGGTGACCCGTAATGCCGCTGCTGTTTCCCCTGTGCTGACGGCTGGTCAGGGAGCGCGGCCTCGGCACCGGCCCAACCCGGTCGTTGGACACATACGGGTCGCCGCCTGCCCCAGTGCCCGGCACTCCAGGCACAGGGGCAAGGAAAGATCACGGGCGCGCATGCTCGGCGCCGAGGTCACGGCAGGCCCGGGTCGCGCGGCTTCTGACGGCTCTGCGGCGTACCGTGCCCGCATGGAGCAGCGAGAAATCATGCAGCGGGTCGTCGGCATTCTGACCGAGGCGCTGGAGATGCGACGCCAGGCCCGAGAGAACCGCGACAGTGACGTGACGCAGAGCGAAACGGTTGCCGCGCTGCTCGAAGAGATGCTGCCGCGCATCGAGCTGCGCGCCGATGCGAGCGCCCACGAGGTGGCAACCGCCGTGAGCGAGACCCTCGGGCCGGCCATCGTGCAGATCGCCTCGGCTTTCGCCCTCGCCTTCGTCCAGCTCGCCGAGGTCCACGACGGCGGGCGCACCGACGTCTGTGCCGCGGACGTTCTGCAGTCGATCTCCCTGCACTTCGAGACCGAGGCAGGACAGTAGACGTTCCGGAGAGCAGGTTGGGCGCGTCCGGCTCGCTCGGTGCACTGCGGACGGCCATGACGCGCGCCGAGCTGCGCGGGCCGCCCCCGGCGCCTCGCGGCGTGCGACTGTCCGGGGCCGGAGCGGGAGCGGGCCGGCAGGGCGTCGCGACGGGGCCGGGGCCGGGGAGAAGTCGCACATCCGGAGTACTGCCTGCCGGACGGGCGGGCTCTGCTCTCCGACGCCTCCTTCCGCGTCGCGGAGGGCTCGGCGGTTCCGGCCGGCCGGTCGACCCCAACGGTGCGGGGAGGACACTGTTGCGCTTGGCTTCCGGTGAACTCGCCCCCGACGCGGGCATGGTGACGGCCGGCGGCGGACTCGCCGTCATACCGCAGTTCTTGGGCGGCGTGCGGGACGAGACGACGGTGCGCGACCGTCTCGTGCCGGTCGCACCGCCGCGGATCCGGGTGGCCGCGAAGGCGGTCGACGAGGCCGAGCACGCGAGCATGACGGTGGACGACGAGGCGGCGCAGACGGCGTACGCGCAGGCTCTCTCCGCCTGGGCGGAGGTGCAGGGCTACGAGGCGGCGACCGTGTGGGGCATGCCCACGACAGCCGCGCCGGGTGTGCCGTACGAACAGACCGCGGTCGGGCCTCGCGTCCGCGGTGTGTCACTTCGGCGACGCCCGGCCGGTGGCGGGCGGTCGGGCAACGTGGCGCCCGTCCGGTGGGGCCTGCCGCGGGGCTGCCGAGAGGCCGGCCTCCTCGCAGCGGACGCGTACCGCCAGGAGTCCGGCGTTGCACACGGTGAACGCCGTCGCAGTCAGCCATGCACCGTGCACCAGCGGCAGCGCGGCTCCCTCGACGACCACGGCGAGGTAGCTGGGATGCCGCAGCAGGCGGTAGGGGCCCTTGGTGACCCTGGGCAGGTCAGGCACGACGATCACCCGGGTGTTCCACTGCCGTCCCAGCGTGGCGATGCACCACCAGCGCAGCGCCTGGGCGGCCACGACCAGGGCCAGCATCGGCCAGCCGAGGCCTGGGACGAACGGCCGTCCGGCGAGCCGTGCCTCCACCGGGCAGCCCACGAGCAGACCGGTGTGCAGCAGGACGAGTGCAGGGTAGTGCCCCCGCCCCGTCTCCATGCCCCCGCGAGCCGTGCTCCAGCGGGTGTTGCGGCGGGCGACGGTCAGTTCGGCCAGCCGCTCGGCGGCGACGGCGGCGACCAACAGCGTGTACCAGATCATCCGGCCATCGCTCCCGTCTCGCTCACCAGCGGAGCAGGACCAGTTCGGCGCAGAAACCCGGGCCGAGGGCGAGCAGCAGGCCCCAGGTCCCGGGCGGAGGGCGCCTGCGTCGCTGGGTGTCGTGGAGCACATGCAGGACGGAGGCGGACGAAAGGTTTCCGACCTCCGCGAGGGAGTCCCAGGTGACGTCCAGTGCGCCGGGCGGCGGATTCAGCGCGTCCGCGATGGCGTTCAGCACCTTGGGGCCGCCGGGATGGCACACCCAGGTTCCGATGTCGTGCCGGGTCAGGCCGTGACTGGAGAGGAAGGAGTCGATGTCGTCCGCGAGGTGCGCGCGGACGATGCGCGGGATTCCGGGGTCCAGGACGATACGGAACCCGCTGTCGGTGACGTCCCAGCCCATGGCGCGCTCGGTGGCCGGGTAGAAACGGCTGCGGCTGGCCACCACTTCGGGGCCGGTCGGGTGCCCGGGTCCGTCCGCCGCTCTGCTGCCCCGGGCCACCAGAGCGGCGGCTCCATCGCTGAAGAGGGCGCTGCCCACCAGATTGGCCGGCGAGGGATCGGACCGCTGGAATGTCAGCGAGCACAGCTCGACGGACAGCAGTACGGCGGTGTGGGTGGGCCAGCCGCGCAGGTAGTCGTGGACCCGGGCCAGCCCGGCCGCACCCGCGGCGCACCCGAGGCCGAACAGCGGGAGCCGCTTGACGTCCGGCCGCAGGCCAAGGGGTCCGATCAGCCGGGCGTCGACCGAGGGAGCGGCCAGTCCGGTGGTGGAGACGACGGCGATGAGGTCCACCGCGGCGGGGGCCAGACCCGCCGAGGCCAGCGCACCCCTGACCGCCTCGGTCCCCATCCGCACCGCGGCCTCGATGAACACGTCGTTCGCCGCGCCGAAGCCGTCGAGATCGCCGTAGGCGTCCAAGGGCAGCACGGTGTGACGGAACCGGACTCCTGACGCGGCGTGCACCCGGTCGAGCAAGGGCCCGTTCGCCCCCGGCAGGCTGCAGCGCACCTGGTCGGTGATGTCGTGCTGACGGTACCGGTGGGGTGCCAGGACCTTCTGTACGGCGGCGATGCGGCTCATACGAGCTTCCGATCCACGTGTGGCGTTGTTCCTGCTGCCGGGCTCCGTCTGCCGCATGGATGTCGCGGGGCGGACCGGCGGCCCGAGGCCCACGTGCACGAGTACCCAGCCTCAGCCCAGGCTCCGGATCGCCGCCGCTTGCGCTCCGGAGCGCACGGCAGCGCGTGAGGGGGACGGCGTGGGGGTACCCGGCACCCCTCTGGCATCGGAGCAAGGAGGGATCATGGGCATGCTCGCGAAGACGGCCGGGTCGAGCGCGGTGACGAAGCCGCTGCTCACTGCCAAGGCCACGGCCAAGGCCGCGAAGGCCGTTCCCGCCACATCCCTGCGGCTGATACGCACTCTGGGCGGCGAGAACGTCGTCGACGTGCTCACCCGCCAGCACCGGCAGATCAGGCGCGGCTTCCTGCGGGCAGCACTGCCCGGGCCGTGGCGCCGCCGGAACTTCGACCGGCTGATGCGTCTGCTCGCCGTGCACGAGGCCGCCGAAGAGGCGCACGTCCACCCGGTCGCGCGCCGGGCTCTGCTGCATGGCCGCGAGCTGGCCGGCCGCCGCCGCACCGAGGAAAAGGAAGCGAAGCAGCTGCTGGTGGCACTGTGGCGTACCGGTCCGCACGGGGCCGGGTACCTGCGGCGGCTGAACGGGGTTCGGCGCGCGGTCGCCCGGCACGCGGCACGTGAGGAACGGGAGGAGTTCGCCGCGCTGCGGAAGGCCGTGAGCCCGGCCCGGCTGCGCATGCTCGGCGCCGAGGTCAAGCTCACCCAGGCGTACGCGCCCACCCGGCCACACCGCTGGGTCAACAACGAGGCCGCGAACAAGCTCGCCGCGCCGGTCCTCGGCCCCCTCGACCGAGCCCTGGACGCCGTCCGCCACCGCACGGCCTCCTGACTGCCGTACGACCACCACGACCGGGACGAGCGCCCCGGGCCGCACTTCCGCGGTCCCGGGGCGGTCGTCCCGAGCATGACGTCCGAGGTAATCGACCCGCGCCGGCGTCCGGGGAACCATCAAGGGCGTACCACTCGCCCAGCGACCGGACTTCCGGGAGGTCACCCATGCCGTACTTCACCAGCCCCGTCGACGGAACCCGGCTCCACCACACGGACTACGGACCGGCCGACGGCCCGGTGGCCGTCTTCGTCTCCAGCGCCTACCTCGGTTCCGAGATGTGGGAGTACCAGACGCTGCCGCTCGCCACGGAGGGTTACCGCTGCATCGCCCTGGACCGGCGTGGGCACGGGCGCTCCGACGACGTGTGGGGCGGCTTCGACCTCGACTCGCTCGCTGACGACCTCCAGGGCCTGCTCGACCATCTGGACCTGCGCGCGGTGACGCTGATCGGGCACTCGGTCGGCAGCGCCGAGATCGTGCGCTGTCTGACGCGGCACGGCACCGACCGGGTGGCCCGCGTGGCGCTCGTCGCCGGCATCACTCCCGGAGTGGCCCGCTCGGCGAGCAACCCGGAGGGCTGGGACCCGGCGATCATGCGGGCCGGGAACGCGGCCTACCTGCGGGACCGTGCGGCGTTCTTCAGCGACCCCGACGCGTTGCGCGACTTCTTCGGCCTCCACCTGCCCGGCAACGAGGTGTCGCCCGCCCTCGTCCGCTACTTTTCCGACCGCTGCCTCGTCTCCACCGCCCGCGCCTCCAGCGCCGTCCAGGAGACCGTCGTCGCCGTGGACGTCGCCCCGGAACTGGCCAAGCTCGACCTGCCGGTCCTCGTCGTGCACGGCACGCACGACGTCTCGGCGCCCCTGGACGTCACCGGCCGCCGCGCCGCGGCCCTCGCCCCGGACGCGACACTCAAGGTGTACGAGAACGCCGGCCACGGTCTGTTCGTCACCCATGCCGACCGACTCGTCGCCGACCTGAAGGAGTTCATGACCGGGGACTGAGAGGAAGCCTCGGACGCCGCCGGCGGAGGCCGCCTACCCGGGGCGTTCGCTGTCGGGGGTGGGGACGGGAGTGCGCAGGGCGAGGAGGGCGACGTCGTCGTCGTTCTCGGTGGGGCGGACCCGGCGCAGCAGCTGGTCGGCGAAGGAGGCGAGGGGGCGGTGGGCGAGGGCGGCCGCGTGCCGGCGCAGTCGGTTCAAGCCCTCGTCGAGGGAGTGGCCGGCTTCTTCGATGAGGCCGTCGGTGTACAGCAGGAGAGTGGACCCGGACGGCAGCACGGCGGTCGCGTCGGGGCGGGGTTTGCGGGCCCCGGTGCCCAGGAGGATGCCGTGGCCGTCGCTGAGGTAGCGGGTGAGGCCGTCACGGGTGATCAGCAGTGGCGGGGGGTGCCCGGCGTTGGTCCAGGACAGCTCCCAGTGTCCCTCGTCCGCCTCTTCGAGGCGGGCGAAGATCATGGTGGCCATGGGCACGGTGGTGATGTGCGTGACCACCTCGTCGAGCCGCTCGACGATCCGGCTGGGAGGTTCCTGCTGGGACCAGGCGTAGGCACGGAGCATGTTGCGCACCTGTGCCATGCCGGCCGCCGCCTCCAGATCGTGGCCGACAACATCACCGACGGCCAGGGCGGTGGAACCGTCGGACAGGCGGAAGGCGTCGTACCAGTCCCCGCCGACCTGTGAGGCGTCGGGTGCGGGCAGATAGCGGGCGATCATCTGCAACCCGGGCACGCGCGGCAGCTGGGGCAGCAGGTGGTTCTGCATGGTCTCGGCGACCTTGCGCTGACGCTGGTAGAGGCGCGCGTTGTCCAGGGCGAGCGCGGCGCGGCGTGCGATGTCCTCGATCAGCGGGAGGTCCGCGGTGGTGAAGTCCCCCGCCTGGTCGTCGCGGCCCAGTGTGAGAGCCCCCAGGACCGCGCGTTGACTGCTGATGGGGACGATGGCCGCGGAGCGGATGCCGGTGGCTTCGAACAAGCGGCGCTGTTCCACCGCTATACCGGAATCCGGTGCCCGCTGGTAGGTCTTCGGACCGGCCACGGTGGAGGCGACCCCGCGCAGGGCCCGGGACAGTGGCATGGGTGATTCGGCCGGGACCGGCGGCATCGGTCCTTGCAGCTCCTCGTGGTGCACCAGGGTGTCGCCGTCGGCGTGGACAACGGCGGTGCGCCACACCTCGTCACGCTCGGTGATCAGATCGATGACCACCCAGTCCGCCAGCCGCGGCACGACCAGCGCCACGAGCCGGCGCAGCGCCTCGTCGACATCGAGGGTGGAGGTCAGCTGGGTGGTGGTCTCCGCCAGCAGGGCCAGCCGTTCGAGCTCGGACAACGGCGTGGCGGCCTGCGCCGACCGCGAACCTGTGTCTCGCGAGTGGCGGGTGTGGAAGAGGACGAGCGTGCCGGTCTCGCCGTCGCCGATCCTGTACGGGGTGATCAGCCAGGAAACGGGCAGCACAGAGCCGTCTCCCCGTGCGAACCAGTCTTCTTCGGCCTGGGCGGTGCGCCGGGCATGGAAGGCCTGCCGCATGCCGCATCGGCTGGACGGCAGCGGCTGGCCATGGGCATCCCGGTGCAGCAGATCGTGTGCGTCACGGCCGACGAGCTCCTCGGCGGACCGGTGCAGCAACTGCTCGGCTCGGGCGTTGACCGCGATGATGCAGCCCTTGTCGTCCACCACGTACGCCCCGGTGCCCAGGGCGGCCAGCGCCCCCGCCGACGGGGAGTCAGCAACCCGCCGGCACCCCTCATCGACACTCTCGGTCACCTCTGGCCCCGCCACTTGCGCCTCCTTGGTCATCGCCGGGAGCGTCACTCGCCCGCCGCCTCTCCGCAGGCCGTGTGCCGCCCTGTCGTGCACTCATTTCCCGAATACCCCCGGTGCAGGCACACCAGCCCGTCACTCCAGCCGGTCGTGCGACCGGTCAGGTGCCATGGGCCCGGCCGGGCGACCGGCCGTGGGCTCTCGGCCGACCCGGAGCGGACGGTCGTCGCCGCAACCGATTGCGACGCCCCGGCTGCACAGAACGGCATAAAATGGCCTTTGAGGACTTCTCCGGACACCGCGTGACAGGGGCCGTCGACGGCGGCCGAACCTCGGGTGGCGGAGCGCTCGTCCGAGCGGGCACTTCAGGGCAAGGGAAGAGCCGTGGCACTGCGCATCGGGGCAGAAGAAGAGTTCCATGTGGTCGACGTGGAGAA
>NZ_JCAJZO010000038.1:0-45820 GCF_059510295.1 Streptomyces sp. PTL18 | reverse complement strand
CAGATGTATGGGAGAGCAGCGGTGAGGAGACGTGGTGTGAGTTCCGAGACGCGAGGGCTGCAGCTTGAGCCAGACCTCCAGTTGGTTCCCGACGATGCAAATGGCAAGCCGGGCAGCTCAGTCGCTTCTGTCATACAGGGCGCTCCGAGGGCCGTTCGCTTGCCTTCGCCCAGTAATTCGGTTCGAGCATCTCGCCGGGCCAGGCGGGCTGACGGATCGGGCCACGAGGCCCCATCTGTTCGAAGTACGGTGCCAAGTCGATCACGGGCGTTCCGTCTACAGCGTCGAGATCGGTGACCAACAGGTCCCGCCCCTCGACCTTGAGCAGCCGCGGGTAGCTGATCGCCAGTTGATTGGGACGCCGATGGTTGCGGTGGACGAAGGTACCGGTCGGCGGCCAGTCCGGATTCCCGCGGGGGCTGCGCGCGTGGAGCTGGACGTCTTCGGGTCGCGCCAGATGGAAGCGCCACGTCACCGTCAGGTGGGAGAACTCATCGATGCCCTGGAGGGTTTCCAGGGGGTATGCGTCGTTGAGTCGGATGACCGACTCGACCCCACCCTGGTAGTCATCCTGAACGCAGGTGTGGCCGCCAACGACCGTTGCGATCGATTCGACCTCGTACGTCGTCACCGGTACTGGGTCCTCCCCCTTGGAGACGCGGATCCACGAGCTGCCGTACGGGGCCCTGAGCCCGTGTCGCGGTCAGCCTATGTCCCGCAGCATGTTCCGCGCCCGGTGGTCCAGTTCGGTGAAGTGGCGACCGAGGCGTTGCCGGTCAGGCGGCAGCTCGCTCTGAATGCGGACGATGCCGTCGCGGGCACGACCGGACTGCGCTGGACATCTGTCATGGCCGCGCCCGGCAGGAAGCCCTTCGTGACGCCGACGAGAACGGCCGCTGCCTGGTGCTCGTGCAGTCGCTCACCCAAGAGGGACGAGGGGCCTGGCCGGGTCGAGGACGCCGACGCCATCACATGGTGTGAGCTGAGATTGGCGGCAAGCTGATGACAAGCAACCGCAGTACGAGGTGCGCCCCGTCATCGCCTGATGCGGGCAGCGCCCTGATGGCCGGAGCCGTCTCTCACGGCAACCGATGCAGGATCGACTGGTCGCTCACGGCTCCCGAATCACGCTGGCATAGCACAGCGGAATCCAGTGTCGTTGTCCTTCATCGAGGCAGCGGCAGTGTTCATCAAGGACGGCGCAGCCCGTTCGATCGGGGACGTGAACGCCGAGCCTTTCAGGTAGTACCGCCCGTTGCCGGGCTCCTCTTCGGTGGAGCACCACTCCCAGACGTTGCCGCACATGTCGAAGATGCCGAATGGGCTGACGCCGGATTGGTAACGGGAGACGGGGGTCGTCGCGTCGATGCCGGCCTCGGCCGTGTTCGCCTTCGCGGCGGTCGGTTCGTTGCCCCAGGGGTAGATGCGCCCGCGCGGTCCGCGAGCCGCCTTCTCCCACTGCCGAGCGGTCGGCAGAGCTTTGCTTGCCCAGCGGGCGTAGGCGGTCGCGTCGTGCCACGTCACCCACACCACGGGGTGGGTGGCCAGGGCGGCGGGGCAGCGGCCGTCAGGCCAGTGCTGGGGTGGCCGGTGATTGGTGGCCTGCACGAACTTCGCGTAGTCCTCGTTGGTCGTCGGGTAGACGTCGATGAAGAACGGCTCCAGCCACACCGCGCGGTTGTCGGGGCCGGAGAGGTAGATGCCCTCTTCGACGAGGATCATGACCTTCCCGTCGCTCGAGTGCCGGCGGGTGCTCGGGTCCTTTCGCAGCAGTTCCTCGGCGCGTTCATCATGCTCAGCAGCGGCACGTTCGGTCAGGAGCGTGGCGAACCGCTGCTGGACGTCGGGCTCGGCTTGGGCCAGGAGAGTATCCAGGGCTGCCTGGTTGTCGAGCTCGAGTTCGATGGTCTCCGCCCGGCTCTTCCAGCGAGGGATCTGACGGGGGTTGACTCCCACCAGTTCAGCGAACTCCTTCTGTGTTTTCCGCATGGCCTTGCGCAGCAGCTCGGCTTCACGGCCGGTCCACCTAGTCACCCCCGCCATGGTGCTGCTTTACAGCGTCTCGCCGGGGATCGACAGGTACGCCTCCTGGAGCCGCGTCAAGACGGGGTGTTCGACGGGGAGCTGGGTGTCGTCGATCGCGGCCAAGGGGCGGACGCCGATCGAGGTGTTCGTGGCAAAGGCCGCAGCCATGCCCTTCGCCTGTTCCAACGTAACGGTGGCGGTGCGGTGTTCGACTTGCTGCTGGAGCAGGGTCATGGTGACGCCGGGCAGTACGGGGGCGTCGGGCCACACCACGGTGCCTTCCTGGTCGATGAAGGCCACGTTCCAAGTACCGCCCTCGGAGACGAAGCCGTCGCGGCCGACGAACAAGGCGTCGTCGAAGCCCGCTCGCTGGGCCGCGCCCCTGATGTGCAATGCGCCGAAGAGGCCGACGTGCTTCACCTCGGGGAGGTCACGCTCGTAGACCAGGCTCTGGGCGCGCAGCGGAGCCGGCGGCAGGGCGCCGGCTCCGCGCACGGACACGAGAACGTGCGGTTCGTTGGCGTCGGCCGGGTGGCCCAGCTCGACCTTCGGGTCGTAGATCGTGACACGGACGACGCACGGATGGGGCTGTGCCTCCAGGGCCTGGCGGACGTACTCGCGCACGCGGTCGGTGTCCAAAGCCGCATGCCACACGATCTTGCAGTCCCGTGCGAGGCGTTCCATGTGCAGCGTCAGGCCGCGGATGGTGCCGTCGGAGTCGACGCGCATGGACGTGAAGTGGCCGACGTTTGTGAGCGCCAAGGGAAGCAGGTCGTCTACGGATACGGGCGTTCCATCGAGAGTCACCATGGCGCCCAGCATGTCAGGCCCCTTTGCTCCGGCGGCACCCCAAACAGGGTTACTGACGAGTCAACGTCATCTGAAAGTCATTCCCCAGGCTTCACCGCGAGGTGTTCTCTAGTCACCGCGCAATCACGTCGAGTGATCGGCGAGGTGATCAGCGCTGCGCGATGTCACGACGCCGCATGCCGCGCTCCCGTGTGCCACCCGCCGGGGAGGACACGGTTGCGCCCGACACCAGGCGTCTCACCGACCACGGCCAAGCCGAGTTGGCCTCATGCGAACAGGAGTTGTCTCATGCGTCGTCGGCTGACTTTCCGCCGGGACGCCAGCCAGCGCGTTGGCCCGGGCGGACAGGGCGCTGTCGGTGCCGAACCAGGCCCTGACCGCGATCGGTCGATGGCCGCAGCGGAGACGGTGGCGCTCGTGCTGGACGAGGAGTCGCCGCTGCCGGAGAGCGCCGCCGACGTGGAGGAACTCGCGTGCCGCCTTCGCGGTCACGTCAGCCAGCTCGGGCTGGTTGTGCCCCCGGAAGCACCCGTACTGCGCCGCGCGCAGCAACTCGCCTCGGCGGGCATCCCCGAGGGCTACATGCCCAGCAGGGTCCATCTGGTCAGGCTGGCCGAGGCAACCCAAGACCTCATCGCTGCCGTGCAGGCCCACGACGTGCCCCCTGCGAAGCCGGTCCAGAGACGGCGCTGGTGGAAGCCGCCGATCAACGTGCTGCGCGGCGCGGTCTTCGCTCTCGCCCTCGCCTGCGTGGTTCTGGCCGCGTCGGTGCCCCGGACATGACCGCCGCCGGGGCAGTTCTGATCGCGCTGATTCTCGGTCCCATGGCGTGGCTGGCTCTTCGTGGTGATCGAGTAAGCGGCTGCATCGCTCCACGGGAGCTCGACCCCACGCAGCACACACCAGACCTGCGCAGACCTGACGCCGCAGCACGCCTAGCCACCCCCACCCTGACGAGGATTCCCATGCCTGACAGCGCCTTTGCGGCAGGGCCGGCCGCCACCGGCCACCGCCGACGGCGGCCTCAGATCGACGCGTTCACGCTGCACCATGTCCACCGCGCCGTCGCACTGCCCCTAGTGCTCCTTGCCGCACTGCTGGGTGCCGCCTTCATCCTCTGGTCGGTGTCCGCGGTGGGCCCCGGCTGGCTCCTCGCCGGCCTGGTCTGCGGACTGGCGGGGGTCGCCACGCTGGCGGCTCGCAGAGCGCGAACGGCTGCAGGGGCCGTGCAGACGGCTGCGGAGCATGCCCAGGCAGCGGCATTGGCAGCGGTCGCAGGAGCAGCGGCGGCCGTCGAAAAGTCGGTGCAGTGGTCGGCAGACGAGCTGTGCCGCGGGGGACGACCGCCGCTGCCGGACCTGCTGGTGCCACCATCGGCCAGTCCGAACGCCGAGATCAACAAGGCGTTGAGTGCCCTCCAGGTGCAGGCCATCGCGTCGCTGATACGGGTGCACGACGAGTCCCAGTCCGTCGTCCTCCTGGAAGTGCTGCGTCGCCTGGCCATGCGCGAGCACGCGCTGGTCGGCAAGGCGCTTGAGGCACTGAGCCAGCTGGAGATGCTGACCGACGACCCGGAGTTGCTCGCCAAGATCTTCGAGATCGATCACCTCGTGACACGGATGCGTCGCCAGGTCGAGAGCACGGCGGTGCTGGGCGGGCAGTCCCTGCGCAGCGTGCGTCGGCCCGTTCCCGTCAAGAGCGTGCTGCGCGGCGCCGTCTCCGAGGTCGTGCAGTACCCGCGGGTGGCGGTTGCGGCCGGATCCGTGGGCGCGGAGCTGGGCCTCCCCGGCCATGTGGGTCCGGACCTGACGCACCTACTGGCTGAGCTGATCGAGAACGCCTGTGAGTGTTCCGATCCGGCTACGAAGGTGATGGTGCGTGCGCAGCGGGTGGCGAACGGGCTGGCGGTCGAGGTCGAGGACCGGGCCATCCCCATGCATCCTCAGACGCGGGCGCAGATGAACCACCTGCTCCAGGCCCCCGACGAGGTCGACGTCAGCGGCCAGGTGCGAGCGGGGCAGCTCGGCTTGCTGGTCGCAGCGAAGATCGCCCAGTCGCACGGGCTGTCCGTTCTCCTGCAGGAGAACGTGACGGGAGGCACCACCGCCCTGGTGGTCATCCCGGCACGGCTCCTAGTAGCGATTCCCTCCGTCGACGATGCGAGCGCGCTGCCCCAGGACGCCCGCCCCTTGGCGCCGCAACCGCAGCAGGTTGCCGCGACTCCAGCCACCCCGAGGCCGGGGCAGGTCCCACGCCCCGGTGCCTCAGGGGCGCCGGAAGCCGCACAGGCAGGTCACCCTGCTGATCCACCCGCGCTTCCCACGCGTAGACGCCAGGCCGGCACGTTCCGTCCGCCACACGAGCGGGAGCAAGCCCCCGTGACCGAGGCGACGCCAGGGCTCGCAGCCGCCTTCCGCACCGGCATCCAGGCCGGCGGGCAAGCCGGTTCTCCCACCGCTTCGACAGAGCACCCAAGGCCCTGAACCTCGTCCCTCCACGTTCCCGGTGGCCGTTACATCCGCTGGCCCTTCCCCCCTTTCTGGAGCGATCCCTATGAGTACCCACCCCGCGATGAACAACGTGACCGGCGACGCACCCGCAACGGAGACAACGGCAAGCGGACAGCGGGACAACATGGCGTGGCTGCTGCGGCAGTTCGCCTCCGACACGACGGGCGTCACGCACGCCGTCCTGCTCTCGCGGGACGGACTGCGGCTGCTGGACAGCGACGTCGACAAGGACTGGGCGGACGAACTGTCGGCCGCCATCAGCGGAGTGGCCTCACTCGCGGCGAACATCACCGGTCCCACCCACAAGAAGAGGCCGGCGAGGCAGGTCGTCATCGAGCGAGACGACTGTCTGATCTTCGTCCAGAGTTCCGGTCGCAGCGCGGCCTTCGAGGGCCATCCCGGCAACGAACGGGGAGTGGTGGACACGGTCCTCGCGGTGATCGCGACCATGGACGCCGATGCCGGCACCGTCGGGTTCGAGATGGGGCGCCTGGTGCAGAAGTTCGCCCCCTACATGCAGATCCCCGTCCGGGTCGGCACGGGTGATGAGGTCCGGTGACCGCACACGGGAGCGCGGCCGAGGATTCGACGTTCGTGCGGACCTACACCCTGACGCGCGGTCGCACCCGGCCACGGCATCTGCTCGGCCTGGACACGGTGCTGGACGCCGGACCCGGGCGGCCCGGCCCGGGCCAGGCCGAAGAATGCGCAGAGATCCTCGCCCTGTGCCGGGAGCACCGGCGTTCGGTGACCGAGCTGGCGGGCCGACTCGGCCGTCCCGTAACCGCCGTCAAGATCCTTATCTCCGACCTCCTGGACGCCGACGCCCTGGTCGTCCCCGTCACCGCCTATGCCGCGTCCGACGCGCATGCACGTCCCTCTACACAACTGCTGGCGGCCCTATCTGCGGGCCTGAAGAGGAAGTGGCCCGATGCCATCGCCTACCCCCAGGCCGGGTGACCCGGCCGTGGTGCTGCGGCCGTCGTCGCGCCCGCGTACCGGTGCACCGACCGTGCTGAAGGTCGTGATCGCTGGCGGTTTCGGCGCGGGCAAGACCACCGCCGTGGGTGCCGTCAGTGAGATCACGCCGCTGAGCACGGAGGAGTACCTGACCGAGGCGAGCGCGGACGTGGACAGCCTGGCGGGCGTCGAGGCCAAGCAGACCACCACGGTCGCCTTCGACTTCGGTCGCCTCAACCTGCCCGACGCGCCCGTGCCCCTGGAATTGTTCCTGTTCGGCACGCCCGGCCAGGACCGGTTCGTCGACCTCTGGTACGACCTCTGTCGCGGAGCCGTCGGCGCGGTCGTCCTGGTCGACACCCGCCGCCTGGAAAGCAGCTTCACCCCCGTCGGTTTCTTCGAGGACATCGGCCTGCCCTTCGTCGTCGCGGTGAACCAGTTCGACGGAGCACATCGCTACCACCCCGATGAGGTCCGCACCGCCCTCGAACTGCCCGCCTCTGTGCCGGTGGTCACCTGCGACGCCCGCGATCCGAACCACGTCGCTGGCGTCCTGCTGACCCTCGTTGGCCACGCCTTGAAGAGCGCATCGGCAAGCCTCGCTCGCCCCGCATCCACTACCACCTTTCAGGACGCCTGATGTCGTATCAGCCCAACGACTCCTACCGCGCGCGGCAGACCGCCCCCCTCACGCAGTCGCTGCCGCGACGCACCATGCGGGAGGTCACCCATGGGCCATCCCTCCCCGCCGGCGCCGCCGTCCCCGTCCCGCAGGCCCAGCAGGCGAGCGAGCTGGCGCAGCGATACGAGCTGCTGGATCGCCTAGGCGTGCCCACCGCTGCCAGCGAGGACTTCGACGAACTGGCCCGCGACATGGCCACACAAGCCGGGTTCCTGTACGGCTTCGTCAACCTCTTCCTGGAGGAGCAGACCTTCGTCGGGTTGCACCAGCCGCCCGCGGACAGCGGGTACGTCATCGTCGGCCGCACCATGAGCCGCGACCACGGCTGGTGCCCGGAGGTCATGGCCCGCAAGAAGGCCCTTCCGCTGCATGACGTGCACGCCAGCCCGCGCTTCAGCGGCAACCCCGTGGTCGACGCGGTCGGGATCCGCTCCTACTTCGGTGCCCCGCTCATCCACGACAGCGGCACCGTGCTGGGCACGGTGTGCGTCATCGACCCCGAGAAGCGGCCCCTGAGCGAGGCCCGACGGCTGAGAGACATCGTCATCAACGCCGGCGTCCGGGTGATGGACCACATCGCCCGCGCGCCCGTCCGCTAGTCCGTTGCACGACCCCCCACCCGGGAGCCGCAGGCGATCCCCGGCCGCTCCACCGTGCGACCTTCATCCAGGGAGAGGGAGAGGACCATGCCCGCCACACCCACCACGCCGCCGCCGGCGCTGCGCCCCTATCTCAACGCCCGCCACGAACTGCTGTGGGACGAGGCGGACGCCTTCGCGGCCGAGCACATCGCGCCGCGCGCCGCACGCATGGAGGCCGCCCCCGGCAGGGTGGAGCGCAAGGTCGCCGACCTGATGGCCGCACGACGCTGGTTCGCCGTCACCGTCCCGTCCTCCTTCGGCGGGCTGGACGCCGGACACGTGGCCAAGACAATCCTCGTCCACCGCATTGCCCGCGTCTCGGCGGCTGCGGCGGCCATCCTCCAGGCCACGCTGATCCCCGTCGGCGCCCTGCTGCACTTCGCCACCTATGAGCAGAAGGGCCGCTGGCTGCCCCGCGTAGCGGACGGTTCACTGCTCTTGTCGATCGCCGTGACCGAACCGCGAGCCGGCGGACACATCGGCGGCATCGAGACCATCGCCGAGCACGTCGGCAACGAATGGGTGATCACCGGCAGCAAGATCCACATCGGGAATAGCCACCTCGCGGGAGCCCACCTCGTGGTCGCCCGGACCGCCAAGGCAGGCGTGAGCACCTCCCAGGCGCTGACCGCGTTCATGGTCGAATCCAAGCGCCGAGGGCTCTCAGTCGCCGACCACCGTCCCGGCCTCGGCCTGCACGGCTTCTCCGCCGGCCGCCTCGACCTCGATCACGTCCGCGTCCCCGAGGAAAACGTGGTCGGAGAGATCGGTCAGGGGCTGGGCGTAGCGCAGAGCAGCAGCATCCTGTACGGCCGTCCCAACCTGGCCGCAGTCAGCCTGGGAATACACGAGGCAGTCGTGGCCGCCTCGACCGCTTACCTCAAGGCGCGCTCCCGCTACCGGGGCGCCCTCTCCGATCTGCCGGTTCTGCGGGACCGCATCGGTGACATGGAGGCCCGCCTGCGCGCCGGGCGAATCCTGGCCTATCAGTCCGTGCACCTCCTCGACCAGGGCCTGCCCTGCGACACCGACCTGATCAACGCTAAGTACCTCGGCCACCAGTGGGCGATGCAGTCAACCCAGGACGCCATGGAGCTGCACGGCGCCCACGCCCTCAACGGCGACTACATCCTCCAGCGCCTGTGGCGCGACATCCAGTTCACCTACCCACCGGCCGGAACCGGAGAAGTCCAGCGCATACGCCTCGCCGACGCCGCCTTCGACGAGGCCCACATCCAGTGGTCAGAACGTCTCGCCGCCGAAGCGGCGTGGGCCCGCCCCGACCCGACAGCCGCATGAGCCCCCGTGTGCGGCGCCCCGTGAATCCAGACCGCCGCGCACGGGCCCGTGTCGCCGGCCCCCGGTCCCCGCGGGGTCCGGCGACACCCCACCCGATATCCCTCAACCCAGCCGCGAAAGAGACACCCGTGACCCCGCGCATGACGACCAGCGCACCGATCACCCCCCTGACCCCGACCCAGCAGCGCGTCGCCCAGCACCTCGTGGACGGCCTCGGCCCTCAAGAGATCGCCGCGAGGACCGGGCTGTCGGCCGTGACCGTCCGCCAGTACGTACGCGACATCCGGGAGAGCCTCCACTGCCCGCCCCGCTGCAAGCCCCCGGTGATCGTGCACTTCCTGTGCAACGCCCGGCAGGTCGCTCCGCCCACAACGGACAGGCCAATGCCGGAACTCAGTCCAGAGCAGCAACTGTTGCTGCGGGCGGTCGCTGAGCACAGCAATCCCAGCGACATTGCTGCCATAGCCAAGATCGCGCCCGCCGACGTGCGAGCCGCACATGACGAACTGCTCGACAAGACCGGGGCGGCCAACACCACCCAACTTGTCGTCTGGGCCCACGCGTGGGGCCTGCTGGGCGCCAGGCGGGCCACCACGATGGAGAGCGGAGCTAGCCAGTGAATGCCTCACCCGCTTCTGCGGCCATCGAGTCCTCCCCCGCGCCTCGAAGCCAGTGCGCGACAGGGTTACCGGCCGTGTACGAGATGCGGTCGTTGCGCACCGACGCCGAACGGGACGAGGCCGCGGCCCTCGTCCAGGACCGTCAGCGCTGGCTCGCCATGCGCGGCGTGCCTACACCCGCCCGGTCCGATATCCCGGCCCTGTTCCGTGCCCCGCAGGTGAAGCCGGCTGGACTGTTCGAGGACGGGCTGCTTCTGGCCTGCGTGATCCCTCAACGCGGGCCCGACCTCGGATGGGGCGAAGGCCCGTGCCTCTTCCTGGACTGCGTCCACACCCTGCCCGGTCACTCCGATGACACCGTCCGGCTGATCACTCTGTGGGCCTCCGACTTCGCCGCCCGGCTCGAGGTACCGCTTGTGCGGGCAGAGGCCATGGCCCGCCATCCTCTCGACGTCGATCCGATCGCCACATTCCTTCGTCGGCTCACCGACATGGGCTGGGACGTCCGCGGATCGGGCACCGGACAGCACCATGACCGAGTCGCGCGTCTCGAACTCACCGCCGAGCTTCGGCCTGGGCTGAGCGCGCTCATCGGCTGCCAGGTTCACGAGCCGCAGTCCGCCGCCGACCAGCGGAGTATCGCGTGAGGACCGCGGAACCGCTGCGGCCGGACCTCGCCCGCGAACTCATCGCCCGCGCCGCACAGTCGGCAGCACGCCGGGCCAGACGCGTACGCAACCAGCTCGACGCCGTCGACCTCGGCCAGGACCGTCACGCTGAGCACGCCGACACCAAAGTGCTGCGCCGCATCCTGGCCGAACATGACTGGCCCGGCCACCGTCTCGTGGGCCCCGACGCAGCACGTGCCGCCTGGAGCATCGCTCTTCACGCCGACGACGAACCCGACTTCCAGCGGGCGGCCACCACCCTTTTGAAACGTGCGGTCCAGGACGGCGATGCGCGCATCCGGCACTGGGCCCACCTTCACGACCGCGCCCTGGTCAACAGCGGGCGACCCCAAGAGTTCGGGACGCAACTCGTCCTCAGCGCAGCAGGGGTGGAGCTGTGCCCACTGCGTGTGCCGCAGTTGCTGGACCAGCGAAGGGCCGCCGTCGGACTGCCGCCGATCGCCGTCGCTTTGGACACTGTGCGCCGCCGGTACGCCCTGGATCGCATTGACGGCGGCTCACCGGCCGTCGTGCTAGCGGGGGTCGCATGACGCAGCGAGCCCCGCAGGCTTCCACAGACCCGCCCTCGCCCCAGATCACTTTGCGTGAAAGGACCGTTAAAGCATGAAGCTCACCACCGCCGTCCTCGCTGCCGGCGCCGCAGTTTCCCTCGCCACCGTCGTGGTCGGAGCCGCCCGGCTGAGGCAGGACGCGCGGCACCAGGCCGAACGAAATGAGGCGACCGTCGCGCGCAACCAACTCGACTGGCTGACGCAGATGTCCGCCAACCGTGACCTCGCCAAGCTCTGGACGCCCGAGGACCTGGATGTCGAGGAGTACATGCACCTGCTGAAGGCCAACCAGCTCATCTGCATGCTCAGCCTGCGCGACCGCCTCGGCTTCGTCCGGGACGGGCGTCTGCCGTTCTACGCCTCGAAGCTGATGGAGAGGGACGTCTGCCGGCGGTACTGGGCCCGTTTTGGGGGCCTCCGCGCTCAGGAGGCCGAGGGCGACGAGCGCGACGAGCACTTCACCAAGGTGCTGGACAAGGCCGCGAAGAACCACCTGGGGGCACAGCCCGTAGCCGCCTGAAGAGGCGGCTGCCCCACCCCGCCCGAATCAGCCACACCCTCACCTCTCGGAGAAATCGAATGGGCTTCACTGCTGTTCCACTACCGCCCGGCAATTTCACCATCGGTAAGAAGTTCGGCTTCGAGGCTGGCCATCGGCTTCCCCGGCTGCCGCATGAGCACAAGTGCTCCCGCCAGCACGGGCACAGCTACGAGGTTGAGGTCATCCTCGCTGCATCCGCGCTGGAGGATCCCGGCTTTGTCACGGACTTCGGTGCGCTCGCCCCGTTCAAGTCGTTCCTGGACACCGAGCTCGACCACCACAACCTGCACGAGATCCTGCCCTTCGAGCCCACCTCGGAGCGCCTGGCCCAGTTCCTGGCCGGCTGGTTCGTTCAGAACCTCCAGTCGGAGATCCCCGGCCGCCTTGTCGCCGTCCTAGTCCGCGAGACCGCAAGCAGCTGGGCCCGCTTCGATGTGGTGGGCCAATGACCACAACCAAGCCGCTCAACCTCGAACCGGAAGCTGCCGAAGGCGAATCCCTGATCGTCGCGGAGTGCTTCGGTACCGAGGTGCCGACGTTTCAGGGCGAGGGCCCAAGCTGCGGACACCCGGCCCTGTTCATCCGCCTGTCCCGGTGCAACCTCACTTGCACGAGATGCGACACGAAGTACACCTGGGACTGGTCTCGTTTCGACCCGCACGAGGAGTCGACGAGGCAATCCGTCGCGGGCCTGGTGGCCTGGGCCACGTCTTCACCGGTCGAGCTGGTCGTGATCACCGGCGGCGAGCCGTTGATCCAGCAGGCGCGACTGGTGCCTCTCGTCCGGGGACTGATAGCAGCTGGCAAGCGGATCGAGTTCGAGACGAACGGCACCATCGCGCCCACTCCCGAGCTGGTGGCCGACGGGGTCCGGTTCAACGTCTCGCCCAAGCTTGCCAGCTTCGGCGTGAAGGAGACCAAGAGCATCGTGCCAGCCGCGCTGGATGCGTTTGTGGCCTCCGGGCGGGCGGCGTTCAAGTTCGTCGCTTCCACGGTGGACGACCTCGACCGGGTCGCCGAGCTGGCCGACGCCCACCGGCTCACGCCGGTGTGGGTGATGCCGGAGGGCACCACCCCCGAGGTGATCACCGCGACTACCCGGGTCCTCGCGGACGGGGTCGCGGCCCGGCACTGGCACTTCACCACCCGCCTTCACGTGTTGGCCTTCGCGGACGCCCGAGGCCGCTGACCGCACGCGACTCCACGCCCCATCCGTTCCCCAGTCCCCGGAAACGAGAGACGCCCATGACGACCTCTATCGCCAGCCCTGCGGCGGCGCCGACGGCTGCCGTCGCCGGGCCCGCTACGGTCATCGACACCGGCCGGGTCGCCGGCCTGATCCACCAGCTCTTGGTCGAGCTGGGCGAGAACCCCGCCCGCGAGGGGCTGACCGGCACCCCGGACCGCGTCGCGGCCTGGTGGAGAGCCTTCCTGTCCCCGGACGGCGCCGAAACGGCCACCTGCTTCACCGAGTCCCAGCTGGGTGGTCAGCTGGTCATCGTGGGCGGCATGAGCGTGTGGTCGCTCTGCGAGCACCACATGCTGCCCATGAACTTGCAGGTCACGGCTGGATACGTGCCGGGTGGCGAGGTGGTGGGCCTGTCGAAGTTCGGGCGGATCGCCCAGCACTTCGCCGGCCGACTGCAGGTCCAGGAACGCTTCACCCGCCAGGTCGCCGAATACCTCAACGGCGTGATCGGACACGAGGACATCGCCGTCGCCGTGCGCGGCGTGCACCTGTGCATGAGCATGCGGGGCGTACGGATGGAGGAGGCTCGCACCACCACGGTGCACTCGGGCGGGCGCTTCGGCACCGACCCCGTCCTTTCCCAGCAGTTCCTCACCCTCACCACCGGCCTGTGGGGGGCGTCGTGATCACCACGGCGGCCATCGACTTCTCCGTCATCGCTCCGCCTGCCTACCTGAAGAACTTCGTCGCCCAGGAGCCGGCCCGCGTCCACCACGTGGCCGCCCAGCACGTGCTGTCCGACGAGAGCTACCGGGCCTTCTTCGCTCGCGAGGCCGAGCGCGGCGCCGAGATCATCGTCGACAACGGGCTCTTCGACCTCGGCTACGCCCTGCCGGCGGAAAGCCTCGTCGAAGCCGCGCTGGCGGTGTCCGCGAGGGAGATCATCCTGCCGGACGTCATGCGGGACGGGGCCGCGACCTTGAAGGCGAGCGAGAAGGCCGCGCGAGAGATCGGGAAGCTGTCCGGCGACGCATTCCGGCTGTGCGCGGTCCTGCACGCCGCGGACGACGACGAGTGGCTGCGCACCTACGACGCCTTCGTGACCAGCGGCTGGGCCGGGGCCATCGCCCTGCCGGCCTCGCGTCGACCGGATCCCGACGAGCAACTGTGCCGCACCCGCTGGTTGGCGACCGCCTACCTGCAGGATCGCGGCCTGGTCGACGATCTGCTCATCTACCGGCTGCTCGGTCTGGGCCGGACCGGGCACCTGGAGCTGATCGAGCAGCGCGAGCACGAGTGGATCTCCTCCGTGGACGGCGCAGCCCCGGTCATCCTCGGCGCGATGGGCGTCGCCCTGCTGCCCGAAGGGCCGTACGAGAAGCCCTCCACGCCCCGCATCGAGAAGCTCGGCCCGATCCCCGAAGACCGGTTCGACCTCATCCGGAAGAACATCTCCGTCGTTCGCGCGGCGGCCGGCAGCACCGTGACGATTGCCGAGGAGCACCGATGACGCCCTTACTCGCCGACCGGACCCCCGGACTCCTGCGCGCCGCCCCGATCGAGCCGGCCGGGCACACCATGACCCACGCGAGGCTGCTGCGCTACCTGGAGATCAAGGTCCACCACCTCATCCAGGACCAGGACTGGGACAGCATCCGCGTCATCGGCGGCTACGACCGCACGGCGGTGGTCTCCCGGTACGAGAAGACCGGGAAGCTGTTCAACATCGAACGGCCCACCGCAGAGATCCACGGCCGTGACCTCGTCGTCAAGGCGTTCCCCGGAGCCGACTACGTCCAGCACTACGCCCTGATCATCGCCACGTATCTGGCCATGACCGGCCGCCCCGTCGGCACCGTCACCTATCAGCCGCCCGAGCAGGAGGAGTGCCGAACGGCGCTCGACGCGCTCGACCTGGAACTGGACGGCGACCTGGTGATCGTCGGCTGGGGCCTTCAGTACCTCGCTCCCGAGAACGGAGTGTGGACCCGCGGACCCGGCTACGCCTGGCAGCGCCTCGACGTCGCCGGCCGTCGCGTGGTCTACCTCGGGTTCCTCCACAGCATCTGGGGAGACGTGGCCGGACGCGTCGTCACGCGCCTTGCCGAACTCGGTGCAGGCGACGTCGTCTACGTCGGCAAGGTCGGCTCGCTGACCCCCGGCGTCGAACCGAACGCCTGGCTGGCGACCGGCAACACCAGCCTGGTACGCGGGGCGATGGTGAGCTGGGACGACTTCTTCGGCGACTACGCCGCCGCCCACGATGGGGTGCGCAGCGGCCTGCACGTGTCCTCCCCGTCGATCCTGCTGGAGAACCGCGACTGGCTGGCCCAGCACACCGCCTCGTACGCCTTCGTCGACCCGGAGATCGGCCCCATGGGGGCGGCGGCGCGCCAGGCGGGGATCAGATTCGGTTACCTCCACGTCATTTCCAACAACCTCGCCACGCACTATCCCGCCGACCTGTCCAATGAGCGTCACAGCGACGTCCTGCGCCAGCGCGCCGTCCTGGTGGACCGCATCCGCACCATCATCACCGGCCGCCTGACCGCCAGCCCGACCCACCCCCTGGGAGAATCCCGATGACGGCGAACGCGCCGACCACCACCGCAGCCGGGAAGCTGATCACCTTCGTCGGTGGTGACGGGGCCGGCAAGTCCACCCTCGCCGCCCGCCTGCACCAGGCCCTCAACGACGCCGGCCACACGGCAGTCCTCATCGGCAAGCACAGCACCGACGTCCGCCGGGACCCGGAGCTGTCCGCCTACCTCGACCGCCTCAACGAGCTGGTCTACCGGCGCGACGCCGGCGTCGCCCAGGCATGCGGCGACCACTACTGGCTGCTTGCCCTGGCCTCCTGGTACACCCTGCAGGACCGGCTCGTCATCCAGCCGGCCCTCGCCGCGGGAACCCACGTGATCCTCGACAACGCGCACCACAAGATCCTCGCTCGGTACGCGGTCAACCCCGAGGTCTCCCCCCGCCTGTGCGAGCAGGTCTTCGCGCATCTCACAAAGCCGGACCTGGTGTTCTTCCTGAACATCGGTGCCCGCGAGGCTCTCGTCCGCAAAGGCTCGTTCACTTCCCTGGAGGCCGGCCACGCTGGCGGCGGTGACGAGGACTTCATCCGCTACCAGGACACCGTCCTGGACCAGATGCGCGAACAGGCGGAGCGCGGCGCCTGGCTGACGCTGGACGTCGCCCAGTTGGACCGCGACCAGGTCTTCAAGGCCGCCGCCGCTGCCCTGGCCGACCGTCTGCGCCTGACCGTCTAAACCGGCCCTCCCTCCCCGATCGACAAGGAACGCACCATGGACAAGGCCCTGCCCGCCAGCGGGACATACGTCTGTCACGGCATCACCTGGGCGAGCGCAGACCCCCGTCTTCTGCTCGCCCCCGTGACCGGCGGACCACTCGTCTACGCCCCGGTCATGGGCAGGCGCCTGAGTTACCAGGTGAGCGGTACCGGCCGGTGGTGCACCGGCCGGTACCGGTTCGCCGACCGCGTCCGCGTCGAGGCGGTCGCCTGCCCTGACCGGGCCCCGGCCGAGGCCGGCGGACAGTGCCCGGCCTGCGCCGGGCGGGACGACTTCCGCTTCGCCCACCGGTTCCACTCCGGCGGGCATGTTCCCGACGCCCTGGCGGCGTACATGGCCCAGCCGCACTGGCTGTACCTGGCGACGTTCGCCGACGGCACCACCAAGATCGGCACCGCGGCCGAACCCCGTAAGCGCTCCCGCCTCGACGAACAGGGTGCCCTGATCGCTACCTACCTCGCCCGAAGTGCTGACGGCCGCGCCGTGCGGTTCCTGGAGGATGCCCTCACGCGCCACCTCGGCCTGACGCAGACCGTGCGAGCCGCGGCCAAGCTGACGGCCCTGGCCGAGCTGCGCGACCTCGCCCCGGCCGGTGCCGCCCACCATCAGCACCTCGACCGCGCCACCGCGGCCCTGAGCGGCCTGAACGTCCCGGCCACACCGGAGCCGTGGACGCCGCCCGGCGAAGGCGAACTGCTGCGGACGCCGAAGACCGGGCGCGCCTTGTACCCGCACGACCCACGCTTCGGTGAGCACGGGCTGACGGTGCTCTCCTGCCTCGGCTCCCAGGTCCTCGCCACCCTCGACGGCGACGGTGAACAACTGCCCTACCTGCTCGACCTCGGCACCCTCAAGGGCCGGCGCATCGTCCTCGGCGCACAGTTCTCCTCACCGCCCGCCGCCGTACAGTCCGCGCTCTTTTGACCCTGCCCGAACACCCGGCCTGCACTGCCGGGCCGCTCTGAGAAGCGAGGCCACAGCAACATGGCACCCCAGGACGCCATCCTCGGCTGGGACGAGGACAGCAACGCCGAGGCGTACGACGCCTTCACCCGCGCCCACCCCATGTACGACGCGACCAGCCGCGACCTTGCCCGCCGAGGCCATCTGGCCAACGCCAGCCTGGTGGTCGACCTGTGCGGCGGCGCCGGCGCGACCGCCCGCGCGATCCTCGACCTGATCCCGGCCCGCGCTCGGGTCGTCTCCGTCGACAACGCCGCCGCAATGCAGCGTGTCGGTCGCCGCACCCTGACCGACGCCCGCCTGACCTGGATCACCTCCCCGGCCGAACGGCTCGCCGACCACCTGCACGCCAGCAGCGCCGACGCCGTGGTGTGCAACTCCGCGATCTGGAAGACCGACACCGCCGCAGTGTTCGCGGCCGTCGCCCACATCCTGCGCCCAGGCGGGCGCTTCGTCTTCAACATCGGCGGTGGCTTCGCCGGCGTCCGGCACCCCGACGAACTGTCCACCCGCACCGGACCTACCCTGAACGCCCTCATCCGCCAAGTCGCCGCTGAGACCCACGGATACACCCCACCGCCGCGCGACGCGGACAGGCCGCCGAAGCTGCCGCTGAAAACCGTCACCGAGCAGCTGACTTCAGCCGGACTGACGGTCGTCGGCACAGAGGTCACCGCCCAGCACAGCACCATGGCCGAGAAGAAGGCGTGGCTGTCCATCCCCATCTTCGCGCGGCCCGAGGGCGACTTCACCCACGCCCAGCGGATGCAGATCCTCGACACCGCCTACGCCATGACAACCCCCGACGCCCCGGCCGTGACCAGCTGGCTCGTCGTCGTCGCCCAACGGCCGGAGGCCACCGCATGACCCCGGCCGCCCCGGCTCCCGACGGCGGGGCCCCCCTCTGTGACCACGCAAGCGTCGGGGTACTGATCTCCTCCCCGAGCGGCCTGCTGGTCTTCGAGCGGGCGATTCCTCCGGCCGGAATCGCCCCGGTCGCCGGCCACGTCGACGAGCATGGCGGCCCCGAGCAGGCCGCCCGCGACGAAGTCACCGAAGAGGTCGGTCTTACCGTCACCCACCTGCACCTGCTGCTGGACCAGTGGCGGCCCAACCACTGCCACCGCACGCCCAGCGGTCCGGTCGGCCACCACTGGTGGATCTTCCAGGCCGAGGTTTCCGGATCGCTGTGCCCCTCGCCCCGGGAGGTCCGCACCCCTCAGTGGATCCACCCGGCCCAGCTGCAGCAGCACGCGCTGCGGACCGCCGCGCACGCCAACGGATGCCTGGACCGTGAGGAGTTCCAGCGCGAACCCGGCCTGGAGCCGGTGTGGTGCCGCTTCCTGCACGACCTTGAGCTCGTCACCCTGCCCTCGGCCGACCTCGAGCGGATCGAGGCCATCCTGTGAACGGCGGCCAGGGGCCTGCCTCAGCGGGAGCCGACCGCCCGGCCCGCTGCCAGACGGCGAGCGTGCGCACGGATCCGCTCGCGGTCCTCGGGGAAGACGCTGTCCCAGCCTGTGTCCAGACGGAACCATGCCGCCGGCTGGTTCTGCTCCCCGGCGAGCGGAACGTCGCGTCCGACGATCGCCGCGTAGGACAGGCCCAGCGTCGGAGTCCAGTCGGCCCGGTAGGAACGCACCGCCACGGCTGCGGGCTCGGGCAGCAGCTCGCAGCGCAGGCCGGTCTCCTCCAGCAGCTCTCGTGCCGCCGCCGCACGCGGCGCCTCGCCCGGCTCCACCTTGCCGCCTGGCGGCACCCATCCGCGCACGCGGTGCTTGACCAGCAGGACGTGCTCGAAAGCAGGGTCGGTGACCCACACCTCGGCCGCCAACGGCTCCATGGGATGCCGGCGGGCTTCCTCCAGCCAGGCCCGTGCACCGTCGAACTCCCATGCGGCGAGGCGGGCATCCGCAACAGCCTCGTCCAAAATCACCTGACCGACTTCACCATGACTCACCCGCCCCACCCTAGGCCGACAAACCGGCCGGACGTCGCAGCGACGAGCAGGCAGCCATCCGGGGATGTCCGGCCGACCCGGTGGCCCCTTCGGGCTGCAGGGCGATCACCCGTGGCACCCGCTTCACACGAAGGAGACCAGCGTGCCCAATAAGCAGCCCTCGGACCGGGGAGCCTGGGTCGTCCTCGGCGGCGTCCACCTCCTCAACCGCACCGCGCCACGGCGACCAGACGATCCGATCGTGCTCGTACGGGTGCCACCGCAGGAGGTATGCCGACCGGCCACCACCGTGGTCGTCCGCTGGAACGCGCTGGGGCCCTGCCCGGCCGAAGCGCTGCACCCCGGCGGCACCCGGCTCGGGGCGGCCAGGATCGACGGCGGCGAACTGTTCCCCGACGCCATCGCCGGCCCCGCCCTGCGCGGCCTGGTCGGCAGCGAGGCCGCCCCCGGCCTGGTGCCGCTGTGCTACCTGGCCGAACACCCCGGCGGCGGCTACCACGCGTACGCGCAGATCCGCTTCCACCCCGAGGACGCCTGCTTCGTCCGCACCACCCGGGACCCAGTAGGCCACGGCCCGGTCGAGGAACTGCGCTGGTTCGACCCCGTGCTGACGGCGCACGCAGAGTCGAGCACGGCGCTCAACAACCATCTGCGGTACTTCCGCAAGCACTTCTCCGGCACCGAGCTGGAGATCAAGTACACCCTCGACCCGGCACCGGACATCTGGTCCGCGTCCATGGAACTGCTCAAGGCCCTGCGCGACGGCAAGCTGGAAGGCTGCCGTCCGGAGTACCGGGAAGAGTTCCAGATCCACCACACCGAGAACCATCTGTTCGACGTCACCGGCCCCGAGCCCGAGATCGGCTACGCCTCCTTCATCCCCACCGTCACCGCCGGGCACGTGCTCAAGCGAAAGTGGTTCACCGAGGACGCCTTCGCTCGCCGCGAGGAACTCACCCCTGGCCTCGACATCACCCCCGACCGCTTCGAGACGTTCCTGCGCGAAGACCTGAACCTCCAGGTCCGGGCCATGCCGCCCTTCCAGCGCGTCCGCTACGACATCCAGTGCGAGTCGCTGCGCACCGGACACGTCTACGGCATCTTCCTCGACCGCTGCGCCCTCCTGGCGGCCCCCGACGTGGTGCTCTCCCAGTGCGAGCTGGAGTACCTCCGCTCACGCAGCATCCTCGACCACGACCAGGACGAGATCCTCATCGAGATGAAGCGGATCGACAGCTGGCTCTGCGAGTACCTCGCCAGTCACGGTTGGGCCGCCGAGCACACCTTCTACTCCAAGCGCAGCTTCCTTCGCGACGCCATCGCCCTCCGCCCGGACCTCGCCACGCGATGACTGACCAAGCGCCCCCCGGCAATCCCCCGCAGGAGGTACCGCAACCCACATGAGTGATCGAACACTGCATCACAGCCCGCCCCACCCGACCGCACAAGGAGAGAGCCCGGTATTCGAAATCGCGTTCTAGATTTCGCCCCCCTCCACCCGTTACGGCTACAGCAGGACCGCCGTTACCCGATCACCTGTCCGCATCTCGCCCCGAGGAGTCCCCATGCATCCCGTACGCCGTCCTGGACTCGTTCATCCTGCGTTCGAAAATGCCGTTACCTCCTCGGGCGCCAGCCTTCGCCTCACCTCCGGTCGCGCATCTCTGCTCGCCGACGGGTCACGACCGGATACGAGGTACCTGGCATGACGCAGCCCACACCTCTCCCGTCCTCCGTCCTCACCTATAGCTTTCGGCACGGCGGTGCCCTCGTGACCAATGATCGGCACACCCGTAGAACGCCTGGTACAGGAGGGCCGCCCGTGAGCGACTCGCCTCACCAGCTGATCGCCGACGTGGCACAGGTCCTGCTCCGTACGAACGGCACCGCCCTGTGCGTACGCCGCGCACTGGACGCCGCCCTCGCACCGGGACAGCTCACTGTCGTGGGCGGCCACCTGGAAGTCGGCGAACCACTCGACCATGCTGCGCGACGCGAGGCCATGGAGGAGGTGGGGGTCCTTATCACTGCTGAGCAGCAGGAGTTCTGCGGGCTCATCCACCACCACGACTCCGACAATGGCCTGGACCGGATCACCGCCGTGTTCGTGGCGCAGTCCTGGACGGGTGAGCCGTACAACGCCGAGCCACACAAGCACGAAGGGCTCTTCTGGGTGCCGATGGAACGACCGTCGCCGGACTGTCACCCCTACACCGCCACCATCTTCCACATGCTCACCCACGACCCGTCCTACCGGGCCATCAACTGGCCTGCGGGAGGCGCCCGGTGAAGAGATTCTTCGGCCCGGTCACGATGGCCGATCCGCAGGTCTCCGACGCCGAACACGAGCTGTTCGGCGGCCCCCTGCGACCCACGGCCGCCACCCAGGAGCATGACGTGAACCCCCGCACCCTCGACCACACCGACACCTTCGAACTGCCCGTCACCGGCGACGGTCCATTCAACGCCCTGCACACCTTCTGGAAGCCGTCCCACTACGCCACCGGCCTCGAAGCACACACCGAGTCCTGCAGCTGGCGTACCTTCCGAGTCAGCGACCTCGTGGTCGGAGTCCGGCTGCATGCCGAGGACCGCACCGTGATCGCCGACATCTACACCGACGGTGACTTCAAGCCCGCCTACCGCGAGGAGCTGACGCGTCGGCTCATCTCTTCATACGGGTTGGACGAAGACCAGGCGGCGTTCGCGGAACTCGCGTCTCGCGTGCCCGCAATGCGCGAGGCACTCGCAGCCCTGGGCGGGATGCGGCAGTCGTGCCCGGAGGACCACTTCGAGATCGCCGTGATCGCCCTGCTGCTGCAGAACGTCACCATCGGCCGCACCGCCCAGATGACCCGCAACCTGCTGGTCCACTACGGCCGTCTCGTCCACTTCGACGGGATCACGCTGCGGGCCTGGTTCACCCCAGACGAGATCGCCCACGTCTCGCCGGAGACGCTGAAGGAACGGGACCGGCTGGGCTTTCGCGCCAAAAGCCTTCCGCATTACGCGGCCTACTTCCGCGACCACAGCACCGAGGACCTCAAGGCCGCCGGAAACCTGATGGAGGCCGTCCAGGAAATCAAAGGAGTGGGCCCCTACACCGCCGCGGTAATTGCCTCCCACGCTTCCCGCGACCCTGCCGTCTTCGGCATCGACGTGTGGAACCGCAAGATCCTTGCGCGCAGCCTCCTCGACGCTGACGACGCCCCGCCGGAGACCGTGATGACCCGCCTCAACGAACTGTTTCCCGGCTACGCCGGCACCGCCGGCCTCTACCTCGTCGAGCACGAGTACCTGACCAATCCTGTCGCCCCGCTCCTGCGTTCCGGCCCCGACGCCCTCACCGCATGGAACGCGGCGCTGGAGCAGACCGGAACCTGACCCACTCCAGGTCGAGAGCAGCGGACGCCACCGCCGCCGCTGCTCCTGGTTGCCATGCCCGCACCGCGCCCGACGGGACCCCCCGCAACACCTCGAAAGGGTGATCCCAACTGTTCGAGCGACACAGGCGCGACCCACGACAAGGCCCGCTTGACCCCTGCAATCCAATAGAACATCCGTCCACTATCTGCCCCAGATCTGCCCGTGACAGACCCGTCCGGGGGCCGTTGTTAGAGCACCAGTACCCCTCGTGCGTCCATCCGGAGGACTCCGTGAACCCTGTGCCCGTCCCTGCGAATCCCTTCGCCGCATTCGAACGTCCTATGCCGGCTGTCCCGCGCTCCGTACGATCCGGGCGGCAAGTTGACGCCGCCGCCCAGCGCGCAGCACGACCGGATACGAGGTGGGCAGCATGAGTGAGCCCACCGATGCATCACCCGACAACATCCCGGGGCCGCGCACCGCCCCGCTGGAGTCCACACCCTCTTCGTTGCCTCCCGGACCGACGACCGGGCCCGACGCGTCCTCTACAGCCGAGCCGGATGAGCCATCGGAAACGGCTGCCAGGGAGCCGCAGATGCGGTACGTCGATCTGACGGGCAGCCGTGAAGCGGCCGGCCGTTCGATCAGGATGCGCGATATGGCCCGGCGGCTGCCGCAGTTGGTACGCCGGTCACTGGCTCTCGCGTGGCGGGTCGACCGCCGAGCGACCATCGGTCTCCTGCTCTGCCAGGCCGTCACCGGCGTGATGCAAGCCCTCGGCCTGGTCGCCATCAGCGGCACCCTGACCGCCCTGCTGACCAGTGGAGACGTCTACCAGCGGCTTCTTCAGGCGTGGCCTTCTGTGGCCCTGCTGGCGGGCACCGCCGGCGTACGCGCCCTTCTGGGGATCACCGTCTCCTGGTTGTCTTCCCGGTTGGGCCCGCTGATGTCGCGCGAGGCCGAGCAGATGCTCCTCACCGGCTGCGCCGAGGTGGAGCTGTGCGCCTATGACGAGCCCGACTTCAACCACGACCGCGAAGCCGCCGACCGCGGGGCGCAGGTCACCGGGGACCTGATCGACGAGGGGCAGGACCTGATCGCCTCGTCGGCCTCCTTCGTCGCTGGAGCGATCGTGCTGGCCGGCGTGCACTGGGTCCTTCTCCCCCTTCTGATCGCGGCCAGCCTGCCGCAGGCCCTGGCCCAGGTCAGCGCCGCACGGGTGCGATACCTGGCGAATCTGCGCAGCAACGGCGACCTGCGGATGCTGTCGATCCTGCGCTGGCACATCTACACCAAGGAGGCCGCCGACCAGATCCGTGCCGGCACCATGGCCGGTTTCCTCTCCGGCCAGTACCGGCAGACGGTCGCTCGGATCAACCGCGAGGACCGCGCCGCCGCCGATAAGGGGGCCCGCATGTCCCTGATCGGCGCGCTGTGCGGCGGCGTGGGTTCGGCGGTCGTATGGGCAGCGGTCGTGTGGCTGCTGGCCACCGGCCGCATCAGCGTCGGACACGCCGGGACGGCTGTTTTCGCCTTGCAGACGGTGGGCCAGTCGGTCCGCGGTCTGGTCTCGGTAGGGGCGCGCGCCGTGCGCACCGGCCTGTACATGGACGACTGGAGCGGCTTCCTGGACAAGGCCGGAGGGTTCCGCATGCGCCGGGGTGCGCATCGCCCGGGGCCGCCGAAGAAGATCGAGATCAAGTCGGTCACACACCGGTACGCGGGCAAGAGCCAAGACGCTCTGTCCGACGTCACGCTCACCCTGCGCCAGGGCGAGGTCACCGCCCTTGTCGGCTTCAACGGCTCGGGTAAGTCGACGCTGTCGAAATTGATCAGTGGCCTGTACCTGCCCACCGAGGGTCAGGTGCTGTGGGACGGCGTTCCCACCGGCGACGCCGAGCCGCAGGCGCTCTGGCAGCAGGTGGCCCTGGTACCTCAGACCTACGCGCGCTGGCCGTTGACGGTGCGGGAGAACATCACCCTCGGACAGCCCACGGCGCGTGGCGACGCGGCGGTACGTGAGGCGTGTGAGGCCGCCGGCGCCGACGAGGTCGTGGACAAGCTCGGCGCCGGCCTGGACACCCTTCTCGCCCGCGAGTGGCTCAACGGGGAGGAACTGAGCGGGGGCCAGTGGCAGCGCATTGCTCTCGGACGGGCGTTCTTCCGCCAGGCGGGGCTTTTGGTCCTTGACGAGCCGACCGCGAACCTCGATCCGCTTGCCGAGTACCGGATTTTCCAGCGGCTACGGGGGCTTGCCCGGGACCGGGTGGTACTGCTGGTGACCCACCGCATCACCAGTGTCGCCGTGGCCGACCGGATCGTCGTTCTCGACGAGGGCAGGGTCGTGCAGGAGGGCACCTACAAAGAGCTGGCCGAGCAACCGGGTCTGTTCCGGCAGCTGCTGTCGTGCCAGGTCTCCTCGGATGCCCGGGACGATGGCGCACAGCGGCAGGCATCCGCATGAGCACACGCCCGCGGAAGAGCATCGTGTTCACAGACCTGTCCGCCGTCGTGAGCACACAGCACACCGTCATGCCGGCCCGTCCGGATGCCGATGTGCTGACCGGCGCCCAACCATGTGACACCCCCCTTCTGCGGCGGAAGGGGGTTCTGCTCCGCGGCTGTATCCGGGGCAGCGACCCGGCCGTGGACACTGCGATGCCTGGGATGCCCGAGCAACGCGATCACGCAGCCACGGTCGTGCCGGGCGTGCGCCCGACGGGATCCGAGGGGGTACGTCATGTCCTCCTCGTGTGACCCCGTCTCGTCGGCCGGGCGGACGTCGCTGTGGCGGCACCAGGACTTCCGTCGGTACCTGACCGGCCAGGCCGCCAGTGTGGCCGGCAGCTCGATCAGCTCGATGGCTCTGCCCGTGCTGGCCGTTCTTCAACTGGATGCCAGCCCTGCTCAGGTTGCCTGGATCACGTTCATGGGCCAACTCCCGCCCGCGCTACTGGCGTTGCACGCCGGAGGGCTGGCCGATCGGCGCTCCAAACGGAAGCAGATGATCACCGGAGATCTGGTCAGCGCCGCCGCGCTGGCCAGCGTGCCCGCAGCGGCGGCGCTGGACAGGCTGTCCCTGGTCCAGCTCATGGTGGTCGCTGCGGTGCATGGTGCGGCAGGGGTGCTGCATGATGCCGCCGCGATCAGTCTCCTGCCCAGCTTGGTCGACCGGTCCCTGATCCAACGGAGCAACAGCCGTATCGGCGCCCTGTTCGCCGTCGCCGCCACCGCCGGCAGCAACCTCGGCGCCACCCTGACCGCGCTCCTCGGACCGGCCCGGGCACTGCTCGGTGACGTCGGCTCCTACCTCGTCAGCGCCTGGTGCACCGCCCGCATCCAGACACGCGAGACCACCCGGGCGCGAGCGGGAAGCCACCGTCTGCACACCGAGATCGGTGAGGGCCTGCGGTACGTACGCCGTGACCACCGGCTGCGCACGCTGACCCTGGTCAACGCGACCACCTCGGCCGCCCTGGCACTCCTCAACACCCTGTGGGCCCTGTACCTGCTCAAGTCCCTTTCGATGAGCCCGACCGCCTTCGGCGTGGTCCTGGGGCTGGGAGCCCTCGGCGCGGCGGCAGGAGCGCTTGCCGCCCCGGCGCTCGCGCGACGGTACGGGCCCGGGCCGATGATGCTCGTCGCGCTCGCGCTCACCCCGCTCACCCAGATCCCGCTGCTGCTCGCGTCCCCAACCGTGGCCTGGCAGACCGGCATCGGCGCCGCCCTGTTTCTCCAGCTGGCCTTTGCCGCAGCGGCGGGAACCACCCAGCGCTCCATTCGTCAGGTCGTCACCGCCGATGACATGCAGGCCCGCATGCAGGCCGTGAGTACCTGGCTCACCTCAGGCGCCCGGCCGGTGGCCGCCCTGGTCGCGGGCAGCCTCGGGACACAGATCGGGGTACGGCCCACCCTGTTCGTCGGCACCTGCCTGCTCCTCGTCCCCCTCGTGGTCCTCTACCGCTCCCCACTACGCGGCCTCCTCCAGATGCCCGAAGCCCAGCCCGTCCCCTCCCCTCCAGGAGATCCACTCATGCAACCACCCGCCCCCTCCCCCTCACCTTCACCCGGCGCCGCCCCCGTCGGCGACGGACAGCACAATCCCGCGGTGGGCGGAGGTGGTACGGCGTGAGCGCGGAACTGAACGTGATCGGCGGCCACCTGTACCTGGAGCGGGACGGCATGGTACTGCTCGGGCAGCGGCACCCGGATTCGGCATACGCGGGCGGCCAGTGGCATCTGCTGGCAGGCCATGTGGAACGAGAACCGGCCCGGACCTGCGTGGCACGGGAGGCGCGGGAGGAGGCGAAGCTGGTCGTCGCCGAGGAGGACCTCGTCCTCGTGCATACGGTGCACCTCCTCGACCACGAGGACGCCGTCCCGCGCGTGGGCTTCTTCTTCCGGGCCAGCCGGTGGGAGGGCGAGCCCCGCGTGCTGGAGCCGGACAAGTGCCTGCGTTGGGCCTGGTGGCCTGTCGACGGCCTGCCGGAGCCGACCGTTCCCTACACCCGAGCGGCCATCGAGGGGATTCGTGCCGGCCGGCTGTATACCGAGATCGGTTGGGAGCGGCGGAAGTGAGCGCCCCGGAGATGGACACGCACCGGCCTGGTCCTGAAGCCGCCCAACAGCCGGACTCCTCTTGCAAACACCGCGCACAGATCCCGGATACACCCGCGCCTTGCGGTGCAAGCACTGCAAGAACGGCCGTAGGCCCATCCGGTCAGGAAGGAGGAGAGGGTTCTGCATCGAGCACGTCACACCGTCCAAGGATGTCCGCTGACCTGCTCGCCGCAACAGCCGCCGCCCGCACCGCGATGGTCGACCGCCTCGTCGCCGACGGCGTGCTGACCGACCCGCGGCTGCGCGATGCCCTCCTACGTGTGCGGCGGGAAGTCCTTCTCCCCCACGCATACGTCCGGGTCAGCGGCCCAGGCGCGGATCCGATCGACTGGCGGCTCCTCGACGGCTCGCACCCCGACGACCAAGCGGAGTGGCTCGACCTCGTCCACAGCGGCGACTCCGTCCTGCTCCAGCGCGACGGCGAGCCGCTGGACGCCCTTCGCCGAGGACCGGTGACCGGCGGCCACATGACCTCCATGAGCACCTACGCCCCTGCCACCGTCGAGGTGTTGCAATGCCTCCAACTGGATTGCGGGCAGCGGTTCCTGGACCTTGGTTCGGGTCCGGGGATCTCCCTGGCGCTCGCCGCTGCCATCACGGGCCCTGGCCGTGCCACCGGGGTCGAACGCGATCCGCACATGAGCGTGTTCGCCCAGCGGAACCTGGACCGGCTAGGACTGGGAGCGACGGTCGTCGAAGGTGACGCGCTCAACGGACACGCCACCGGGGCACCGTATGACCGGATCCATTCCGGCACCGGCGTGCCCTGCATCCCGCTGGCCTGGGTGGAGCAGCTCGCCCCCGGCGGAACGCTGCTGACCACGCTCGTGACCAGAACGCCCAGCTGGCCAGGTCAGATGCGCGCCACTCGCACGATGAAGGGCAGGCTTCAGGCGGTGCTGACGGGCAGGCCGCGCGGCCACCGGCCCCTGCTCGGCTACGAGTGGCTCACCGCCGTGACCCACCGGCCCAAGGTCAAGGCTGACCCCGGCCGACCGCGCCCAACCCGGCTCGCGCCGCCCGACGATGACGCCCACGGCTTCTGGATCGCCGCCGCGTACCTGGCACCGGGCTTGGTCAGGGATTTCCAGGCCGACACGATGACCATCGTCGCCCCGGAGGAGGATTCCTGGGCGGTGGTCGGCCCCGGCGACGGCACGGTCCGCGTGCACGGGCCGCGTGATGTGTGGGCCGAACTCGAAAACGTCCACGACGCTTGGGAGCGGGCGGGCCGTCCGGACACGTACCGGGTCGATATTCCGGACGGCGGGGGCCCGCAGCGCGTCGCCTCCGGTCCCGGCCGGATGACCCTCACCTGGACGCTGCCCCCGCTCGCCGCCGTCCCCCACCAGACGTCTCCATCGCTCGGGAGTTGTCCATGACCCAGCAACGGCACCCCGTTCCCCCGCCCGCCGACGGCCCCAGTCGACCGGCTGGGTGGTCCGAGGAATTCCTCCGCCACCGCGACGGCCAGGGCTGCCCCATGTGTGACAACGACTTCGCCGCCGAAGACATCGGCTGGGGCATCCTGCTCCACCAGGGCGAAGTGGCCAACGCCTACCTGTGGCGCTCGGGCCAGGTCCGGGGCTACTGCGTACTCATTCACCGCGGCGCACCGCACGTCGCCGAGCCCACCGACCTCTCAGACGCCCACGCCGCCGCGTACTGGGCCGACACCCTCACGCTCGGCAAGGCCCTGACGGCGTTCTACCAGCCGATGAAGATGAACTACTCCACCCTCGGCAACGTGGTGCCCCACCTCCACACCCACATCGTTCCCCGCTACGCCGACCACGCCGACCCGGCGCCAGGCGGGCCGCTCCCGTGGACGGCCCTAGATACAAACCGCCCGGACGAAGTACAGCTCCAGGCGGACGCCGCCGCGCTGCGCGCGCTGCTGGAGCAGGCAAGAGGGGCCGCCCGGATGAAGAGTCCGGGGACCTGTTCGCCTCTGCGGCGGCCGATTACGCCCGATACCGGCCGGGCATCCCGTCCGAAGCGGTCCGCCTACTCGTCGGCACAGTGAGAGGTGTCGCTCGGCCTGTCGTGCTCGATCTCGGCTCCGGGACCGGGCAGGTTGCAGCTGCGCTGCTCCCCGCTCTTGCGCATGAGGCCCGCCTGGACCTAGTGGATCCGGACCCAGGGATGCTCCGCGAGGCCACTGAAACCCTCGCCCCGCTCCTGGGTGACAGTCCCGCTGGCTTCCACTGCGTGCGGGCCGAGGACTTCACGCCGCCGTTCGACGGCTACCGAGCGGACCTGGTCACCTGCGCGCGGGCGTTTCACTGGATGCCCCGCCCCGCGGTCCTCACGATGGCCGACCGCGTCACCGCTCCCGGGGCCGGCGTGGCGATCATGGGGGATGGCAGCCTCTGGACCTACCAAGCGCAGTGGACGGCAGATCTGCAGCGGCTCATCCAGTCCTACCTCGGCCCCGAGCGGCGGGCCGGCACCGCTGGGGCGTACACCGAGCCGGGGCGCCGCTACGAGGACGACCTCGCCGAGTCCGCGTTCAGCGACGTCAGCGAGCACCGGATCCCGGTCCGCCGCACGTGGACACCCGCAGCCGTGGTCGGTTATCTACGCAGCACGAGCTTCGCCCGCCCGGCACTCTTCGGCGATCAGCACGCACGGTTCGAGCAGGAGGCCCACTTGCTGCTGGAGGAACACGCCCGAGGCGAACGGCTCGTCGAGGACGCCGTGTTCACCATGCTGCTCGCGCGCCGCCCCGGCGGTGACCGGTGAGCGGGGGGCGGCACACCGAGCCGCTGGACGTGCACCTGGTCGCGGTCCGCGATACCGCGGCCGGCCCCGAAGTGCTCCTGTCCCGGCGGGCCGGCGACGTCTACGCGACAGGACTGTGGCATCTCCCATCTGGTCACCTCGACCCCGGAGAGGATGTCGTCACCGCGCTCGTGCGGGAGACCAGCGAGGAGACCAGCGTCATCGTCGACCCCGCTGATATCCGCGCGGCCGTCACCATGCACCACCGCTCCCCCGGCGGGGGCGCACGCGTCGGGTTCTTCTTCGAGGTCCGGCACTGGCGCGGCAACCCCCGCGTCATGGAGCCGGACCGGTGCGACGCTATGGGCTGGTTCCCGCTCGACGCGCTGCCGCAGCCCATGGTGGCCTACTGCCGGGCCGGGCTGGACGCCTACCGGGCCGGAGCCCGGATGGCCCTGCATTTCCAGGAACCCGGCGATCCCATCGCCTACGCCCCGGCCGTCGACCGGCTGCGCCTCGTGCCCGACGCCGGTCCAAGCAGCACGGTCCCTGAGGACGCGGTGCGGGACTTCGTCGAGCGGGCGGTCGGCAGGATCACCGGCTGGACGGATGTCTCCTGGGCACGCAAGGGCAGTCAGGTGTGGCGGGCACGCGATGCCGAGGATTGGGTGTGGTTTGTCAAGATCCACCAGAACGACCGCTTCCACCAGCGCGAGTTGGCCGCATACCGCAGCTGGGTTCCCCGTCTGGGCCCGCTGGCACCCCGTCTGGTGGCCGCCGACGAATCACTGCGGGCCATCGTCATCACCACGGTGCCAGGCCGCTCCCTGCACGGCGCCGTCCACCCGCCCGACCAGGAGCGGCGGATCTTCCACTGCATCGGGCAGCTCGCGGCAACCATTCACCGCAGCGCCCCGGCACTGCCGCCCCTCCCCGACTCTCTGCCGCTCGAGAAGCTGGAACGGCACCTCGACCGCGCACGCGCCTACTTGGAGCCCGGGGACGAGGCGTTCATCCGTGCCACCGCAAAGGGGGCCGCTGGTCTGCCGGCCCTGGAGAGGGTTCCCACGCACGGTGACTTCCAGCGGCGGAACCTTCGCTGGGAGCAGTCGACGGGCATCTTGTACGTGATCGACTTCGAAAGAAGCGAAGGCGGTTCGGCCGTCAGGGACTTCGTCCGCTTGTCCGACGCCTGGGACGGACGGCCGGACCTGCACGAGGCCCTGATGACCGGATACGGCCGCCCCCTGTCCCTCGCCGAAGAAGAGCACCTGGTCGTCCTGTCCGTATTGGATGCCGTCTCCGGCATCCAATACGGCGCCGCCCACGGCGATCCGGAACTCGTCGAGCGAGGCCGCACCCTGGCCCGGCTCCGCGCAACGAACCGTCTTTGACCAGCACACCACACCACCCACCAGCTGAAGAGCAGTTGAGGAGCACGCCCGTGGCGTACGTCGTCCGTGACCAGTGGCAGCAGCACTATGCCGACGGCAAGGGGTTCCGGGAACTCGGTGAGCGCGAGCGGGCCCTGCTCGCCGAGCACGCTCCCGTTCCCGATGGCGGCGGACGGGCGCTCGATGTGGGCTGCGGCACCGGCAGCCTGGCCGCCTACCTTTCCTCCCTCGGCTACACGGTGGACGCCGTCGACTTCGCCGACAGTGCTCTCGCCCGGGCCCGGGACGAACACGCCGACGTCGAGCGGGTGCGCTGGATCTGCCTGGACATCGAGCGCGACGACCCGGCAGATCTGCACGAGGACGGCTACGACCTGGTCACCATGCGGCTGATGTACCCCTTCCTGCGCGATCGCAGCCGCGTCCTGCACGGGCTCGGTGAACGACTGCGGCCCGGCGGCACGCTTGTGGCCATCACCCCCGTGGTCGAGCACACCCCGGCCGAACGACGGGACATCGCCCTCGACGAGGACGAGGTCCGCCTGCTCGCCGAAGGCTGGGAGACCGTCGAGCGGCTGGAGGCGGACCAGCTCGCTGTCCTGGTCCTGCGCGGCCCGTGCCACACCGGCACCCGGGCGGTGGAGCGGCAGCGACCGCCCTCCGGTCTGGCTGTGACAGGCGCCCTTGCGGTCGTCACCGACGAGGCCGGCCGGGTCCTGCTCGGCCGCTCGCGCCGGGGCATGTGGGAACTTCCCGGCGGGAAGACCAGTGGTGCGGAGTCCTTCGAAGCGGCGGCGGTTCGGGAACTGGCCGAGGAGACGGGCCTGACCGCCTCGGCCTCGGACGCACACGTGGTCACGATGCTGGCCGACGACAGCCACGGCGTGCCGCGGCTCACCGCGGTCGTCCGTATCACCGCATGGTCCGGCACCCTCGCCAACCGAGAACGGCAGTTGTTCGACCGGTGGGAGTGGCATGACCTGCACGCCGTGGCCTGCCTCGGTCCCGTGTTCGCTCCAGCCGCGCAGGCCCTGGGCGCGACCTGGCCCGGGGTTATTCCTGGCCTTGCACCGGTCCACTCCTATCCGCTCGCGATCGACCAGCCGCCCGTGCCCGGCGAACCGGCCGAAGCTGTCCGGCTGCGCCAGCAGATGACCCAGACGGTCATCGACGGCGGCTGGGCGCCCTCCGAACCGGTACAGCAGGCGCTGCGCACGGTGCCCCGGCACCGCTTCGTCCCCGAGAAAGCCCTGAAGACCGCGTACGACGGCGGCGACCGGGCCGTCGTCACCCGCCGCGACGAGACGGGGAAGGCGACCAGTTCGGTGTCCGCTGCCTGGCTCCAGGCCGACATGCTCCAAAGCCTGTGCCTGAAGCCGGGAGCGATCGTGTTCGAGGCGGGATCCGGCGGCTACAACGCCGAGCTCATCGCCCATGTGGCCGGCCCCACGGGCAGGGTGGTCACCGGCGACATCGACCCCTACGTCGTACACCGCACCCGGCGGTTGACCACGGAGGCCGGCAGCGGCCGTGTCACCGCGTTCCAGGGCGATGCGGCACTCGGCGCCCCCTCACACCTCGTACCGCGCGGCGGCTTCGACGCAATCGTGATCACCTACAACTCCTGGGACATCTCCCCCTCCTGGCGGGAGCAGGTAGCTGAGGGCGGGCGCCTAGTCCTGCCCCTCGAAATCCACGGATACACCCGGGCGATCGCGTTCGAGCGACGCTGCGAGGTACTGCATGCGCGGAAGTTCACGCACTGCGGATTCCTCCGCGCCCAGGGCGAACACGCCCGCCCTATCCCGGCCGTGGACCTCCTCGACGGCGAGCTGAAGCTCCGATTCGAAGACGGCACCCCCGCCTCGACGAAGGGATTGGAAGAGGCGCTGCGCGGGCCGCGCCACCAGGTCGCCACCGGGGTCACCATGGGGGCGGCCTTCTACTTCGGCTCGCTGCAGCTCTACGCGGCCACCACATTGCCAGGCTTCGTCCGTCTGTCCGCCCACCGGGACAAAGGCACGGGTGTCACCCAGATCGCGAAGGACGGCGATGCGCCGGCGATCCTCGGCGACGCCTCACTGGCCTACCTCATCCACGTCCAGACCCGGCACGGTGACAGCCCTGCCGAAAAGGAGTGGGAGTGGGTCGTCCACGCCTTCGGCCAGCACGGCCCGCAGCTCGCCGAGCAGCTGGCGGCCACGGTGAGAGCCTGGGACCGCGACGTACGCACGAACGACGGCAAGCAAAACGACCCTGTCCTGACCGTTCACCCGGCTAGCACCCCCGACCGCCAGCTACCCGCCGGCGACGTCCTGGACAAGCCCCACAGCCGCCTCGTGTTCCAGTGGCCGGGCCGTGTGCCGTCGCCGTAGACCCGGCCGGACGAAAGACATGGGGCTGACGCTGAAGCGCGCCGGACCAGGACGGCCTGCTATGTCCGGCATACGTGAGCCCGACGGAACCCCGGCTCACGGGCGTCGAGTCCCACCCATCGATCCCTGCACCTGCTAGAAGCCTCCACGACCCTGCCGTCCGCATCCCATTTCCCCGAGGAGATCCATGGCCGAGACGACCCGCCCCTCCGAACAAACCGAGCGCGAAATCTGCAACACCACACGCAGTCCTTCCGGTGACCCGGTGCTGGTGCACACACCGCCCCGCCTGGTGTCCGAGAGCCAGCAAGCCGACGGATCCGAAGCCACCAAACAGGCTGTCACCCTCCTGGCCCCAGAGATCCGAACCGGCCGATGCCAGTGCGGTGACATCGCATACGAGGTAAGCGGCCTCCCGGATGATCCCCATCTGTGCTCATGTCCTCACGAAACCCGGATCTCCGGCGGTCCAGCCGTACTCTGGGTCGGCTTCCACAAGAACGGGCTGGCCTGGACAGGCCCCGGCGGTGAACCAACCTGGTACTCGACATGGCCAGACCTTCGCCGCGGGTTCTGCCCCCGATGCGGCACCCACCTGATCTCCGTCGCTGACTCCACAGACATGATCATGGTGACCGGCTTCAGTCTCGACCTCCCCCACCAACGCGGTATCGAGCCCGTCGGGCATTCCTTCCGAGAGAACGCCGTTCCGTGGATGAAGATCACTCTCGCCCCAGAACCGCCCCGGTCCGCGGCCACGCTACCGTGCGGTTCATCACCAGCCCGCACGCCGAGCGGCTGATGTCCGTCGCCGGGCTGCCGAAGCCGGCCCAGGCATGCCGGTCGTCCGCTCGCGGACGCCGATCGGCAGCACAGTCCACACCCCTGCCGCCAACGCGACTCACCAACGTGGCCATCAGCAACCGGATCGGCGTCCTGGACGAAGGACAGATCATCCAGGAAAGCACCTACGACCAACTCACCCAGGAACCGAGGCTGTTCCAGTCCCAGTGAGAGCTGTAGCGACGGAGCGGCGGCGCCGCCTGATCCACGCTCCCCCGTCCGCGCCATGACACGCCCGCCCACCGTCCTGAAAGGCAGAGCCACGTGACCTCCCCCGCTTCCCCTTCGGATCGCGTTGCACCTCGGGCTGCCCTCTCGGCAGCGCAGTACGCCGTGTCCTCCCGGCACGCGGTGTGGCTCGGCGCCGCCGCGATCGTCACCGACCAGGTCGGCCGCGTCCTGCTGGTACACCCCACCTACCATGAGGACGACCGGTGGCTGTTGCCCGGAGGAGTCGTTGAACCCGGCGAACACCCGCACGACGCCTGCCGACGCGAGATCACCGAAGAACTGAATCTGCCGAACCTGCCCCTTGCGAGCGTGCTCGCCGTCCACTCCCTCTCGTCACACCACGCCGCCATCCGGCGCGGCATCCCATGCCCCGGAGAGATCCGCTACGTCTTCGACGGCGGAACCCTCACCCCTGACCAGGCGAAAGCGATCCGCCTGCCGCGCAAGGAACTATCCGAGTACGCCTTCCTCGAAACGCGGGACGCGATGCAGCGGCTGCGCCCCGTGGACGGGCAGATCATGCTCGCCGCCTACCGCGCCCGCCTCGGGAACACCGCCACCGCCCACCTCGCCGACGGCCAGCACATCCTCGATGTCCCACCCCTGGACCGCCATGACGTCCACGTCCGCTACCGGCCCCTGTGGGACAGCCCCCTCAACCGTGACCCTGTCCCTGAACGGCTCCCCGTGCAGCAAGCCTGGGCGTGGTGCTTCGTGCCCGACGGCCGGGTCGTCCTCGTCGCCGACCCAAGCCCCCGGGGCGCCCTGCCCATGCTGCCAGGCGGCACTGTGGAAAGGACCGACACGACACCCGAGGACACCCTCCACCGCGAAGCCGCCGAGGAAGCCCAGCTCACCCTGACCGACCCGGTGCGACTGGGCTGGGTGCTGGACGAGACCGGCGAGGTCTACGGCGGAGTGGGCCCCAACGCCCGGCTCCGCCTAGCCGCACGGGTCACCGATATCGGGCCGGCGACCGTCGACCCCGCCACCGGCCGCCCCTTCGCACGCCTGCTCGCAACCCCCGCCCAGGCAGCCGCCCTTCTGGGATGGGGCCCGCCAGGAGCGCGGCAAGCCCGACTCGCCGCTGAGACAGCCCGAGAGCGTTGGGGCCTGCCCACCGCTCGCCCCACCGCAATCGACGAAGTCCCTGCGAAGGGGATGCGGCTGAGCTGACACGAACGACCGCCCTTCTCAACTCTGGACCAGCCAGACCATCGATCGGAGGCACGTGTGCCGGACGACACCCAACAGGCGATCTCATCCGTCCCGAACCCGGCGACAGGAGGTGGACCGCGGGAGCACCACATGCACCTGCTCCCGCGGTACTACCGTCAAGTAGAGGCAGGGCGCAAGACGATCGAAGTGAGGGTGGCCACCCCGCAGAAGCGCGCCGTTGCCGTCGGCGACACGGTCGTCTTCCACGACCGCGACACAGGCCGGGAGCTCGACGTCATCGTGCAGCGGATCACCCCGTACCCCTCCTTCGAGGATCTGCTCAGTTCAGAGGACCCTGCGCGCATTGACCCGAACGGGCCGCCCGGAGAACTGCTCGCCAACCTGCGCAGCATCTACCCGCCAGCCAAGGAGGGCCTCGGCGTCCTCGCCTTGGCATTCGACCACCGCCCTGCACGGCCAGGCCGACCGATGCCGATGACGCCCGCGCAGTACGCGCAGACCGTCCCCCACCATACGGTGTACGGCTGCCTGTACATCCGCGACGAACACGACCGGCCGGTTCAACTGCGCTCGGTCTACGGCTCGCGCCTCTGGCAGTTCCCGGGCGGCAACCTGGACGCCCAAGGAGAGGACCCGCTGCAAACCGCTCGCCGCGAAGCGGTCGAAGAGACTGGCCTCGAACTTGGCCTGGATACGCCGAAGCTACTCCTGACGCACTTCCTGCACGCCGGGCCCCGCCTGCCGCTCAACAAGGTAGGGCTCATCTTCGACGGAGGCCGGCTCACCGCAGAGCAGCTCGGTCGGATCCGACTCGATCCCGCCGAGCACGACATGTGGGCCGTGCACGACCTCGCCACCTGGCAGGGCCTGATGGCGCCACGCGCCTTCGCTCGCCTCGACGCCATCGAACGGGCCCGTCGTGGCGAAGGCCCCGCCTACCTCACCACGCACACCTGATCCCCAGAGCACCCACCCAGCCGGACGAAAGCGTCGGCGACTGGGCTTGGCACCCGCTCGATCAGCTCCCCGACAGCCTGTTCGTGTGCAGCGCCCAGATCCTCACCGCATGGCGGCCCGACTTGGCCATCGACCACTCACCAGCGCACTCCACGCGTTTCGCATCCGGGCCAGCGGCCATGCCGGGCGACGGCCTGGCCTGACCGCCAGCACCCTCGTACGCCTGCGGCACCGCTCATCTTTTACTGTCGAAGGAGACGTAGTTGAAGATCGTGCTGATGTCCGACCCTCGGGTCGCCGCCATCCCTGTTCAGGACTGCGGCGAGGAACTCATCGACATACGGGCGACCGGCCTGTTCCTCGTCGATCAACGCAAGCAGGACTCCGACGGCCACTTCGCGCACCTGCGGCACGGGCTCATCGAGCGCCTGGAACACGCCCAGCGACTGCTTCCCACTGAGTTCCGCCTGCTCGTCGTTGAGGGGTACCGGCCTCCGGCGCTCCAGCGGGCGTACTTCGAGGAGTACGCGACCAAGCTGCGTCGCGGAAACCCTGACTGGAGCGACAGTCGCGTCCACGAGGCCGCAAGCCGCTACGCCTCCCCACCTGAGATCGCGCCGCACAGCGCCGGCGCGGCCGTCGACCTGACCCTCGCCGCCTCGGACGGCCAGGAGGTGGACATGGGGACGAGGATGAACGCCTCCCCAGAGGAAAGCGACGGTGCCTGCTACACCCACGCGAACTCGATCAGCGGCGCTGCCCGGGCCCATCGCGACACGCTCTGCCGCGTCATGTCAGCCGCCGGTTTTGTGAACTATCCAACGGAGTGGTGGCATTTCAGCTACGGAGACCGATACTGGGCCCTCCACACTGGCCAGGCAGCCGCCATCTACGGACCAAGCGACCGTACGTAGCAGCAGCTACCAGCAGCACCGCGAGGGAGCGCGACATCGTAAGCAAGCCGACCGCCGTCCTACTCATCGGGATCACCGGCTCCGGCAAGACGCACCTTGCACAGGCTCTCGCCGCGATGGGCCTTGTCCGCCTCAGCGTTGACGAGGAGGTCCACCGCCTCCACGGCCGGTATGGGGTCGACTACCCCGAGCACGGGTATTTCGAGCGCGAGGCTCCTGCGGTCGAGACCGTACGTGCGCAGCTCACGGAGCACCTGCGCGCGGGCCGTGCCGTCGTCCTCGATCACGGCCTGTGGCGTCGTTCCGATCGCGAGGAATGGAAGAAGACAGTCCAGGCCGCGGGCGGATTCCCGCTGCTCGTCTACCTGCCAGCCTCCAGGGAGGAGCTCCTGCGGCGCCTCGCCGCGCGCAATCAGCGCAAGGACGCCAATGCCTTGAACGTGACTCCCGAAGCCTTGGACGACTTCTTCGCTCGGTTCGAACCGCCTACCGACGATGAAGGTGCCGTCGTCGCCTACAACGGCGACGCAGAGGTCATCCGCTCCATGATCCGATGACGCCCCCGGCCGTCCCGCCGAGCAGAGGCGCCAGGTGCTCGGCCATCACGAGCAAGGACCGCTCCGAATAGGCCGGTCCTACCAACTGCACACCAATCGGGAGGCCATCGGCGCTACGCGCAGCAGGCATGACCAGGCTGGGCAGACCGACGTGGCTGGTCAGGTTGGCCCAGCCGGTCTGGTCGAAGAAGCTCCGTTCGACGCCGTCGACCATGAGAGAGCGGCTCCCGGCTGGGATCGCCGCAGTAGGAGCGGCGGGCGTAATGAGGACATCGTGCTGGGCGTCGGCGAAGAACCGGTGCCACGTCTGCCGGAGCCGGAGGCGCTCCTCGTTGGCGCGGAGCCAGACACGGTGTGTCTGCGTTCGGTGGCGGAGGAAGGCGGCTCGAGGGCTCGCATCGTCCGTGTGCAGGTCACGGGCAGCGGCGAGTTCGGCGGCGCCGGCGTCGTCGTCGGTGGCTGCGGTCGTGGTGGCGTAAAGGAGTTGCTCGAAGAGGCGCAGAGAGTCAGCGAAGCCGACCGGCCCCGTGGTGTGGCGGACACTCGCGCCGGCGGAGGTCAGCGTCCGTTCGACGGTGGCGAGAGCATCAGCGGTGTTGCGGTCGACTGGGCAGCTCGCGTCGTCGGCCCACACTGCCACGCGGAGCTGGCCGATTGGGCGTTGCACTGTGGGCAGCGTGACGCTCCAGGGGTTGTTCTCGTCGGGTGACGGTGTCGTCAGTGCGGCGAGGAGCAGGTCGAGGTCTCGGGGGTGGCGGGCCAGGGGGCCGGGGGTGACCATGTCGCTGCTGGTGATCCACCCCGGCGGGCGAGGGACGTGGCCGCGGGCTGGGATGAGTCCCTGCGTGGGGCGCAGGCCGTAGACACCGCAGTAGTGGGCGGGGAGCCGCAGGGAGCCGGCGAGGTCGCTGCCGAGGTCTGCGGGGGTCAGACGGGCGGCGACTGCTGCGGCGGGGCCGCCGGAGGAGCCGCCGGTAGTGCGCTTGGGGTCATGCGGGTTAAGCGTGGGACCGAACAGGACGTTGTCGGTGTGCAGGTCTTGGCAGTACGCCGGGGTATTGGTCTTGCCCATGATGACGGCGCCTTGGTGGCGGAGCCGGGCGACGGCGTCGGCGTCGCGTGCGGGAACGTGATCGGCGAGGTCTTCGGCACCGCTGGTGGTGCGCAGGCTGGCCGTCTCGAAGCTGTCCTTGATCGTGAGGGGAAGGCCGTCGAGGATGCCGGTGCTCTCGTTGCGGGCGCGGCGTTCGTCGGCTGCGTGTGCGACGGCTCGGGCAGCGCTGTCGTCGCGGGTGACGACAGCGTTGATCTGGCTGGCGTCGATCTGCGCCAGGTGGAGGTCGAGCAGTTCGCGGCTGGAGATCTCGCGGCGATCCAGGGCCTGGAGCTGGACGTGGGCGGGCTGGTGGGTGAGGTCGGTCGTCATGCAGAGACCTGCTCAAGGTGGGGGGCTCGTGCGGGCTGGCGGGGCAGGTGGCGCGCGACGTCGAGGAGAGCGTCGATGTCGTCCATGGGCCTGCTGGTCTGGCGTTCGGAGTCGGCGAACTCGGTGAGCTGGTCGGTCTCCGGGCGGGTACCGGCTGCCCGGGCGGCGATTCCGGCGAGGATCTGGTCGGCGGTGACGGCCGCGGACAGCTCTTCTCCGCGAAGCCCTCGGGCCCGGTGGCGGGCTTCGCTGGCTTCGCGGACTGCGGCATCAAGGTACTGACGGATCACGAACCGTCCGTCTCTGATCTCGACTGCTCGGCGGTAGAGCCGGATCGAGATGCTGCGGAAACGGCGCCTCTGGGCCGGGTCGACTCGGTCGATCGGCAGTGCGATCTCGGGCGCCTCGCTGTAGAACGCCAGCCACAGAGGGCGTAGGCCGTAGTAGCTGCGGTATTGCTTGATCCGGTACTGGAGGCTCTGAGCCTGATCGTTGATGGTGGGCACTAGCCAGCCGATGAGCGTGAGCATGGCGCCGACATCGCCGCAGGTCCACGCGAAGCCCTCCCACTCTGCGAGCGACGCGTTGAAGGCACCGGCGATCACGTTCCCGATGCGCACGGCGCTGTATCCGAGAGTGACGGTCGCGCCGAGGGCGACGATGCGCAGGCCGATACGGACGGACCCGCGTGTGCTGCGGTGGGCCAGGCGCCAGCAGGCACGGGCTAGGGACAGTTCACCGATGGTGTAGGCCGTGACGTACAGGGTGAGATACGCGGCGTACCAGCCATCATGCGCGTAGTACAGCGTGAAGTTGATCGGTCGCGGCGCGTTCGGCGTCAGCATGGCGAACAGCACCAGCAGCCCTGCGATCACAGCGAAGCCTGCGGCTAGCCACTCCCGTGCCCTCCTGCGGGCAACTTCGGGAGGTGATCCCCAGTAGGTGAGGACGATCTGCTGGCAGGCGAGCAGCGCGACCACGCACCCCATCGCCAGGGGTACGGAGAGGTTCACCACGCCCAGGACATGGTCGAGGTACTGCCACATCAGTGTGATGGAGAACAGGAACGACAGCCCTGACAGCAGGAAGACGGCGGCCAGCGCGGTGAAGGCGGGGTCTCGGCGGCGGGTCGGCACGTCCCGCAGCAAGCAGAGGAAGCCGAGCGTGGCGACGACGAGGCTGATCGGGTGGAGCAGGTCCTTCACGGCCGGGCCTCCCGTCGGCGCAGCAGCGTGTGCGTGACCCGGTCCTGCACTTCGTCTCCGGAGGACTCGTCGCTGCGCAGCCACCGGTCGATGATCCGGCGCTGGATCAACGAGGCGAGGAGCTCGGTGTCCCGCTCCTCGTCCTCGTCGTACTTGGTACGGCCCAACATCATCTCGACGGTGGCCGAGCCCACGCTGGTGAAGATCGTTGAGGAGAGCGCGGACGCCGGGCGGTTCTTGTGGTGGCCGAGCAGCAGGTGGCTGAACTCGTGGGCGATGATGTGGTCCTGGTGCAGGGAGCTGGTCCGCGGGTCGTAGTACACGTGGAAGGCACTCTCCGTGACGGCGCATGCCCCGCACACGGAGGGCGCCTGCTCACGGGCCTCCAGGACCACCTTCCGTCCCGTGCGGCGTGAGACCTCGTGGCTGAGGTCGCGGATATTGGTGACGTGCGGGAGCTGCAGCTCGGCCAAGAGGTCAGGCCGGCGCAGCCTACGTGCGGACCACATTGCTTTTCCTTGATCACTTACTGAACGCGGCCGTTTTACGAGCCAGTTGAGGGCGGCAACCCCTCGGACTTTCGTACGCTCTCGACGATTCCCAGGACGGCATCCTTTCCGTCTGCGGAAACGTCAGACAGGCGAAGGAGCACGTTTTTGATCTTCGTGTCGCGAAGCAGTGCGAGCAACTCAAGTTCCTGCACGGTCTTTTCGGCGACGGCGTCGTCGAACCAGTATGCGGGGTCCACGCCGAAAAACCCTGCTAGCGCTTCGAGGTGACGCTTCGTCGGGTTATCGCGCTGCCCGGTTCGCAGGAGCCAGAGGTACTGGGCCGACAGTTTGCCCAGCCCGCGCTTCTCCATGAGTTCGGCCACCTCGGCGTTGCTGAAGGGGCCGCGGTCGGGCGGGTGCACTGTGTCGAACAGGCGGTTTAGGCGGTCCATGAGCCCCTTGGGGCTCACCTGGCCTTCGGTCGAGTCTTTCATGATCCTTTCCTGGGTGGACTTCGTCGTCACTTCAAGCACCCTACCCCGCGATAAACGTGAGTTGACGAGCTGATCCACTGTATGGAAAGTTCTTCCTCACCAGCACGTTTCCGTGTGACGCGTACCGCCTGTTTCAGGTCGGCCTGTCCGTTTCTACCGGCAGGAGTATGCCGGGTGAGTGGCACAAGCCACATTCAGCCAGCGACATAGGTCACGTCTGGCACGCAGGATTTTATCTTCGACCGGAAAGTGCGGAGGCGGCAGTGGAAACACCCCATCCGCCTCGCATTTCCACTGCGGGGAATAACAGACACCCGTTCCAAATCGGACACAGTGACACGCTCTCGGCGTTCGAGGCAACCGCGGCAACGGTGCGCTTCGACGCGGGGGTGCGCCCCAGGTCGCGCCGTACGGACACTTGCGGCACACGATCATCCGATGACTCTCTGCAACCAGTACAGAGTTTAAGAACCAAGTCTGGATCTTGATACGGGTCCGTGCGTATGTTCGTCGTCCCCGGGCAGCCCGCCCGCAGCGACGGACATGAGGAGAGCACGAGGACGGACCGGACCGCGAAGGTCCACAAACAGCGACGGCGCCCGGGAGCGGTAACTCACGGACGCCGAACGCTAAGCGGCATACCCGCCCCGGCAAGGGCGGAGATTGCCCACCATCACCACGCTGAGTCCTTCCAAGGGGCGCGTCAGCGTGGCAACACTGCAAAGGGGAGTATCGCATGTCTCCTGCCCTGCGCAAAAGGCCCTTTCGCCTGGCCTGCGCGGCAGCCATCTCCGCCTCGGCGCCTCAGCGCCCCGAGCCGGACCGCACGTTCATGGCCCCGCCGAGCTGCGGGACCCGCCCGCTCGTCGGGAGCTGCCGATGAGCAGCGAAGCTCGCGACTGGGTGTGGGAGCACAGCTGCAGCCGGGGGACGGCGCGTCTGGTCCTGCTGTCGATCGCCGACCGGGTGGGCGACGAGCAGTGCGTCTCCTGGGCCTCCCTGTCGAGCCTGGCCAAGCGCACCCGCGCCTCCGTCTCCACGGTCCGCGAAGCCATCGACCGTCTGGTCGACGCCGGTGAGCTGGAGCAGCTCGAAGACCTCACCGGCCCGCAGCGCAGCACCGTCTACCGCCTCCCCCTCGCCGCCAAGGTCCTGGCGGAGACCGTGGACGACAAGGTCCCCGACCAGACGCCGGCGGAGGGGACCGAGGCCACCCCGGCGCTCCGGATCTCGGCCCTGCGGCGCTACAACATCCGCCCGCGTGAGGTGCCGGAATCCCCTGCGAGGGCCCGGAAACCGGCAGTACCGGAATCCGGCAGGTCCCGACGGAAACCGGCACCTCGACGTACCGGAAACCGGCACAGCGATGTACCGGAAACCGGCACACAGAACCGTAGTGAACCGGATTTGAACCGGAGGTACAGCAGTGGTGGTGCTGCCGTCCTCTCGGCTGCCGAGTGGCAGGTCGACCCAGCCACCCACACCTGGGCCCGCCAGCAGGGACACCTCGACCGCCTCGGCGAGCAGGGCCTGCAGGCGGCCGACGCGAAGTGGCGTGCCCACCGGGCCGGCTTCAAGCCGAGGCCGGCGGCTGCCTGGGCTGCCGACTGGCGCTCCTGGGTCGCCCGGGAGCACCCCCCTGGCCGCCCGAACCTCTACGCCGTGCCCGGCACGGGTCCCGGCCAACCCGGCGGCATGACGCGGGCAGAGGCCCACACCGCCGCCCTCCTCGCCGCCCTGAACGAGCCGACCGGAACGGAGCAGTAGCCGTGGACCGCCGCGAAATCGCCGCCCTGCTGGCCTACATCGGCCGACTCGACCCCCGCACCATCCGCACCGACCAGGGCGAGGCACGCGACCAGCTCGCCCAGTGGCACGAGCTGCTCGGCGACGTGCCGATGGCCACTCCGCACGGCTGGGACGCCCGCGTCGCCGCCCGACAGCACATCCGAGTCTCGCCGTACCAGATCCTGCCCGCGGACGTGGCCCGCCCCTGGGAGAGCCACCGGCGCGACCGCCTGGCCCGGCACTCCGATCCCACGCCGTCCGCCGACCCGGACGACCAAGCAGCCTGGACCGCCGAGCTGGTCGGCACCCGCCGCGCCGTCGCCGCCGGCACCGCGCAGCCCGCCCAGGCCAGAGCCATCACCAGCGGTCGCGCCCGGATCGACCCGAGGCTGGAGGCGAGGCTGCGGCAGATCGGCTCCTGCATACCGCCCGCCGCCCGCGCCGCCCTCGCCCCCTACCGGCCCGCCCGCGCAGCCCGCGAGGCCGCCGTCGCGCAGGGACTGCCCGACGCCCTGAGCGTCAAGTGCGAGTGGTGCCTGGCCCAGCCCGGCGAGCCGTGTCGTCGCCGCCGGATCGGCCCCGACGACGGCGTACGCACGACCGCCCCGCGCGCCACCCCGCACCCCGGCCGCGTCGACCTCGCCGCCGCCCAGCAGACCCAGCAGAGCGAGCAGAGCGAGCAGGTCCAGCAGCCCGCGCTGGCCTGACCGGCGCATCGGCGCGTGCCTCCCGGCGCACCGCCACCCCAACATCACCGTCCCGCCCCGGATGCGGCGCACGCCCGCGCGCCGTAGCCGGCACCCGACGCCGCGCCCAGCGCCCGCCCAGCCGGCCGACGCGGCAGCACATCGGAGACCACCCTTGCGTCACATCACCACCCACGACGCGCCGGCCACCGGCCTGCGCAGCATCGGAGACACCAGCTGGCACACCCAGGGAGCGTGCCACGGCATGGACGTCGAGGACGCTGACGCCGTCTTCTTCCCGCTCCCGCGGGACCACGAAGCCATAGCCGAGGCGAAGGAGCTGTGCGGCTGGTGCCCGGTACGCAGCGACTGCCTCAACTTCGCCCTGGAAAACGTTCTCAAGGAGGGCATCTGGGGTGGCCTCACCGAGGCCGAGCGGCGTCCCTGGCACGACGGACTGCACCAGCGCCTCGACTACCGACGCGTCACGTCCTTCTTCCTGGGACGCGACGTGCATCTGACCGAGGCCGAGCGGCAGGTCGTCATCGACCACGCCTACGTACGCGGCTGGCGGCCCGACCGGCTCGCCACCGCCCTGCAGATCAGCCACAAGCACGCCCGTGACCTGCTCCGGCAGGCGGCCAACAAGGTGTTCGACCGCGACCGCACCTACGGCGTGCCGCGGCCCAAGAAGAAGCGGAAGAAGACCGCCCCAGCAGCAGGCGGCCCCCCGCCCGCCTCAGCACCCGGCACACAGCAGCCAGCAGCCCGCCCGGCAGCGTCGACTCCGGCGCACGCCTCTCTCGGAAAGGCCGCATGACCCACCCCTTCCTGTCCCTCGGCGCCGCTCCGGACCTCTCTCTCCTCCTCGCCGCCGTGGTGCCTGCCGCCGTCGTGCTGGTGCTGACCGCCTGGACGATCCGGCGCCGGGGCGCGCGCCCGCAGAAACGTCTCAGCGGTCCGGCGGTCAAGGTCGCTGCTCTTGCCGCCCTCGGCTGTACTTGCTACTCCGCGGACACGAGCTGGCGGTTCGCCGCCGACTACCTCGACATGGCCGGCACCGCCGAGCGGGCCGGCATGTTCGCCGCAGCCGAGCTGGCGCTCTTCGCGACGGCGCTAATGGCACGGCAGAACCTGGCCACCGAGGGCGCCCCCGGCCTTCCGGGCACGTTGGTCTGGGTGATCACCGGAGTGCAGGTGATCCCCGCCTATGCCGAGAGCGGTCCTATCGGCGGCACGGTAAGGGCCTTCGTCGGGCCGGTCATGGCGGCGATGCTGTGGCACCTCGCCATGGGGATCGAGCTGCGCCTGCGCACCCCGGGTGCCGCCTCCCACGGACTGATCGCCGTCCTGGGGCGGGAAGCACGCGAGCGGCTGCTGTCCCGCCTCGGGATCGCCGCACGCGACCGCGACGCCGCACAGATCACCCGGGACCGGGCCACCGCCCGCGCAGTCGCCCTCGCCGTCCGCCTCGCCGAACGCACACCCGAGCAGCAGCAGAGCCGACGCGGCCGGCGGCTGACGCGGCGCCTGTCGAAGGCGGTCGGCAGGGCCTCGGTCGGGACCGACGCCCGCCAGCGCGCACAGCTGCTCGACCAGCTCGCCGCGCGCCGGCACGCACTCGCGCTCGCCACGGTCCCGCTTCCCTCGCCCTGGTCCCCGGCGCACATCACCGCGAGGGCAGCCGCCGTCCCCTCGCATCCGGCCTCGACGGCGCCGGTCCCCGCAGCCGATCCCCCCGGCCCCCACGAGTCGTACAGGGACCGGGGACCGAGCGCCCCGAGGGGACCGGTCCCCAAGATTGCGGACTCTA
>NZ_JCAJZO010000037.1:0-49274 GCF_059510295.1 Streptomyces sp. PTL18 | reverse complement strand
TAGACACGCACACAGCGGACGTGGCACGAGCTTCAGTCGCCCGCGAACCACAAGTAACTTCCTGGGGTGGCCGCGCACTCTTCCAGCATCGTTGCGAGGTCGTCCAGTGCGGCGAGCTGACGTTCATCGCCGCATCTCTGCCTTAGGCCGTGGATCTCCTGGAGGGCGGCTGCGGCCTCTTGCTCGTTCATCAACGTGTCCCCGTACGGATCGACGGCAGTGAGCCTCCCCGGTACTCCAAGGAGCTGGAGCGAGCCGAGCGCATCGGCTAGCGCGTCGCCGTGCCCGTAGGAGCTCCGCAGGAGTGTCACGCGGGACTTGCGCCAGTTGTTGTGAGCCGGCCGTGATGAGTGCAGCTCCAGATCGATCCCCATGCCTCATGATGCACACGCTGTGCCGCCGGACAGCTGCCCGTGACCTGCGGCCACACGTGGTCAAGGCTCCCCGTTCGCCGGTGTCTTCTTGCCCTGGGTCTTGTCGGGGATCTTGGCGACCTGGGTTTTCCCTGCTCAGGAGCGGTGGGTTCGTGCGCCTGGTGGTCGTCGTTGGTCGTCATTGGCTGCTGTTGAGCGACCTCGGACGGCCCAGAGACGGCCCAGATACCTGGGCTGGGTAGACCGCAATGCGTACCGGGCCGGCTGCTGAAAGTCCCTTGCTCTGCCATGGAGCGGCTGGAGAACCTAGCCGCATGGAAGAAGATAGTTCAGATCAGGATCAATCTCGATTGCTCGCCGAAGCTCTCGGGCGGGTCGTACAGGGCGCCGCTGCCCTCGAAACCCAGTTGAGGACGCTGGCTGCGGCTCTGATCGGTTCGAAGTACGCCGCAATCGTTGTCGCTGGTCAGTCGACCTCCAACCTGCTGGAAATGATCGACGCGATTAGCAGAGTGCATGATCAGGTTTCACCCGAGAAGCGCGACGAGCTGCGGCAGCTGCTGTCTAGGGTCAGGGCAGCAAGTAAGCAGCGGAACGACTTGGCCCACGGCATGTGGTCGGTTGGAGCGGACGGAGCCGTCACGGCTCACAACAGTAGATACAGACAGTTTGTTTGGACTGAATCCCCCGTAAGTCGTCCCGCCCTGACTGAACTCTCGAAGGAGCTCGGAGATTGCACAGTTGATCTTCTAGCGTGGACCTTCGACACCCTCCCTGACGCGATACAGCACGAGGCTCAGCTCAGATGGGAGACTTATGTGAAGTCCCTTTCGCCCGAGGAGGTTGCAGCCCTCGCCTATCGGCGAGCCAAGGGATCTGAGTAGCTCCTTCGTCACGAACTCTCGGTGGGGGTCATTGAGGTTTGGTGGGCTGGTCAGTCGGCCACTGACGGGCGTTGGCGATCACTTGTGGTCGCCGTGGTTGCTGTACTTCGCTGCTGCACCGCGACTCCGTCGTGCCTTTGGCTCCCCGGAAGTAGATTGACATGGCCTGCTTCTGCCGGCGGCGGCTTTCTCACATGCCGGCTCGTTGTGGGGAGACCAGCCCGTTCGAGCCGGGCCGGGTGGGGAAGCGACACCCGTTTTGGGAGATCGCTCTAGCAGTGATCGAGGGTGCGCGGTCTGGCTGATCCGAGTCCAATCGATGCTATCGCGATGTTCCTCCTTGCGTCTTCACCCTTTCTACGAGCGCAGTGAATCCCACATACGGTGAATCGCGCTCTGATTCCGCTTCGCTGTACTCTTCGGCCAGCAACACACTTCCAAACAACCCTGCTCCAACCCGGAGTGGCAGTACACCCTGCTCAAGACGAAACAGGGGATCTAGTTCTGCACGGACAGCATCGCAGACGAAGTTCGCGGCTTTGGTCAATTCGAAGGAGAGCTCATACAGGACGTCGGTGTTGAACTGGAATTCCCGGAGTGATTCATCGTATTCCTTCTGGCTCATATCTCTATGCTTGTGAGCTCTATGCATCTCATAGATTTCTTCTCGTCCGTCCAATCGATCCATCACCCTGCGAATGTGCCTAACGGTGTCCACTAGGACCAGAGAGTAATTCGCGAAAGATCTCCGAATCCTCGGATATTCCTCCGGCAACTTTCTTCCTGTGAGCCATTCGGACTCGATCGCTAGGGCGTCGATATCTGCGCCGGCGAGCCTCGGTATCGGCGAATTCAGTTTACTGGTGAAGCTATCCCACTGGTCCAGGTTGGCCTTTGCTACCCAAACCTCGATGACGGCTGAAACTCTGAGTTCTATCTCCTCGCGGCGCCGTTGAGAATCGGTTTTTCCAGCGCGCTGCTCAGCTTCGTGAACACCCTCATTCGGCGTAGCGCGTCGACAGAAAACCCCACTCCTTCAGCCTTATCGATAAGTCGATGGTGTGTGGGGCAGAGGAGAATGAGATTCTCGTAGCTGTCGACTCGCGCTTGGGGGTAATCGCTGTCATACCTTGGCCCGCCTGGTGCGCCGGAAATAATGTGTGCCTCTTCGCCCAGCGGGACACCCGCAGCGGACAGGGTCTTGGATTCTTCGTCTTTGAGGTCCACGGTTAACTCTTGGAGGCAGTCAGAGAACGCGCAGATTCCGCCCGAGCGCGCCCAAAGAACCTTTCGGGAGGAGCTATTGATAGGCATAGTCCATCCAATTTATGCTTGATTTTCCCCTTCGGGGGTTCTGTCGATAATGCCATGTGGCGACGGACCGTATGAGGTGTTCCGGTAAACAGCATCGCCTCTAGGCCCCCAACAGAGCAGGGCTGACCGTTCCACTAGGACTGGTCCGCAGGCTTCACGCCCTGGTCTCGAGCGGGGCAGAGGGTGAGCACCGCTTTAGGAGAGAGGCTGGGCCGTACGACAGGTGACCTGCGGCTTCGCTGGTCTGGCCATCCGGCACGGATGCGCCCACTGTTCACCCTCGTTGACCGCTGCTGACCCCTGCTTCTGGCACCGTTGTGGCACGAACACCAGCCAACGGAAGTCCGCCACGACGGTGGGTGCGCCGACGGACCAGGTCCGCATGCTGACGGTGCCTGAGCCCGCGTGCTGCAACGACCACTGGCTAGGAACGGAGGGAAAGCTCTGCAGCCTTTCCCTGAATGGAGCGCCTCTTCGTTTCCCTGCAACTACCTTCTGTAGCTTTGATTGGCGAGATAATCAGTAGCCGCATCCCAGAAGTGTGTTATTACTTCCTCTACCCTTCCGAAGAGTTTGAGGGTGTCGGTAACTGACTTATTTCCTGCGACCGTTGAAGCTCTTTCCTCCCCGTGGGCCACTTTGTTTCTTGCGTCAGCGAGGTCTCGCAAAGCTAGGGCGTGCAATGGAGAAGGGATAGAGGATCCCGGAAATCCGAACACTTCCCATATCGTCTCTAGGTGATCCAGTCGAATGGTGCGCCCGTCGAGTGGGAGGTATTCGATGGACATTTGGCAAGGGGAGGAGTCATAGAGATTCGAAAACACCTCCTGCCGGCGTTTCCACATCTTCAACCCTCGAACTTGCTGCAGGGACTCGAGGCGATTAGACTCAATCATCGCGAACAAACTCACACGCAAATCGCTATGAGGGATTGATGCCGCGTTTATTTCATCGATGACTGCCGTCAAAGCGGCGTTGATGCACTTCTCGACTGCTGCAGCAACATAAACGTACGAGGCGGCGTGAATATTGCTCCGCACATCCTTTAAGCGCGCCTGGCGAAAGTTCGCGTCACAGTAGTAAAGGTTCTGCCTGACTTCATTGAGGGAATCCCCAAACGCCACGACAGCTGCGTCTACACCGGCGAAACTTCTGGTAGCACCCACGTCACCCCTCCGGCGTGAGCAGTTCCTTAGCCCGAGCGATGCGATCCCTGAGCTTGGGGCGCGTATTAGTGGCGCCAGTGCTAGCGGCAACTAGCTGCTTGTCGTCCAGCCAGCCAGAGGGAGGCGTACCGATTTCCCCGTGCTCTTGTAGAAGCTCGGCGCATGCGACCATAACGGCTTCAAGCTCGTTTTGGGGGGTGACGTGTGTGTTTGACCGGAGAAGCGGTCCCTGAGTTATATTCAGGATCTCCTCCACGACTTCAGTGAAGAGCTCTCGCCCTTCATTGACGTCGAAGGAGTAGCGATTGGCTTCCATGTAGGCGTTAAGGAAGTCGTGCACTGCACCCGTGAAATCGGATCGCTTATTAAGGTAGGCGAAGAACTTCAGAACCAGTTCTTCGCGAGTAGCGTTCTCCTCGTTTTTTCTTTGCAGTTTGACGAGAATTTTAAAGTCTTCTGTGTCGGCAAGCTCACGAATTAGCTTATTGAACGGTCCCTCGTAAATACAGGCCCTAACTTCTTGCTTGGACAGCTCGACCGAACCTCGATTGAGGCGCTCGAAAGTGTCGAAGCGAATCTGCGGGTCGCTCTTATCCGAGAGGGCCGTTACGCCCAGGCCGCGTTTGGTGAATGCGAACTTTATTGAGGGGGGCAAGTCTTCGTAAGTCAAGCCGTTGAATTGATCGAGTTTCTTGAGTTCACGCAGTACGAGCGGTGTCTTCTTCTTGATCTCTGCTAGCTGCGTGTCTGAGTCGGAAGCAAAGTGAATTAGAGTGGAGATTCGCTGCAGTCCGTCGACTACTTCCCAAGATCCATCATCGTTTGTAGCGAAGAATAGATTAGGTACCGGAAGGCCAAGGAGGATCGACTCAATCAGTCGGGACTCGGCTTCCTCATCCCACCGAAACTTTCGCTGATACTCTGGCGCTCGCTTCAGTTCGCTACGTTCGGCCATGCTCAGCAACTCGCGTACGGTAATGGTGTAGTTGTCGACATCGATCTTCCTGCGCTGTGCTTCGAGTTGCGCCTGCATCGCCTTCGGATCACTCATGACTGCAGGTTAGGGCCTGTACACATGCCGTGTCACACGGTTGGTGAGCATGGACATCGAAACTAAGGGCTGTCCCGCTATTCGCTCGCGCCAGGGCGGCGGACGGGCGGCTGACTGGGCATACCGGGGCGCCACGAATCCGCTTGGGCCCGCCCATGGGCGACGCGTAGCCTCTTGGCCATGTGCTACCACGCGTTCAACGGCGCCTTCCGGCACTACGTGTGCGTCGCGTGCCGGCTCTCCTTCAAGGGCAGCACGTGGCCGATCCGGAAGCGCATCTGTCCTGGCTGTCGTCAGGAGCTCGTCTTCGCAGGCTACGACTTCGCCGCGCCCCGGCGACGCGACGCGAAGGCATGGTCCGTCGTTGCTACCGTGCTCGCGGAGGGGCTGACCTACGACCACCGCCCCGGCTGCGGCTGCTCGCGGCTCCCTTCGTTCCGCCCCCGGACCCAATCACAGGTGCGTGTCCGCCGACGCGCGGCCGAGCGGCTGGGTCTGCCTCTGTCGGTGACCCTCGCCCGCCGCGACGCTTTCACCCCGGAGAGCCGCGACGAACTCCCACCCTCCCCGTCGGCCACCGAGCCCGACACGACCTGAGCGTCGCGCCGGGTGGTGTCAGACGGGGAAGATCAAGGTGCAGCACCACGCGTGAGGGTCCCGGGGTAGCGATGCGATGATCTTGACGTGACAAGTGTGATCACGGCATCGGAGCAGTCCTGGATAGCCCCGTTCACCGGGCTGAGCCCTCGCGCGTTCGGCAAGCTGATCACGATGCTGCGGCGCGAAGGTGCCGATGCGGTCCGCCCAGGACGCCCCTGGTCACTGTCACTTGAGGACCGCACCCTCCTCGTCGCAGCCTACTGGCGCACGAACCTGACGCTACGGCAGCTCGCGCCCCTCTTCGGAATCTCGAAGTCGGCGGCCGACCGCGTCGTCGACTACCTCGGACCCCTGCTCGCACTCAAGCAGAGACAGCGGTTCCGGAAGGACACCGTGCTCATCGTGGACGGCACGCTGGTCCCCACCCGCGACCACAGCATCGCCGAGAAGTCGAAGAACTATCGATACTCCACCAACCACCAGGTCGTCATCGACGCCGACACCCGACTGGTCGTCGCCGTCGGGCGCCCGGTCCCCGGCAACCGCAACGACTGCAAGGCCTGGGTCGAGTCCGGTGCAAAGGCCACCATCGGCCGGACTACGACGATCGCCGACGGCGGTTACCCGGGCACTGGCCTGGTCATCCCGCACCGCCGGCCAGCCGACGGCGAGCTTTGCCAGTGGAAGCAGGAGCACAACCGTTCCCACAAACAGGTCCGCGCCCGAGTCGAGCACGTCTTCGCCCGGATGAAGACCTGGAAGATCCTCCGCGACTGCCGACTCAAGGGCGACGGCCTCCACCACGCCATGCTCGGCATTGCCCGCCTGCACAACCTGAGCCAGGCCGCGTAGCCGAGCGATCACCCCAGCCCGCGGTTCGCCCCAGCATGCCAGTGATCAATTACGGGACAGCCCTTAGCCTGCGCTTTTCACTTGCTACGGTGTCCGGATCTTGAGCGGAAACGCGAAAGTGCCTTCTGAGCTGGGACGATGAGGCTTGTCTAAGGTCTCCGTCGTTCCAGCAGGAAGGCACTTTCTGCGTGCACACTACCGCCTCGCGCCCCAAGCTCGTCGTCTCGTCCGACGGGCGCGGGGTGATCAACCACGCTGGGTCCCGCCTGCTGGCCGATCTCGCCGATGCCACCGGCCTGACCGCATCGTTCTCCGACGCGCTGCGCCGGCTGCGGCCACGCGGCACCGGGCACGCCCCTGGAAGAATCGCGGTGGATCTGGCGGTGATGCTCGCCGACGGCGGCGAGGCCATCACTGACCTGGCTCTACTGCGCGATCAGGCCGAGGTGTTCGGTCCGGTGGCCTCCACTCCGACCGCCTGGCGGCTGCTGGCCGGCATCGATCCTGCCGCCCTCGCGGCACTGCGGGCGGCCCGCGCCGCCGCCCGCGAAGTCACCTGGATGCAGGCCGCCGACACCGGCCCTGGGATACCCGCGGCCCACGCGGGCGGACGCGACCTGCCCGGCCTGGTGCTGGACATCGACGCCACCCTGGTCACCTGCCACTCCGAGAAGGAGCAGGCGGCTGCCACCTATAAACGCGGCTTCGGCTACCACCCGCTGCTGTGCTTCCTGGACAACACCGGCGAAGCCCTGGCCGGTCTGCTGCGGCCGGGCAACGCCGGGGCCAACACCGCCGCCGATCACATCGCCGTACTGGAGCAGGCCCTGGCCCAGATCCCCGACGCCCACCGCCATGGCACCGACCTGCTCATCCGGACCGACAGCGCCGGAAGCGCCAAGGCATTCCTGACCCACATACGCGCCCTGCGCTCGCGCGGCATCCACACGTTCTTCTCAGTCGGGTATCCCGTCACCGAACCGGTCCGCCGCGCGATCCGCGCCCTGCCCGGGCACGTCTGGCATCCCGCGCTGGAGCAGGACGGCTCCCTGCGCACCGGCGCGGAGGTCGCCGAGCTGACCGACCTTGTGGACCTGGACGGCTACCCCGAGGGCACGCGGATCATCGTGCGGCGTGAGCGCCCGCATCCCGGCGCCCAACTCTCCCTGTTCGACCTCGACGAGGGAATGCGCCACCAGGTCTTCCTCACCGACACCCCTTATGGGGAAGGCTCATTGCAGCATCTGGAAGTACGCCACCGGGCGCACGCCCGCGTCGAGGACCGCATCCGCTGCGGCAAGACCACCGGCTTCGGCCGCTTCCCCTCCCGCCATTTCGCGATCAACCAAGCGTGGCTGGAGTTGTCCCTGACCGCTCTCGACCTGCTCGCCTGGATGCGCACTCTGCTGCTGGAAGGCGAACTGGCCACCGCCGAGCCGAAGAAGCTCCGCTACCGGCTGCTGCACGCAGCCGCCCGCATCACCCGCGGCGGTCGCCGCCTGCACCTGCGGATCTCCGCAACCTGGCCCTGGCGAAACGAGCTGACCAACGCATTCGCCCGCCTCACAGCCCTGCCACGGCCGGCCACCTGAACCGCAGCACCGCCCCTGACCACCCACGACCCGAGGAACCCTGGAGAAACCGACCCGCGCGTCGGGTCCCGGCCATGCCCACCCAGCCACGAGCAACCGGAACCACCGCTTCACCGCGATCCGACCAGCTCAGCCACCCGAAGCGAAACAGGGAGGTTAGAAGGTGTTGTCTTTTCGATCTTGAGGGATGCGCGTCGAACGGGAGTCCCGATCGGGTGGTCGTGGGGCGCTGGGCGCATACGGACAGGGCCTCCTGAACAGCTCGTTGGTGTCGAATCACCGAGCAGCAGGAGGCCCTGGTGCAGCAGTCTTGCGTGCCGATGGCCGGGCAGTCCAGCGCGGTCACCTGGGAGTGTGACTGCCTGGCTCACCGGTTCGGAAACGCCGCCGACAACCCGATGCGTGAGCGGCGGTATCCGACGGACATGACGGACGCGGAGTGGGCGCGGGTCCTGCCGCTGCTGCCGGTGCCGGGCTGGATGCGCGGCCGGGGCGGCCGGCCGGAGGCGTATTGCCACCGGGCCATGCTCGATGCGATCCGGTATCTCGTGGACAACGGGATCAAGTGGCGGGCGATGCCCGGCGACTTCCCGCCGTGGGACCGCATCTACGCATTCTTCCGCCGCTGGCGCGACCATGGCCTGGTCAAGGAGTTCCACGACCGGTTGCGCGCGAGGGTCCGCGAGGAACTGGGACGGGACGCGCAGCCGACGGCCGGGGTGATCGACTCGCAGTCCGTCAAGGCGGACGCCGTCGTCGGCGCGGACAGCCGCGGCTTTGACGGCGGCAAGCTCATCAACGGCCGCAAGCGGCACGTCGTGGTCGACACCCTCGGCCTGCTGCTGGGCGTGATGGTCACCGCCGCGGATGTCGGCGACCGCACCGCTGCCCAGGTCCTGCTTGAGCAGGTCGCCGACGCCCACCACCGGCTTGAACTGGTCTGGGCCGACGGCGGCTACATCGGCAGCCTCGTCGAGCACTGCCTGGCCACGTTCGCCCTGGTCCTGGCGATCGTCAAACGCAGCGACGACATGCGCGGCTTCGTGGTGCTGCCCAAGCGGTGGATCGTCGAGCGCCTCTTCGCCCACCTGATGCGCAGCCGCCGCCTGGTGCGCGACTTCGAGCGGCGCACCACCAGCGCGGAGGCGATGGTCTACTGGTCGATGACCATGCTCATGACCCGTCGCCTGGCCCGTTCACGCCTGCCGCGAGGGTGAACCGGCCCGGCTGCTGCTCGGCCAGCCAGCCGCGGGCCACCAGGCGTTTCGCTTTCGACCGCAGTGCCTCCACCCTCGCCGGCACCACGTCCATGCCGAACACGGCGGCCATCTCCTGGCAGGTCAGCGGCCCTTGATGGAGCCGGGCCCGGTCCGCGAGCGCCGCGAGGATGCGCTGGTAGTCGACCGACAGCACCGACCAGGCCAGCCCCTGGCGCCACACCGGCACCTGCGACTTCGGCTTCGCCGCATCCCCAGGCGCCGACTGCACCTGCGCATCCTGCGGATCCGCGGTGACCTCGGCCTCGGCGGTGGCACCGTCGTCCGAAGCCAGCACCGTATCGACCCGCCTGCGAGCGATCGCCCACTCCCGCCATTCCAGCTCAGCCTCGGCCAGCTCAGCCTGGATGCGGTCGGCCTCCTCCCGCAGCCCGTCGACTCGACGCCGAGCGGCGAGCTCGTGCTGTTCCAGCAGTCCAACAACCGACGGCATCCGCGACCTCCCCGGGAACGACGACCCGACAGGCCACCACTCCCACGGAACCACCACACCTATCCCCGACCAGCGCAAACGCGTCGATCACGTCCGGAAAGACAACAGCTTCTTAGGTGCACCGCCGGTGGGCGGCCTGCGGGGGCGGTTGCTATGGCCTTGCAGGTATCGCGTCGCGCTGCTGCGGTCACAAGGTCGGTGGAGCGGCTTTGGGGTGGCGCTGCTTTGGCGCGAGTGATCATGGCCCCGTAAGCTTCCGGCGCGTCGGGCAGGTAGTGGACCTGCCCGGTAAAGCACGACGTTGGGGCCATGATCTTCGAGGCTCGCGCCAAAGTGGCTCCGTAAAGCCGTGGAGTCGACCGCCCCAGCCACGACGTACTCCTTCTCTGGCCTCAGGCGGCTGATTGCTGTGTGCGCGGTACGGGCGCCGGCCGGGTTGGAGCGGGGCGGAGACAGGAGCGCAGGCCCGGCCGGGGGCCGGGCCGCGCGCGGTGAGCGGAGCGAGCCGCCTTGAACCCGTGAAGAAGGTTGTAACTCAGTCGCTCGCGTGGGGCGTGTGAGGCCTGAAATCGTCCGTGCAGGATGGGAGTTCGACACCTTGGCGGTGGGCGAGCGGCAAGAAGAGCACTGGTCGGATCGTCCACGTCACGCGTGTGCTGGCCTGGGCGATGGTCACCGTGCAGGGCTCTGCGCGCAGGAGCGCCCGCCTCGTGTGGATGCGGCCCTCGTACAACCAGCTCCATGCCTCGTCCGAGGCGTCCGGGTCGAGCGCCGGTGAGATCGTGCGGAGCGCTACCGCGACCCACCTGTCTGCCTGTGGTGCCGAGTAGGCGTCGAAGGATGCCAGCAGTGCCGGCTGTTGGTGCGTGGTGAGGTCTTGTTTCCAGCACTCGCACCAGTACCCGCGGCGGGGTTTGCCCACGTGGTCTCCGAGGCGCGCGTCGTCTGGTGGGGAACTCATGAGCACGGTGCCGACTCCTGGAGTTCAGCCGGGATGCGGAGTTCGGCGGTGACGGTGCGGCCGGAGTCGTCGCCTTGGACCAGGACGTGATCCGCGAGGGCCGTGACCATGCCGAGTCCCCGGCCGTGGGTGGCGTTGGGGGATGGGTGCTGGACCGCGGGACTGGTTTTGGCGTCTCCGGAGTCGGTCACTGCGATGGTCACGGTCAGTTCGGAGACCGTGAGCGTGACGTGGAAGGCGCCGGCCGCCTTGCCGCTGGCGGTGTGCGTGAGGGCGTTGGTGCCGAGTTCGGTGACGATCAGCGCGGCGTCTTCCAAGTGGGGGTGGCCGTTCAGCGCGGCGCGGGTCCAGCTGCGTGCGGCGCGGAGTTGTTGGGGCTCCCCGGGGAAGGTGCGTCGGTGGGTGGGCATGGCGTCCTCCATGGCGGGTGACCTGCTGTTTTCTGTGTCAGCCGAGCCGACTGGCTGACACAGACCGTGCTGAGCCGTACAATTAGTACTAGCACCGTACCGAATGTGCGCGTACCTGGAGTGCGGGTTCGTACTTTTCGTGCGAGCGGCCCGGCGCATAGCGTTCGGCCTGCGGTCTGGTGCTGACCTGGATGCCGACGAGAGAGGACTTCGCATGTTCGGTCTGTTTGTGCGCTTCACCTGCAAGGACGAAGAGGCGGCGGCTGCGTTCGACGGCCTTGTGGTGCGGACTGGTGAGCAGATCCGGGCGAACGAGCCCGGGACGGTGATCTACGCCGTGCACCGCGTTGACGGCCGTCCTCTGGAGCGCGTGTTCTACGAGCTCTACCGGGATGAGGACGCGTTCGAAGAGCACGAGTCGAAGGACTACGTGCGGGCATTCCTCTCCGAGCGGGACCGGTACCTCTCGGCCACAGAGGTTGATCGCCTGGACTTCGTGTCCGGCAAGGGTGTGGACGTTGAGCACTGAGTATCAGAAGGCGCTCGGTCGCAAGATCGCCTTCCATCGCAAGCGTCGGGGCCTGTCGCAGAAGGAGTTCGCTGGCCTGCTGGGGCGCTCGGAAGCCTGGGTGTCCCAGGTGGAGCGCGGTGTACGCCGCATTGACCGGATGACCGTTCTGGAGAAGGTCGCCGACGTCCTCGAGGTTCCGGTGGCCGAGCTGGCGGCCGAGGCCCCCATCGTGGCGTCGGTCGCCGAAGGGGAACCGCCCGGTGCGAGTCGGCTGCGGCTGGTGCTGAGTGCGGCGCACTCACTCAAGGCGGTCCTTGCCCAGCAGAACGCTTCCCCTGATGTTCCGGCGCTCCGCGCTGAGGTGGAGCGTGCCTGGTCGCTCACGCATCAGGGCAGCTACGCCGACCTGGCCGAGTTGCTCGAAGGGCTCGTTCCCCGGCTGGAGTCGGCCACCCGCTCGGTTGCCGAGGCGGAGCGTCCGGAACTGTTCCGTCTGCTGGCGGTCATGTATCACACGTGCAGTGGCGCGCTCGCGAACATGGGGGAGCCCGAAGCGGCCTGGATCGCCGTCGACCGTGCCGTGGTCGCGGCCGAGCGGGCCGATGATCCGCTCCTGATGGCGGCCGGCGAGTTCCGGTTGTCGCTCGTCTTCCTCGGCGCCCGTCACTTCGAGCAGGCGGCCCAAGTGTCCGGGAGTGCCGCTGACGCCCTGCGGCCTATGGCGGAGTCCGGACAGATCGAAGCGGTGGCGCTGCGTGGTGCGCTGACCCTGCAACGGGCGGTTGCTGCCGCTCGGTTGAATCTGGCCGATGAGGCGTACGGGTATCTCCGTGACGCTCGTGAGATGGCCGAACAGGTCGGCGACGGGCGCAACGACTACAACACCGAGTTCGGGCCTACCAATGTCAGCTTGCACGAGGTGGCCGTCGCGGTGGACCTGGGGGATGCCGGTGTCGCACTGCGGGCCGCACAGGCCGTCGACGAGTCGGGGCTGTCCGCGGAACGGCAAACGCGCTTTCAGATCGATGTCGCCAGGGCCTATGCCCAGCGCCGACAGGTCGCGGACGCGGTCTCGGCGCTGCTCAGGGCGCGTGAGCTGTCGCCCGAGATGGTGCGGGCCCTGCCCATGGTGAAGCAGCTCGCGGCGGACCTGCTGACCATGGCCCAGCCGCCCTCTGAGGAGCTTCGCACCCTGGCGGCGGAGCTGGGCGTACACGAAGTACGGACTGGTACCTGAAGTACTAGACAGTACTTGGAGTACGGGTTACTGTGGTTGGTGTCGGCAAGCTCCTTCGCGTCCAGCGGAGTTGGCGTGCGGGCAGGCGAACGGGCCGGAGCAGGAAGGCAGACCTGCACCGGTGCGTAAGCGGAAGGGCCACAGAAACAGATGTGGCCTGAGCGGGAGGCAGCCCACTCAGGCCGGGTGCGTCTTTGGCATCAACGCTCCTGGAGCGTATCGCGCCCAGTCGGTATGAGGTCAACCTCCCGTTGCGTAGTCATTCGTCACTAAACGCGGCCGTACGCGTGTGCGGCGCAACGCAAGGGAGAACATTTCTGTGCGTGTCATCCGTGTGGAGACTTCGGCGGCCACCATCCTGCTGACCGAAGCACCGGAACCCAAGGTTCGGGACCGCCAGACCGGAGAGATCGCCAAGGACGCCACCAGCGGCGAGGCACTCATGACGATCGGCGCCGTCTACATCGAGGACGGCGAGTCTTCGCTGATCAAGGTCACTGTCCCGGAAAGCGGCATCTCTGAGGGCCTGACGCTCGGCGCTCCGGTCTCGCTGCCGGGGCTGGTGGCCCGACCGTGGGAGACCGTGTTCAACGGCCAGCAGCGGCACGGCATCGCCTTTCGCGCTGCCGCCGTCACACCGGCCACCTTCGCGGCTCGGGCCGAGGCCTCGGCCTGATGTCGGACTGGTTGACGCTGCTGGAGGTGGGTGGCCCCCTCGCCGGACTCGGTGGCGGGGCCGCCTACACCCGGGCTCGTCACCCGGGCGTCTACTGGTCCACGATCGGCCTGCCGATATCTACGGCCCGGCTCCTCGGCTCGTACGGCTCCGTCATGGAGGCGTGCGGCCTGACCGTCCAGCCCTCCCGGCTGCGTGCTCTGGCGGTCAAGGCGACGACTCGCCGTGAGGTCCGGCCGGTGCCTCCTCGCCGGGGAGTCATCCGGCCCACCTCGACGGGCCTGCGGCTTCGGTTACGGCTGGCCCCGGGGCAGGAGCCGGCAGATGTCGTCGCTTCGGCGGAACGGCTGCGGCATGCCTGGGGCGTGCACGCCGTGTACGTCAGTGACGTGAAGCCGGGTGTGGTGGAACTGCGGCTCGTCGGCTTCGACGTGCTGCGCAACGTCCGGATGCCCAGGAAGGCGGAATGCGGACTCCTCAAGGTGCCGGTGGCGCTGAGGGAGGACGCGACGGCCTTCGTACGGGACTACCGGACCATCCCGCATCAACTCACCCTCGGCGCAACCTTGTCGGGGAAGTCCATGTACCAGCGGCACCTGGTCACCGGGCTGGCACAGCAGCCGGTCGCGCTGGTCGGGATCGACTGCAAGCGGGGCGTGGAGCTGGCGCCCTTCGCAACGCGGCTCTCTGCGCTGGCCACCGATCCCGAGCAGGCGGCCGAGCTGCTGCCGGTCCTCGTGAAGGAGATGGAAGACCGGTACGACCTGATCAAGGCCCGGCAGGGCATCGCGCCCGGCACCCCGGACGAGGAGATCACCTCCGACATCTGGGGCCTGCCCGAGAAGCAACGCCCAGTGCCCATCGTGCTGTTCGTCGACGAAGTGGCCGAACTGTTCCTCGTCGCCACGCGCAAGGACGAGGAACGGCGGGACGAGATGGTCACCCAGCTCATCCGCCTCGCCCAGCTCGGCCGCGCCGCCGGCATCTACCTGGAAGTCTGCGGACAGCGCTTCGGCGCGGAACTCGGCAAGGGTGCGACCATGCTCCGGGCCCAGCTCACCGGCCGCGTCTGCCACCGCGTCAACGACGAGGCCTCCGCCAAGATGGCGCTCGGCGACATCGCACCTGAAGCGGTCTATGCCGCCTGCGCCATCGCCCCCGAACGTCCCGGACTCGCCGTGGCCGGTGACACCTCCGGCGGCTGGTCCCGCATCCGAACCCCCTACCTCTCCCTCGGCGACGCTGCTGAGGTCTGCCGGGAATCGGCGCACCTGGTGCCGGACCTGCCCGCGCTCGAACCCTTCCGGCCCGCGGTGCCGCCCCGTCCGGCTGACGTGCCGGTATCGCTGCTCAACCCAGTTCCGCTCACCGAGTAGGCAGCTGGCCGCTCACCACCGCTTCAACGGCTGGCACGTCCGTCTCGTGTCAAGTCCCTACCCCCCCGTGCCCAAAACCTGAGGGAGCCACCTTGTCTCGCCCGTCCATTTCCGAAGTCTCGGCGCTGATCGCCGACCTGGCCGACCACCGCAAATTCGGTGTCGGCGACTACCGCGAACTCATGAGCCGTAAGGCGGACCTGCTGGAACGGATCGCCGCCGACCAGCCCGACGACACGGAAACGGCCGAGGTCGCAGCCGCTGCACGTGCGCGGGCCGATGAACTCAAGTCCACCGACTGACCGCACTGGAGGGAATCGAACCGTGCGCGCCCACCTGGCCCGCGTCGACGCGGTACTCGTTCAGGCGGTCATCGCCGCCGCGCTGTCCTTCGCTCACCTGCACGACCTGGCCTCGGCCGCGGGACAGCACGGGTGGAAGGCGTGGGCGTACCCGGTCTCCGTGGACCTGCTGCTGGTGGCGGCCTGGCGACGGCTGCGCTCCGGCGGCGCCAAACCGGGCGGGTGGTGCTGGTTCCTCGTCGCGCTGACCGCCTCGCTCGGTGCCAACGTCGCCACCGCCGGCCTGCTCGACCTGGGCGCCGTACCCGCCTGGCTCCGCATCCTCGTCGCCGGATGGCCCGCCGTGGCCTTCCTCGGCGGCACTCTCCTCGCCCACACCGCACACGACGCTACCGGCGAACCCACGCCCGTCATCCCCGAGCCGACCGACTCCGAGCACGAACCTCGACCGGCCTTCGCTCCTTCCCCAGTGCCGGTCCCGGCCGCCCTCGTCGACCACGCCCGGAAAGTTGCCACCGAACACCGCGCACGGACCGGAGCAGCCATCGACACCCCGACCCTCCGCGCGCGGCTCGGCGTTCCGGCGCAGCTGGCCGAAGCCATCGCCGCACAGCTCTGAAAGGAGCGCACATGCCCGACAACCGCCGCTTCCGCCACGTCGTCCGCATCGGTCCCGTCCAGGTCGGCACGTACTACGACGGCCGAGGCCGCGAGAAGCACACCGCCGCCTGCACGGCTCCGCGCTGCGGCTTCTCCACGGACTACGACAGCCGCGCCGCCGCCGAGCTGGCTGCGCGCACCCATCGCTGCGCCGTGCGCTGAGGAGACCCCTGTGACCGTCTCGCTCCCGCTCGTCTTCGTCCTGGGCGTCGTCGCCTGGGCTGCGATCAAGTTCCTCGGCATCCGCCTCTGGGTCGCCGTGATGATCGCTCTGTTCGGCTTCTGGCTCTCCCACACCTTCCTCGCCCCGGCCATCGAGTCCGGCACCCGTTCGGGAGTCGGCGTGGTCAACGGCACCCACAAGTGACAACGAAGTCCGCCGTGTTCCGTCCCAAGCTGCCCGATATCCCGACGCTGCCGACATCCCCCGTCATCGCGCATCCGGCGCAGGCTCCGGTGCCTTCCGCAGGTCGGTCGCTCGCTCCCTACGCGGGCGCGGTCGCCAGCGTGGTCGTCGTCGGCGTCGTACTCACCGCGCTCCTGGCGGCCGTCGCCGTGTCGGCCGTGGCCGTCGTCCTGCGCTCTCTCCTCAGCGGCGCGAAGAAGCGCTGACCGGCCACCGGGGCGGTAGCAAGCCGCCAAGCATCCCGCCGCCCCGGGGCCGTTCCCCCAACCGTCGAAACAGCCGAAAGGAACACCCATCATCACCCGGCAGACTCCGCCCCCGCTGGCGGAACTCTCCATGCTGGCCTCCCTCGGCAACCTGCCCGAGCTGGCCCACCAACTCTCCGGCCTGGGCGGCTGTATCCACCCGGTCCGCCTCGACGGCCACCACACGGAGTACGCGGTCAACAAGACAACCGGCGAGATCGGCAGCGTCCTGCGCCACCTCGACTCCGCCGGCCTCCCCGCCGGACAGCTCCTCGTCCGCTGCAACAACCGCCGTGCCACCCGGTGCGCGGCCTGTGCGGAGACGTACCGGCGCGACACCTACCACCTGATCACCGCCGGACTGCGCGGCGGCAAGGGCACCTCGGAACGGGTGGCGACGCACCCGCGTGTCTTCGCCACCTTCACCGCCCCGAGCTTCGGGCGGGTCCACAACCGGCCCTCGGGCGGCCGTGACTGCCGCTGCGGCATCCGCCACGACGAGCAGGATTCCGCCCTGGGCACTCCGCTCGATCCGGACAGGTACGACTACGAAGCGGCCGTCCTCTGGAACGCGCACGCCGGTGCCCTGTGGCGGCGCTTCTCGATCTATCTGCGCCGGGAGGTCGCCAAGCGAGCCGGCCTCACCCAGCGGGCGTTCCGGCACTACGCGCGGGTCTCCTTCGCGAAGGTGGCCGAGTACCAAAAGCGCGGTGCCGTGCACTTCCACGCCGTCATCCGTCTCGACGGCCCGGAGGGCGGCGACACCGCGCCTCCGGCGTGGGCCTCGGCCGAGCTGCTCATCGACGCCATCCGAGCTGCTGCCACCGCCGCGCGCGTCGACGGACCGGACATCGACGGCCGTGCGCACAGCTTCGTCTTCGGCCGTCAACTCGATGTGCGGACGATCCGCTCCGCCGACTTCGACGGCGGCCAGGAACTGACCGAACGGGCCGTGGCGGCGTACATCGCCAAGTACGCCACCAAGGGTGCGGAGACAGCGACCGGCACCCTGGACCGGCCGATCCGCTTCCTCGCCGAGCTGGCCCAGGCCCGGATCACGGATCACGCCCAGCGCCTGATCCGTACTGCGTGGGCTCTTGGCGTTCGCCCCGAACTGGCAGACCTCCGCCTGAGGGCTTGGGCGCACATGCTCGGCTTCCGCGGACACTTCTCCACCAAGTCCCGCCGCTACTCGACCACCCTCGGTGCCCTCCGCGACGCCCGCGCCGAATGGCGCCGGGCCCAAGCCGCACCGGCTGTCCCGCAGGACGGCGAAACCACGCTCGTCCTCGCCCACTGGGTCTTCGCCGGCACCGGCCTCAGCACCGCCGAATCCTGGCTCGCCGCCTCACTCGAACCCGCACCCGGGACGGAAGGAGAACCGACGCATGCGTGACGACGAGTTGCTGACCGTGGCCGATGTCATGGCTCGCCTGAAGGTCGGCCGGTCGACGGTCTACGACCTGATCCGCACCCGGCGTCTGCCCTCGGTCGCCATCGGGCGGTGCCGGCGCATCCCGGCCTCTGCCCTGGGTGACTTCATCGCCGGTCAGATGGAGCGTGCTGCCTGATGACCAAGCGCCGTAGCCGCGGTGACGGCGGTCTGCACTGGGACGAGAAGAGACAACGGTGGATCGCCACGGCGAACCTCGGCTTCGACCCGAGCGGCAAGCGGATCGTGAAGCGGGGGAGTGGCAAGACCAAGACGGAAGCCAAGAACAAGCTCAAGGAAGTGCTGCGCGACCACGAAGACGGCCTCGCCATCGCGCCCACCAATTACACGGTGAAGGACGCCGTGACGGACTGGCTGGCCTACGGCCTGGCGGGCATCGACCCCAGCACCGTGAAGACCGTGACACTCCTGAGCGAGAAGCACGTGATTCCCTCGCTCGGCGCGCGCAAGCTGCGCGAGCTGAGTGCGGAGGATGTGGATCGCTGGCTGGCCGCCAAGGCGAAGACGCTCAGCACACGCACACTCCAGGGAATCCACTCCTGCCTCAACCGCGCGGTCAAGCGGGCCATGGCGCGGGACAAGGTGAAGCGCAACGTCGTCGAGCTGTGCTCAGTGCCTCAGGGACAGGCCGGGCGCCCGTCCAAGGCGCTCACCTTCGCCCAGGCTGAGGCCGTGCTCAAGGGCGCCGAGGGAACCTCGATGTGCGCGTACATCGTCGTCGCCCTGCTGACCGGGGCCCGCACCGAGGAACTGCGGGCCCTCACCTGGGACCACGTCTTCCTGAAAGGCCGGCCGGACCTCGACCCGCCTCAGCCTCCGCACATCGCCGTCTGGCGGTCGGTCCGGCGAAGCGGGGACACGAAGACCCGGAAGTCCCGGCGCACGCTCGCTCTGCCGGCGCGGTGTGTGGATGCTCTCTGGCGGCAGTTCGAAGATCAGGGGTGGGACCGGCTCGCCGCTGATGAGGAGTGGGAGGAACACGGCCTGGTCTTCTCGTCGGCCGTGGGCAAGCCGCTCGACGCGGCCAACGTCCGGCGTGCCTTCCGCCAGGCGCTCAAGGGCATCGACGGGATCAACGCCAATGAGTGGATGCCGAGGGAGCTCCGACATAGCTTCGTGTCTCTGCTCTCCGACCGGGGTGTCCCGCTGGAGGAGATCTCCCGGCTCGTCGGACATTCCGGGACGGCCGTGACCGAGGAGGTCTACCGGAAGCAGATCCGGCCCGTGATTCAGACCGGGGCTGTGGTCATGGATGGGATCTTCGGAGCGCAGGAGCGGCGTCCGTAGACACGCGAAAGCGGTAGTCACGCAGTTAGACACGCAGACCAAAAAGGTGAGGCACCTACTAGTGACTAGTAGGTGCCTCACCTGCTGTTATGGCTGTCGGGGTGGCGGGATTTGAACCCACGACCTCTTCGTCCCGAATGAGGTTCGGATGTGATCATCACCGGTTTGTATGCTGTTTTGACTGGTCAGGGTGTTGGGGTGCGGTGGTGTGGGGTGGCCTGGAAGGGGCTTGGGAAGCGGGTTGGCTCCCAGATGGCTCCCAGGGATAGAGCCAGGGCGGGACTGTGCTTTTCCGCCGTCCGCTATGACGGAATGGGGGCACACTGTCGGCACCGGCTCATGTACTCAGCGGTTTCGTCGGCGAGACGCCTTGGCTTGCTTCTGACGCTTGCGCCGTGCGTCTTCCGCTCGGCGCTGGGCCTTGAGCCTTGCTACATCCTCGGGACTCCGCATAGCGCGAGCGAATGCCGCTTCCACTGCGGCTTCGTTGTCCAGTAGCCATGGCGGACATGCGCCAGTCATCGCCTTGGTGTCAGCGTCGACGGCTTCCTTCAATTCAGCCAGCAGGTCCTCTCCGTACTCGTATTCCAGCAGCTCAAGGGGATGGCCGTACACGCACCCCGGCCCGACCTGCGTCTCCCGGAACTCGCAGGAGTCGTAAGCGACGACACCCCCCTTCTTGCCCCTGGCTTCGCCACGCGGTATCTGTTCGCCGTACGTATTGGCGCCCTGACTGCGACGCGCCTCAGGCCCGCCGAGGAAGGGGCAGATCATTGCGCTGTAGATCATGCATGACCGGTGGCCCGGGCCCTCCTGAGTCGGCGCCATGTTGAGGAACTTGTCGCCTACGCCGCGTGACAGCACTTCGGCGAGCATCTCGGTCTCTTCGGTGTCCACCACCCGCCATACCGGCCCCGGAGGTACCTCCAAACCGCAGACCGTGCATCTTCGCTGTGCTACGCACAGGAACACGCGGCTCATGCTGAGGGAGGCGAATTGAGGCACACCGTTTTCCCACGGCGTGATCGCGGGTACGGGGTAGCCGCGAGAATCACGGGGGCGGGCGGCAATCGCGGGCGGCATCGGTACATCAGCAGGTCGCATCAGGCACACGGTAGTTGAGCACCGCGCCGCAGGATCCGGAGTCCGGAGAAATCCGGCGGACACAGCGACGCCGACCCTACCGCGACGCGTCTCTCTTCCCTCGCCTCGGAGCTGGGCGGTCAGTTGAACAGGGCCATGACGGCCGTTGCTAGACCGTCCGCGATCGTGACGACTGCCGCGACCGAGCCGATGGCGAGGCCCAGGTCTCCAGGGTTTTGCCGACACGTCGCCGGTCGATCCGGGCGGCTGCCTGGCGGGCGGTGTCGGCATTGTTCAGCTCGCCGGCGTGGTCGTCCATGGCGACGGGCGGTCCTTCGGAGGTGAAGTCTCACGACGCGCCCACCTCGCCCGGCTGAATGCAGCCGCCAACGCGAAGACGGCCCGCGCCGCAGCGAAGAGGCGGCCCACCGCATAGGTTGCGTGTGGCCGACACGCGGTCCCTCCCAGCGCCGAAGCTCTCCTCTCGTCGGCTGAGGCTTATCCGGCCGTGCCCAGGTGATTGCGGCGTGTCATCACGATGTTGCACCACCGTTCACGGGTTCGCTGTTCCCCGTCGATCCACCGTGCCCGAGCGGTGTCCGCAGGGAGCGGAAGAGCGGCCATAAAGTGGGCGATCTCGACGTAGTACGCGTAATCGCCGCTATCGGTCAGCTCGCGCAAGCGGGAGATCCCGGCTGCGAGCTCATCTCGGGCGTCGAGGACCGCATAGTGGAAGCACAGGGCCAGTTGGAGCTTGGCCGCGGCGTAGGAGATTCCGGAGACGCCGATTTCGGCGAAGAGGACTGCGGCCCGGTCCGGAAGGTCTGCGGCGTACCCGGCATCGCGTACCAACGCGGCGATCCGTGCGGTCATCTCGGTGGAGCGCAGGCTGAGGTGCGACAGCAACCGGTCCGCCAGGTCGAGCTCGTCATCGGCCTGAGTAGGGTCGGTGAAGGCGACGGCGAAGGCGAGATGCGCCTGGGACATGGCGGTCTCGCCGACCACGCCGTGCTGTTCGGCTTCGCTGCGGGCTGCCAGGTAGGCGGCTGCGGCCCGGTCCATGTCTCCCTGGACCCACCACACGTCCCCGAGTACTCGCTGGTGGCGCCCTTCCCAGCCCAGCCTTCCAGCAGCGTCCACCGCCGAGGGGAAGTCCCCGGACAGGCGACTCAGATGCGCCAGGCCGCGTTCGGCGGCAAAGGCCAGTCGGCCGCCGGCGGAGGCGACGCGCTGCATGCCCTGGCGCGAATCGTCGGTCAGGCCGAGGTCTCGCTGGGCCTTCGCCAGGTAGTACGTGGCCAGTTCGACCAGCTCATCGGGGAGCAGCCCGGACGCCAGGACGGCCGAGAGCCGACTGGCCGTACGCTCACGGTGCTCGTGCTGGCGGCGGGCGATGGCGCCGAGCGTTTCCACCAGGGCATCCGCGGCAGTCTGCAGGCCGCCCGACGACGTGTCACTCGCAGAGGTCAGCGCGAGCGGCTCCCATATGGAATCGGCCACGTACTGGAATGAGACATCTCCGAGCCAGCCGAGATTGAGACCGAAGTCCCGTGCGAGGAGCAGACCTTGCTGAAGGCAGCTGACCAGGACGGTTCGGTCGCGTCTCAGATCCTGGCGCCACTCGTCCTCCAGGGCTTGGAAGGCGCGCTGGGCTGCACGCTGCCAGTCCTGTTGCGACCAGCGGTCGTCAGTGCCGTCGTCCGTGTTTCGGATCGCGGAGCGGATGAGGTCATGGATGTGGAAAGGCCATGCACCGGAGGGAGATTCCCGGATGAAGGGACGCTCGATCAGCCGCAGGGCGGGTGCATCGTGATCCATCCCGGCGACCTTGGTGGCCAGGGGCACGGAGAACGCGCTGAGCAAGCTGACCGAGCGGAGCACGTGACGCTCGTCGGGGGTCAGATCGCTGAGAGTACGGGCGATCAGGGCGGGGAAGTCATGGTCGAAGTCGGTAACCTGCGGTTGCCTACCGCCACGTCGAAGCTCCAGGTAGCGCATGACGGACAGGCCCAGATACAGGGGCAGCCCGTGGGAGCGCTCGGCGATGATCCGGCGGACCGGTTCGTCGATCAGTGGCTGCCCGCCGCGGTTGAGCCTGCGGGTCAGGTAGTCCTCGCAGTCTTCAGGGGAGAAGTCGCCGATAAGGATCTGGCGGCCGGAGGCATCTGAGCGGGAGTATGCAGCGGCAGTGGGGACAAGGCCGGGCCAGGCGTTCGGCCCGACCCAGTCGAGTTGCCCTTCCAAGCTCGTCTCCGCCCACTGGACGCGGTTGCGTCCGGTGATGACGAAGAACGCGTTGGACATCAGCCACACGATGCGCTGGAGCAAGCGCTCGAAGTCGCGGTGGGATCGGTCGCCGGTGTCCTCGAAGGTGTCCAGCAGGATCACGGGCAGCGCGCTCTTGTCGGCCGGGAGTTGGGCCAGGTCCCAGGCGAGCAAGTGCGGGTAGAAGCTGAGGGCTTCCAGGTCGGGCTCGGCCTCCAGGAGGTCGGCCAGGCGGGAGCAGCCGGCGAGGACGCGTACGGTCTGCCGCCGTTCGCGTAACGCCTTGACGAGCGCTCCGGCTCCGTGTCCGAGCGCGCTCCCGACGGTGCCGGGCAGGAGCAGGGCCTGGGCGATGTCGCTGAGGGCGGACTGCATCTGCTGGGGCAGAGCGGCTGCGGCGCTGAAGCGGCTCAGCAGTCCGCCCCGGCGCAGGTAGTCCTCGATCGATTCGCCCGGATGGTTGTGCTCCCAGTAGCGGCGCAGGGCGAGGTCGAAGGCGGGCATCGGCCGGCCGAGAGCTGCGACGGCGAGGCGGATGATGAGGATGACACGCTCGAAGTCAGTGCCTGCGGCGCGTGCGAGGTCGATGCGGACTGGCAGCGTCCGCTGTTCGGGGTGGGACGGCGATTCCCATTGCGCAGGGCGGTGCTCGCTGCTGGTGAGCGACGCCTCGATCTTGCGGGAGAGCGTGGACTTGCCGATTCCGCCCACGCCGTGGAAGACGAGGACGTTGCGGCGGGGAGCTTCCAGGTCCTCCACGTCAAAGTCCGCATGGGTCACGTGCCGTACGTGCTCTGCGAGGCAGGCTGTTACCGCCTGCCACTGTGCCTGTCGGTTCGTGAACGCCTCATTGGCGGCGATGCTCCGGTCGTTCGAGCTGAACAGCGTTCGAAGATCCCGCCTTGCCACTGCTCCCCCTGACGATCAACTGAAGCCCAATCTATGCTCTCTTACAGACCGCCTGGCAAGCCCGCATTCAGGCAGATCCACAGGTCGCGTCCGACATATGGAAGTTGAGTGCCGGAACATGGCTGAGCCGAGTCGGGGACGTGTCTCACATGGTCTACCGTGGTCGGCAAGTAACGCTGTGGGTACGAAAGTTCCGTGACCGATGACTGAGACGGGGGCTGTGGTGCGGACCGGGTTTGTCGACCGCGTGGAGCACGTGGACGAGCTGCGCTCGCTGATGTCGGACGTGACCGAGGGGCGCGGCCGGGCGCTCGTGATCGACGGCACTCGGGCATGGGCAAGTCGGCACTGCTTCGGGCGTTCGAGGCGGAGGTCGCTGCCTCTTGTCGACGGTCAAGTAATTCTCCAGTTGCAGCGCCACTGTCCCCAGACGGGTGTTCGAGCCGAGTGGGTGGCGGAGGGCCGGGTCGCCCGCCTGGAAATTGTCCGGGACGCAGCGGCCGGTCAAGGACGCCTTCGGCGCCGCTAGCGCGGTGAGCTGAGCTCATCCTTGACAGTCCCGCGTCCCTCAAGATCAGGCTGGCTGTCGGGCGGCACGGAGAAGAGCGGCGTCCTCATGGGAAGGATGAGACCCTCGACCATCGTCACTTGAATGAGGCGATGGGGGGTATCTTTCCTTCAGCGGAGAATCTGGCTGCATGGATCTTCGACCTCTGGATCGATCGGTATCCGGAGTTGACCGCAGTCAAGATTCCGGAGACGCCCAAGACATGGGCTGAATACCGGCCATCGCGGTGAAACGGCGGTGGCCACGCCTGCGGCCGGATCATCCGTGTGTTGCCTCCAAAGAGGCTACGCCCCGCTGGATTCCTGCGTCATGCCAGTGCAGCGCGACCGGCGTCCGTGGGTTCGACGAGGTAGGGATGACTCCCGTCGGCGGGGGTGACGACGTGGACGCCGATGGCGGCCAACGCCAAGCATGAAAACGGTACATCTCGGAGATCGAGAAGATGACTCCTGTAGGCCGCGTTCCACCGCTATGCGGCGTCCCCTTGCGGACCGGATTCTGGCCTTGCCAGGTTTCAGTGTCTGCTGCGTTGGGAGCCGATGCCATGAAGCAGTACGGGACCGTAGCCACGCCCTCGCGCTCACTCGGTGGCCGTGACCCCGACCGCATGAGCGTCGAGCCGCTGTCCCATGGCAGGAGTCCGACAACGCGGCGTTGCCCGAGAGAGTGGGTTAGATCCATAGCTGGCGTAGTAGCAGTCCTGGAGCAAGCTCCAGAGAGAAGCGGCCAGTTGTGAAAGGGCCATAGGGTGTCAAGTCAGGGACACGAGACATGGGGGAGGCGAGTATGTCGGGGCCGTTTCAGCCAGGCTGGCGGGTACGGCTGCCAAACGGCCCGAGCGGCTGGCTGACCGTCGACTTCGCCCACCCCGACTCCGCCGGCGGCTGGATCCTCTACGTGGCGCCGGACGGACAGAGCACCTTCACGAAAGTCGCGCTCACGGCGGACGAAGCTGCCCGCGTCGAGGTTCTGGCTCGCGACGGTGGGGGTTCTTCCGCCGGCGCCCTGGCCGGCATGTGGAACTGCTGGATGACCGCAGCCGCCACCGACACGTCGGCGAGCTTGTTGTCGGCCTCCCCGCTGCGACCGTACGCGCACCAGATCAACGCCGTGTACGGGGCGATGTTGCCTCAGCCCTGGCTGCGTTTTCTGCTGGCGGACGAACCGGGAACGGGGAAGACGGTGATGGCCGGTCTTTACATGCGCGAGATGCAGCGCATCGGACTGATCCGGCGTGCGCTGGTCGTCGCACCCGCGGGTCTGGTCTCCAAATGGCAGGCGGACTTCGAGCGGTTCTTCGGTGGTGGACTGCGTAGGATCACGGCAGCCACGGTGCGAGAAGGCGCACTGGAGTTGGGGCACGACTTCTGGATCGTCTCCTTGGAGCTTGCGGCAGTGAACGCCGCCGTTCAGGATGCGATCCGTCCCGACCTTGCAGGGTGGGATCTTGTTGTCTTCGACGAGGCCCATCGGCTGACGGCCACGGCACAGTCATTTCACCGGGTGGGACGCCTGCTGACCGGAGCAAGCCCACGGGCCCTTCTCATGACGGCCACCCCCCACCGTGGTTCTGAGTGGTTGTTCCGCCATCTCCTGCACCTGGTGGACCCCGAGGTCTATCCGGATCCGGGAGATGACCCCAAGCAGCCGCTGACTCCCCTGCGGCCTGGCAGCACCCATTTCCTGCGGCGGATGAAGGAGGACTTGGTCGACTACGACGGTGTCACGCGCCTCTTCAAGCGGCGCCACGCCACCAACCATAGGGTGCCGCTTGCCCCGGCCGAGCTCACCGCCTACACCGAAGCCCTGCAGCTCGTCGACAAGTTCTTCCCCGCCACGGCACGCCCACTCGCACGGATGGTCTACGGCAAACGGGCTGCATCCAGCCTGCACGCACTGGGGGAGACGCTGAAACGGCGATCGGCCAGTATGGGCGCCAAGTCGCAGGCTCAGGCGGCAGCGGATGCCGATCCTGAGGGAGAAGACCAGGCTCTGCAGGAGGAGGCCCGCGTCGTCCACGCGGACTCCCGCTCTCCCCGCTCCGAACGATCGGCGATCAGTCAACTGCTCAACCACATCACCGAGATGCTCCGGGACCCGGAGTATGTGCCATCGAAATGGCGCGTACTGCTGGATCAGTGTCTGGCGGCAAATGGGATTTTTCCCGGTGGCCGGCAACAAGCTGTTGTCTTCACCGAGTACGCTGATACCGCAGAGTGGATTGCACAGCGGCTCACCGACGACGGTTACCTCGCCCGTACGTACAGCGGCCGTCAGTCACACGCGGAAAGGGACGAGGTCCGTGCCGCATTTATGGCAGGGGACTTTCAGATCATCGTCTCTACCGACGCGGGTAACGAGGGGATCGACCTTCAAGTCGCCCATGTTCTAGTGAATTTCGATATTCCCTGGTCGCTCGTGCGGCTGGAACAACGCATGGGCCGAATTCATAGAGTTGGCCAGGAACGCGATGTCGAGCTGTACAACCTGGTCGCCGCCGACACACGTGAGGGAGACACGCTGCACACGCTGCTGGAAAGGTTCGTCACGGCCGCCAACGAGCTGGACGGGCAGATGTTCGACAGCCTGTCCCTCGTGGCCGAACTATCGGCGGTCCCCTATGAAGACTGGCTGAGAACGCTGTACGGCGACGACGAACTGAAGCAGGCCGAGGTCCTGGCCGCCGTGCGCCGGGTGAACGCCTCGGAGCTGAAGCGCCGAGCCGAAGCCGTACACGATCAGGAGGCGGAACTCGCCTCCGCAGTGGATGTCGCGGCAGGGCTGGCCCGTCTGCAGCAACAGTCGCTGGAGGGGATCCATCCGGTAGTCGTGGAAGCCTACATACGTCGGCTGGCACAAGCGGGGATCCTGCGGGCCAGTCACACCGCGGCGGGAGAAGACATCATGCTCATTGAGGCAGTTGATGCACTCCCTCGAACGCTGGGCGGGGCCCGACAGGCTGTGGTGTCGATCGGCGGTGCGGCCCCCAACGAGGTCTTGGATGCGGAGAGTTACGCAAACGGCCCCCAGCCCGTGTCTCTGCGCCCGGGAAGCTCGGCCCTCGCGGGACTGGTCGCTCACTGTGACCAGATACTTGTTCCGGATGTGTACCGAGGCGGGACCGTTGAGGACCCCGCGGCTGCGAGCCCGTACGAACTCATGGTCTTTGCGTCAAGTGTGTACTCGGCAGCCTCGCCGGCCCGTACCCCCTGGTTCACCTTGATACGCGCGGATCCCACTGGTGAGACCCACGCGGTCCGCTGGGAGATCCTGGCCGGCTTGGCCGCCACCGACCGTGCCGCCGGACGCCCCGAGCCCCTAGTTGCCGAAGTCGCGGAGAGCGAGGCACGGCGTCTCCTCGCTCAAGCCGTGGCCGAGCAGATGCGGACGCGAAGAGACTGGTACGCGGCGGCCAAACGTGACCTCACGAACCTGCCTGTCGACGTGACGCTGGACATCCCGGACCGCGTTGAACGACTCGCGCTGCGCGACCGGCTTACGGCCGCATCCGAGCGCAGACTCGCACAACTGGACGAGCTCTGCCAGGTGGAGGCGGAGCCGCCACGACTCATCGCCCGGCTTCAGGTGCTGCCGGGGCAGGATAGAGGATCACCGCACCGTCGTCAGGCGGAAGCTGTCGCGGCTGATCATGTGCGCAGGCTGCTGGAGGGCGACGGCTGGTCGGTGGACGACGTACGAGCCGAAAGCCGTGGTTTCCAGCTGCGTGCCCTACGGGGGCAGGAACGCCGGATGGTGGCGGTCAAGGGAGTATGGCGAAGCGTTGACGATGAGGACATACGGCTACACGGAGGGGAGCTGCTGATGTCGGCTCAGTACCGCTCCGACTATGTCCTCTACGTGGTGGAGTCCTGCCACGACGGCGTCGGGCGACTGTTCGCATCTTTCCGGGATCCGTTTGACGTCTTCGCTGTGGGTCTTCATCGTGAAGCCGTCGTCCGGCTGTCCGGCGACACACTGCGATCCGCCCGTAAGAACACGTCCGTCGCCGACGGCTCCTTTCCCGACCAGGAGACACTATGACCCGCATGATCGAACGCTGGTTCCCTTGCACTGAGGTGAGCGACGCGTCGATGGTCGGTTGGGGAAGCGGCAACACGGAAGCGAGCCTCTGGGTGTGGTTCGCCAAGCGGCCGACCGCCCAGGCCAAGGCGGCCGTGCTGACCAGCCTGCTGCCGTGGCCGGAAGACAAGGCCGAGCAGCGAAAGCTTCAGGACGCGGTCAGAGAGGTGCTGACCGCCAACACCCCCGCCAAGGTGCGGGCAGCGAACATGATGGGCGGTGCTGTATCCACAATTCGGGCTGCTCTTCAAGCAGCCCATCCTGAAGGCGCCAGAGTGCTCGACCCGTTTTCAGGACGAGCCATGATCCCGTTGGAGGCTGGCCGGCTGGGGGTGCATGCGGAAGGCATCGACTACTCACCGTTCGCTGTGCTTGGAGGATCGCTGCTGGCAGAGATCCCCTTCCAGGAGTGGAACGATGAGCCGCCGCTGCCCTTCCACGGTGGTGGGCAGCATCAGGCCGAAGGCCGGCTGGAGCAGGACGTTGATGCGTTCCTGAACGAGGTCGGCCGCCGGTTCGTCGAAAGCATGGCCGATTTTTATCCTAAGCATTTGGGCGCCTACCCGTGGGGTTACCTGTGGGCCTCGACTCTGCCGTGCCAGGAATGCGGTCACCGCTTCCCACTGGTGGGTGAACTGCGCCTGCGCCTTCCCCGAAAAGCGACCAGGATGCGACCAGAGGACCCGGGACAGAGCTTCTTCATCGACGCCGATCCAGGTTCCGGTGAATTCCGCGCCGTCGTGCACGAGGGAGAGCCCAAGGGAACGCCGACACGGGTATTCACGGGTAGGAGCAAGTATGCCTCGGACGGAAGAGTTGCCGTCTGCCCGTTCTGCGAACACGTCCACTCGAAGGCGGTCCACACCCGACTCAGCGTCGAGGGGCTGCGACATGACGTCCTATTGGTGGCGGCAGACATCGCCGAGGACGGCACCAAGGTGTTCCGCGAACCCACAAAGCAGGAGTACGAGGCCGTAGAGCGAGCCAAGCAAGCACTGACGGAACAACCGCCGTTCGGGCCGCTGAGCGCGCGACCGGATGAGCGGATACCGGCGGGCAACACGTGGACCATTAAGTCCGTCAACTATGGGGATAAGACTTACGGCGATCTGTTGACGGCGCGCCAGAACCTGACCTTGGTCACCATTGCACGGGCGATCAATGACGCCTCGCAGGAGTGTCTTGAGGCGTCTATGACCCCGGCATACGTGCGAGCGCTCAGCGGGTTCGCCACTGCCGCCATGATGCGCAAGATTCGCCGTAGTACTCGAGGCAGTCGCCTTGAGGTTGCGGCTCAGAAGGTGGGGGACGTCTTCGTTGCCCAGGCAGCGATCTTGCACTCCTATGACTGGTTCGAGAGCGGTCTCTCTGACGGGCCTGGGTCCTGGTCCTCCCTCGCCAAGAAGACGGTGTCCACGCTTCACAACGTGAGGAAGCGAGGGGTGGCCCGCCCGGCCGAGGTCCATCGAGGAAGCGCGACCATGCTCCCTTACAGGGACGCGTCGTTTAGCGCAGTCGTCACAGACCCCCCATACGACGACATGATCGACTACAGCGATTCAAGCGACTTGTTCTACGTCTGGGCCAAGCGCGCAATGTTCACTGCGGACTCCTCCCTTGCCATAACGATGCATCCGGATGGCGTCCAGGAGAAGGACGAGGAGATCATCGTCAAGCGCGGTGGCAGTCAGGCGGGCGATCACCGGACCCTGGAGCACTACGACACCATGATCTTTCGTGCGTATCGGGAGATGCGCCGGGTGGTTGCCGAGGATGGCGTTGTCACCATCGTTTTCGGTCATGGTGATGTCGAGGTATGGGAGCGCATGCTTCGCGCCCTTCATGACGCCGGTCTAGTCATCACCGCCTCCTGGCCTGCCAAGACGGAGGCGGGAGGCGCCGGTGCGGGTGCGTTGAATATCGTGACGACCGTCACGATGGCATGCCGGCCCGCGAAGCCCGATCGCGGCCGTGGAGATCTCATGGCCGTGGAGAGCAGGATCAAGGACGCGATCAGGGACCGCATGCGTCTGTGGGAGAGTTCCGATCTCGCCCGCGACGATATGATGATGGCATCGGTGGGACCTGCGATGGAGATCGTCGGACAGTACGAGAGCATCAGCGACAACACGGGCAAACCAGTCGAGCTGCTCACCCTACTTGCGACCGCGCGGAAGGCGGTCCAGGAAGTGGCCCTGAGCCGCATCGATTCCGTACCGCTCGAACTGTTCGACGAGCGTACGAAGTTTGCGTTGTGGTGGGTCGACCTCTACCAACGGCGGCAGGTGGCCAAGTCTGAGTTGCGCTGGGAAGGACTGACGTCTGGGCTCTCGTTGGCCGAGCTGAAGACCTTGGTGAAGCAGGACAAGAAGGGATGCCGGTTCGTTCTCTCCAGCCAGGTCAGCCCAGTCATCGACGAGAAGGCCGCTGTGGTCGACATCGCGTTGGCCATGGCGAAGGCGTGGCGGGACGGGGATACCGAAGACGTCGCTGAGGTGCTGGTCGCAGCGGGCCGTGAGGGTGACGACGAGCAACTCTGGGCGACCATCACGTTCCTGATTGAGAAGCTACCCGAAGCCGATCAGGATGCCCTTGCCTGGACGGCCCTCGTCAGGGCTCGTCGCGGTATCGAGTCCGCCACCTACACGGCGCACGAGTCCAGGACGGTCGAATCTCGCCAGGCAGAGAGTCAGGGGATGCAAAGTCGCCTGTTCTAAGGGTGGTTCGGTGCCGGCGTCATGATTGAATCTCTGGGTACTGAGCACGAGCTGCACGACCAAACGGAACCGAGGGGGAACCGTGTCCGCGACCGCGCTGACACCGTGGTGGGAGAGGCTGAGCCTGCGCGACGAGATCACCGACGCTTCGGGGGTGGCCAGCGACATTCAGGTCTCTCTCTACCGAGTGGCGTACGGCGAAGGCGGGAACCGACCGCACTATGCGAGCGCCTCCGCCTACGGACAGGTCACCCACCCCACATCCCAACTGGTCGACCTGCTCACCCAGATCGCGATACGGTTGGCCGGGGGCGCGAAGTACCAGTCCGTGCCGGCGCTGACCCGGCTCGACCAGGGGATGGGCGGAGGCAAGTCGCACGCCTGCATAGGTGCCTGGCATCTGGTGAAGGACCCAGAGGCTCTGGCCCAGGAGGACGTCGGTCGTGAGGTCTTCGAGCAGGCCAGGGCCGCGCTGGGGCAGGAACTCCCACGAGACCTCAACAAGCCGCACGTAGTCGTGTTGTCGTGCGACAACATGGTCCCTGGCGCGACAGTCCCTGAGCAAGATGGTCCGTGGGCCCACAACCTTTATGAACGGTTCCTGTGGCGGCTGTTCGACGGGTTGCCCGATCAGTTGCCCCGTTACGAAAGCTATCGGTCGCATTTTTCCAGCAAGGCCAAAATTGGGGAAGCAATAGCTTCGCTGGACCGTCCTGTGCTCGTTATCATTGACGAAGTTCTCAACTATGTGGGCGACGGCCTTGAGGGCTGCGGGGACAAGCAGCTCATCGCGCAGGACATGGCGTTTCTCAGGGCGCTGACGGAGACGGTGAGCACTGTACCGCACGTTTCCATGCTGGTCGTGATGATTAACTCGGAGAAGGATCCGACTACGCTCCAGGGAGACGGTGACGCTCGACGCCAGGACCTGCAGACCTACTTGGAGCGGAATGGCAAGACCAAATCGGTGAACGAGAATGGCGACTTCACAGCCATCTTGCGCCGTCGGCTCTTCGCTAATTCCGCGGATCCAGCTGTTGACCAGACCGCGCAGCAGACAGCCGAATCATTTCGGCCGGTTATGGAGCAGGGTAACTGGAAGACGAAGGTCTTCGGAGCCCTGAGCGCTCCGTGGACGAGCCGTTTCCAGGACGCTGTTGTGCGTTCGTACCCCTTCCATCCTCAGCTGATGGACCTGGCCGAGCGGGAATGGGCGAATCTCACTGGTTTCCAGCAGGTGCGATCCACCATCACGATCTTCGCCGCAACGGCGTACGCGCTGGCCGAACGGGCCAAGCGCGGCGAATGGGCGCCCTTGCTCATAGGACCGGGAGACCTGCCGCTGTCGGACGGCACGGTACGTGATGCGGTCATTGGCTCGGGCCTGATATCCGATACCAAGACCCAGGGAAACTACCGCTCCATCGCGCAGAGCGACATCGTTGACTTGGAAGACAGCGGAGGTGCCGCGCGGCGGCTCGATGTGAGTCGGGTCGGCGCTCCATGGGCGCAAAGCAACCCCCGGGCCGCCGAGCGTGCTGCCACGTTCATCTATCTGGCGTCCATCGTCGGAACACGCGGAGGCTCACGTCGAGGTGCCTCTGACCCCGAAGCCAAGGCAGCCACGGTCGTGCCCGACCCCAGCTATGACTACGCGGAGGCGGATGCCGTCGTACGGGCGCTCACCAACGTCGACGACGCTGGCCTAGCTACGGTCGAGGTCCTTGAGGGCAGAGGCGGCCAGCCACGGCGCTACTTCCTCTCGACCCGGCAGCGTCTGCCCATGCTGATGCGGGCCATGCGCAACTCGGTGACCGACCAGGACCGGGATCAGGCCATCGCCAAATACACCAAGGAAGCGCTGACGGCCGGGCCGTTCGCCAAAGCCCGGTTCATACACGCCGACGCCAGTCACAGCCACCGTGCTCTCCTGGTTGAGGCCGAGATCGACGAGGCGCGCACCACGCGGCTGATCGCGCTGGACCCGGCGATGTACACCGTCGGCAACGGCACGCAGAAGGCCACCCTCGGAGCAGTGCAAGCCGTACTCGGCCTCGGAGCCGACCGACTTGCGGTTGCATGGGCCTCGTCCGCGGTCTTCACTGTGGCTTCAGCCCGCGGCCGTACACAGGCCCGCAGAGCCGCGACCGAATATCTGGCCAGTGAGCGGGTGTTGGAGGGACCGGAAGCCGAAGCGGACGAGGACATCGCCGTGCAGGCCACAGCAAAGCGGGACGACGACCTCCGTCGACTCAAGGACAGCGTCCGCAGGGCCTTTCAGCACGTGCTCTATCTGGCACAGCCGGACCCCACCGTGGACCGCGAGGTCGCCCAGCTCAATCTGGAGCAGGGCACACTTGACGGAGCCGTGGTGTGGGAGGCACTAGCAGCCGCGCAGAAGGCATTTCGGCCCGGTGAGTTCACCGGCACCGCTCTCCTTCACAACCTGCGCGACAGCGACTATGACCGCCGCCCCCTGGCGGAGATTCGGGACTCATTCTGGGACACACCGCGTTTGGGACTGCTCCCCGGCGACGGAACCGAAGAGCTGCGGCGAGCCATGTATCAGGCGGTGCACGATGGAGAACTTCGGATCGTACGGCAAGGAGGGGAGCCCGTCGTCGTCGACGCCCTCACCGGGATCAACTTCAACGCTCCGACCTATCGGCTCGCCAAGCCCGAGCCTGCGCCGACCACGACGGAGGAGACAGAGGGCAAGGGCGAGCAGGGAGACACCGGGCGTTCGGGGCAAACAGCGGGAAGCGGCGCGTCCAGTAGTTCGGGTTCGGGCACTGGTTCTGGCGGCGGCACGCGAGCCAGGCCAGGTGCCGACACCGGTGGCCCCACGGCCGTGGAGCAGCAGGTTGCCTTCACCGTGATGAAGAACCTCATCAGCGAGCCGGACTCGGCCGACAAGTTGGCGCAGTTGTTCCGAAAGCTCTTTGATCTCCTGGACCGCGGTGTGGTCTCCTATCTGTCCTCCACGCTCCAGGTGACCATGCCATCCGAACAGGCCAGTGAAGTCAGGGATTTGGCGCAGAGCCTCGGCATTTCTGTCTCTATCCGTGATCGCTGATGACTGGCATTGAGATTCGTTGACCGATGGGTCGGCGTTCCAGCCAGAGCCCTAGGACCCGGCGCAGCAGGCTCGCGACGGGCCACTGTTCGAGTCCTAGGGCATCCACCACGGCGATGAGCGCTCTCATCACCTGTTGATCTTCGAGGGGCTCGTCCAGCAGCGAGAGATCCGGAAGGTGGCGGTGGTCCACTTTTGTGACGTGCCCCTTGTCCGTCTCCTGGCGCCATATGCCCGCTCCTGCCAGGGCCTCGACCGCCTTATGAGCAAGCTCCCTTTCGCGCTGATCAAGGTCCTTCTCGCTGAGCAGCGGCTCCAGTACGGCACCCAGCGGCATCGGCTCGCTGTCCTGCACCTGGGGCTCATATTCCCGGAGGGGGGACAACCTGAAGTTCACTGGCAGACCGGCAACGGCTTGCCGCCGTTCTCGGCCGGCGTCCCGTAGGTTCACGACGCCTTGCCTCAACCAGGACTTGGCTTTACCCGCCAGAGTGCCCGTGCCGCTTGCCCACGTGGCACAGACGATGAGAGCACTGAGCGTCGCGGTTCCCGCTGATGCCAGTGCGTCTGATATGGCTGCTTCCACCACCTCGGATGCTGTCGCATTCTGAGACATGACGCCGGCCAATACGTCAGCGAGCCGGACAAGGTGCAGCCCGGGCGTCTTCCGCAGCAGTTCGACGGCGTGCTGCACGAGGAGCGCCTGATAGCGCGGTGAGCTCTCCGCGATCTGTTCCTCCAGCAGGTCCGCAGCTAGATACGCGGCAGGAGCAACAGCCCTGCTGAGGGCATCGCTAACGTCGGCGGAGCGCATCTGCGACAGCACATCCCCTCGCAGATGAGCGCGCTCCGAGAAGATCCGGCCGGCGGCGAGCAGCCAGGTGTTTCTCCAATGCGCCGACGGAACGAGAGTCACCAGGTTCGCGATGACCTCTGTGTCGGACGCAGATACCAATGCCCTTGCTGCCATGAATTCCTGAAGGCTGCGGACCTCGAAACCGACGCCGTCCGCTGGCATCGGCGTCAGCAGAACCAGTCGCTGCGTCGCCAGAGACACCAGCTTTCCCGAGAGGATATCCGCTTGGTCCGCATCGTACTCTTCCTGCCGGAGGATGCGCATTGCAAGCTGTCGCAGTTCCTTATGAGACAGTGCGGCCTCGGCGTCACCCCTCTGCTCCGAACGCACCTGGAGCACAAGGCCGACTGCCTCCTGAAGGGCATCGACGTGGGTCTTGTGATGTTCGAGCAGCATTGCGGACCCCGTGGCCTTTGCAACCTCTCGGGCGAACAACGTGTCGTAGTAGCCCTTGAACAGGCCGTAGCGGTGCTGCGGTGCCGTTGGCCGCCGCTCAAGAAGTAGCGACATGATGGAAATCTGCAACGGCGAGCGCATCAGCCGTGACGTGCGCTGCTCTCTCGCCGCTTTCCGAATCCTGCCAAGGACCTGCTCCTGCTTGTCGGGATCGGAGGCGTGACGGGCGCCGGCCAGCCGCTCGGCATACTTGACGGCTTGGGCCTCCTCAAGAGGGCATAGACGCAGGTATTCGTACTGGTCCGGATCGAATTCGTCTCCGTAACCCTGGGGCCGTGTTGTCGCAACGGTCAGGAGGTCGGCGTCGCGTCGAGCCGCGTCGATCTGGAAGTCCCGGATGTGCCGGAGCAGGTCTTCTCGGAGCTGTTGATCAGCCACCTCGTCCAGTCCGTCGAGTACCAGCAGCCAGGGCCATTGCCCCAGCCAGTCGAGGAGCTGCTGCTCCGTCACGGTGGCGGGTGCCCGTTGGGTGACCTTCCTGGCAATATAGCGAAGGATCGTCATGTTGGGGTCGGCGGCGAATCTGTCTGCGTACTGATCCAACCGGACGTGGAAGGGCCAGCGGCGTGCGACGGGCAGTTCAAGACCCGCCGAGCCGAGGAATTCACCGGTGAACTCCCGGCAGAAGGAGCGGACCTCAGGCGGGAGCGACTGATCGGGAAGATCGGCCAGCAATGCAACCCGATAGATTTGGCAGATTAGTTGGGCCAGTGTGGTTTTCCCCTGGCCTGGGCCTCCGAGGAGGACCATCCGGTCGGGTGGATTCGTTCCCTCTTGGGAGTCCTTGTCGTCTCGAGCGCAGAGACTTGGGCGCAGGACTCGATTCCCCCGGGTGATCACATGCGCCGCGGTGTGGACCTCCGCCTCTTCACGGTCAAGGCGGGCGGGAAGGTCGATGGCGACTCTATCGAGACGAAGACGCTGGTCGTCGTTGTCGCCGGCCTGCCCGAGACGTACCCACTGTTCAGCCAGCAATTCCTTGGCGACATGCGTCGACAGGGACTCTTGGACGCCATCGTCAAGGCCGCGTACGTAGTTGTGGAGACGGGCCAGCACATCGCCCGGCGTGATCAACCCGTAGTATCTGTGCGCTACTTCCGACGCAACTTCAAGCAATCGGCACAACTGATCGTAGTGCCATACGCGGTAGCCCTTCAGGCCGATCTGAGGAGCGTATTCCTCAATCAGGGCGTTGATTGAGTCGATCCCACCGCTTTCCGGATAGGGAGAGAGGACAACATTGCTTACGGCTAGGAAGTACTCGGGGCGACGTCCCCGTCCTGAGGCGGGATCGATCCACTTCTCGAACTCATCTTTGAGTTGGTCCTTCAGCCATGTCGCGTTGTTCCCGGGGTCCCTGGGGCGGTAGCGGAACTTGGCCTGGATGACGCCGTACCCTTCCCACGGCCCGTCCGGGTCGGGATCGGGGAAGTTGACTTTTCCCTCAAACGTGGCCTCCCGGCCGCCATCGGCGCCATCGCCAAAGGCTTCGACACCCGGACCGAGCACCTTGATGGCCAAGGCTTGGGTCAGATGTTCGAATTCTCGCTCGCCTAGTCGGTTGAGGTCATAGTCCACGGGACTATCCTCACCCATACAACATCCCTTGCAACGTGGTTCGTTGAACTCTGATCGGCAACCCTCCTGGCCGCCCGCCGCGCTTGTGGTCTGGGACCCGTATCGCCGTGGGCGACCTACCTGCCCGCCCTACGGGCAGGGGATGTGGCGGTAAGACGGGCGGTGGGTCGTTGTTGTCGGTGGCATCCGGTATCAATCGATGTGGAGACGACCACGGCGGCCGCGGGATCACAGGGGTGGGGTAGCAAGTGACTGATCAGCCGGTTTTCGTCCTGGGGAGCGATCTGCAGGCTCTGGAGCCTGCTGCGTTCGAGACCGAGGCGGAGTTCCAGGAGCTGTCACCCGCGGGTGCTGGATTTCGGCTCGCTAGCCGATGGCCAGCCGTTGCGGCTGGTGCTGGTGGCACGCGAGATGGGTGTGCCGACGAGTGCGGAGAGCGGTCCGGCGTACTGGCTGGACCATCTCTTCGTCGATGCCGACGGGGCTCCGACGCTGGTGGAGGTCAAGCGGGCAAGCGATACACGCATCCGCCGCGAGGTGGTGGGCCAGATGCTGGACTATGCGGCCAACGGGGCGCGTTACTGGCCCGCGGCGCTGCTCCAGCGCTCCTTCGAGGAGACCTGCGTCGTGGACGGCCGATCGCTGGAAGAGGCGTACCTGAGTGAAGTGAACGGCCGCGGCCAGGGAGACTGCCGGCACCGGGCGCGCTGGAAGCGGGCGTACGGGAGATGACCGGCCTCGCGGGTGCGCGAGGCCGGATCCTGCAGGACGTTTCGCAGCGCGGCCACAGGTTGTACCGACATCGCTCGTCGAAGGCGGTGCGGTTACACACAGGCGGGTACGCCGGCCCGGCCGTCTTCGGCGCGCTTCTTGCTACCACGTGCTCCGTCGAGGCTTCCGCGGAGGACGTCCGCGAGGCGGTCTCCGCTCCGGCTGAGGCGCCGGGTAGACCCTCGATACGCAGGCCGGAGGTACTATGGGCCACGGAGTAGCCCATACCGCGAGCGACGTGCGCCCGGGAATTTCCTTGGTCGCCAGCCGTACGGAGAACCCGGCTTCCAACAGCGCCACGCCGGTCGTGAGACCCGAGACGGCTGCGCCCACGACGACGACCGTTACGACTCTCTCCTCACGCAGCTCTCTGCTCAGCCCCGACGCTCCACGATTGCCCCGCTGGCGATTCCGCCAACCAGCGCGCGCATCGCCGCCTTCGGGAAGAGCAACGGCCCACGGCTGATGTCCTTGGAGTCGCGCACTGCGGCGTGTTCGCCCAGTTCCGCGACTTCCACGCAGTCGTTCGCACCCCCGCTGTATGAGCTCTTCCGCCACCGCGCGTGTGTGAGCCCGACGTCGTGTGGAGCTGCCGTGACGTCGTGCGGGGCGGCCATGCTGGGCGTGCTCACTCTTCGAGCTCCTTGCTGATGCGTGCGATGCGGGTGCCGGCCTCCGATGGGTCGAGGGCGCTGTCCCTCAACTGATCGAAGATTTCCGTGTAGTCGTCCACGTCCTCCGGGGATTCGAGATACACGGAGTTCTTGGGATTCTCCAGCCACACCAGATCCGGCGTGGGGTGCGGGAAAGTCAAGATGACGAACGGGCCGTACAGCCCGGGATGCGCGCCGAGCGAGAACGGCAGGAGCTGCACAGTGACGTTCGGCCGCTCGCTCACTTCCACCAGTTTCCGCATCTGGTCGCGCATAACCTCAACGGAGCCGACCGTCCTGCGCAGCACGGCTTCGTCGAGGATCGCCCACAGTCTGGCGGGGGCCTCACCATCCAAGCGGCTGTTCTGCCGCTCCATGCGAACCCTGACCAGGGACTCGACCTGCGGCGGGGACAGATCCTTCCTCATCTGGGAGATCACGGCACGCGCGTAATCCTCGGTCTGGAGCAGCCCCGGCACGAGCATCGGCTGGTAGCTGGCGAGGTGCGTCGCGCCGGCCTCCAGCGCGAGGTACCCGTCGTAGCGCGTCGGGGTGAGCACTGTCGAGTACTTCCGCCACCAGGGCTTCTGCTGCTCCTTGTCCGCCCGAACGAGGTCGAGCACGTCAGCGCGACGGTCCTCGTCCCTGACTCCGTACAGGTCCAGCAGTGCCCGGACGAGGACCGGCGTCGTACCGCGTTCGCCGTTCTCGATCCGGCTCAGGGACCCCTGGTTGACCTCCAGTTGGTCGGCGACCTCGGTGAGGGTGAGCCCGGTCGCGTCACGCAGTTCCTTCAGCCGTGCTGCGAGCTGTCGCCGGTACACCGACTGCGGAACCAGGCTTCTCTTCAAGGCCATGCCGGAAGTCTCTCCGTACCGACGACACCTCTACAACCCATACGGGTCAACTTCACCAGACATATTGCCTAGTTGGTGGTTGCGTCGGCATGCTGTCAGGAGTCACGACGCGCGTTCGTACGGGCGTGCGCCGCAGCCGACCGATGGGCGAGCATGGCCACGACCTCGCTACCGGCACGCGCCTCCGCGTCGGTCCTGCACGCCGCACCAGGAGGGTGGGCCATGCCACGGACAACGCTGCTTCGGCAGCTGCTCCAGCAACGGCACCTGACGACGCACGAAGCTTTCGCCGCCCAGTACGAGCGGGCCGCCGCCCGGCTGGCGGAACTCGACCGCGACCCCCGCCTGGCCTCTCTCCAGGTCTCTCCACGCCAGTTCGACCGCTGGTACGGCGGGGAGTTGCTGACTCTGCCCCGTCCTGACGCCTGCCGAGTTCTGGAGCACATGCTGGGCAGACCCGTGTCCGAGCTGTTCTCCGCGGCGTACGACGGCGACTCCGCGCACGACCGCGACGAGGAGTCGAGCACGGGCCAGCAGGCGAGGAGTGCGCCCCTGCCCCGCGAGGACGACGAGAACCCACTGGACATCGTCACCCGCACCCGGCAACTCACGGCCAGCAACGCCGACGACGCGACGCTCGCCTTCCTCGACTCCTCGCTGGAGGGCATCACCAGCCGGTACGAACAGGACGGGCCGTACGTCCTCCGCCCCCAGGCCCGCCAGGTACGGCAGCTCGCCCACACCCTCCTCGACGGCCGCCAGCCCCCACGCGCGCGCCGGGAGCTCTTCTGCCTCGCCGCCCGCGCCTCCGGCCTGCTCGGCTACATGGCGGTGAACACGGGAGACTTCGCGCTCTCGGAGGCGTACTGCACCGAAGCCCGGGATCTCAGCCGTGAGATCGGCGACCTGGACACCGACCTCTGGGCGTGCGGCACCCTCTCCTTCAGCCTCTACTACGCCGGCCGGTACGGCGAAGCGGACGCCTGCGCGGCTGCGGCCGTCGAGCGAGCCCCGCGCCACGCCCAGTGCATCCGCCTGCTCGCCAACGGCCGGGCCCGGGCCCTCGGCAAGACCGGCGACCGGCGTGCCGTCGAGCAGGCCATCGGACAGGCACTCCGCCTCTCCGACCTCCACGAGGTACCCGTCGGGCTGACCTCCTGCATCTCCTTCGAGCCGTACGGACGGGCCCGAACGCTGGCCAACGCCGTCACGTCACACGTCGCGCTGCGCAACACGGCCCAGGTACTGCGCGACGCCGAGCACATCGACGATCTGGTGGAGCACTCGACGTCTTCCTGGAGCCGTTCGCTCGTACGCCTCGACGTCGCCACCGCGCTGCTGCAGCAGCGCACGCCCGACATCGACCACGCGATGGCGCTGGGCCGTGAGGCCCTGCGGTTGTGCGGAGAGACACCGATCAGCTCCGTCTACCAACGCTCCCGGGACCTGCACGAGCAGGTCGGGCCGTGGCGTGATCACCCGGCGGTACGCGATTATGGCGACGAGTTCCGGACCTGGAGCTCGCAGCCAGCGGCCCTGGCCATGGCGTCATCCGCGTCGTAGGCGCCGAGGGTGTCGTCGCGCTCCGGGGCAGTGTGAAGCCGAAGGAGTACGTCGGGTGCCCCTGCTCAGCGCCGACCCCGCCGCGTTCCCCGCCGAGCCCCCCGCCGACACGCACGATCCGGCGGTCACCGCGGCCCACGACTGGGCGGCGTTCAGCGCACTCGATGAGATGACCGACCACTGGGCACGCCCCGGCTGGGCAGACGGCAGTCGCGCGTACTACTGGATGCTGACATTCCCAGATGATCAGCGGCTCGCGACTCTCGCCGGGCACTGCCAGGAGGAGCTGGCACCCCTCGGCCTCGACCCGGTGCCGACCGACGGACTGCACATCACCCTCGCCCGAGTCGGAACGCCGGGCGTCGTCACCCCCGAGCAGTTGGACAGCCTGGCGCGGGACGCCGAGGCGCTGCTGCCCTCCGCGTTCGCCGTACGTGCCATGCCTCTGGCCGGCTCCCGAGGCGCCGTCCGGCTGTCCCTCGGCCCCTGGGAACCCCTGCTCCGGCTGCACCACGCGCTGTCCAAGGCGGGGAGCAGCGTCGGTCTGGCCCCGAAGAAGCCGACGTCCGCTTTCCGGCCGCACCTGAGCCTCGCGTACAACAACCGTTGGCGCCCCGCCGCGCCCGTTGTGGAGACGGTCTCAGGGCTTCGCGCTCTACCGGCTGTCGAACTCTCCGTGCCCGCCGTCCAGTTGGTGGAGCTCCGCCGTGAGGGGCGGACGTACCGCTGGGATGTGCGGAAGAGCGTCCCGCTCGGATAGCCCACCGGCGTCAAGGGCAAGAACCACGACCACTTCCTTGCCGATTGCAGTCGGCTGGACGATCCACGCGGAGGCCAACTCCCCGACGAGCAGCAGTCCGAGACCACTGCCCGTCAACTCATCCACCGACTCCTCCGCAGAGCGTGCCCGGACCCTGGAGACATCCCGTCCCGCGTCATGGACTCGCAGTACCACCACGTCCCGGTAGACCTCCACACACATGCAATCCGGTCCGCCGGCTGTGTGCCTGAGCGCGTTGCCCACGAGTTCCGAGGCGATCAGAACGGCGTCGTCGACCCGCTCCGGCGCGGCACGTCCCTCGAGGAACTCTCGCACGTGTCTGCGCGCGAGGCCCGAAGGCTCGGTGCAATCGGCCAGCTTCACCCAATGACGCCGTACTGGCGTCCGCCTGCAGAGGTGCTCTTCGTCCACCGCGTCCATCGCCGCTTCTCGTTTCCGCTTGGCACTGGACCGATCAGCCTCGCCACGCCGGAGCCGCGGCGGTACGCCGCGGCCCCGCCTCTTCGCGCGCCGCCGGACGGCGGACGAACGGCGTGCTGACGGCGTACCGCCGCCGACTGCCCCCGGCGAGGCTCTTCGTCGAGACGCCGGTCCTTGGCGTCCCGGCTCACCTGGCTGGAGGTAACGCGGAATGAGCGGCAGTGCGAGGCAGACCGCACCCCACGAGGTGCCCCCGGACACACGCCTGGTGTTGTACGCCTGCCTGCCCGCGTCGCTCGGTGAGGCCGCCGACCACAGCGTGGCCAGCGCACGGCGGTACGTGGCCGATGCCGGCTGGGAGGCGATCGAGACGTACGTCGACCGGGCGGCACCGTTCGAGAGCCGCGCCCTGTGTGAGGGCTGGCACAACGCTTTGGCCGCGGTCGAGCAGGAGAAGGCGGCCGGGATCGTCACCCCTCTGCTCGTGATGCTGGGGCATCTGGAGGAGGACAGGGCGAACCTCGCTGCCTGGCAGGCTCGGACCGGAGCGCTGATCACGACGCCGTGGGCGGTCGTCGATGCCGCAGGCGCCACGGTCGCACGGCGGTCGGCGGCGTGATGGCCCGGATGCGGCAACGGTCGCTCCTGCGGCTGCTCGGCCAGGTCGGATGGGTGCTGCGGCATCCGGCGACGTACGTCGGTCGGTTCGGCTTCGGCACCTTCCAGGTGCTGTTCCTGCCCGTCCTGGTGACCGGCACAACGTTGACCACGCTCTACGCGGGCCAGTTCCAGTAGCCCCGGCCCGTGTCCTCGACCCCCCTCTCCGGATGCTCCGAATCCATGTCCCCCACGGAATCCGGTCAACCGGGGAGGGGCCGCACCCGAGGTGCGAATGCAGAAACCCGGCCCCGCGGCAATCCACACACAGGCCGGGCAGCACGACGAATCGTTCGGATCTTTCCGACAGAAGAGGAAGTGCGATGACCGCAACCATGCTCAGCCCGATCACACCGGCCACCACTGGGGCGTCCATTGCGATGGCCGTCCCCGGGGCGCCCGCCGACCCGTTCGACGTCGACCTGACCATCGTCACGGAGGTCGGCGCCGACCTGCTCCCCAAGGCGTGCGGCACCGGTGACGGGTGCGCGCCCTCCTGCGCCTCGTCCTGCGCCAGTGCCGTCTGACGACGGCCCGTGCATGGGGTCGGGGGCGCTGCCGCCCCCGACCCCGCTCGTTCACAGCACTGATGGCGGAGGCATGGGGATGGGAAGCGACGGAAAGCTCTACCAGCACACGGGCGCGGCGCTGCTGCGGGCCGCCGCGATGCCGCTGACGGGTCTGCCGACATGGTGGCCTGACCCGTCCGACACGGAGGCGTGTGGCAGGTGGCTGAAGCATGTGTGGGCCGATGCGCGGTTCGCCGACGCCGTACGGCAGGCGAGCGATGACCTCGCCACGCGGGTCGACGCGATCTGCGCTGGGCAGCCGACACGCTCCAAGCAGGTCCGGCGCGCCGCCATGGCCACCGTCCGCTACTTGTTGCGCGCCACCGGGCGACCGACCCCGTTCGGCCTCTTCGCGGGAGTCACCGCAGCCAGCGTGGGCTCGACGCCGCACGTGAGGTGTGGCGACGCACACCGGGCCGCGGCGCGGGTGGATGCCGAGTGGCTGGACGACGTCATCGTCCGCTTGGAAGCGTGCCCGGCCCTGCTGGAGCGCCTGGATGTCGTCCTGAACAACCTGGCGGCGCGCCGCGGCGGACGCCTTCACGTCCCGCATGGCGGACCGATGGGTGCCACCGTCCGCCGCACCAGCGCGGTCCGCGTGATCGAGGACCTGGCACGCCGGCCGGTCCGCTTCGCCGCCCTCGCCGAGCAGCTGGCGGCCTCCTTCCCCCGAACCGAGCCGCGGAGCATCCGCACACTGCTCGGCGCGTTGGTGCGCGAGAAGTTCCTGATCACCAGTTTGCGTGCGCCGATGACCGAAACCGATCCGCTGTCCCACCTGATCGAGCGGCTGCACGGCGCGGAGGCGCGCACGGTGCCGCAGGTCGCGCAGGTTGTGCACGAGCTGGAGGCGGTGCAACGCGCCGTACACGAGCACAACCGGCGCCCGGCGAGCGCGCAAGGGCCGGCTCGGGAGGATCTCACGGGTCGACTGCGTCGGCTCTCCGACGCGGGTCGAAGTCCCTTGGCCGTCGACCTGCGGCTGGACGCCGAAGTACGGATCCCCGAGAGCGTCGCGCAGGAGATGGAGAGGGCTGCCGATGCTCTACTGCGGCTCACGCACCGACCGGCGGGCCAGGGTGTGTGGAAGGAGTACCAGGTCGCGTTCTGGGAGCGGTATGGCACCGGCACGCTCGTGCCGGTGAAGGAGGTCGTCGACCCGGCGTCCGGGCTCGGCTACCCGGCCGAGTACCCCGGCAGCCGCATGACCGCACCGCCCCCGACAGTCTCCGAGCGTGACGAGCGGCTGCTGGCCCTGGCATGGCAGGCGCTGGCCGACGGCAGTAGGGAGATCGTCCTCACCGACGACCTGATCGACCGCCTGGCCGGCGATGCGCCGACCGGGCAGGAGGCACCACCCCACGTGGAGATATGCGCGCGCCTGCACGCCGACAGCCTGTCCGCCCTGCAACGCGGGGACTTCACGCTCACGGTGACACCGGCCCGCGCCGCGGGCACGCTCACCTCCCGGTTCACTCCGGTCGCCACCGGCACGGGACTCGACGAGATCTACCGCCAAGTTCCCACGGGCGTCGAGAACGCGCTGACCGCGCAGCTGTCCTTCCCGCCGCTGTACCCGCACACAGAGAATGTCGCCCGTATCCCCGCTTATCTTCCACACGTGATCCCGTTGGGCGAGCACCGCAGCCTCGACGACACCGCGCCGACGCTCATCGACGTAGACGACCTCGCGGTCACGGCCACGCACACCCGGCTGTACCTGGTCAGCATCTCCCGCCGTCGCTTGGTGGACCCGCAGGTCTTCCACGCCATGGCCCTGGACAAGCAACCGCCGCCCCTGGCCCGGTTCCTGGCGCACCTGACCCGCTCCTTCGGCCCTGCCTGGACCGGCTTCGACTGGGGGCCGCACGGCGCACGGCTGCCGTTCCTGCCGCGCGTCCGCTATGGACGCGTGATCCTCTCTCCCAGCTGCTGGAACCTGACCGCCGACGACCTTCCAAGCCGCGGCGCGGACATGCGGGAGTGGACCGACGCCCTCGGCCAGTGGCGGAAGCGCTGGCACTGCCACGGTGCCGTCGAGCTGCGGGAGGACGACCGGACACGCCGGCTCCAACTCGACGTGCCCGCCCACGCCACCGTCCTGCGCGCCCACCTGGACCGGGAAGCCCATGCCGTGCTCACGGAGGCGCCGGCCGAGGAGACCTACGGCTGGATCGGCGGCCACGTCCACGAGATCGCCCTGCCGATGACCAGCACCCGCCCGCCGATACCCGACCCGCTTTCCGGCTTCCTCCCCGTGCTCACCAACAGCACCCTCGGACCCGTAGCGGGGGCGGTACAGGCACCCTGGCTGAACGCCAAGATCTACAGCCACCCCGATCAGCTCGATGAGCTGATCGGCACCCACCTCGCGCGGCTCGTGACCCAACTCCCAGGTACACCCGAGTGGTGGTTCGTCCGCTACCGCACCCCGAACGACCTCGACCACCTCCGCTTGCGCATCCGCACCCGCAGCCCCGGACAGTACGCCGCCTGCACTGAGCTCGTCGCCGGATGGGCCACCGGGCTGCGCCGCGAGGGACTCAGCAGCAGACTCGTGTTCGACACGTACACCCCGGAGATCGGCCGCTACGGCCCAGGTGCCGCCCTGCGCAGTGCCGAGGCGGTGTTCACGGCCGACTCGGCTTACGCCCTTGTCGCCCTGCAGGGCCCCGGAGCCGACGGCATCGACGGACGCGCGCTGGCCGCGGTCGGCATGGTGGACATCGCCTGTGGCTTGCTCGGCCCTGACGAGGGCATGCAGTGGCTGGCCAACCGCCCCGCGCCTCCGGCCCACGTCGAGCGAGGCGTCAGCGACCAGGCCATCGCACTCGTCCGCCACACCACGCCTCGGGCCCGCGGCTGGGGCGAAGCTCTCGCCCAAGCGTGGCACCGTCGCGCCGTGGCCTTGGCGCTGTATCGCGAGCGCCTCGCCGAGAGCATGGACCTCGACTCCGTCCTGGAATCCTTGCTGCACATGCACCACAACCGCCTGCGCGGCCTGGACCGGGAGGACGAGAGGATCTGCCGCCGCCTTGCCCGTCAGTCCGCCGTCGCATGGGCCGCCTGGCCGGGGGAGAGCCGCTGATGAACCACGACACGCCGCCCACCCGCACCAGGTCCGGCTGGGGACAGTCGCTGTACTCCGGCGCGGCGGGAGTCGCCCTGCTGCACGCCGTCAGGGCCCACACCGGCGAAGACGACAGGGACGCGCTCCGGCCATGGGCCGCCGCCATGCTCAAGGGCCCTATCCAGGCCGCCCCCGAAGCATGCGGTCTGTACGAGGGCGCCCCGGCCATCGCGTACGTCCTCAGCTTCACGCACACGAACACCGCCACGCGCGCCCTGGCTACCCTGGACACACACCTCGCCGACGTCACCCGCCAACGACTCAAGCGGGCACACGCCCGCATCGATCGCGGCGCGTTGCCCACCCTGGGCGAGTACGACCTCATCCGCGGACTGACCGGGCTGGGCGTGTACCACCTGCACCGCGGCCACAAGACGGAGCTTCAGGACGTCCTCGCCTACCTGGTGCGGCTGACGGAACCGATCACCATCGAAGCCCAACGTCTGCCCGGCTGGTGGACGGGAGACAGCCCCGATCTGCGACCGACGCCGCGATGGCCCGGCGGACACGGCAACCTCGGCCTCGCCCACGGCATCACCGGACCGCTGGCGTTGCTGGCCACGGCACTGCGCCACGCCCACACGGTGCCCGGACAGACGCAAGCCATCACCCGAATCTGCGACTGGCTCGACCGGTGGCGCACCGGCACCGACTCGCGCGCCTGGTGGCCGGACCTGATCACCCGAGCCGAACACCGACGCGGCGAACTCCAGCGCCCAGGACCGAAACGCCCGTCCTGGTGCTACGGCACCCCCGGCATCGCCCGCGCCCAGCAACTCGCCAGCCTCGCCCTCGGCGACCGTGACCGACAACGCCAAGCCGAGCAGGCCCTGGCCGGATGCCTGGCCGACGACCAGCAGCTCGCCCAGCTCACCGACGCATCCCTCTGCCACGGCTGGGCGGGGCTCATACAGACCGTCTCCCGGGCCGCCGCCGACTCCCTCAACGACGAACTCGCATCGCATCTACCCCGCCTGAACGCCCGGCTCAACAAGCACCTGGACCACCACGGACTACCGGAAGGCGCCGGCCTGATGGACGGCACGGCAGGCATCCACCTGGTCCGCCTCACCGACCCCGTCAACACGGCGATCACCGCCCGCTGGGACCGCTGCCTGCTCCTGACGGGATGAAGCAGCGACCCGCACCCGCGCACCAGAACAAATGAGTACGATCTGCCCCCTGCCGCACGCACGGCCGGGCACCTTCCGGAAGGACGCGATGAACACCACCGCTGGCGCCTCCCCCGAGGACCTGCGCAACCGCCTGGTCGACGCCATCCTGAAGGAGGACATCTCCGGCCTCCGCGACGCACGCGTCGAAACCGCCATGCGGACCGTACCCCGCCATGCCTTCCTCCCTGACGCGCCGCTCCAGGAGGCGTACGCCAACAAGAGCGTGACGATCAAGGAGAACCCCGACGAGGACGCACTCCCGCTGAGCTGCGCCTCGCAGCCCGATGTCGTGCACTTCATGCTGGTCCAGCTCGCCGTCCGCGAAGGCGACACCGTCTTCGAGATCGGGGCCGGCACCGGCTACAACGCCGCCCTGCTCAAGCACCTCACCGGGAAGTCCGGACAGGTCACCACGTGCGACATCGACGCCGACGTGACCGCCTACGCCCGTCGGATGCTGGACGCGAACGGATACGAAGCCGTTCGCGTGGTCACGAGGGACGGCGCCCTCGGCGTCCCGGAGTTCAGCCCCTACGACCGAATGATCGCCACGGTCGGCATGTGGGACCTCCCCGGTGCATGGTGGGACCAGCTCACCGTCGGCGGACGCCTGGTGGTCCCGCTGCGGTGGCGCGGGCTCTCCAGGGCCGTGGCCTTCCAACGCGAGGAGATGCGGATGCGGTCCGACTCCGTCAAGATGTGCGGCTTCCTCCCGGTGATCGGCCAGGACGGGGAGCGGAACGACTACATCGACGACGACCGGCTCGTCAGGCTCTACTGGGACGAGGACCAGTCCATCGCCCCGGAACTTCTGCGCGACGCGCTCACCCGACCGAAGTCGGTCGTCTGGACCGATGTGACGGTCGGCCCCGTCGAGTCGTTCGACGGCGTCTGGCTGCGGTTGAGCGCCACCGAGCGAGCGACCTGCCGCATCACCGCGAAGCCCGCAGCGATGGAGGCCGGCCTCCACCGCCCCGCCTCACCCGCCCTGAGCCCCGCCCTCGTCGAGGGGGACTCCATCGCGTACCTCACCCTGGAGCGGACCGACGAAGACCCCGAGACAGAACCCCGGTTCCGGCTGGGAGCCGTCGGCTATGGCCCGGCCGGCGCCGATCTCGCCGAGCGGATCTGCGCGCAGATCCACGCCTGGAGCCCGGCCCGGACAGCCGAACCCGTGGTCACGGCCTACCCCGCCGAGACACCGGACAGTGATATCGCTGACGGAGCCGTGATCGACCGGCCCTCCGTGCGGCTGGTCATCGCCTACTGATCCTGACGCAGGTGGACGCGGCCGTAGGCAGGTGCGGCTGCGCCCACCGAAACGAGAACAGAGCGGCGTCGGAGCACGGTGGTCATCCCTGGGTGGCTACGGCGACGTCTATTGGGCTCTGGTACAGATCTTGAGGAGCGATCGCGGAGGGTTGCGGAGTGCTCGTGATCGCACATGAGGTCCATCAGCCACAGACCACCTGTGGATAAAATCTTGGGTCGCGTGACGCTTGAGTGAGGGGGTTCCATGGCCCTGGCGGAAGAATCCGACCGGCTGCCGCGCCTGGAGCACACCGTGGTCACTGCTCGCTTCGAGTACGTCTGCCGCCCGTTTGGGCAGGGCTTGTTGGACAAGAACCGTGCACTCAATGAATTGGACTTCACTCGGCACCAACGGGCGCGGCTCAAGGAGTCCATCGCCACCGACGTCCGCAAGCTCTGCGACATGCTTATACCCGAAGCACGGTATCCGTTGGTCAGCGTAGCTGCAGCAGGGCTGGCCGAAGCCAGCAACGTCGATCTGCGACGGGAGACGTGGCACTCGCAGACCCGGTTCGACCCCAAACGGGCGTTGTTCCACTACGAGCACATGAACCCCGTCAGCCAGATCGTGAACGCCCTGGACTGCGCCGGTTCCATCGGAGAGATCGTGCAGGTCCTCGCCGACAACCTGCGACTGGCCTGGATCACCAAGGAGGAGGACGCCCGGCTGACCGCACTTGGCTACCGCCATAAGCGGCCCAACCCCGACGCCGCGTATGCAGAGGCCGGCAT
>NZ_JCAJZO010000036.1:0-49702 GCF_059510295.1 Streptomyces sp. PTL18 | reverse complement strand
CGACTCAGTCTGTCGTTAGAAGCTCGCAACACGATCTTGTTGAAGCGCTCTGCTCGGGTGTGACCGATGTGATGATTTTGCCGTTCGGGATGCTGTGGGCACTCGGCCGTGGATTGTGGACGATAACTTGTGGGCGCTGATCGAACCGGTGCTGCCGCCCTGGCCACACTGGAGACGGCTGAAGAAGGCCCGATCATGATCGGGTTACGAGCTCTTAGCCGATACGGCGCCCGTACGCCGGCGCCGGGCCTCCCGGCCGGCCGCTGGGCTGTGGGGCCGCGGGGCGTGGACGATGGCGCCTTGGTTGGCCTCGGGGATCAGGCCGTACACGAGGATGCAGTAGGCGTCGATCCGGCCCGGCGAGTCCGGGTCGGTGGACTGCCACGTCGACCACTCGCATTCCACGTCCGTGAACACACCCCGGAAACGGACCTTGTCCTGAGATTGCTGGGCGATCGGCTCTGCAACCGGCTCAAGCAGTGGCTGCTGGTGGCCGTGGCCTTCGGGCCCGACCACCAGCTCGTGCGGCGTGCTTACCAGGGTGCTCGCGCGCTGCGGGGGCCGGCGCGGTCGGCGCGCCGGCCAGGTGGTGGACGCGGGGTGTGCTCATGGCGGGGGTGTCGTTGCGGTGGCGTGCAGCCAGCGGGTGCGGACGGTGCCGAGATCGGTGAGGGAGCGGCGGGCGCCGATGGCGAGCTTGAACGGCGTGTTCGCCGGGTCGCCGGCGTACGACTCGACGCGCCGACCTACGTGCTCGGCGATGGCCGGGAGAAAATGCAGCAGGGCGCGCTCGCCTAAGTACGCCACCAACCAGCTGGTTCGGCCCAGTATGCAGAGCATCTCGCTGGGATCACTGCCGTAGACCCCAGTGCAGGGGCAAAGTGAGGTCGTCCGGGGAGTAGCCACCGCGAGCACCGGGGTGTCCGGGCTCGGTCACCACGGGACGGGCGATCTGGAGGTGCAGCTCCGTACGCCGAGGGACGTGGAGCGGGCGCAGGAATTGTTCCAGGCGAGCTACGCGGCGGCGTGAACGGATACCGCTGCACGTCACCTGACGGGCTGCGCTTTGTGTCGTGTCTGCGGTCGTGGGCGGTGCCTTTCGACGTCCGGGCAGTGGGTGGCGGTGGACTATCTATGGTGCGCGGGATCGCCGGTTTGGCCAACCGGCGATCCCGCGCTATGTTGCACGGCTCGTGGTGGCCCGTTGATCAGCGTGAACGGCTGGCGGGTCGGCCGGCCGTGACCGCTGGAGCTGCCGGCGCCCTGGCGGCGAGGCGGGTCCTGTGCTGGCGGCCCGGCTGTGATTGGCGCGTGCCGGTCTCGTGGGCGAGGGTTTCGGAGAGATTGGCCAGCAGTGAACTCGGGGTGGCCGGGGACGCGGTGATGGCCCAGGTGGGCCGGTCCGGTCCGGGGCCGGCCCAGATAGTCCAGGTGGCCAGGTTCTGATTCGGGTGTTGTGCTGTGAAGGCGTCGAACTGGACGCCCGCGTTCCCGTCGGGGGATGTCCAGCGGATCCATCGCCCGTCCACGGTGTGCTTCCATCCGGCGTCGGAGAGCGGCTGGCTGGCCGCGGTGCCCCTCTTTTCGTCCACCGGTGCACCGATGACTGTGTCCCAGCCGTCGCCGTCAGCGAGGTGGTCCAGCAGATCCTGCAGCACTGGGGCGGGGGTGGCGCCGTTCGCGGTGAGGACCCACATGCGGTCGGAGACGGGCGTCTCGTAGGCGGCTACGGTCCAGGCGGTCTCGTGGGGCGGGGTTTCGTGGACGCGTTCGATGCGCAGGGTCTGTGACTCGTGGATGGCGTGGGTCGTGTCATCCGACCAGGTCCGCCATTTCTCGAACTCGCCGTGTGGTTGAGGAAGGTGTCGAGGAGTGCGTCGTGGTCGCCGGCATCGGCCAGGTAGACGGGGACGGTTTCCGGCTCCGGGCGGGTGGATTCCGACTTGGCCGTCGTGACGTCGAAGACGGATCGGGCTTCGATGGCGGCGCGTTCGGTGTCGGTCAGGGGTGCGGGACCGGAGTGCATGTCGGCGCCGTGGACCTTTTCGAAGGCGAGCAGGGCCTGAGCGGGTGAGTCGAAGGTGTCGGCGATCTGGCGAAGGTGGTTCTCGCCGTGGAGGTAGACGGACTTGCCGTCACGGCCGAGGTACGTGCCTACCGCGACGGTGGTGTGGCCGTCGTGGGCGTGTGCGTGGATGAGGAGATGGCCGTGGCGGATGTCGTCGTGGATCTTCTGCGCCTGGTTGGAGACCTCGCGGATCTCGCTGCGGGTGCACCACGGCATCGCATAGTTCGCCCAGGTCCATTCCTCGTCCATGGCCTCCCGGAGTCGAGGGGTGATGTCGACGGTGATGCCGTCGGCGGACAGGTGCTTGGCTGCGTCCCTGGCCCAGTAGGGCTCCTCGTGGTCGATGCGGGCCAGGACCAGGACGTTGTCGGCTGCGACGGTCCAGTCGGCTGCCTCCAGAGCCATGAGAGCAATGCGGGCCTGACTGCCGGTCAGGACGGCGGTCACGGCGCTGGGATGGGTGGGGTGGGTGTCGAGGCGGACGTGGGCGTCGATAGGGGGAGTCACGTGGGGATGTCGTCTCTTCTGCCGGTGGCCGGCCTTCGGGTCCGGCCACCGGCGTGTGCGGGGTGCTATCGGGTTGCTCGCGCGGCGCGGGCGGCGTGAGCGGCCGTCGTGGTCGGCGGACCGGCGCGAGTGGCAGGTGCCGGCCGCGGCCGTGGTGGCGGGACAGTTCCGGTGGCGTGCTGCCAGCGGGTGCGCACGGCCCTGATGTCGGCGAGGGCGCGGCGGGCGCCGACCACAAGCTGGAACAGGGTGCTCGCCGGGTCTCCTGCGTACGCCGAGATGCGCCGGCCAGCGTGATCGGCGGTGGCCAGGAGGGAGCGCTGCAGGGCTCGCTCGGCCCAGTGCTCTACGGATCCGGCCGGTTCGGCCAGCAGGCGGAGCACCTTGCTGGGTTCACTCGCGTTGTCGAGCAGGCCGCGCTGTTGGGCTTCCCATAGGACGGTGACGGGGTCGACGGGCTCGCGGCGGCGGGCCAGGGCGGTCAGGCATTGCCACAGGCCGGCGTGCAGGGGCCGGGTGAGGTCGTCGGGCAGCAGCCACCGGACGGACTCGATGTCGGCGGGGTGGGCGGTGGCGGTCGCGAGGAGCAGCTGCTCCTCCTCGGCTGCCTCGGTGTGGTCGGTGGTGATGGCTGGCGGCGGTGCCGCGGTGCGGGGGAGCACTCCGGCGCGCGGCGGGAAGCGGCTCGTGATGTCGTCCACGACCGCGGCGAGCGCGTCGGCCTCGGCGAGCACTGTCTCGACTGGGTGCGGGAGGGACGCGTCGTTGACAATCTGGGTGAGGCGTTTGGCGGCCGTCTGCAGGCGACGGCGGGCGTGTTCGGCCTCGACCATCCTGGCGTAGGCCGGTGCGTGGCGGGGCCAGGGGCAGACCTGGACGAGGGTGTGCAGGTAGGAGGCGGTCAGTCCGCGCGCCTGTTCGCGCCCCGTGGCGAGCACTTGGTCGAGCCACTTGGTGTTCTTCGCGTGCTCGGCGGGGTCGGGCGGAGGCAGGGTGCTGATGGCGGCGAACAGGGCGGCGTGCGCGGGGGTGGAGAAGGAGTCGGCGGCGATGCCGGTCACGTCGCTGAGACGGTGTGGATCCAGGAGGAGGGCGCCGAGGAGGGCCTGTTCGACGTGGAATACCGGCTGCGGCGGTGCGATGGCGTCGAGGTCGTCTTTTTCGGGTTCGGGGACGTGGGGCATCAGGCTGCGAGGGTGAAGTCGTCGGGGTTGACGGTGACGCCGAGGTGCGGGGCGAGGAGGTGGCCGGCGAGCAACGGCGGTACGGCGTTGCCGATCTGGGAGAACTGCTGGCCCTTGTTGCCGGCCCAGGGGTAGTCGGCGGGGAAGGTCTGCAGGAGGCCGGCCTCGCGGGCGGTGATCCGGATCGGCTCCGGCACCGCTGGCGTGTCCGTGTCCGTGTCCTCGGTCGGAGGCGAGGCGGGTTCGGCGACCCAGGTGCACTCGTTCGCGCGGTGCCCGAAGAACAGCGTGCCCGCCGGCTCGGACAGCGGGCGGACGGTGGCGTTCGCTTGGTTGTTGCTGCGCAGGGACCAGGACCAGCGGTGCGCCTCGGTGGTGAAGGTCGGCGCCGGAGCGTCGGCGGCACGGTTCTGCCGTGCGCCGTGCCGTGCCTTCCAGCCAGTTCCTTCGCGGCGGGACTGCAGGAGCACGCCGTCCGGCCTGGGCATCCAGGTGCCGCGCTCCCGGGCGTCGGAGAGCGACTTGCGGGAGCCCGACGGGAACGGTTCGGGCCCGCCGCCCGGTCCGCCGCCGGCGCAGACGGTGGGCACGGGCCGGTCGGTCGCGCCCCATCCCAGGGCCTCGGCCATGCTGACCCAGCGGGCGCGGCCCGGACCGAACAGCGATTCCGGCTCGGCGTCCTGGGCGTGGGTGGGCGTGGGAGGCTGTGCCGTACGGACCCGGGAGGCGATCAGGATCGCTCGCCTGCGCGTCTGTGGAACGCCGAAGTCGGCGGCGTTGAGGATCCCGTACCAGACCGAGAACCCCCAGCCGCGCAGAACGGCCGCGTACTGCTTCCACAGCGGCAGGACGTCCGGCACCTCCTCCATCGCGACCCACTCGGGCTCGCCGACCGTGTTGAGGGCGTGCAGGTAGCGCATCGGCTCGGCCGCGAGCAGGGAGCGCTCGTCGCGGCAGGCGGCGAGGAGACGCTCTCGGGTGTCACGTCCGGCAGCGAGATCCTCCACCGCCGCGTGCACCAGCGGCTGGTCCACCAGGCCGAGGCGTTTGCCGGCCATGCTCCACGCCTGGCACGGCGGGGAGGCGATCAGCCCGCGCGTGCGGCCGAGGAAGGGCCACGTCGGATACATGGCCACGTCGGTCCGGACCGTCAACTGTCCAGCGGCCACGCGCGTCTTGCATGCCCACTCGTCCCATTCCAGGCCGACGTCGCGCACGCCGAGGACGCCCAGTGCCCTGCTCCAGCCGCCCGGCCCCGCGAAGAGGTCGAGTATCACGTGGCCAGCCTGAAGTCGTCGCGGGTCAGCGCGTCCGTGTCCCCGCGGCACGCCCAGGGGGAGCAGCCGTCCACGACGCCGTTCTCCAGCGCGTCGGCTTCGTCCGCGTCTATGCGCAGTGCTGCCCGCTCGGCGGCGGTGACGTGGTCGATCGGCGCCTGGCTCAGCGGGACGCGGGAGCGGTGCAGGAATGCCTCGCCGAGCAGTCGGCTGCCCGAGGCGTTGGCGCGGGCATTGCCCTGCCGGATGGCCGCGTCGAATTCGACGACGTCCGCCCACTCGGACGGGGACGTGTCCCTGATATGCCTCCATTGCGCATTTCCGTGGAATGGGCATCCCAGGCAGCTTGATTTCGGTGTATCGGCCAGCCCGAGTGAGGAGAGGCAACGGACGCAGTCTGCTCTGCTCCAGCTCAGGTCGAGAAGCGGATGCCGGTTGCGCATGTATTTCACGTCGGCGTCTTTGGCGCGGTGGAATTCGTCGGTGGAGATTCCCACCCACTGCTCAACGAACACGCCCTTGGGAACGCGCGAGGGGTAGGGGTGTCCGAGGAGTTCGCGTACCTTCTGCTTTATCGGCTTTACCTTATATTCGCCGGTGCACTGCCTGCGCGTCATGCCAGGCCGCCCGTCCTTGTTCAGGATGTGCAGGGGCATGGAGGCGAAGCGGTGGTCCGGATTCAGGGCGTCGCTGCGAATGTTTCCGGACGAGACACGGAGAACCGGTATACCGGCGGGCTTGGCTATCTCCTGTTCCAGTCGGTCCAGATGAGCGTAAACGGCTTTGGGTTCCCATCCGGTGTCGGCGAATATTGCGTAGTCGACCTTCGGGAGGATCCCTTCTGCTGAAAGGGCGAGCAGGGTGCTGGACTGAACTCCCGCGCCCAGGGAAAGGGCACGGAATTGAGGCTGATCTGAAATGTTCCGTCCTGGAGGTGAGGAAATGGGGGGCGCGCCCTCAATGAGGCTGGTGCGTCAGCCGGCTGGGCGGGATCAGCCGGTCGCGGTGTATGGCGTGGTGGAGGGCGGGGATGCGGTCGAGGAGGTCGGTGGTCGACTCGATGAACTGCTGTGGTGAGGGGCGGATGAGGACGGCTGGCCCCGTCGTGGCGTTGGCTCGGCGGCGTTGGTTCTCCACGGCGCGGGCAAGGGCTGCGGTCAGTTCGGCGCTTGCGTCCTGGGCGGCCTTGGCGATCTGCGCGATGTGGTCGAGGAGCAGCAGCTCCCCGGCCGTGGTGTGCGGCGTGTGCTGGGCGAGGTCGAGGAACAGCCGCAGGGCGGCGCCGGCGAGGTCTTGGGCGTCGGTGATCCGCGCGGCCAGCGCGTTCGCGTGGCCGATGGTGTTGGTGCGCAGGGCTCGGTGCAGGACAAGGGCGTCGGCCACGATCCGGTCGAGGGCCTCGGTCGGGGCGGAGCGATCAGGCACGGGTCTCCGTGAGAGTGGGCGGGCGCAGTGCCTGGGCGAACGCGGCCGTCACGTCCGGGGCTTGGGCAGGATCGGTGGCCAGGGCGCGGACGACGGGGGTGCCGATGACGACGGCGTCCACCAGCGGAGCGACGCGCGCGGCGAGGGCCGGGGTGGAGATCCCCACTCCCGACACCACGGGCAGCGGGCTCGCGGCACGCAGGCGCTGGGTGAAGCCGGCGAGCGCCGGGATGCCCAGCGGCCCTCGGTAGCCGGTGGGGGCCATGCTGGCGGGTGCGTACAGCCATCCGGACGCGCCGGCGACCGCGGCCGGGAGCAGGGGCTCAGGGGTGGTGCGCGGGATGAGGCGCGGAGTGCGAAGGCCCGTCTCCCGTGCGATTTCGTGCCAGCGGGCCGCTTGGTGGGCGGGCAGGTCGACGATCATCACGCCGGCGGCACCGGCGTCGGCGAACAGGCGGGCCACGTACGCGGTCCCGTGGCGGCTCACGGGCTCCCAGTAGGTCATGACAACGGTCGGCCGGAGGCTGGCGGCATGTTCGACGGCGCGCACGGCGTGGTCGAGGGCGTTTCCGCTGCGCAGGGCGCGGTGGTAGGCGGCCTGAATGACGGGGCCGTCGAGGGCGGCGTCCTCGGTGGGCAGGCCGACCTCAAACAGGTCGGCACCTGCCTGCGCGAGCTGGTCGAGGTGCTGGCGCTGTGCGGTTGCCGGGTGCAGGCCGGCGGGGACGAACACGCCCAGCGCGCACCGTTCTTGGGTGAGGCGGGTGTGGAGGGGATCGGCGGTGGCCAGGTTGGTGCCTTTCCCGGCGGGTGGGCTGTCGCCGGAGGTCAGCGGCGGCGCCCGGCCGGTGGAGTCGTGAGCGCGATTGGTCTGGCGGTGCGGGCCGGTTGCGCGGCAGGCGGCAGGGGCGCGGCGGGCTGGCTGCTGAAGGCGGGGCGACGGCGTCGAGGGTCTTGGCGACCTGCTGGGCCTGGTCGCGGGCATCCCGGAGCTGCTCGGCGACGGTGTCGGGGAGCCGGTCCCATTGGGCCTGGTACTGGTAGCGCTGGATGATCTCGATGGCGTTGCACAGCTGCTCGGCGAGCTGTTGCAGGATCGCGGTCTGCTGCTCGGGGGCGGTCGCGATGTGTGTGGCCTGCAGCAGCGCGTCCAGGGCGGTGGGCAGCGGATCGTCGTCCGTGGGAAGGCCGTAGAGGCGGGCGTGCAGTGCTTGGGCGAAGACCGTCACCGGGCCGCCGCAGGAGCCGTGGTCATACTTGGCTGCTGCCTGTCGGCGGACGCTGAAGCTGACGGTCACATCACGGGGAGCAGCGCCGGGGCGGATCTGGTCCGCAAGCGCGCAGGCGAGGTCATGCGCGCTCGGGGTGTTGGATGACGTGGCAAGACTCCAATAGGGATAGCGGTTAGCGGCTGGAGTGCGAAGGTGTGTACCGCCGCGTGCCCTTGGCCGCAGCTCGGCGATCGTTCACACCCGACCGCACCCGCGTGGGGTCAGCGGGTGCGACGACAGGTCGAAGGCGTGGTCGGCGTGCGGGGGGCGGCAGCTGACGGGCGGCGGGGAGCGGGAGGGATGTCGGCCGGCGTGGGGATGCCGAGGTCGACGCGGACACCGAGACCGTGGGTGTAGGCGTGGGTTTCGGCAGCTGTCACGGCGCCGAGCAGGCCGCGCTCGTCCAGCCCGTCCGGCGGGCGATAGGAAGAGCCGTTCGCCACCGGGGTGAAGCCGTGCTGCTCCAGGAGGGAACGGGCGGCGGCGGTCCTGGCCGTCACCGCCACGGTGCCGGCACTGAAGTGGAAGCGCATCTCCGGATCGGCGACGGGACTGTCGGGGCTCCAGCGGGTCGTCCAGCAGAGATCGACCAGGTCGTGGGTGTGGGCCAGGAGCCCGTACATCGCGATCCCGGCACGCTCGTGCGCGTCCTGGGCAGTGCCCGGCGGCAGCAGGTAGAGCGTGCGGCCGAGGTGCTCCCGGGTGAGGAACCCGGCCTCGGTCAGCAGCCGGTCGGCATCGCGGATGCGGCGGTTGATGACGATGAAGGTGTGCCCGTCGTCGGTGGACCCGATGAACACATCGGGGAAGTCCAAAAGAGACACGGTGGTCCAGGGGATCGGGGAAACGGGATCTGGCGGCTGTTTCAGCGGGCCCGGCGAGCCTGCACGTGGTGGTACCCCGCTTGCTGAGCGGGACGGCCGCCGGCGATGACCGCGTCCAGCGCTGCTGACGGACGTCATGTCGTCGCGTTCGTAGGATGCATAGACTGGCGGTGCGGGTGACTTCGAGGGTGGTGCCGTCGTCCAAGTGGCGGGCGACAGGGCGGCCGACCACGGCTACGGCGCGCAGGATGCCGGCCTCGTCGGCGGCACCGAGGGAGAATATCTGTCCGGTGGGCGGCGGGTGGTGCCGGTGCCAGAGGCGGACGAACTCCTTGGCGTCGCGGGAGCGGACGGGTACCAGGTGCAGGCGCGATTCGCTCACGCGGCGGGCCCGAAGTCGGACTGCGTCGGTGCGTGCTTGGCGATGGCCCGGGCGGTGATCGCCTTGGATGCGCGGTCGGATGCCGCGGACAGTTCTGCCGCGCCGGGCTCCTGGTACCACGGGCGCAGGTCGAGCATGGCGGCGCGCAGACCGGTGGCGAAGCAGAGGGCCGTGCCCTTGGGCAGGGCGCGGATCTCGTCGGCGGGAAGGATCCGCTGCTGTCGCATCGACACCGAGGTCGACTTGCCGGACTCGGAGTGCGAGGTCGAGGTGGTCTCGACGTCGTGGTCGCCGATCAGGCGGGACAGCTTGTCGGCGAAGTCGGGGTCGTCGATACCGGAGCCGATGACCTTGACGGTCGAGGCGGACCACATGGCGTCCATGCCGGCGTCCCCCCAGACCTTCTGACCCTGGCGATAGGACTGCAGGATCGTGATGGGGATGATGCCGCGCGACCCGAGGTGGGAGTACAGGTCCGGCAGGTCGCTGATCTTGCAGACGTTGGCGGCTTCGTCGAGGATCGCGAGCATGGGCGGGTCGAGGCGTCCGCCGGCGCGTTCGGCCTGGGCGGTCGCGGCCCGCATCACCGAGTCCGCGCATGCGGCGATCAGCGCCGAGGCTCCGCCGCCTCCGTCCTTGCTGAGCAGGAAGAGGGTGTCGGTGGAGGTGACGAACGCGGACGGCTTGAACTCGGGGACGTTCTTCTGCGGGGTGACCCAGGCAGCGATCTCGCTGTTGAGCAGCGCGGCGGCGTACTGGCGGGCGGTTTCGTAGATGCCGTCCCGTGTTTCCGGCGGTCCTTCCACGGTGCCCTTGAGCTGGGCGGCGACGGCGGTGAACCCGTGGTCGCGGAGGATGTCGAGCGGGGTGCGGTCGGCGGGGAAGGCCAGCCACTGCATGACGTCGGTGATCGGCCGCTCGTCCAGGGCCGCGGCGAGGAAGAGCTGGGCGAGGATGTTGGATCCGGCCTTGGACCAGAAGTCGCCCTGCTGGGAGGCGTCCACGGAGGCGGCGAGGAAGTGGCCGGCCAGCCGCCCGGCGCCGTCGAGGGTTTTGGCGTCCGCCAAGGGGTTCCACCACATCTCGCGTGCGGCGTGCGCGATCTGCTGCGGGTCCATCGACCACACCCGTCCCACCGCGGCGCGGGCGTCGTAGGTGGCGGTGAACGCATCGCCGGCGGCCTTGTTCGAGGTCAGCAGGACCGGGCCGGGCGCGGCGAGGATGGAGGGGATCGCGAGCGAGGTGGTCTTGCCGGAGCGTGGCGCCATGATGGCGACGGCCACGTCCTCGTAGCCCATGCGGATCTCCTGCTTGGTGCCCTGAAGGTTGCCGAGGAGGATGCCGGTGTCGCGGGCCTCGATGTGCTTGGCGTCCTTCAGGCTCGGGCGCAGGGAGCGGGCCTTGTCGGTGATCGCCTTGGCCATCAGCGGTTCGATGTCCCGGGCCTTGGCCATGCCGGTGATCTTCTTCTTCCGGCCGCCGCTGCGGTTCTTGTGCCGGGCCCACAGGATGCCCGCTGTTGTCCCGAGCGTCAGGAGGAGGAGAACGGGCACGATGCGTGCCCCGATCAGCAGGGATGTTCCTCCCGCGTGGGGCCAGAGGCGCTGGGGGTGGAGCAGGGCGGTGGTCGGCTGGTACGGCGCCCAGCCGGCTCCGGTGAGGTAGGCGGTGATGTTGCCGGACAGCCAGGCGAGGTGGGACAGGGGGACGACGACGGCTGCGAGGCCGATCAGGAGGCGCAGGACGATGTCGTACCCGTCGGTGGAACTGTTGGAGGAGGTGGGGGGCAAAGAGTTACGTGCCTTCCGGGCGGGGGCGGGGCATTCAGCGGCTGCGGCTGTTCCTGGCCAGCGGCTGGCGCGGCGGGCCTGGAGTTGCCGGCGGGACGTCGCTGAAGGCGGCGATGAGTTCGACCGGGGTGCGGGCGCCGAAACTCGCGTACCAGGCGGGCCGGTCCGCCTCCGCCGCATGGTTGAGCTTCCACCACTGTCCGTCGGGGTCGGGTTCCAGGCGCAGGAGGGCCTTCTGGTCCGGGCTCGAGAGCAGGACGCGGGGCATCAGCGGGTCGTTGCCGTTGCTCCAGCCGCAGGCACGGTGCAGGGGGACGGTGATCCAGGCGGGGTCACCGCCGCCGGCCAGGTGGCGCGGCGTGATGAAGTCGACCTCGACGGTCTCGGGGATCGGGGGCGTGCTCACTTCCGTGCGGCAGCTCGCCGGTCGGGCGCGGTGGCCGGGGCCGGTGTCGGTGTGGGAGCCAGGGGTGAAGGGGCTTTGCGGGCGGCCGTGTTGATCTCGCGGAGCGCCTTGCCGTGGGTGGCCCAGTCGTCGAGGTAGCTCCACGATTCGGCGTGATGTGCGGCGAGTGCGTCGTCGAAGTCCGGGGTTCCGGGCTTGGCGGTGGTGGGGAGGGCGTCTCGGGTGACCAGCCATTGCTCGTGCAGTTCGTCGAGTCGGTCGAGGGCGTCGCGCAGGACGCTCAGCTGGTAGACCCAGCGGCTCTGCACGTTGGTCTCCGGCAGCTGGGCCAGTTGCGTCTCGGCCGTGGCCAGCAGGTGATGGGCGCCGTACCGGAGCGGCTCGAACGCCTCGGCGGTGTCGGCGTCGCGCTGGCTCGCGCGCCTTCCGTAGGCGTGGTCGTCGTAGGGCCATCCGTCGAGGTCGGTGTGCTCGTCGGAGTAGGCGTCCCAGGCGTCGAGGATCTTCTTGCTGTCGCTCACGTAATGGTCGAGGTGGCGGAGGAGGTCGCGGTGTGCGCGGTGATCGGCGGAAATGGGAGAGGCGTCCTGTCGGTTCAGCGGCGAGGAGCCGGCTGGGCGGTGTGGGCCTTCGCCGGGGTCGTTGCGGGTTTCACCTTGCGCAGCTCGTCCAGGACGTAGTGGAGCATGTACTGGTCGGTCTGCACCCACGCCGCGGCACGCAGCTCGGTGACCAGATCACTGATCTTCTCGCTGCGCGGTGTGTTCGGGTGGCTCTGTACGGCGCGGGCGAGGGCGCGCAGGGTGTCACCGAGCTGGATGGGCAGGCCGGTGTATTCGTCGAGGAGGGGCTCGACGAGAGCGAGCGCCTCCTTGGGATCGGGGTTCTCGCGCAGGTATTCGGTGAGGCGGCACAGGGTGTCGGTCGCGGCGCGGATGGTGTCCGGGGTGAGTGCGGGCATCGGGCTCCTCGGGGTGGTGGGTGTCGTGGTCAGCGGCGGGTTCGTGTGCCGTCGGCGGCGGCGTGGGCGCGGGCGGTGGTGCGCGGTCCGGTGCTTCGGGCGCTGTTGCGGGCCCAGGTGGCGGCTCGGGCGGCCGTGATGCGGGCCTGCTGCCAGGCGCTGAGCTGGGAGGGCTTGACGGATACCGACCAGGTGCGGATCTGCGCGCTGTGTGGGACGCGTCCGCGCGGGCGCATCACGGGGTCGGGGCTGGCGAGTTCGGTGGAGAAGGCTTGCACGAGGTGCATCGGGGTGTTCGGCGTGAAGTTGCCCGTCCAGCCGTTGCGCTGTTTGTCCTGCGCTCCGGTCCACCACATCGCCGTGCCGTCGGGGTTCTGGCGGTACTGCATCCACGCGGTGCCATCGGGGCTGGTCGCCACGTAGTTTTCGCCCTCGAAACGCGTGTGCCAGTTCTGCTCCTGCAACGGGGCCCAGACGTTGGGGGCGTGTGCGGAGCGGGGACGTGTGAGGGCGTCGGTCAGGCCGGCGACGATCTCCACCGGGGCCTGCCGGCCCAGGTGAGCCGACCACTCGCCGTTCGCCCCCTCTGCCCGGCCGTGGATGGTCCAGCCGCCGGGAAGGACGTAGGGGTCGTAGGCGACGCGGACGGTGCGGTCCGGGCTCTCCATGTGCAGGGGGCCGCCCGGCTTGGACTTGTCCCGCCAGCCCGAGGCGCGCAGGAACTCCGAGAGGTGCCGGACGTCGCCACCGCCGGCCAGGGCACGGGGCTGGACGAGGTAGTGCTGCTCGGCCTGCTCGCCGGGCCCCCAGCCCTGCCACTGCTTCTTCTTCACCGACGCCGCCGGACGACGAGCGGGGCGGGCACTGGGGGCTTCGCCGCAGTGGTGGCGGGCTGGGTGCAGACGTGCTGCAGGGTGTCCTTGTGTTCGTCCAGGTCGAGGGTGATGTCGTGCAGTTCGTTCGAGGCACGGCCCAGAGCGAGCCACACCTCTGCGGGGAGCGCGCCGCGCTCTGCCTGGTCCTTGGCGAACATGCTTCCGGTGGCGACGAGGTGGGTGACGCCCCCGAGGACTCCGCTGTCCGGGTCGAGAACGCGGGCGATGACTTGCGCGGCCTGGGCCGGAGGAAGCTGGGAGAGGTGGTCGGCGAGCTGGCCGAGCTGGCGGGTGATCTCGTCGGCGAGTCTCAACGGGTAGGGGGCGGGGTGGGACATGCTCCTCCGGGGCGGTGGACGGTCAGTGGTGGTGGCGCTGCCCGACGCGCTGTGCCTCGGTGAGGACGGCCTCCGGGCGGGCGCCGGCCAGAGGGGAGGTGTGGTCGGGGCCGCTCGGTATGCAGGCGCGCAGATAGCGGCGGAAGAGGGCGGTGGCGAGCCGGGGCTTGAGCCGGTTGCTGATCGGTGGGGAAGTGCGGGGTGCTACGGGTTTCTCCGGGAGTCGGGCTGTGTGCTGGGCGGCCCCGGTGGGGTGCCGGGGCAGCCCAGGCGTCTTACGGGGTACGGGGCGGACCGGCGCGGAGTGCGACGGGGAGCCGGCCGGTGACGGTTGCTGTGCGGCGGGACAGGCCGCTCGGGTGCGGAGGCCGTGCATGGCCTACCGGTAGGTGGCTTCGTCGAAGACGTCGGGCGTGCTGTTGACGTCGTAACCGGTCAGGAGCAGGGCGGATGCCGAGGTCGGCCTCCGCCTGGTTCATCGAGTCCTGGCGGTTGGCATACGGGTGCCGGCCGGTACCGGCGGCATGGGTGCCAGGGCGGAGATGGGCGCGGTCCGTCCGGCGGGGTGCTGGAGGGCGGTGCCGATGCCGAGTGCGTCGAGCTGCGGGCCGATCTCGCGCAGGGAGCGGGCCTGGGCGTGGGTGTCGTCGCCCTCCAGGCGGTAGATGCCGCTCTGCGGGTCCTGGACGAAGCCGTGGGCGATGAGGATCGTGCCGGCACGGTCGTCGGCGGGGGCGGTGGCGACGCTGCCGTCCGGCTGCCAGGTCAGGACGATCCGGTCCGGCTGGGAGGGCTGGATACCGCCGAGGGCGTTGTGCCGGACCTGTGCGAGCGCACGGTCGTAGCGGGCGAGCAGATCGCCGGCGACCTGCTCGGCGCTCAGGAAGGGGTCGTCTGCCAGGGCGATGCCGTTGGGCTCGGGGACAGCGCGGTACGCCTCGTCGGGCAGGGCGCGCGGGGCGACGGCGGCGAGAAGGAAGCCGTCGCGTCCGTCGTGCCGGTCCAGGAGGGCGAGCTGGGCGCCGTCGGTGCGGCCGAGGACGGCTGCCTGCGTCAGCGGGTGCTCGGCGAGGGAGGCAGCGACCATGTCCAGGTCCCAGATCCGGTCGGCGAGTTCGGCGAGGTCGTCCTTGGCGTCGGCTGGCAGGTGGGTGCTGGTCCAGGTGTCGGGGAGTTCGCCGGCGAGGACGTCGGCGTACGAGGCGAGGCGCTCGGAGGTGTCGTGGTCGTGCATGGTGTCCTTGGGCAGTTGCGGGGGCTCAGCGGCGCAGGCGGGTGGCACCGACGGGTGGCGGTGCCGGGGCTGGCAGTGCACGCGGCGGGGGTGGGCAGGCGCACACGGCGGAGCGTTCGGGCTCGTGGTCGGGAACGCGCTCGGCGCAGGCGCGGCGGCCGGGGTGAGGGGCGCGCCGGTCGGCCAGCCGTTCGCGGGTGTGCGCGAGGTCGGAGTGGATGACGCGGACGTATTCATCGGCGAGGTAGCGCAGGCGCCGGGCAGTGTGCGGATCGCTAGCGTCGCCGAGTCCGTCGAAGAACTCCGCCAGGGCGCCGAGGGTCTCCTCGAACCCAGCGAGGATGCCGTCGTGGGGAGCGGTGAGTTCGGTGAGGATGTCGGCTGCCTCGGCGGTGTCGGTGGCTTCGCGCAGACGCTCGGCAAGGTGGGAGACCGAAGCACCGAGCGCGGGATAGCGGGCCGGCCGGGCCTCGGTGTCGAAAGCTGCGTCGCAGTCGACGTGGTAGCCGGCAGCTCGCAAGCGCCCTACGGCATCGGCGGCGAGACGGGACCCGTCGCCCTGGGTGAGGCCGGCGGGTGCGCGGTGGTAGGTCTCGTGGAGGCGGACGACGGCGATGAAACCCGCGCGCTGGAGAATGCTGTGCGCCTCCAAGTCGCCTCCATGGGCGAGGAGTTCGTCGGAGTGCGGGTCACGACGGATGTCCAGGAAGCGGTCGGTGGTGCGGGGCAAGGAGACGTTTCTCCTACGGAGATCGGTGTGTGATGTGCCGGGCCACGGGCGCTGCGGCGGCGATCCGGGACTGGACCAGGTGGGCCGCAGTGGTGTCCAGGTCCTGCTGGATGGCGTGGAGACGGCGGGCGATCAGCTCCAGGCGGTGCGCCGTGCCGGTGTCGGCGGCTCCCGGCTGGCGGGCGATGCGGTGAGCGGTGTGCTCGATCAGTCCGCGGACCGTGGCCAGCGGGCCGGCCTGCTCGTCGGCGAGCTGCGTAAGGACGCTCGCGAGCTGCGCGGATGCCGTGGGCGCCGTACGGACAGCAGGCCGCGCCGTGGGACCGGTGCGGACGGGGATCAGGTTCAGGTTCTGTTCGATGCGGCGTGCCTCGTCCGCAAGGCGCCGCAGGATGTCTGCGGGCGGGGTGCGCCACGTGCCGTCGAGGTGGATCAGGTTGGCGACCAGGTCCAGGCGTCCGGGCTGTGCTTGGACGGCGATCCACCGCCAGCCGTGCTCCGCGGCGCCGGGTATCTCGATACCGGCGGCTCGCGCGAACCGGTGAGCGGTTTCGGCCCACTCGGGACCGGTCAGCTCCCGGTCGTCCGGGTGGAGGTGGATGTCGAGATGGAGGATCGCCCGCCGGTCGTCGTCCGCACTGGCAGTGAACGGATGCTCCAGGTAGGGATCTTCGAGGTGCTCGGCCCACTGAGCGGACGTCCAGGTTCTCTGCTCGTCATCCGGGGTGTAGTAGTCCAGGCCCGGCCAGTGGGCGACGATGGTGTACTCCGTCAGGCCCTCGTTCGGGGAAAGGGGCCGCCCGAGTGCCTCGGCGAGCGGGTCGCGCGGCGAGTGGGTCCGCGCGTGCAGGCGGGGGATCATGACGGCACCCCGCTCGACGTGCGGGTGGGCGGCCGGTGCTGATGAAGGTCGCGGGCTGTGCAGAGTAGGGAGCGCTCGCGGACCAGGTCGGCGTGCACCGAGGTGTCCCCCGGTGGGAGACAGTCGATCGCCCTGTCGATGGCGCCCAGCCCTTCGTCGTACCGGCCCAGCCGCCGCAGGGCACCCGCCACGCGGAAGAGGACGATCGGGTCGCTGCCGGTGGCGAGGGCCGGTCGGGAGCTGAGGGCCAGGAGACGCTCCGCGCCGTGGTCCAGGTCCTGGCCGAGCCACAGCCCGTGCAGCAGGACGTGCAGGGTCTTGGTGTGCTGCCCGGCGTCCGCGAGGACCTCGTCCATGACCGCGAGGCCCTCCGGGCGGGACTGGCCCAGCAGCGCGAAGGCGTACAAGGCCCGCGTGTAGCAGTCCAGCGGCTGACGCGCGGTTTCCGCGAGTTGTTCGACGAGGCGTTGGAGGGTGGGGCAGCGGAAGTCGAACCGCAGGGCGCTCAGGTACAGATGAGCCAAGGTGCGGGCGGTGATCGGGTCAAGGCCCATTGCGGTGACGTCCTGCGGGGACAGCAGGGCCAGGACGCTGTGTCCGGCCGACCGTGCCGCCCAGGCAGCATCCGCGCACACCTCGGCCGAAGTTCTCCAGTCGGCCTCGATGTCGCGGAGGTCTTTGGCCAGGTGAAGCGGCCAGGAAGAATCGACCGGAGATGCGGTGGCTCGGGCCCTGGCTCTGTCGAGCGCGGCGAAACGGCCGGGACGGTGCGTGGGGGAAGTCATCGACCACTCCGGATGTCCGCGATGTGCACGAGCTGGCCCAGGGCGGTGGTGGTGTACCAGCCGCAGTCGATCAGCTCGTCGCGGTCGGTGAACCGCGTAAAGAGGGCATCCTCCATGGCGCGCAGGTAGATCAGGCAGTCCGGGCAGCGGCGCGAGAGGTGCACGAGGTAGCGGGGGTGGGCGGTGACGTAGGACTGGGCGCCGCCGGTCGCATCACGCAGCCGCCAGCCGTCCTCGTCGGTCGGGGTGTGCCAGGACGGGGCCACGACGCGCATCGCATCGCCCCACAGTTCTCCGCCAGCCATCCCCTTCAGGACGACGACAGTGTCACCGGCCTGGAAGTGGGCGTGGGTGATATCCCGATCGGGGGTGAGCGGGTCGGGCGTCGGTGCGAACGCCGAGGTGGGCGGAAGCTGGGACATGAGTTCCTTCCACGCAGATGCTGGCGGGGTGGGAGCATCAATAGTCCGGAGGAACGCCGGTTTGGCTAACCGGCGTTATCCGGCTATGTTGCCCCGCCGTCAGCGGAACGGGTTCTCCGTCCCGCGGTCCGCCTCACTGGCTGCGTCGAGGAGTTCGAGCAGGTCAGTGCCTTCGGCGTCGCGCTGGTCGATCCACCATCCGGCACGGGTGATGGCGCGGGCCTTCTCCTCCAGCTCCGCCCAGTCCGCCTCGTCCCACGTGCCCTCGATGACGAGCTCGGTGTGCGCGGATGTCATCAGCTGGTGGCGGGAGCGTTCGCCCCAGTCCAGGGCCTTGGCCGGGCCCTCCAACTGCGGCATGTCGAACTGCTTCGCCCACGTGAGGGCTGCCTCCTGCTCCTCGGCCCGCTTGGCCGCGAGCCACTCTTCTCCGAACTACTTGGCAGTAGAGGCGGTCGCTGGCGGTCCTTCATCCGGACGCGGCGTTTCGGCAATCAGTTTGGATGGCTGTGCGTAAGAGCGCTCCGCAGTGACCGCGCGCTTGCCGGCCGCGGTCCCCATCGTGGCCGTTGGGGCGCCGGTGGAGTGGGGACCTGCGTCGGTGCGGCGGTCGCGGTTTCCCACGAAATCCGGTGGAGTCTCAGCGGCCGGAAGTGGTTGGGTCCTGCTCAATGCTTCGCTGACACGGCCCGGCACAGTGCGAGGCGCAAAGTCCGAATCGCAGGGCGGTCTAGCCCGCGTGTCGTCGAGTGATGGAGGTTATCGCGGTGGCTGGTTATGGGGCGCTTTCCGACGTATACGAGTGGCTGATCGGGGACGACAGGTTGACCCCCGCCAAGGCAGCCGCGGTTTACTACAGCGATGTCGTGGGCTCTCTGCCGCCCAACGCACGCGTCCTCGACTGCGCGTGTGGAACCGGCCAGCTCGCCGTCGGTCTCGCGAGTCTTGGCCTTGACGTGGTCGCCGCAGACGCCAGTGATGGGATGGTTCGCCGGACCGAGAAGGTCGCCGACGAGCAGGGTGTCTCGCTTCGTGCCCTCCGCGCGAGTTGGGACGAGCTGCCCGACCACCTGGAGGACTCCACGTTCGATCTGGTGTTCTGCGTCGGCAATTCGCTCGGGCACGCTGAGGGCGCAGCCGGGCGCCTGACCGCACTGGAAGCGATGTCGCGGCTGCTGAATCCGGGCGGACGCCTTGTGCTCCACTCACGCAACTGGGAGCTCGTGCGCTCCGCCGGCTCACGGGTAGACGTCCGCGATCGACTCATCCGCCGCAACGACCGCGATGCGGTGGTCAGCTACTACTGGCAGATCGAGCAGCACTGGGAGCAGGAACACTTCCTTGAGATCGTGGTCGCCCAGATCGAGCCGGATGGGGCAGTGCGAGCCTGCTCGGAGCGGTTGTCCATCTGGCCCTACCGGTACGAGGACCTCGTGGCGCAGTTGCGGAGCGTCGGGCTCACGGTGCAGTCCACCACCTTCGACCCCGAGAGCGATGGATACCTGGTGGTCGCCAGCCGCGAGTAGGCGAGTCACGTCTGAGCCGGAGCTCTCTGGTCATGCGAAACCCATAGCTTCAGCACGCGCGTCCAACTACCTGATCGAACGAGGGGACTCCAAGGAATATTGGAGATTTCTTCCGTTCTTGCCTGGTGTCCAGTTGGGTGATCTTTTCGTCGGCGGCGGTGAGGCTGACCCGTAGTCCTTCTGCTTCTCCCAGCCATCCTTCACGCTCTGCTTCGGAGATGCGGTCTCGCAAGTTGTCCCGGATTTCAATCAGTCGCGGACGCTCGGTAGGGCTGGCGATGAGCACAGGGCAGCGGACGCACGCATGCTCGTGACTGCACTCGGTTCCGTAGGCTCGCCCGCACTCCCCGAGGGCGAGTTTCCTTCTCTCGAAATGGCCGAGGAATTCATCCCATTCCTCTGACGTGACTGTGCGGTACTCTTCGGCAGGCCGTGCCTGGCGACGGCGAGCGATGAAAGCGCGGTGCGCCTCGATGGCTTCGGCAGGGTAAATGGCGGCGTAGCCCATCGTGCTCGTGAGGCTGTCATGTCCTGCGATAACTTGGGCGATATGGGGCGGCAGGCCGTTCATGATGGCGTCGGTGATGAAGATCCTTCGGAAGTCGTGCGGCCGAAAAATCAGCGGTATTCCGGTTTTGTCTGTGAGTCCGGATGCTTCGAGGGTTTCGTCCAAGGCCCTGCGGATGGTGCCATATGAAATGGCTCTGTGTTCACCACTGACAGCCCACTGGAAGAGGATGGGCATCGGAGCGTTCCAGACCCTTTCATGCGCGTCGTATGTTTGGATTGATGGAATAATCCCGTCGGGTTGACGGGCGCGGCTGATGACTGCGCTCAGAACGTCGGCAAGTTCTGGGTTGATGAGCAGCAGTCGCTCCTTGTCGGTCTTTGATGGCGCGATCTGGAGGAGGGGGACCGTCTCGCCGGTGGTGGGGAGCTTGTAGCGGATGATGCTGTGATGGCTGAGTTCTTGGAGCTCCTCAATCCGGATTCCCGTATGGCGCAGGATCTCGATCGTTGCCCACGCGAAGAACGCACGCTTCTCTTCACCGCGGATGTCCCGGCTGGTTCCGTTGATGTCCCGAACACGTCCTGGTTTTCCGTCGGTGCGGCTGGAGGACGCGGGGAGGAAGAAGGTCTCCCCGCGAAAGTCGACGGCGGAGCCCAAGGGAGCCGATTCAATAGTTCGGAGACGTGCAGTGGCTTCTTTGAGGAGTCGTTCAGCTGTTTGGACAATAACGGGTAATACAGGCAGACGTTCACGGGTGCGTTGGTCCGACCTGGACTTCTTCCGTTGCTCATGCTTCTTTTTTGCCAGCTCTGCTTCGCTGACCGGGCATGGTGCAGCCCAGTGCCCCCATCGTTCGGGCTCGTCGAGGGCCCACTCCGCGATGTCCAGATAGAAGGCGCGCACCGAAATCTTGACGGCCGGTGCGCTCTCGCGGGGTTCGATCGTTGTTCGGATGGTGCCGTCAGGGCGGCGCCGGCGTGTGGTCTTCACTGCGATGCGTGCTTTCCAGGCGTCGCTCACATCCTTCGGTAGTCGAAGGGTGTCGATGCCGGGGTGGTGGTGTTCGAGATCAGCCCAGAAGAGACCGCCCAGTTCGCGGGCGAGGGTCGTGAGACTGGTGTAATCGAGGCTGGGCTGGCGTTCGGTGAGGTAATCGACCAAGAGATCACGAACGGGTCGGCAGCGCAGCTTGTATCGATCTATGAGCTCGGCTGGTCGCAGCTGTCCCGTGCGGACAGCCACGTGGTTGAGGGTGACGGGGGCATCAGGAGGGAATTGGCCCCGGTTCCGGAGCCAGGTGTAGGCGAGACGTACTGCCTTGCCGCTCGACCCCGCAAGCAGCTTCGGATGAGTCAGCAGGTCGCCTACGACAATGTCGTCGACGCCGCCGCCGTAAGCGGCGACGATTTGGGCGATGAACTTGTACGCTTCCGAGCTGTTACGGTTGGCCCGGTCGTGTCCAGAGGCGTCACTTGCCAAGCGGGCAAATCCAGTGGGGTCGCGGGTAGCGGCAATAGCGGGCCGCAGGTATCTCGATGAATTCCCGGCCAACCATTCCATGCTGGGGCGGATGACATCCGCACAAATCAAAGCCAGCAGGCCAGACCTGAGCGCAGTACGGCTGGGGCTCCTGCCGAGGGTAGACGCCCAGGCCAGGATGCCTTGCTGCCAGTTGTCGTAGGAAGCCGAGGCAGGAGCGGCGTTCCACCGTTCCTGCCACGTCTCGCCGGAGAATGTCTCCAGCCAGCTCAGCAGCAGACGGGCTCCGACCATCTGAGAGCTCCGAACTCCTGCGTTCTCCCTTCGCAGGGGCGGCTTGTCCAGGCGGTCAAGGACGGCCTCGCGTGATTCTGTAGTCAGTGGCCACGAAGTTTCCCGGGAACGAGGCGGGAACGCTCGAAGTAGAGCGGCAGCCTCTCCTCCCCGATGAGTAGCCGACGCTGGGCGAGAGAGCACGGCAAGACGACTGGTCACGAAAAGGGCCTTCCGAAAAGGACGTTGAGAGAGTCGGGGTTGTAGGCCGGTGCTGGGGGTGCCGGCGGCGGATTCTCCCGACGCTGCTGCTGCCGGGCATGATGGGCCAGCCCGGCCGTGATGATGTCGTCTCTGGTGGGACGGTTGTAGATGTCCAAGGTCGACAGGTACTTGTGGCCCAGGATGTGCTGGACATAGACGGGCGGCATGTCCGGGTCGTCCAGCATCAGGAACGTTGCAGTGTGCCGCAGATCGTGAAGGGTCCAGTTCGCGCCCAGAAGTTCGTTGGCCCGGTTGAACATCATGCGGGCCGCGTCGTACTGCAAAGGCCGCCAGGGACGACGCAGTGTCCACCACAGCGGCCGTTTACGTCCGCGAGGGACGCCCTTCTTCCAGGCTTCCTCCTGGTAGAGGCGCAGCCAGACGAACGCGTCGCGAGTGGCAGGGAGTTCCTGGAAAGCACGGCTGCCCTTACGAATCACACCGATGGTCTGCTCGCCGACGTAGGCGTCACTCTGAGTGGAGGTAAGCAGTTCCTCCGCGCGGGCCCCCGTCGCGACCCAGAACGCCAGGAGAGCGCGGTCACGATGCGAGCGGAGGCCCGCGAAGACCTCGGTGTACTTCTCCTCGGGGATCTGCCGCGGGATCCGCTTGGGCACCTTGGGCCGGTAGAGGCCGGTGCGCTGGTTGCTGTAGGGCTTTTCAGGGCTGTGGTGCGCATTCGCGCGAGCCGAGCGTCTGCTACGGACGAGAGGGAACGGGTTGACCAGCAGCGATCCGGTGTTGCGCTCCAAATGGAAGTCGTAGAACGACCGCAGCACCGTCTCGCAGTGCGCTCGTGTGCTTGGCGCGTACTTCTTGCCGACGGAGGGCTTTCCGGTCACCGGATTCGGCGTACCGGGTTCCGGCCTGACGGTCCGGGAGGAGGCTGGGATCTCTGCCGGGTCCTTGCCTCGATGACGCCAATGAATTCGCACCGGCTTGTCTGCAAGCCTCATCCACAGCATGAAATCCCGGGCGTCTTCCCGAACCGCGCGGTCCCACTCGATCCCGAACGCCCAAAGGTACCGCCACCAACGCAGCAGATCCATGCCGTATGAGCGCGGAGTCAGGGGTGAGCCGTCTGCTGCAACCAAATCCTTGAGGTACACCGCAACGGCCTCGATCGGTATGCCGTGCGGGTCCACTACCTGGTACGGCTCCCAACAGTCTCCCGTCTCCAATAATTGGCCCACTTGAGGCAGGACGAAGTTCTTTAGGTCCCTTCCGGGACGTCGTTCGCCAGACACGGCGCGAAAGCTAGCAGAAAGGTGCTCTGACCTGCGAATACGCATGATTTAGTTCGGTCAACACGTCCTCCTTGGACCCGGTGTCGGCGTCGCGCGCCACCTTCCAGCAGTCGGTGCAGTTCTTCGACGCGAGCCAGCGGGCGAAGCCTGCCCGCTTGTCGGCAGGGCGATTGGACAGGTCATGATCCACACGGTGGTAGCAGGCGTGCTCCACGGTCCAGTGCGTACGCACAGCCATAATTCGATCTCCTCAAAGGGGTTGCAAGGTGGGGGTTGCGCCCTGATCAGGGCGTCTTATGCCGGCCTCGAAGCAGGCACCGGCGCCAGCTGCACCGCGACTGCCCGCGGAGCCCAGACGTCGGCGCGCGGCGAGAAGGACGGTGAGAGCGAAGGCCGCGCCGGTGCCAGGGAGCGCCGGGCCGGCGAGCGGCTGCTTGGCGAGGTATCCGGCGAGGGCCGTGCGGCGGGCGGGACGCTTGGCCAGGAGCACGGCCACCAGGAGAGGTGTGCCTGCAACGAGGCTTCGCGCGTGAAGACCAGGTAAGTGGGAGTCGCTGCAGATCGGCGCTTGGGCTCCCCCGAAGCGGCCACCAACTTGTCTGTGTGTCAGTGGGGTTGGCTACTATGGACGTGGTCGACGAGATCCTTGAAAGGCATGGTGCATCGGTGGTGATGGCCAACCGCTACGGCGCTCCATCCGAGGAGCGATAGGCGCGCCTGGCCGGCGCTTCCCTATCGCGACGCCCGCTGGGCGGCGACGCTGTGACGTGAATCCAGCGCAGGATGCACCCTGCCCTGATTCAGGTGACGGCGCTCCGACGGAGTATGGGAGGGCCCTACTTGTCTGCCACCACTTCTACCTGTGACCACCGCGTGTATCACGTTGTCGTCGTTGCTCTGGTATCCGTCATCGCTGGGCTGGTTGCCGGGATCGGCTCCGTTGTTCTTGGGCAGTCTGCCCTCACTGCCGTCGCTTCTGGCGGTGCCGTCCTTGCCTTCACCTACGGCGCTGGCATGACCGCCGTGTCACACGTGAGTAAGCGTCAGCAGTAGCCGCTGCTCCGGGGCGGCTGGCATGGCCGCCCCTAGGCCGTGGGCTCTCAAGACAGCTCACGATCGTGCTTGTAGTTTGCGAGGGCAAGGTTGATCGCGTACTGCTCCATGGGCTCGTGTTTGTCAAGACGAGGTGGGACTTGGGCTTAGCGGTGTCGGGCGGTGGTGTTGGCGCGGGGTGGCGGCGTGGGCGGTGTGGTGTCCACGGCGGGGCGTGGACGGGTGCGCAGCACGGGGGTGCGGTGCGGGGGCAGGACGGCGACGGTCCCGCCGAGGTCCTCGGCAGCCTCTTCGACTTCGCGGGTGAGGAACTCGATCTGCCGGCTCAGCGCTGCCAGGCGGGCGGCGATCTGGCGGCCCTGCACGGTCTCCAGGGCGCTGGCGAACTGGCCGCTGGTCTCCAGGAGTTCCTGCAGGCGGACCATCGGGCCGACGTCATAGCCGCGCTGGACAGCGCTGAGAAGCGCATTGGAGGCGTCACCGGCACTGTGGCCTTCGACGACATCGCGGATGAGGTCCTGCAGGGACACCTCCGGGACTGGTGCCGGGCGGTTGAACCGGGAGACGTCCGCGCGCAGCACGCCGGGCGGAACCGGAGCGGGCAGCACCTTGCCCGCCTCGTACTCGTGGGCGTAGTGCCCGACAACCTGCCAGCCCGGTGCGTCCGGGTCGCCACGCAGCGCGACCACCGTCGAGTCGTCATCCTCGACCAAATAGGCGAGGGTGATCGGCTGCCCGTCGGCGGCGTACCACGACTCGGTCAGCTCCAGCTCGCCGCGTCTTTGCGCGGCCTGGGCCTTCTTGGTCCACATTTGCTGTTCCTCGTCGGCCAGCGGAGCTTTGTGGTGCTGGCCGCCCTGCTGGTCGGCGAGGTTGCTGGCGATGGAGCCGTGGTCCGCCCAGGCGGCCAGGTGCGGCCACAGGGCCGCGTGCTGAGCGCGCGCGGCCGGGGAACCGGGGGCGGCTGGCCGGTCGAGCGCCCGGCGGATCTCGGCGGCCGAAACGGCCAGGCCGTCCAGGACGGCCCGCCATCCGGCCAGGTGCCGAGTGGGTAGCAGCTCATCGAGCACCAGGCGGGCGGCATCGAGGAGAGCCTCGGCGTGCGGGGCGAGGTGGGCGGCGTACGCCTCCACCGCGGCCTTGTCGCGGTGGGCTCGCGCGGCTGCCGCGGCGCCCGCGTGGACGGTACGGCCGTAACGGTCGCGTGTCATGTCGAGCGCGGCCTCGGTCTCGCGGTCGATGACCGCCATCCGCAAACGGAAGTCACGTGGCCCGTTGGCCGGTTCGGGAGCGGTCGGCAAGGGGCCGTCGGGGGCCGGACGGCTCGCGGGTGTCATCGGGACCGCCCGCCGGTCGCGGCCGTCAGGTGGACGGTCGGAGCGTAGGTGGGCTTCGGCGGGATCGGCCGGGCCGCTGGCGGGGAGGTGGTGGGCGGTGTAGAGCGCTGCGTCGTCCGGCCGGCGGCGGCCTGGGCGAGACGGCTGCGGCGCTCCCGCAGGCCGTTCGGCCGGGCGGGGTGTGCCGGGCCGGCCGAGAGGGACGGGTCAAGGCGGATGTCGGCCTGCACGGTGTAGCCGTGGCGGCGCAGGTCGTGGACGGCTTGGCGGGTGCGGCGGACTCCGTCGCGCTCGGGCTCGCTGAGCCGGTACAGGCCGGGTTCTCCGGGAACGGGCTCGAACTGCTCGCGCTCCAGGTACCAGTGGGCGAGGTGCGCGGGCATAGACGCGGTGAAGGAGGCGACGAAGCCGTGTTCCTCGTGGTCGCCGAAGGCGAAGTGGGTGCCGGGTTGCAAGGGGGCGGTGTTCTCCTCGGGGCGTGGGGCGTGGGGCGGAAGGGTCAGGGGCCGCGGTGCGCGGGCCGGGCCGTGGTGAAGGGGCGGGCCGGCGCGGCGACGGGCAGGGCCGGGCGGCGGTGGGGTGCGCTGATGCGGGCCTGACGCAAGAACGTTTCGCCGTCAGTGAGCCAGGTCTCGATGGCCGACCACGCGCGTGCTCGGCGCTCCTGCTCCGGCACGAAACCGCCGTGGACGATCTCGTCGACCAGGGTCTCGGCATCGATCACGGCGTCGGCCAGACGGGAGAGGGCCGCGGCGTCGTCGGGCCACGGGCTGCTCGCGGGTCGGCACCGGTCGAGCAGCGCCGGGGCGTGGTCGACGACGGTCAGGAAACGGCGCCAGGCGTGGTCGAGGAACAACTCCGTCGCGGCGCCGCGAGCGGCGGCGCTCAGCGGGGTGGCGTCGCTGTAGCGTCCGGAGGCGTTCATGGCCTGCCAGGTGTCGTGCTCGCAGCGGATGTCCCCGAGCACGGCGGCGATGGCCGCCGTCTGGCGGGCGTGGACGGCCTGCTCGTAGGCGGGGAGGTACCGGCCGGTGAGGGCCTGGGCAGCCCGCCCGGCAAACGGCGGCAGGACGATGCTGCGCGGGGCGTGGGGATCGCCGTAGCCCCCTTCCAGTCCCTCGGGCGAGAAGGCTCCGACCAGGTAGTCGAGTTGACGGCCGGGACGTTCGATGAACAGCAGCGCGGTGCGCTGCACCGCGTCGGTGAGGAGCGCGGCGTAGGGGATTCGCTCGGTCTGGACGGCGCGGCCGAGTTCGCCGCTGTCCCAGATCCAGGGGACGAGGTCTTCCTGCCAGGCGGGGTGCGAGTAGATCTCGACCGAGGCGTGCCACTGGCCGGGCAGTAGGCGCGCGAGGTCGCGGGCGGCGTCGCCGATGAACCGGCGGCTGCTCGTGTGCACGCGGGTGCGGTGCCGCTTCGCGCACGTGACCAGGTCGACCACGGTGGTCTGGGTGCCGTCCGCGGGCAGGTGCCAGACGCCCTCGTCGTCCCGCTGGAAGCCGCTCTCCGCGAGGGCGGTGTGCGCCCAGGCAAACCGCTCGCCCGAGGCGATGGCGACGATCCCGGACTCCCGGCTGTGCGCCAGGATGATCTGCGCCTCAGTCACGGACCAGGTCCTCGCCGCCGCGCAGGACGGCGCGCAGGCTGCGGCCGTACGCCCAGGCGTGCTCACGGGCAGCCGCCTCCAGCTGGTCATATCCGACCTGGGCTGTCATCTGCCCGTTCCACTTGCGGTATCGGTACACGGGGACCGGCAGCAGGATCCCGGGCGCGAGAGCGGTGACGCCGAGGGCCGCGCAGTAGTCCTCGCCCTGGACGAGGCCGCCCATCGGCGCGGCGCGCACGAGGTCGGTGCGGGCGAGGATCGTAGTCGGCCCGATCGGGATGGTGTCCGCCGGTGACTTCCAGTACGTCCACACGTCACCGGCCTCGTGCCGGCCGGGCGGCGTGGGGCAGCGCCACAGGGTGGTCGAGCCGTCGGGGTGCTGGTCCTCGCTCCAGCCGGCACACCAGCCGACCCCGGTGGACTCCAGGGTGTTCAGCCGTAGAGCCATCGCATCGTCGGTGAACTCGTCATCGTCATCCGCCCAGTTGGTGTACGGGGTGCGCACATGGCCGAGGGCCAGGTTCCGGGCGCAGGCGGCGCCGACCGGCCGGGGAAGCGCAAGCGTGCGAACGCGGGCATCCTGTGCGAGCGGGGCCGGCAGGCGGTTGGGCGAGGCACCGTCGAGCGCGATCACGGCCTCCCATGGCACGGACTGCCGGGTCAGGCTCGCATGCATGGCTGTCAGGTAGTCGAGCCGGTCTTCGCGCAGGCGGCTGGCGATGACGACGGTGATCAAGGGCGTGGTGCGCGGGGGCAGGGAAGGCTCCGGGAAGACGAGGGAAAGCTAGCGGCGGGCGGTGGGGCGCGAGGGGCTGGCCTTTGCCGGGGCTGCGGCAGGAGCGCTCGGACTCGGCGTGCTGCGCGATGCCCGGATAGCGGGCGGGGAGTCGCGGGAGGACCAAGCCGCCGGGTGGTCGTTGAAGGCGGTGCGCGGGTCGATGGCCCAGCTCACGATGGGGCCGATGTCATCGTGCAGGAGGCTGATCACCTCGACGCCCTCCTTGTGCAGGACGTACCCCCACTCCATGTCCTGCGCATCGGCGGTCTCGTTGGTGACCGACATGCGTACCGGCGGCGAGCCGTCCGGGGTGACCAGGTGGTCGAGGGTTCGGCTGGGCCAGTGGTTGCCGCCGGTCAGCGCGGTCACGAGTGCGGGCGGGGCATCGTCGAGGAGATCGGTGCCGAGTTCGTCCCAGCCGACGGCGACGTCGTCGATGAGGTGCCGGCACATGGCCTCGATGTCGCGTCCGAACTTGTACTGGTAGGCGGCCAGGAGCAGGGGGAGGTGGTGGCTGGGCACGCCGTCGAGCTGGACGTGGATGCCGGTGTAGCCCGTGCCGACGGTGGGGCGGGCGATGAAGGAGCGAGTGGACAGGGAGCTCTCCGCAGCAAGCAGGGGGGCGGGAAATGTTCGGCGGCCATCAGGTGGCGCGCGGGTGCGTCTACACGCGGGCCGACCAGGACGGGACCGGCGGGCCGGAGGCATCGGTGCGGGCGCAGGTGTAGCCGATCAGGCGGGACGGGGCAGCCTTCGCGGGGACGGTGGCGGCGTCGTTGCACACGAACGTGTACCTGATGGAGGTGCGGGGCACATCGTGGAGCCAGGCCCGGTCCTCCTTGCCCGGGTTGATCTGCAGGCCGGAGTGCGCGACGGCGTCGGTCTGCGTGTGCATGTGGGAGAAGAGAACTAGCGCGCCGCCGTCGGTGGTCTTGAGGGCGTAGGCGTCCTTGTAGCGGTTGTCGGCGCCGGCGAAGACGGTGGTGCCCTGGTCCCCGTAGCGGGTGCCGGTCTTGTCGTGGACCTCGATCTGCCGCTTGCTCGCCGTGGTCGGCGTGAAGACCTTCGTCCCGGTGTGCGTGCCGCCGGTGGCGAAGTTGTCGAGCACCGCGGCACGCAGAACGCCGGCGTCGGCGGCGAGGTGCTTGTTGCCGTCGGCGGCGACGGCCGTCGCGTACCCGTCGTGGTCGAGTGCGATGTCCGGCAGTTTCGGGCTGTCGAGGTCGACGACGGACACCATCTCCCAGCGCTTGTGCTGGGGTCGTTCGGCGAACACCGCCAGACGCGAGGGGGCCTTGCCCTTGTCGTCCGAGAGCGCGGCGGCGAACCAGCGGTCCTGTCCGGCGGCCAGGCGCGGGATGTACAGCTTGGTGCTGGCGGTGTCGTAGGACCAGGGCTTGTAGGGCGTGCGGTCGGCCGCGGGAAGTCCCTCGGTCTCGGCGTAGTCCGAGACGGACATGGCGTACAGAGGGCCGTCCTCGATGGTGCCGAGCAGGGCGCGGTTGCGATCGGCGTTGGCCTCGTTGTTGATCTGCGAGTAGTGGGTGATGACGGCGCGGGCCTGGGCGGCGCTGAGGGCAGGCGCCGGCTGCGGCGCGCTGCTGGCGCTGGGCGTCTGCTTGGCGACGGCAGCATCGTTGTCGGTGGCACAACCGGTGAGCGCCAGGGCGAGGCAGGCGGCGCCGACGAACAGCGGCAGGGTGCGGCGGGCGATGCGGATGGAGACTCCAAGGATCTAGGGGCAGGGGGGTCAGCGCGTACGGCGGAGCGGGGACACGGCCTTCGCTGAGGCCGGCGGCAGGGCGGCGCTGGTGGTGGGCGCCGAGTGGCGCAGGTTCACGCCGATGCCCTTGGCCGTGAGCTGCTGGACCACGGAGTGGACGCGAAGGGCACGACCGGTGTCCCCGTAGGCGGTGGGCAGGAGAAACGCTGCTTGGTGCGGGTGGTACTGGAAGCCGTGGGTGTACAGGGTCATGCGGGCATCCACCGGCACGCTCTCGTACGGTGCGCCGAGGGCTCCGTCGCTGTACAGGGTCAGGGTGAGGACCTGGTCGACCTGCGGTGGGGCGGGCCGGTGCGGAGGCTGGGGCTGGTGCTCCGCGTTGTTGAGGACCGCCCGCAGGGCCTGTTCGTAGCGGGGTAGCAGCCGCCGGGCGATGCGTGCTGCCGCCCGCGCGGGGTCCTTGGGAACGGCGATGCCGTTGGGTTCCGCGACTCCGGCGAAGTGGTGGGGCTTGATGCGCGCGCCGTCGGGGGCGAGCGCAGCGACGACGAACTGGTGCGGGTAGCGAGGCCGGTCGGTCACGTAGAGCCGCTGGTCGGCCGGCCCGTGGAGCACGGCGTCGTGGGTGAGGACGTACTGGCTGACGACGTAGTCGACGTGGCCGGTGTCCCAGAGCTGTTCGGTGCGGGGGAACTGGTCGGCGTACTGCGAGTGGCGCTGGTACTGGCTGGTCCAGGTGCCGGGCAGGCGCGCGGAAAGGGCGGCGGCGAAGGCGGCCAGGTCGGTGCGGAGTGAAGTCATGTGTTCCGGGAGGGAAGCGGTGGTCCGGGGTCAGCGCGTGTGCCGCGGCTGTGCCGGCGGGAGCACTCGCGGGGGCAGGGACGGTGTACGGGCCGGGCTGGAGGGCAGTCGCGGTGCCGACGCGAGCGGAGTGAGGGCCCGCATCCTGTCCTCGGCCACGTGCAGGACCTCTCCGAGGTTGCGGATCTCGGCGGCGGCGTCGGCGAGGTCGTACGACAGGTCGGAGCCGTCGTCCTCCTCCGCTTCCTTGGCTTTCTCCCCGGCTGCTTCGAAGAACTCGCCGAGCTGCGCCAGCAGTCCGTCGGTGGGCTCCAGGATCTGGTGCAGCAGGGCAGCAGTATCCGCATGCGACTCCGCTCCGTTGAGCCGGTCGGTCAGAGCGCGCAGCGCGTCGCCGTAGACGTAGATGGGAGCGTCGTCGGGTGTGCCGGGGACGCCCTGGGCCTGGGGCGGGGGCGTCGGCTGGGCTGAGTGCACGTGTGGGCTTTCGCCGGGCAAGACGGGGTGCGGCAGCAGTCCGAGCTTGGCCAGGCGGTGGTTGATCGCCTCGATCAGGGGCTGGGCGCTGCCGCCGTGGCGGGCTTCGGGCCGCTGGGGAGCGCCGGGGTCGTCGGAGGGGGCCGAGTCGTAGAGGACCTCGAACAGCGACGGGTCGTCGGGGTGCTCACGCGTCGCGATCCAGCCCTCGGGGTCTCCGGGCGGGCGCTCGGAGGACGGCTCCTGCGGCGGACCGATGATCAGGTAACTGTCGTCGGGGAGAGAGACGCGCACGATGTAGGCGCTGAGGCCGAACTCGATGTCGCACTGCAGGCCGCGCGCCCGCAGCGGCGTGGTGATGTGCGCGTGGCGACGCCACAGCTCCTGCCACCACGGGGTGTCCACGTTGCGGTGGTCGGGAAGCGGTGCGAGCGAGGCAACGCGGCGGGAGTCTGGGGTGCTCGCTTCGTCAGCGGCCACGGTTCCTCACGCGGGAGGAGGCGGGAGATCGGTGCGGTGGAGGCGTCCGTCCAGTGGGGGTGACTCCCGGCTGCGACTCCTGACTGAAGCCGAGTTCGTACTCGTCGTGGGTGGCGATCAGGTCGTGTTCCATCTGGGCGTCCTGGTCGGCGACCTGTGCCATGAGGTCGTCGACTTCGGCTCGGCGTTGTTGGTATTCGGCCCATTCGGTGGCGTTCAGGTGAGGGGGACGTTTCAAGAGGACTCCGTGTGCAGGCGGTGGCGGTGCCGTGTCGATCAACAGTGGTGGTCCCTCGGGATCGCGTTTGCGAGAGTCGGGCGGGACTGGAATCGCAGAAAGAGAGCTATCGGCGGGGTGCGGTACCGGGGGACGGAGGAGCGGGCGGGACGCCTGCGCTGGCCCCAGGCTGGCCGCCGGTCGGTGTCGCGGGGGTGGGAGCCGGGTCGTAGGCGGCGCGCAGCCTGCTCAGGCCGGCCTCGTCGGCGAGGGCCAGGACCGACAGCGCCCGGCTGGCCGCCGTCATCAGCAGGTTTGAGGGAGATCCCTTGGCCGCACCGCGGTTCTCCCGCCGCCACCGGGCGGCGGCGACGAGGTAGTCGCTCACGGCGCGCAGTGCAGGTTCGGCGGCGTCCAGGACGTGGTCGGTGACTGCTTCGATCTCTGCCGGAGTCTGAGCCGCGGCGAGGGCGTCCAGGTAGGGGGTGAGATCAGGTGCGGGCCAGGGCTGGTCCGGCAGCGGATGCGCGTCGCGGAAGGGCTGCGCGTCGCGTCGCGCCCACCGCTTCAGGTCGCCGCGGGTGGCGAGGTTGTACCGGGCGGCGTGGATCTGGTCGGCGTCGCGGCCGACGTTGTCGTACAGGTCGAAGTCCGGGTCACGCGGGGAGATACGAGAGTCCTTCGATGGGGTGTTGTCAGGATTCGTGAACTAGACGCTTTTTCAATGCATTCGGGCGTCGGTGTCGAAGAGCGCCAGCTCGTTGGGATGCAGCAGGTGCTGGACGATGAAGGATCTGCCAGCGACTTTCCACAGACCACGGCCCCGGTTGAGGTGCGCGATGGCGTCCATTTCCACAGAGGTCAGGCCGAGCAGGGCGGCGGCGGCGTGGAGTTGGTCGGTCTCCTGGCGGTAGATGATCCGGGTGCTGCAGTCGGCGAGGAGGCCCTCGGCGAGGGCGCGGCCTTGTGATCCGGCGTCGCCGGCGGTGAGCAGGTCGGACAGCCGGTGGATCACCATGAGGTTGGCGATACCGAGGCCGCGGCTGAGCTTCCACTGGGCCTGCATCCGCTGCAGCAGGCCGACGTGCCGCATCAGTCGCCACGCCTCGTCGTACACGATCCAGCGCCGGCCACCGTTCAGGTCGGAGAGGGCGGACTCCATCCAGGCACTTGCGCAGGTCATGGCCAGGACGAGGGCGGTGTCGTCGCCGGATCCGCCCAGGCGGGACAGGTCGATGGTGAGCATCGGCGCGTGCGGGTCGAAGGCGACGGTGGATGGGGCGTCGAACATGCCGGCCAGGTCACCGTGGACGAGGCGGCGCATCGCGTGGGCCAGGTCGCGGGCGGCGTCGCCGAGCTGGCCGGACATCATGCCGGCGGCTTCGTCGAGCGCACTGGGGGTGTTGAGGGTGGCGGCGACGTCGCCGAGGAGCGGGGTGCGGCCGGTGGCGGCGGCGCGGGTGACGACGGCGTCGAGGGCGACGTCGAGGGCGGTGTGCTCCATGGGCATCAGGTCCCGGCCCAGGACGGTCCGGGCGAGGGAGCCGAGCAGGAGCAGGCGCCGTTTGCGGATCTCGCCGACCCAGTCGGCCTCCGTGACGCTGTCCGGTCGCGGGGCCGCGTCCAGGGGGTTCAGGCGTCCGGGCAGTCCGGGGCCGAGAGCGACGGACCGGCCGCCGAGGGCTTGAGCCACCGGTGTCCACTCGCCCTTGGGATCGCACGGGACGTAGACGCGGTAGCCGAAGGCCACCGAACGCAGCGCGAAGGACTTGGCGAGCGCGCTCTTGCCCTGGCCGATCACCCCAGCGAGCAGGAGGTTGGGGTTGGTGAAGCCCTCGACCTTGCCGTACAGCGCGAACGGATCGAAGACGAACGATGCCTCGGCGTGGACGTCGCGGCCGATGTAGATGCCCTCGGCGCCGAGCCCGCCTTCGGCGAGGAAGGGGTAGGCGCCAGCGGCCACGGCGGTGGTCATGCGGTGGGCGGGCAGCTTCAGCCGGTTGTTGCGGGCGGAGGCGGGCCCGGGGCGTCCGCTCGGGGGGTAGAGCGGAGCGGGCATCTCGTGCTCGGCGGGTGTGCTCTCTGCCTGGTGGGCGCTGGCTTCGGCGCGGGCCTTGGCGGTGGCTTCGGCGAGCTGGCGGCGGGCTGCCTTGCGGCTGGCCCGGTCGGTGCCGTGCGGGGTGAACAGCGGGCTGGCGGAGGCGCGGCGGGCGCGGCGAGCGGGCCGGTGACTCATCGGGGGCCCTCGATTCTGCGGGTGGTGCTCATCGCACGCAGGCCGCGGTGTGCGGGCGGAGGTTGGTGGGGGTGGTCTTGCGCCGGATGCTGTGCCCGGCAGCGAGGTGGCGTTGGCAGATGGTCAGCACGGGCGGCCCTTCGGGCAGCCGTTCCGGATGGCACGCGCTCGTCTCCGTGTCTGCCTGCGCTGTTTTGCCCGGCAGCAGGTGGAAGGCGGAGTGGAGCTCGGTCGTGGCCTGCCACAGCCGGGTGTGCGCGGTGGCGAGGTGGCGGCCTGCTGCAGGATGCGGGGGCCCTGCTACCTCGGCCAACTGGTCGATGAACCGGTGTAGTTCGGTGAGGTGGGCGTGGAGAGTGTCGAGGTGCCCGCGATCCGGGGGCGCGGCACGGTTGAGGGCACGAGCGTGGTGGCGGACGCCTGCGGTGGCGGCCCGAAGGTAAGGGTGCGCGTCGGGCGCGCTGGGACGGGGAGGGATCAATGGGAGGTCCTTGCCGCCAAAGAGGCGGGAGCGGGGTGCGGGGGCGAACCGGCAGCTACAGGGTGGTGCGGGCGAGGGGAAGTGCGGCAACGGCGAACGCGTCGGGCTGCTGGTAGTTCAGCCGTCGCAGGTCGACGCCCGAGGTGACGGCGTGGGTCTCGATCTGGGCGCAGGCGGCGTCCAGGAGGGCGTCGGTCTCGGCGGTGACGGTGACGAGGCCGGTCAGGGCGACGTCCGCGTGCCCGGCGATGAGCTGGCGCTCACGCTGTTTGACGTCGGCGTACTCGACGGAGTCTTCCTCGCTGTCGACCTGCCCGCGGCGGGCGCGCTCGTTGGCGTCGGCGATGATCGCGGCCTTCTTGCGCTGGACGTCCCGCAGCGCGGACTCGAGCCCCTGCGGTACGTAGATGAGGGACAGGCTGCGCCGCACGCCGGCCGTGAACATGAGGCCGTGCATGAATCCGGCGTTCGTCTCGGTGCGGGGCCAGTTCTCCACCCAATATGTGGCGTGCCGTGCGCTGTCGGTGGCGAGGCGGTCGTACTCCTCGACCTGGACGACGGGACCTGCGGCTGTGGGATCGGCCTCGGCGCGGCCGGTGTCGGACCACTGCTGGAGTGCGGCGAGGGCCCCCGGGTCGTAGGCGGTGCGGATGACGGCGGCGATCTCCCGCGCGGTCAGCCACCCGGTGACCATCAGTCCGGCGTTGCGGACCGCCTGGGCGATGGACGCGGTGGTCTGCTCCATGACGGTGAACGCCCCGGGCAGCCCGCCGCCGGCCTGCGAGATCAGGCGCCGGGCGGCCTTCAGATCGAGGGAGATGGCGAGGTAGGTCTCGTGGGGTGCGGCGGCGGGACCGGCCGAGGCGACCAGTTCGGAGTAGATCTGTCCGGCGACCGGTGTCTGGGGCTGCCCGTTCTGGGCCCAGTGGCGGGTGAGGGTGTCGCCGCTGTCGGGGACGGTGCGTTCCAGCACCTGCACGGTGGCGATGTGCCCGGTACGGGCGATGCCCGCGAGCGCGCGTCCCCAGCTGCCCACGTTGTGGTTCTGGGTGGCGGGGTCGAGGAGGGCGAAGGCGCGGCTGCTGACCCGGGCGATGGCGGTCAGGGTCTGCCGGTGCGGGTCGTGCACGGCCGCGGCGCCGTTGGCGGAGTCGCCGGGGGTGACCACCTTGAGGGAGGCGGCCGTGCCGGGCAGGTGGAGGACGCCGTCCTGCCGGGGCCGGGTGACGGGCCGGGCGAGCCAGAGCGTCTGGCCGGTGCGTCGGCGCTGTGCGTAGCGGGCGACGATCGGCGCCCAGTCGATCAGGGAGCGTCCGTGCCGACGGATCACCACGAGCGCACCGGAAGCCGCCCACAGCGGTGCCAGGGCGACGGCGCCGACCAGCCCGGTGGAGACCACCGTCATCAGCAGCAGCGCCAGCGTGCAGGAAACAAGAACGAGTTGGGGCAGGGAGAGGCCGAGGAGGATGCCGCGGCGGGACCGGTGCGGAAACTTCACCGTGACCGGAGCGACGGAGAGATCAGTCAAGGGGCGGGTCCTGAAAGGCGCGGGTGGAACCCGGGGGCGGGAGGTGGCGTGCACGTCCCGCCCCCGGTAGACGGCAGGGGATCACAGGCCGGTCGCAGGCGGCGGCGGTGAGGCCGTCCCGCCGGGCGTGGCGTTCTGTGCCCCAGGGGACGGTGGTGCGCCCTGCGGCGGCGGGGTCGTGGTCGGCGGCACTGACTGCCAGCCGCCTTGCTGGCCGGACGCGGCGCTCGCGCCGGATCCGCCCGGCCCCGGGCTGCCGCCCACCTGGCCGCTGGTGTCGTCGGAGACGCTCGTCGGCGCGGGCTGGACGGCCTTCTCCAGGCCGGACTTCATGGCACCGCCACCGGGCGAGCCGCCCGTTCCGCCACCCTGCGAAGCGTCCTTGCTGCCGCCGCTGTCGCCGGTCGGGTTGGCGGCGATGTCGCCGGGGAATCCGCCTCCGCCTGCGGCGTCGGGGCCTTGCGCGGCGGCGACACCCACTCCGGCTGCCGCGCCGCCGGTTCCGGCGGTGGCCGCTGCTGCCGCGGCCTTGCGGGCGGCGTTCTCGGCGTGGGCCTTGGCGATCTGCGCTCCGGCGCCGCCAGCGCGGTGGATGGACTCGCCGTCGGTGCCGTCGGCCGCCCAGTGCACGAACTTGAACACGGCATACGGGCACAGCAGCACCAGGATCATGATCACGATGCCGGACATGACGTCGGCGAGGGCGGCGATGCCGTCGGTGGCGTCGGTTTTGCCCATGGCTGCGATGCCGAGCACGAAGATCACGGTCATCAGCAGCTTGGAGACCACCAGGGTGGCGGTAGCTTCGATCCACCCCTTGCGCCAGCGGCGTGCGACTTCCCAGCCGCCGCCGGCGGATGCGAAGACGGCGAGGGTGACCATGACGAGGATGCCGACCTTGCGGACCATCATCACGCACCAGTAGAGGAAGGCGCCGATGGCGGCGCCGAGACCGACGACGACCGGGACGAGCCAGCCGAGTCCGGCGAGGGACCCGATCTGGCTGACCTTGACGATGCGGCGCACGGCCGACTCGATGTTCAGGTGCGCGGTCTTGAACAGGCCGTCGCTGACGGCGTCGACGACTTCGACGGCGACCGTGGTCAGGGCGATGGCGCAGAAGGCGAACAGGACCCCTGACATGGTGCCGGTGAACGCCTGGGTGAGGGCTTGTCCGTCGCGTCTGACAGCGGCCCGGACGAGTTGCGCGCAGAAGGTGGCGACCAGCAGGACCAGGCCCAGTGGCAGCAGCATCTCGTAGTTGTCGCGGAACCATCCGGCGTTCAGGTCGACTCTCGTGGTGGTGTTGACCGCCTTGGCGGCCAAGTCGGCCGCTGCTGCAGCCAGCTCACCTGCGGACTTCGCCATCCAGTCACCGATGGCCTTGCCAGGGTCCGAGGCGAAATCGACCGCGTCGCCGACGGCGCACAGCTTGTCCGCCAGGGGGTAATCACAGAAACCCACGGGGAGTTACTCCTCCTTGTCTCGTGTCAGGCGCGGGTCACTGCGTGACGCTCGGAGCGATGGCGGCCAGGGAGCAGTCGTGGCCGGGGCGGCACTGCACGGCGAGGGTCACCGCGCGGTCTTCGGCTCCGCCGCCGCCCTTCTTCCAGGCGATCTGCTGCTTGCCGTTGACGGTGACGACGTAGATGTACGCCTCGGTGATCGCCGAGGGGTCCTCGGCGAGGGCCTGCTTGAACGCGCCCGGGTAGTGGCCTTCGGTGATGCGGGCGGTGGCGTGCTGGTCCTGGTCGGCCATCCGCGACCACAGCACCGGATCCGGGACCTGGCCGGAGACGGACGCCCAGTCGGCGTAGGTGGGCTCCTTGGTCATCCACGCGCGCATGCCGGCGAGCTGCTGGTCGCGGCTGGTGTCGCGGGTGTCGTAGGACCACAGCATCTGGGCTGCTGCCTTGGCGTACGCGACCGGCTCGGCGATCTGCGGAGGCTCGGGCACGGAACCGGAGCCGACCTCGGGTTTCGGGGCGGGGGCCTCGGAGGAGGACGGGCTGCGCGTCGCGGCCGGCCCGGCAGCGGTCGGATCCCGGTGGGCGTTGCCGCTGCCGGACAGCCAGGCGACGGCTGCGGCGATGGCGAGCAGGACGGCGACGGCCGCGGTGACGATGGCGATGCGCCGGTTGGCCGACCAGCCGACGCCGTAAGAGGACAGCGAGAGGGTGGGGACTCGGTTCCGCATCAGTGAACCTGCGAGCCGAGGGCGGAGAAGAACGCGACGATTCCGTTCGCGGCGCCGAGGCCGAGGGCGGCGCCCGCGGCGACGACGGCGCCCTTCTTGCCGTTGGCCTCGGCCTGGTGGCCACCGGTGTGGTGGCCCCAGGCCCACACGCCGAGCGAGACAGCGAGGGCGCCGACGACGGCGATGATCCCGAACATGTTGATCGAGTTGACGACGTTCTTCAGCACGCTCAGGCCGGGCAGGCCGCCGCCCTTGGGTGAGATCCCTGGGTCGTAGGCGAGCTGGATGACGCGGTCTGCGAGAGGGAGGGACATAGGTGTGGCGGGGCTCCTTGCATACGCGGGCCAGACGAGGGGCCGGCGGGTAGAGGGGAAGCAGAGGGGAGATGCGCTCGGGGCGCGGAGATCGCCGTGGCCGGGCCTGTTCGGAGCGGTGTCCGGGCGGGGGCGTCAGATGACGCGGCGGGCGGCGAGAATCGTCCAGTCCTTGATCGGGGTGATCCGGACCGGCTTGGTGGTGCGCGGTGCCTCGATCACGAGGCCCTCGCCGATGTACATGCCGACGTGCTCGGGACGGCTCGCCGTGCCGCGGCTGAAGATGAGGTCACCGGGCTTGAGGTGGGCGGCCGAGACCGCCTTGCCTTCATTTACCTGCGTGTACGTGGTGCGGCTGAGGGTGACGCCGGCGTGTGCGTACGCCTGCTGCATCAGCGAGCTGCAGTCGCAGCGGCCCATCGGGTCGGGGCCGTGGGCGTTGGTGCAGGATCCGCCCCACTGGTAGAGGGTGCCGAGCTGGTGCATCGCCCACTCGATGGCGTTGCGTGCCTTCGGGTCGGCGTCCTTGGGGATCTTGTATCCCTTCGGGACGCTGCCCTCGGGGATCGGGCCGAAGCCGGAGCCGTCCTGGCCTGGAGCGCAGCCGGTAGTGCCGGCTCCCGGGTCCTTGCCTGGGTTCGGCTCCTTGGCGTCCTTGTTGTTGCCGGCGCCGGGGAAGGTCTTGGCGATGGCTTCCTGCAGCGCGGTGGCCAGGTGCTCCCACTGCGCGTAGGCGTCCGGCAAGCCGGACTGCTGGACGGCTTGGGCGGCCTGGGTGACGGTCATCTGCTGCCACCCGTGCACCTTGAGCAGGTGCTTGTAGAACTGCTCGCTCGCGTACGTCGGGTCACGGATCTGCTCGGCGGTGCCCCAGCCCTGGGAGGGACGCTGCTGGAACAACCCAAGGCTGTCCCTGTCGCCGTAGTTGAGGTTGCGCAGCCTCGACTCCTGCATCGCCGTGGCGAGCGCGATGACCTGGCCCTTCTTGGGGACGTCAAGGCTGATACCGGTGGCCACGATCGTCTGGGCATTGGGCACCTGCTCGGCGGGCAGGTCCAGGCCCTCGACGTGGACGTTCTTGCCGGACGCCCCGTCGAGGATCTTGGTGACCTGCTCGGCGACCTTGCCGGTGTTGATGTCGTTCAGGCAGATGAGGGAGCTGCTGCTGCTTTGAACGGCGTTCGCGGAGGACGCCATCATCATGCCGGTGCCGGCGAGCAGAAGCGGGGAGAGGAAGACGACGCCGATGCCGGCGGCGAGCGCCTTCAACCGGAGCGGACCGCTCGTGGGTCAGCGAGGTCGGGCAGGGGTGGGTAGCGAGACGTCATGAGCGTGTCCTTCGGGGGTGCGGTGTCCGGCGTGCCGCGTGCGCGAGGCGTGGTGGAAGGGCGCGGCGGCCGGGGTGGGCGATCAAGGCGGACCGATGTGGGGCGAGTTGCCGCTCGCTCCCAGCTGGCCGGGCCGTGAGCTAGGTGTGCCGGGGCAAGGGGGTACCTCCGTGAGGTGTGGCGGGGGAGTAGCCAGCGGCGGTGTGCGCCGGGCGGTTCAAAAACAGTAGATGCGGATTGGCGGTTGACCAAAAAGCTGGCGCGAGGTGCCGGAATCCGGCACCCTCGCACGGCACTTCTTGGTCGTCGGCGGATTCGCCTCTACAGTTTTTGGACTCCCCTCGCCTCCTCGGTCTGCGGCCCTGGGCTTCTGCACGCCCACTTCCGGCCTGCGAGGACTCCTGTGCGAGGCGGCTAGTTCCCACCGTGAATCCGCACCCGAATAGGGGCCCCTCTTTGCCTTTTTCCCTTCACCAGGGCGACGCCCTTGCCGTTCTCTCCGGCCTTCCGGACGGCTGCGTCGACTCCGTCATCACCGACCCGCCGTACAACAGCGGTGGCCGGACCGCGAAGGAGCGCACCACCCGCTCCGCGAAGCAGAAGTACACCTCCGCCGATGCCAAGAACGACCTCGCAGACTTCACCGGCGAGAACATGGACCAGAGGTCCTACGCGTTCTGGCTGACGCAGATCATGACCGAAGCGCACCGTCTGACGAAGACCGGCGGGACCGCGCTGCTGTTCACCGACTGGCGTCAGCTCCCGACGACGACGGACGCGATCCAGGCCGCCGGGTGGCTGTGGCGCGGTGTGCTGGCCTGGCACAAGCCGCAGGCCAGGCCGCAGAAGGGCCGGTTCACCCAGAACTGCGAATTCATCGTCTGGGCGTCGAAGGGGGCGATCGACGGCTCCCGGAACCCGGTCTATCTGCCCGGCATGTACTCGGCGTCGCAGCCCTCGGGCGCGCAGCGCCGGCACATCACGCAGAAGCCGGTCGAGGTGATGCGCGAGCTGGTCAAGATCAGCCCCGAGGGCGGCACGGTCCTCGACTTCTGCGCCGGCTCCGGCTCCACGGGTGTGGCCGCTCTGCTGGAAGGCCGGGACTTCATCGGCGTGGAGAAGACCGAGCACTACGCGTCGATCGCGGCCGACCGGCTCACCGAGACGACCCGCCGGACCCTCACGCAGGACGACGTGGACCTTACCGGCTGAGCCCCGTCCTTGCCTGCTGCCAAGGCGACCGGCTCCCCAAGCGTAGCCGTCGGCGACATACCGCCGTAGTGGCCGTGCAGCTCGCCGGATGGGCCGCGCGCAGACGCTTCCGTCCTTTTCTCATCCCGTGTCTCGTAGGAGGCCGAGCTTTTCAATGTCCGAATCAACAAAGTCGCCTGACGATGGCGAGTTGGAGCCGGTTCGTATTCCGGATCGACAGCTGGAGGGAATCGAGGCGAGCGTGCGGCGGCTCATGGAGCAGTCGGCGCAACAGGCTCAGCAGCTCGACCACCTCGCGTCCGCCCCGCCGCCCAGCGGATCACCGTTCGCCGCCTTCGGCATGCCAGGACTCGGCGGGCCGCCTCCCGCCGCTCCACCGGAGCCCCGCCCGATCCTGGAACTCGACGGAGAAGAACGCGAGGACGAACTCGACGCCCTGTCCGACTGGGTGGATGACTTCTTCCTCCCGGTGTACGGGGCGGAGGTCACCACCGCGGCACCCTGGTGCCTGCAGTGGCAGGAGCACGACGACGTCGTGGCCTGGCTCCACGCCCTGTGGCTCGCCTACCAGCAGCACAAGGATCCCGAAGCCGGGCTGTCCGGCCTGTTCGTGTGGCACCGGGACTTTCTCACCCACGCCGTCGCGGCGATCCGCGCGCCGGGTGGGCCGCTGTCGGCCTGCATGACCTCGCCCGACCGGCCCGCGCACCGCCTTCTGCCCGGTCCGCCGCCGTCCGTGCGCACGGAGACGGCGAACACGACACAAGCCGCCGAACCGGACGAGCCGACGTCATGACCGCGGGAGCGGGACAGCCCGCCTTCGGACTCAGTTTCGACCCCCGCGCGCTGACCGATCTCCTCCAGGCCCCCAGCGACATCCGCGACCTCACCCTCGCCTACCTGCAGGAAGTCGTGAACGCGCAGCGCTTCGGCCTGCGTCTCGACGGTGACCTGGAGGGATTCCGGAAGCTGTTCGTGGACTCGCGCAAGGACTGGCGCGTCGTCTACGGCGTCCGCCCGGCACCCGCGGAGTCCGCGCATCCCAAGGAGATCCACGTCGTCGCCATCCGGCCGCGAGCAGGCAACGACGTCTACGACGAGGTCGGCCGCCGCCTGGGGATGACCCGCCGGCCGCTGAGCGCCCGCACCCACGCGGCACGCTCGCGTTCCCCGCAGCTGACCACCCGCGCTCCCGTGCCCCGGCCCGGTCCGCCGCCCACCGCACTGCCGGGGCTGCCCCGTCCCGCCCCAAACCCCGCGCACCATCACACCCGCTGAACGCACCGAGGTCCGCCTATGCCCCCTCCACCCGCGCCGACACCAGGTCGGCGCGCGGTCTCCCCGCTCGACCACCGCCTCCAAGCCGTCACCGGGCACGACATCGACACCCTGTGGGCCTACCGCGACCGCGGCGTCCTCGACGAGCAGCACGCCCACCTGGTCGACCGGCACCGTGAACTGGCCAAGGCCCAGACCAGCGTCACCTTCTACCTCCGGCTCCTCAACCGCCTGTCCAGCGGCGAGTTCGACGTCGACAGCGCCCTGTTCACGCGCATCGACCGCACCGTGGACCAGCTGGAAGAGGCCGCCGCCGCGCGGGACGCCGCCGCCCGGGCGGTGCTCGCCGCCCTGGAGCCCATCGAAGCCGCAGCGGCGGCTTCCGCGCCCGACGCACGGCAGCTCTCGACGGATGACCAGGCGGCGCTGCTCGCCATCGCCGGCGGCGCCAAGCTCTACGAACACCTGCTGACCGGCCGGATGTCCGTCACAGCCGCCTCCGGTACCCGCATCCCCCACGCCAAGCTGCAGCAGTTGGAGGACGCCGGCCTGGTCGTCCGGGACACCGGCCACCCCGTGCACGCAGGCCAGCCGGTCGCGCTCACCGACGCCGGACGGGCCGCGCTGTTCGCCGCCCGCCGGGCTCCCACGGTGCAGGCGCCGAAGGTCCCGGCTCGCCCCGGCGCATCGCGGCCCACCCCGGCGCAGCGGCGCTGACTTCACCGAAAGGCCCTTGTTGTCTCCCACCGACCCGGCGCCGGACCGGAAGTCCCTCCCCGAAGTCGACTTCGACCTGGACGACCTCGACGCCGACGAGGAGAAATACCTCGACTTCTACCGCAAGGTCGCCGTCCACGAGGACATGCTCGTTCCCCTCGCCGAACACCACGACGGCCCGCACAGCTACTACGTCCTGTTCGACCGCACCACCACCTGGGGGCACCCCGGCATGCCGCAGGTGCTCGCCGTGCATCTGCAACGGGACCGCGAGAAGCGGACGTTCAGCTTCGAGCATGCCCCTCTGCCGCTGCCCGCGATGGCGCAGTCCTGGCTCATCCACCGTGGCTGTCCGTCCGATGCCATCGCCCTCGCCCCACTGGGCCCGCCGCCAGCGGACGAGGCCACGCGCGCGCTGGAGTTGCGCCTCGCCGGCGACGGCGACCACTACGCCATGGGCTACTCCTACACCAGCGACGACCCGGACGACATGGTCATCGTCGTGGCCCTGCGTGCCCTGGACGAGCGAGCTCCCTCGCCGTTCCGCGTCGTGGTCGAAGAGGTCGACACCGAGACGTGGACGCACACCCTGCGCGAGGGCGGCTTCGACACGCTCGGCGAGGCACTGCAGTGGTGCGACGACCGCCTCGCGGGCGAGGCCGGCCCTCTTCCGCCGGTCCGCCCAGCAGCCGCAGTTAGCCGCCCGGCCGGCTTGCCGAAGGCTCCTGCCCCGCGCCCGCCCGGCCGCTCACGCTGAGCGTCAAAGCCGACCAGGGCGGCGCAACATAGCCGACGATCGCCGGTTAGCCAAACCGGCGAATATCCGGACTCTTATACAGCCGCCGGGACAACACCCGCGGCACCTTCCCCGCAATCCCTATGCCTTCACGGAGGTTTCTTCCGCATGCGCTCCACCCGAATTGCCATATCCGCAGCCATGCTCGGCGCACTCGCTCTGCCTGTGCTGTCCGCCACCACCGCCAGCGCGACCCCCGCGAGCAGCTGCTCGTCCCAGCCGCCGCTGCCGTACGAGGTACACACCAAGGCCGTGACCATCCGGTCCAAGGCCACCACGAAGTCCACCGCGCTCGGCGTGCTCTACAAGAGCCACAAGTTCACCGTGCACAAGAAGAGCGGCAACTGGCTCTACATCACGGACAAGACCACCGGGGTCAAGGGCTGGGTCTCCGGAACGTACGTCTACCGCGACGTCCGAATGTGCCTGGACTGACAGAGCCCAGCAGGTGCCCGTAAGCGGCTCAGCCACCGGGTACGGCAGCCCCTCCCACCCCAGGGATCGGCCTTTCCAGAACAGGAGATTTCCCTTTGCCCGATGGCATATCCGATGAGTCTGAGGATGTCGTGGGCGTGCTCACCGAACGGATCGAAGCGCGCTTCGACATGGGCATGGACCAGTTGAAGGCCGCGGTCGCCGCCGCGCCGACCGCGAATCCCGATGCCACCGACGTCGTCAAGTGGCATGGCCTTCTCGTCGAGGCCCAGTCCGTGCTGGAGCGTGCGGAGGACGACCTCCTCGCTGCGCTGCAAACCCAGCCCAGCGAGATCGACGATCCGACGATGGGCCTCGCCCACCGGGTGAACGCGGCCGTCACCGCCCGCGACGGCCGAGCCATGGTCGTGCGCTGGCTCCTCGACCCGGACGCCCCGGGGAAGGATGACCTCGCCGCCCAGCGCCTCGCCCGCCTCCGGCCCCGAACCGGCCCGGCGGTGCAGACCAGCGCTCCCCACCGGCCCGCCGGCACAGCCGCACCGGCATCGGCGTGGCGGCCGGCAAGGACCGCCCGATGAGCCGGGACAAGGCCAGCACCATGGACGCCGACCTGCAGAAGGTCTTCGGCAACCCGCTACCCGAGCTGTACGAGACGGCTGCCAGCCCAGGTGCCTCGCCCGCGCTCGCCCGTGCCCTGGAGCTGCGTTCGTTCCTGGCGCTCACCGAGGAGCAGGTCGCCCGCGTCCGCGACCGCGTCCACGCCGACATGGACCCGGACCGCGACATGGGCGAACTGTCGGCGGACAAGCTCCGCTTCGACGCGCAGTGGCTGGAAGCCGCACTGGAGGCCCGCGACGGCTACCGCGCCGCCCTCGGCGGACTGCTGCGCACCATGCCCCCGCCTGCCCAGCAGGCTCGGCCCGTACGAACGGCTCAGCTCAGGGCCACCGCAACCCTGCCCCCGTCTGCCGCCCCGGCACCGCAGCGTGCCGGGGCGGCCCGGGCCCGCCGACCGTGAAAGCCCACGCTTGCCCCACCTCACGTCCACCGACATAGCCGGACGGATCGAGGACTTGTACGGCGCGCCGCTCGCCGACCTCGAAGCCCACGCCCAGGACCAGCCGCCCGGCATGCTCTCCGCCCTGCTCGGCATGCACGACGACCTCGCCCTCGCCGAGCGCAGCATCGACGTCCACCGCGACCACCTCGCCCGGCTCATCCACCCCGAGCGGCAGATCGACCCGCACGAGGTCTCCCACCTCCTCGACGGTGCACGCCGGCTCGCCGAAGCCGTCGCCGTCCGCGACGTCCAGGCCAAGTCGGTCGCCGCCGTCCTGCAGAGCCTGGCCCGCGTCCCGGCTTCGACGCCTGCCCCGCCGGCTCCCTCGCCGTCCGTTCCAGCTCCGCCTCTACCGGTGCCGAGCCCGGCACACAGCCGCTGACCCAGGCGATCTCTCTCTTTCCTTCACCCAGGAGTTCCTCCCTTGGCCATCACCGCTCTGCCCCCTGACACCGACGCCGACATCGCCCGGGTCACCGAGGCCCTCGCCATGATCACCCCACGCTGGAACGTGAGGATCCTCCTGGCCCTCTCCGGCCCGCCGCTGCGCTACAGCGAGCTGGCGGCCAAGGTGTCCTGGCTGCAGAACGGCCAGCTCCACCCCAAGCTCAAGTCTCTGTGCGACGCCGGACTCGTCGAACGCACCGAACACACCGCACGGCACGTGAGCTACCGCCACACCGAACGTGGCGCGGCCCTGCTGCCGGTCCTGCCGGTGATCGTCACCTGGGCCGAGGAACACCTGGAGAAGGCGGACGGTCCGCTGCCCGCGATCGAGCAGATCGAGGACGGCCTCACCCTGCTCACCCGGCGCCACGCCGCCGCCATCCTGTGGGTGCTCAAGTCCCGACAGGAGGTCAGCGGCCGGGCTCTGGCCCGGATCGTGATGCCCAGCAGCGACTGGACCAACATTTATCCGCCGCTGCGGCAGCTCGTCGCCGACGGCCTGGTCGACACCGACGGCATCGGCCAGCCCTACCGGCTGTCCGCAGCCGGCGACGGCCTTGGCCCCGTGCTCGGCGCCCTGTCCGCCTGGTCCGCCGGGCAGAGCCTCGACCAGGCGGCCCAACACCCGGTCTGGGGACACCCGCAGGCGAAGCCCGCGCCGAGGCCGTGGCTCAGCAGCCAGCCACGGCCGACCCCCGCGGCGCTCCCACCCGCTCGCACGACCGCATCCTCTCCGGCGTGGCACCACCGCGATCTCTTCTCGCACGCTACGACCGCCCGCCCGAAGGCAGCCATCCCGGCGGGAGGCCCGCGCCGATGAGCACCCCCTTCACCCCTGCCGAAGTACGCCACGCCGTCGAACTTCTCGCCTCGCGCTCCTTGATCCGCCTGGTCACCGAGATCGACGACAACGGCGCCATACCGCCGCGACGGCTGGCCGGCACCCTGCCCGACCTCTCCACGCACCAACTGCGAAGCGCCTCCGACACGGCCCGCGCCCACGGCCTCGTCCGGATCGCACCCGGCTCCGGTCTCGAACTTACCGAGGCAGGAGCGGAGTTGGCCGACCTGTACGACGCGATGGCTCGCTGGGCCCGGCGTCACGCCGTCCCGGCCCCCGTCTGCGAGTTCAGCCGCCGTATCCGGCACGTCCTCGACCTGTTGGCACTGTCGCTCTCCACCGAGCGCGCCGACGCTCTCTCTCCGCTGACCGGCGACGGTGCCGAGGCGGGGCTGGCCCGTCCCCGCACCCTCCTGATCCAGTGGCTGGCCGACAACCCCCAGGTGGCCAGGGTGCCCGAGCCTGAGCCGGTCGCGTGAGCGCAGCGGTCACACCGCGGCACGCACGCCACACCGGCGGGCTGATGCGCAGCATCTACCTGCCGCGCACGGCGGACGCGTTGGCGTTCGCGATGTCCACCTACGGCATCCCGCTGCTTGTCCTAGCCACGACGCGATCCGCTGCGCTGACGGGCGCCGCCTTCGCCCTGGAGTGGATTCCGCGGCTGGCTGCGTTCGGGTGGGCCGGCTCGGTCGTTGACCGGCGCGGTGCCTCGGTGGTCTTCCACCTTGCCTCCCTGGGGAGGGCGCTGGCCCTCGCCGCTGGCGCGGTCCTGCTCCACCTCCACCCGTCCGGCACCGTGGCGGGCGCGACCGTGATGGTGCTGGCGGCGACGACCGGCGTGCTCACCGAGTTCAGCTATATCGCGGCCGAGACCGCGGGCGCCGCCGCCGGACGGCGAGCAGGACGGCGGGCCCACCGTGTCCAGGCCGTCCTGCTTGGCATCGACCAGACCGCAACCATGGCCGGGCCGGCGTTCGCCGCAGTGCTCCTGCTCGCCGGGCCGCCGCCGATGCTCGCAATGATCAGCGTGCTCTCGCTGCTGGCTGCCATGCTCGCCCTGCGCACCCCGCCCTCGCCCGTGGCACCGGCCCGCGCGCCGAAGGGGCAGTCCGGCGCCGGACTGCTCACCGGGTGGCGCACCATCCGCTCGCTGCCCGCGCTCGGCTGGCTCGTGACCGGGCTGACCCTGTCCAACCTGGCCACCGGCCTTCTCCAAGCGGCCGGCCCCGTGATCGTCGTCAAGCACTTCGGGCAGTCCACCACCGCCGTCGGCCTCGTCTGGTCCGCCGCTGCCGCAGCGACGCTCCTCAGCGTCACATTCTGCCGGTTTGCGATCGACCGCCTCGGTCTGTGGCCGGTCGGCGCCGCCTGCGCCGCCCTCGCCTCACTCGGCTGTCTCGCCGCCGCCCAGGCCCCCGACTACCGGTCCTACCTCGTCCTAGTCGCGGTCCTCATGGCGGGCGAAGGAGGCATGACGGTCGTCCTGCGCACCCTGCGCTCCCGCCTGATCCCTCCGGAGAAGTTCGGCAGCACCCTGTCGGCGACCATCCTCATCCTCCTGCTGCCCTTCCCCGTCGCCGGCGTACTCACCGCGCTCGCCCCGCCCGACGCCCTGGGACACGTCATCACCGCATGCGCCGCCCTGCAGGCCATCGGCCTGTTCTGCTCCTTCGCCCGCCTTCGCACCGATCCCGTCCTGCGCACCTGACCCTGCTGCGTCCTCAGCCTGTGGAGAACTTCATGTCTATCGCCGCCCTCGGATCGCACCGCGCGACCGGTCGCACCATCACCGAGCAGTTCCACGCCTTCGACGCCCACAACCCGAACGTCTACCGGGCCCTGGAACGCATGGCCGCCCGCCGTCTGGCCTCCGGCGCCACACGCGTCGGCGTGAAGGACCTCTTCGAGGACCTGCGCCGCCAACTCCCGTACGGGGTCGCCGGGCTGAACAACAACTTCACCGCCCTCTACGCCCGTCGGCTGATCAGCGAAAACCCGCACTGGGCTGCGGCGTTCGAGTTGCGCCGCCGTCGTGCCGACTGACAGTTCTCGGTTTCCTCCCGCCTAAGCATCCTCGGCCGGCACCGACTTCGCCGCTCTGCTCCGCCGGCCCCGCTCGCGGCGGCTGCTCGCCGGACACTCAGCGGCCCTGCGCCGCCGAGGGCCGCCGTCCACATATCCCTGCCCCCTCTTTAGATTCTGAGGAGCCTGTTCTTGCCCGACCGTCCTGTCGTCCTGGTCGTCGCCGCATCCGACATGGAGGCCGAGGCGTACCGCGGGTACTGCCTTCAGTCCGTGGCCGCCGTCTACGACGTCGTCCTGATCACCGGCGAAGAGCCCTCGTGGGAGACGCCGTACCTGCGGGACTGCGTGGTCGTGTCCGATCCGACCGACCAGGCGGCGCTGTCCGCCGCCGGCCGGGACCTGGCCGACCGCTACGACCTTGCCGGCGTGTTCACCTGGACCGAGTGGTACCTCGTCCCGGTCGCCCGCCTCGCCCGCCAGCTCGGCCTGCCCACCACTGCCCCGGAAGCCATGCAGGCATGCCGCAACAAAGCCACCTCCCGTACGTTGTTCGCCCGGCACGGGGTTCCGTCGGCAGCCTCGGTGAGCGTGCGCACGCGTGCCGAGGCCCAGGTGGCGGCCGAGCGGATCGGCTACCCGGTCGTGCTGAAGCCCGCCGCGCACGCGGCCAGCATCGGGGTGATCCGCGCCGACACCCCCGAACAGCTCACCGCCGCCTTCGCGTTCGCCGACCAGGCGGCCGGGCTGGGACTCGAGTCCACCAGCGTGCTGGTGGAGGAGTATCTCGACGGACCCGAGGTGTCGGCCGAGTGTGTCACCTACGGCGGTGAGACCACCGTGGTGGCCGTCACCCGCAAGACGGTCAGCGCCCCGCCGTATTTCGAGGAACTGGCCCACTCGGTCGACGCCGCCGACCCACTGCTCGACGTGGTCGCACCGGCGGCACGCGCCGCGATCCACGCCCTGGGAATCACCGACGGCGTCTCCCATGTCGAGATGCGGCTGGTCGACGGCCGGCCGCGGCTGGTCGAGGTCAACGGCCGGATCGCCGGTGACATGATCGGCCATCTCGTCCAGCTCGCCACCGGCATCGACCTGCCGCGCACCGCCGCCGACATCGCCTGCGGCCGTGCCCCCGACCTCACCCCGACCCGGTCCTCGGCCGCCGCGATGCTGCTGCTCTACCCTGACACCTCCGGCACCTTGCTCCGCCTCGGATTCGACGGCGTCAGCCCGCGCTGGTTGGAACGCGTGCACTTCCAGCACCAGGTCGGCGACCAGCTGCTCCTCCCGGCCGACGGCGGCAACATGTTCACCGCCCGTATCGGCTACCTGATCACCACCGCGCCCACCGCGGACCTCGCACAGGCCCGCGCCAAGCAGGCTGTGCGCCATCTGCAGGTCGCCCTGGTGCCGCACACGGCCGACGAGCCTGCTGCGGGTGGCCGCCCCGCATGACCCGCGCCGACGCTTCCGTGCGCCGCAGCCGTGTCCTGCTGACCAGCTACTTCCTCGGCCTGGGCGTGGTGATGGCGGTCTGGGGCGCCCGGATGCCGGCCGTCCAGCACGCCGCTCACCTCACCACCGCCGGCCTGTCGCTCGTCCTGCTCGCCGCCGCTGTCGGCATGGTTGCCGGACTGCAGGCCGGCGGCCGACTCGCCCGGCCCGACCGACTTCCCCTGCTTCTGATT
>NZ_JCAJZO010000035.1:0-51878 GCF_059510295.1 Streptomyces sp. PTL18 | reverse complement strand
GCAACAAGGGCGGACATCAGCGCACTCCAACGGACCTCGACGGACGGCCAGTTCCGCGCCGACCTGCAAAAACCCAGGTAGGGATCGGCCCGCTTTCACACGTACTATGTGGTGGCAGGGGCCACGCCGATCCTCGTACACAACTGCAATGGGCGATTGGTATCGGATGGATCTGCTGCAAGCGCAACGGTCACCCCGCAGAAGTTGCTGGATGATGCAAAGGCGCTTCACGACACATTCGGCATCGGAACGCGAGCAGACAAGGGTACGACGGTGGCGACAGGCCAGCTTGGCGGCGAGCTTGTTTATTCGGTGGCGAATAATGGAACGAACCGGAGTTTGAGAGCCCTGGCCAGTCAACTTGGCTACAGGCGAGTGTATGAAACCGATCTAACGCCGCAAGTGCACACCGACGCTGAACAGATTCTGTTCAACGTAATAGATGAGGAAGAGTATGCCGGTGACGGCATCATTGCCTCGTCTCGTCCTGCGTGCGGGCCCGCCCGTCAAGATTGCGCGGGAAGGGCAAATGACTATCCTGGAGTTCAGCTATGGGAGAGGAGTAGGTAGCTGTGGAAGGGCCTCTTCGGATTTATGCAGGTCACCCTGGCAAATGTGGCCTGTTTGCCGGATCGCATCTACGATATTGAGAGTAGGGGAAATTGGAACTCTGGGACCAGAAGGTCGAGCCCTATGTGCAAAGCCTTGAGCGCTTGGAGGCTGGGGCGCTGGCAAACCTTGCACTCGACGCCGTGGAGGCTGCAATTCCCTTGCTTGACCCCCCATTCGGTGATTTCTTCCCCCCGGGCCACGCCGCTCTGATTGAATCCGCCCTTGCATTCCGTCGCGATCGTCCGACCGATTGGCAGTTTGATTCCGAATATGCTGCGAATTTTCTGGCGCGGTATGATGAGTTGCCGGGAGTGCCGGTAAGGCCAGGCGTCGGACCTTTCTTTATGGCGCTGGTGAGACTTTTCGAGGCTCCCGCTTATTCGGTATCCGTCGATGATGCGATGGAGATTCTCTCGTCCTGCTACGAATCTGTTCTGATGTCGCATCTCGCGGGCCGCGTCACGCTGGAGGATGAGCTGAATAGTGATCAGTGTGTTGCGGCCATTGATCGGCAGATTGAAATCATCAAGGCTCATATTTAACGACCTCGTGCACGGTGCGCAGTCGCCAATATGGTGGGTGGGGGCTCGCCAGTTCTCAGGTGTGCGATGTTTTACGGCAGTGGAGCTGGACTGTTGCTGTAGAGATGCGAGGTGCTGAACACGACGCTCTGGTCCCGTCTTCTCGGTGTATCGGGACATCAGTGCAGGGCCTCGCCAGGGCCTGTGGGTCCGGAACGACACCGTGCGGCCTCTTGCCCGGCCCATGGCATTCCCCTTCCGTGCCGTCGTCCGCTTGCTGTGAAGCGCTCGAACGACAGCCGGGCTGGGTCCCAACTCTCCAGGGAACCAGCCCGGTTCACTCCAGGCCGCCGACCACGCGTTGGCCTGCTGTGTTGCCAGCCGGTAGGTGCGCGGCCGGTCGCTCACCTGCTCGGCTATGTTCTCGATGGCGAGCTTGACCAGGGCGTTGGCGATGGCGCCCGAGGACTTCTCGATCACACGGCTGATGCCCGTGGCCGTGAACGCCTTGCCGGGGTGTGCCGACAGGTGGTCGATGACCATCTGCCGCAGCGCTCCGGGTGCGAGTCGCTTCTTCGGGTCCGGCAGGGTGATCGCCTCGTCCGGTGTCGTCGTCCGCTGCCCGAGGACGGGCTGGGCGGCAGGCGCTTCCTCGCTCGTGGGATAACTGTTGCTGTCCTCGGCGTGCGACTCGTCGCTATTGCCGCCGTGTTCGCTCTGCTTGGTGTCCGGCGTAGTTGCCTCGGGGGCTGTGTCGGCTACCGCGACGCTGACGCACGCCTCGTCGTTGCCTGTCCCGTCATTGTCCGGCGCGGGCGCGGGTGCGGCGGGGGTGACCTGCGGAGCCTCGGTGGTCGAGGGTTCTCGCTGGCCGCGCTGTTGGCGATCGGCACCGGGGCGGTGGTGGAGGATTCGGCTGGTTCGGCGCTCACGGGGGCGGATTCGCTTTCGGTGTATTCGGTGGCGTTCTCGCTGGTGGGTGCGAAACGCCAGCGGTCGGGGGTGCGGCGGGGGCCGTCGTGGCCGCCGGGGGTGCGGATGGCCAGGCCGTGCTCCTCCAGGGTGACCAGGGCCTTGCCGGTGGTGGAGCGGCCCAGGCCGGCGGCGAGGGCGAGTTCGGCGGCCGTGGCCACGTTGTCGCCGGTGAGCTTGATCAGTTCGGCGTAGATCGAGGCGGGGGCGCCGGTCAGTCCGGCGAGCGGTTCGGGGTCGGGTACGGCGTGCAGGGTCCGGGTGCTGTCGGTCGTGGTGTTGGACATGAGGGAACCTCGTTTCGGTCAGGTCTTGGGTGGGTGAGGTCCCCGGCCGGGGTGCGGACCCGCGTGGTTGCGGGTCGCGGGCGGTCGCCGGGCGCGTGCGCATCGCGTGTCTCCCGGGCGAACATGGCCGTGCAGTGGGCGGGTTTACGGATTTCGTGGGCCCGCTCGGTGCGGTGGCCACGACCATGGACGCTCCGCTCTGCCGGGAAGTCAAGCCAGGCGGTCACCGACGGATCGGAGCAGCTCACGAGCGGTGCCGTGGACGCCGGGAACGTGTGGGGCGCGAGCCGCTGCGCCGCTCGGAGAGCGGGCGTGGAGAGATCCTGGACACCGGATCGGGTGGGGCCGGATCGGACAGCCGACGAAGATGGTCTACGGAATTGCGGATGGCGGATCGGGGTGTCGGGCCAGGAGCTGTTCACGGATCTGTCGGGCGCGATCAGGGCCGACATGCAGTTCGGTGCGCAGCCGCCAGATGCTCACCGGGTTACCGGTGGCAGCACGGGCTACGTTATCCAACGCGACGGCCCGCGGCCATACGTCGGTGTCTGTGGCTCCACCGTCGGCCGACTGGGGCTCGGGGGCCGCGGCGTGGTCGGCGGGCGTGTGGTCGCCCGGGTGGGGCTCGTCGTGGCCGGTGTCGGTGGCGGCGGGCGCGGCGGGGGTGTGGGCTGAGGCGGATTCGGGATCGGATCTGCCGTCTGTGGGCAGGGTGGCCAGCCGGTCTGAATCGGAGGTCTCCGGATCGATGTGCTCTGGGACCGATCGGTGCTGGGCTGTCGTGCGCGGGCCGGCGGGCTCGGTCGGATCGACGGGGCCGATCGCTTCCAGGAGGTCGGAGATGGTTCGTCGGTAGGCGGCGATCGTCTCGGTCAGGGCGATCAGGAGCAGGGCCGGGGTCAGGTGGAGCAGGACGGCTGCCGGATCGGCCCGGTGGGGCCAGTCGATCTGTCCGTCGGGCCACAGGCTCTCCCATGAGTTCATGAGAGCGGCCGTGCATCCGGCGCCCCAGCGCAGGGCGGTTGACCAGGCTGGTGGGTTGATGCCCCAGGAGGCCAGGCGTGCGTCAACGTACAGGACGCCGGCGAGGGCGGTGCCGATCATCGGGTCGAGGAGGACCGCGATGGGTGTGGGCACGTTCCGGCTGGTGGCGAAGCGGGTGACGTTGACGGTGGTGAAGATCAGGGCGGGGACTCCGACCGCGCACGCGTGTAGACCACGGGTCCGCCTTGCGGCGCCGTGAAGATCCAGCTCTCGGGCCCATCGAGGTCGCCGAGCGCTACCGCACAGCCGAGAGCACCGTCCGCTACTGGCGCCACATCAAGAAGGGGCCGCTCTCGGCGAGTCTTTGTCAGCCACCTCGACGCAGCTGTCAGACTTCGTATAGGAGCTGGTTCGCCAGTTCGATTCCACGGTCGGCTGGCCACGGTGCCAGCGGCGGGGCCGCTCACGCGGGAGTAGCTGGGCTGGGGGCCATCGTCACGGAGGAGGACGTCCTCGGCGGCGAGCAGGGCGCGTGCGGCCGACGAGTTCTCGTCGATGGCGAGCGCGACCAGATCGCCAACCGCAAGAAACGCGGTTCCCACGGTGGCCGCCCGCCGAAGTTCGACAAGGACGACTACAAGCAGCGCCACGCGGTGGAGTGCGGGATCAATCGCCTCAAGAGGCGGTGTGAGCCCTGGGAGTCACCTCGGTCATCGCGCGGCGCGGTGTCGAGCACGGTTCCGGGCTGGCGTGTACCGCTGGGTGGTCGAACAGAGCTTGGGGACAGCCTGGACCAGGGGGACGAGCTGGGTGACGTCGTTCCGGTTTCCGCCGGTCAGCGACACCGCCAGCGGAATGCCGTGCCCGTTGGCCGGTTTCGGGCACAGGAATGCCCGAGCCTGGTGGGGGCGTACGGAACTTCGGGGTGCCGCCTGGACGAAGGGGGAGCCTGGATCACGATCGCGCCGTTCCGGGCGGCTGCTGACAAGTGAACCGGTGGTCACGCTCAGCGGGTACAGGATCGTGCAGCGGATGCCGCGCTCGCGCAGGTAGGCGCCGTTCGCGCGGGAGCCGTACGCCTTGTCGGCACGGACCTTGTCCGGCCGGGTACGCGGACGGCCCGGCCCGAGCCTGGGCACCCTGATACGGCCCAGGACCACCTGGAACTCGGCACGAGCCGCGTCATCATCGGGGCCCCTCTGTGGTTGCGTACTACTCGACAGGGCACCGTCCGGACGTACTTCGGGGAGAACCGGGTAGTGATTCCCCGCCGCCCGGGCACACGGAACGCGCCTCCCGTTGCTCCTGCCCCCGCACGGCCCGCCGGGCAGGCGCTACCGCAACTCACAGGGCACAGCGGTCGCATGCCCGGACAGCCATGTCCTGGTCCCCGATGTACGCAGGCGAGCGGCACCCGGTCTCGGTGTCCAGGGACTCGAAGCGGCCGAGGACGAGGCGGGCGACCGTCGCGAGCATGTCTGCTCGGCGGTTCGGTCCTTGCGGCAGGGCTTCGGGGCGGTCGAGGCGGTGCGGGCGGCGCTGAACCCGGTTCACGACGCGGCGGCGGCACGGGAGCTCGACGCCATCCCCGTCGCAGCCCGGCCGCAGGACGTCTGCGCCGCCGTGTCGGTCAACCAGTCGCGGCGCTCGGGGAGTTCCACCGTGGGGGCGCCGTGGGCGGGGTGACCGATGGGCAGGGGCAGGCGTACCTCGAAGCGGGCGCCCCTGCTGCCGGGTGCGTCCAGTACCCGGATCGTCCCGCGGTGCAGAGCCGCCTGCTGCGCGGCGAGGGTGAGCCCCAGCCCGGATCCCGGACTGCCGGGGCGGTGGTTGAACCGGCCGAAGACCGAGTCACGCTGTTCCGGAGGGACCCCGGGACCTTCGTCGTCCACGGTGAGCACGGCGACGGGTGCGTCCGGTGTGCCACCCTGCCGCAGGGCCACCGTCACAGCGGCCGGTTCACCAGGCCGGCGGCCGTGGATCACCGCGTTGCCGAGCAGGTTGTCGACCATGATCCGCAGGCCGGGGGCCCATCCGGGCAGCCGGAGGGCCGGCAGCGATGCGGTGGTGCCGATCCGGGCGTCCGGGTGTCGCCGGGTGAGGTCGGCCACTGCGCCGTCGACGGTCTCGGCGAGGTCCACCTCGGTGAACGCGTCCGCCTCCACGAGGTCACCGCGGGCCAGCGCCCGTAGCGCGCTCAGCAGGTCGAGGACGCGGGCGTGCTCGCTGTGCAGGTCGGCCAGGACCTCGGCGCGGTCCGTCGGGTCGAGGTCCGCATGGCCGCTGAGGATGTCGAGGTTGGTCCGCATGCTCATCAGTGGCGTGCGCAGTTCGTGGGAGGCGGCGGTGGAGAAGGAGCGGGCGGTCTCCAGCGCCTGAGCCGTCCGTGCGGCCTGCTGGTCGTAGCGGGTGAGCACGGTCCACAGGGTGCCGGCCAGCTCGTCGACCTCGGCGACACCCGACGGCCGGTGCGTGAACCCGGCCGCACCGGCCGCCGGGTCCAGGGCACCCGCCCGACGCCGCAGCAGCCGCAGCGGAAGGGCCGCCCGCTCGGTGACGGCCAGTGCGGCCAGGCCGGACACCGGCGCGGCGATCAGGGTGACCAGCAGCAGCCGTCTGCGTACGGCCACCCGTTCGGCCCGGTCGGCGGACGCGGGCGAGAACAGCCACAGGGTGCCCGCCCGGCTCCCGTCACCGGCGGTGATCGACAGCAGCCGCCAGCTCTGCCCGTCGGTCCGCAGGGTGCCGGGCCCGGGAGCGCGGGTCGGCAGGGGCACCGAATCGGCCGGCTGGGGACCGCCTTCGGCCACGGTGGTGCCATCGGCGACCAGCCGGATGCCGATGTCCAGGGCGGAGGCGAACAGCTTGCGCTGCTGGTTGTGCTCCAGCCAGGAGTGGTCGACGTCTCGGGCGGCGAGCAGGGTGCGGGCGACCGGCAGCAGGGTCGCGCCCCGCTCCTGGAGCCGGGCGTCCTGCTCGCGGTGCAGGTCGCGGGTGACGAGGCCGAGCACGAGCACACCGGCGGCCAGCACCAGCAGGGGCACGGTGAGACCCACCGCCAGGCCGATCCGGGTGGAGAGCTTCATCCGTCGGCCTCCTCGCCGGCGTCCTGGGTGGAAGGCATCATCGGCCGCCCTCCGAGCCGGGACCCTGGGCGGGACGCAGGATGAATCCCACTCCGCGCACCGTGTGCAGGATGCGGGGCCTGCCGCCGGCCTCGAGTTTGCGTCTCAGGTAGCTGACGAAGGTGTCCACCGCGTCGGTGCGGACCTCGAACGCGTAGCCCCACACTCCTTCCAGCACGCGCTCGCGGGTGAGCACGATGCCCGCGTTGCGCGCCAGGTACGCCAGCAGTTCGAACTCCCGGCGGGTGAGCCGCACCGGCTCGCCGTGGTACCAGACCTCGCGGGCGCCGGGGTCGATCAGGAGGGCGCCGGCCTGCACACGGTCGTCGGGCCGGGGTGGCCGGCGGCGCAGCAGTGCCTGGAGCCGCAGCACGAGTTCCGTCAGGGCGAACGGTTTGACCAGGTAGTCGTCGGCGCCTGCCTGGAGCCCGGCGACCCGGTCCTCCACCTCGTCCAGGGCGGAGAGCATCAGGACCGGTACCTGGTCGCCACCGACTCGCAGCCGCCGGCACACCTCGGTGCCGCTGGTGCCAGGCATGGAGACGTCCAGTACCAGCACGTCGGGCGATGCGCTGGCCAGCGCGGCGAGCGCGGCGCGGCCGTCCTCGGCGAGGTCGACGGTGAAGCCGCTGAGGCGCAGCCCGCGGGCCAGGGAGCGGCGAATCGCCGGGTCGTCGTCCACGACCAGCACCCGACCCGTCGCCGTCGGCCGGCCGGCCGGGCCGGTGGTCGCTTCCATGGGCTGGAGTCCATTCCGTTCGTCGGACGGGCGACGGGCCGTGCCGGGTCGGGTCGGGTCGATCGGTACGCCGGGTTTCGCGCCACCGGGCTCGCCGCGGGCCGGCCGGGACGCGGCGGTCGGCACCGCCCGGGGCGGACGGCGGCACACGGCACCCGGGCGCGTGACCGGGGAGCGCCGGTCCGGCGAGCCCGCGCGCGTGTCCCGGCAGAGCGCCCCCTGCGCCCGTGCGCCGGCCCGAAGCCGCGCGGAACGGGGGACGCCCGCCGCCCCGTGCCCGGCCATGTGCTGCGGCCAGCGGTGCCACATGTTCGTGCCGTCCCCTCGGCCGACCTCGCGGTGCGGTCGCCTCACGCGCACCGCGCTCGGAGCCTGCCACGCCACATCCCCGTGCGGCGTCGGTGAAAACACGTACACGTGCCCGGACCCGGGGTCCCCGGGTCCGCATGCGCCGCCGCGTGCAGCAGACCGGCGCGACTTGCGACGGGTGATGGACCGGGATGCTGGAGAACGCCGACGGACCGCCCTACCGAGCGTCTGCGCGTCTGCGGTTGTGGCAGGTGCGGACAGAGCGGAAGACACCGGTGAGGCCGGCCCGTCTTCTGCTGCCCTGGCGACGGGCTAGGAGGGATGGTGTCCCGCGTGATGGTGCGGGCGATCACCGTGCGAGTGGGCGCGTGCAGGTGCCTGGGGCGAGCCTCCGGTCACGGCCTCCGCTCCCTGTGCAGGAGGCCGGCCACCGTGCAAAGACGGGGCGGCAGCGGGGAGTCCGGCCGATTCCAACTCCTTGATCGCCGCGTCGGTCCGGCCTGACGCGGTCAGCACGACGCCACTGAGATCCCGTACAGCCACTCTGGCGGCTGCCGCACGGACGTCTTCGTCGGCGGCCCTGCTGATCCGCTCCCACCGATCCGCCAACCAGTGCGCGAGTGCAGTCGCCGGAGGCAGCCGGTGCAGCAGGTTGGCGATACCGTTCTGTGACGCGGGCAGAAGTACCAGCGATCCGAGCCCGTAGTTCCGGGCTGCGGCGATCTCGTCGTGGGCCGGCGGGTGATCCGTGGCGAACCCGTCCAGTTCCTCCCGAACGGCTGTCAGAGCGGCACCGGCCTGCTCCGGGCTTGTGTCAAGCTCGAGGCAGAGCAGGCTGCGCTGCGGGTAGTCGATGAGCCTGGTGCCCACCCCGTAGGTCAGGCCGTCCTTCTCCCGAAGCCGTCCGGCGAGTCGCGAGCCGACGAAGCCGCCCAGGATCAGATTGGCCAGGAACGCGGCCGGGTACCGGTCGTCTTCGGCGTTCGGCGCCGAGGCGAGCAGCCGGATGTAGGCCTGCCGCGTGCCCGGACGACTTCTCACCACCACGCCGGGAGCGGGGGAGGGTAGTTCCGCCATGGCGACCGCGGCGTGCGGTCCGGTCCAGGCTTCCAACGCGCTCTCGGCGGCGGAGACGGCGAACTCCGGATCGAGATCACCCACCAGGAGGAGACGCGAACCCCTCGGCACCAGGGCGCGCCTGTGCAGTTCCACCACCTGCTCGGGTCCGACGGCAGCGACGTCCTCCGGGGCGGGCACCTCGCGAGCCAGCGGATGGTCCGGGAAGCAGTGTTCGAGCAGGGCCGCGCGGACGGCGGTTCCCGGGTACGAGCGATAGGCCCTGAGCCGATGGCCCAGCTGGTCGCGGCCGGCGAGTACATCGCGCGGCGCGCGCTGCGGCTCGGCAAGGGCCTCACCCAGGATGCCGAGTGCCGCAACGAGCCCGTCGGCTGCGAACACGCCCTGCACGGAGAGCCGTTCGGGGGTGACGCTCACCCGCAGGGTGCCGCCTGCCAGACCGAGGGCCGACTCGACTTCGGCGCGGTCGCGTCGACTCGTACTCTGCAGCAGTACGGCTCCCAGCAGTTCGGCGGTCGGGGCGTGGCCGCTGTCGCTTCCGCCGAACGGCACCGCCAGCCTCAGCTCGACCACCGGTACGGAAGCACGCCGAAGGGCGGCGATACGCAGACCGTTGCGGGACGTGTGCTCGACGATCGATTCCGGCGCCAACGGACGTGGTCTCGGTATGGCTGTGGGCGCGGGACGAACGACTGGTCCGCTGCTTGCCGGGATGTTCGTGTGCGGGTGTGTCATCGACTGGCTCCGACGGAGTGCTGGTCGTTCTGGGGCAGGACGGTGACATACCGCTGAGGCTGGGCGGCCAGTGCGGCGGCGGCCTCCGCCACCTCCGTGGAGGTGACGCGGCGGATCTGCGCCGGCAGCTCCAGGGCGCTTTCTGCGCCGCCCTGCAGCAACTCGAAAGCGCCCAGTCGCTGAGCGCGCACGCCCAGCGGGTCGAGCGCACGTGCCCAGGACGTCGCCCATCTGGCGGCGTGCCGGGCCAGCAGATCCGGAGCCGGGCCGTGATCAGCCATACCGCTGAGTTCTTCGTACACCGTGCCGAGGACGGAGCGCGGACCGCTCCCCGCTTGCAAGAACATGGTGAGTGCGAGCACGTCGGGGTCACGGCTTTCGAACGGGCTGCCGCCCAGTCCCGCGGTCATGGAGAGCTGGGAGACGGATGCGTCACGTTGGATCAGCCGTTCCTGCAGAACGGATCCCGGTCCGTTCGCCAGCACCTCGGACAGCAGCACAGCCGCCCGGTACTCGGTCGCCCGGCGGGCCGAATCGGGCAGTCTCCAGCCGGCTGCCATCGCGGGCATGGCGGCGCCGGGATGGCGGTGTTCGCGGTGACGGTCTTCCCGATCCCCGTGGGCGGGCTGGGTGGTGTCCGTCCCTGGTCTTGGCCGGCGTGGCGCGGTGGCCCCGCCGGGGATGTCACCGAAGTGGCGTTCGGTCAGTTGCTCCACCAGGTCGGGTTCGGCGTCTCCGCACACCACCAGCAGCGCGTTGGCCGGGGCGTAGTACTCCTCGAAGAACGCCCGGCATTCGTCGACGGTCACCGTCCTGAGCCGCTCTGCGGCCCCCCAGCCGTTGTGGGCGTTGGCGAAGTCGTCGAACATCACTGCCGGAAGGTGGGGACTGGGGAGCCCACCGTACGGATTGTCCAGGACCTTGCGGCGGATCTCCTGTTCGACCACGGCGACCTGGTTGGCCAGGGACTCCTCGGTCAGGCGCGGCGCCCGCATCCGGTCCGCTTCAAGGAACAGGGCGAGTTCCAGCGCACCTGAGGGCACCACTTCGAAGAAGCTGGTGTGGTCGCGGTGCGTGAGGCCGTTGAAGCCTCCACCGCAGCCGTTGATGGAGCGGGCGTGTTCGAGCTTCTCCAGGTTCTGGCTGCCTTGGAACATCAGGTGCTCGAAAAGATGGGCGAAGCCTTCGCGGCCCTCCGGCTCGGAACGGTGGCCGACGTCGTACAGGACGGCCACCGCGACGGCGGGGGCGCTGTGGTCGGGGGCGACCAGCAAACGCAGTCCGTTGCCGAGCCGGCTGCGGTGGAGTTCGCGGCCCGCGCCGGGGGACGGAGCCGGGACTCGAGCGGCGGCGGTCCCGGACATCGTGGTGTCCTTCATGCCTCGGCCCTCACTGCCCGCAGCCCGAACGTGGACCCGAGCACGACGATCACGACGGCGAGCGCCGCGCCGAGGACCGTGCTGCCACTGGTCAGGTTTCCGGCGAACAGCGCCCGCTCGGCTGTCACGATGTGCGAGAGCGGGTTCGCCCTGGCAAGGTCGGCCAGCCAGGCCGGGGCGAGCGACATCGGCAGGAGTACGCCGGAGAGCAGCATCAACGGCAGGGTGACAGTGCTGAGAAGGGAGGTGAGCGCCTCCTCGTTGCGGATGCGCAGGGCGATCCCGTAGGAGAGCGCGGACATGCCGCACCCCAGGAGAACGACCACCAGCAGCGCCAGTACCACTCCGGTGACCGAGGCCCTCAGCCCGAGGGCGTAGGAGCCGAAGGCCAGGACGGCCGTCTGCACGAAGAGCACCAGGACGTCGCGGAAGAGCCGGCCCAGCAGCAGGGCGAGATCGCCCGCGGGAGTCAGCTTGAACCGTTCGATGACTCCGGACCGCGCTTCGGCGACTATGCCGAACCCGGAGTAGAGACTCCCGAAGAGACCCTGCTGGATCAGCAGGCCGGGGACGAACACCTGCCAGGAGTTCTCGCTTCCGAATCCGGGAAGACCGGCCAACCGCTGGAGCAACGGCCCGAAGAGCAAGAGGTAGAGCAGAGGCTGAACCAGGCCCAGCAGGACCCAAACGGGCTTGCTGAGCGTATAGCGCACGCTGCGTTCGAAAAAGACAAAACTGTCGAGCAGAGTCCTCATCGGGCTGGGCTCCTCGATCGGAGGGCGGACGTACCTCGGTCGCAGACGGAAAGCGTTGTCTGCGGTCTACGGCGTGTCGGCGGGCGTGGGTTCCGGGGCGGGGCCGGAGGTGTGCGGGCCTTCTCCCGTCCCCGCGGCGCTCAGCGAACGACCGGTGAGGCTCAGGAACACGTCGTCCAGGCTCGGGCGGGTGACGGCCACCGAATCCAGTTCCACCGCCGCCGAGTCCAGGGCACGCAGGAGTTCCGGGAGGTGGGACTGGGCGTCGCGGAGATGGAAGTGCACCACACCGGGCCGGGTGTCGGGATCCGTGCCCGGGAACAGACGCGAGACGATACCCGCGGCGTCGCCCGGCCGACTGGTGGCCAGGACCACCTGGTCGCCGCCGAGCGCGCTCTTCAGGGCCGCCGGTGTGTCGGCGGCGATGACCCTGCCCCCGTCTACGACCAGGATCCGGTCGCACAGCAGGTCGGCCTCGTCGAGATAGTGCGTGGTGAGCAGCAGGGTCATGCCGTGCTGTGCGCGCAAACCGCGGACGCGTTGCCACAGATTCGACCGTGCCTGGGGGTCGAGCCCCGCCGTCGGCTCATCGAGGAACAGCACGCGTGGTTGGTGGACCAGGCCGATCGCGATGTCCAGCCGACGACGCTCACCGCCCGAAAGGCTGCTGACCTGGCGCCCCAGAAGATCCGTCAGGGCGAACTCCTCGGCCAGCTGCCGTGCCCGGGTGGCGGCCTCGGCTCTTGACATCCCGTACAGCCTGGCCTGGGTGCGCAGTTCGTCGCCGGCCTGGTAGTCCATGCCCGCACCGCCCGCCTGACTGACCATGCCGATATGGGCACGGACGTGGTCGCGGTCCGCGACCACGTCGTAGCCGGCCACCTCGGCAGTGCCGCTGGAGGGACTGAGCAGTGTGGTCAGCATGCGGACCGTGGTCGTCTTCCCCGCGCCGTTCGGTCCGAGGAGGCCGACGATCTCGCCGGCATCGACTTCGAAGTCCACTCCACGGACCGCGTCCACCACTCCGGACCGGGTCTTGAAACTGCGGGCGAGCCCGCGCGCGCTGATCATCTTCGGCTCCTCGGCGGCATGTCGCGTCCGGGGGTTCTTCCCGTCCGCTACGGGCCCCGGTGCGCCACAGCGGCGCATTGTGTCCCCTTCGCTGGGGCCGGCGGGGGCCAGCTTCATCGGCCGCGGAGGTCGCCGTCCAGCCCTGACGGCGCTGCCGGGCAGGCGTTGCAGCAAGTTGCCAACTGGATCGGTGAGAAGGGCGTTCGACTCACCGTGCCTGCAGTTTGCTGCCACTTGGATCTCTTGCTGCCCGCCGGTTACAAGCCGCAGGATGACGAACGCTCCAGGGAAGCGGGTCGTCGCTCGGTCGGCGGTACGCCCCGTCGTAGAGCCGGTCCACTCCCGAGCATGCGGCTCGGAGTCATCGACGATCCCGCATTCCCGCCAAACAACAATCCGAGAAAGTGATGGTGCGCCATGAGTGTGGACTTCGCCACCTTCGACGTGACCGCGCTGGCCGTGCTCGACTCCACCGACGCGCTGGGCATGCCCGAGATGGGCTCCTCCGTACACGTCGAATTCGTGCAGGACATGGACGACCTCATCGGTGAGGGGACCGACATGGCCTCGTCCTGCTGCTCGTCCACCTGCTCCTCCTCGTCCTGCTGCTGATACAGCGGATCTGGGGCCGATAGCCGTCGGCTCCCGACGTTCATGGCCTTGACGCCGACGTCACTTCTTCGTCCGGTTCCACCGGACCGGCCCTTGCGCTGGCTCCTCTCCAGTTCACTGACAGGGGAGCTGCGTCTCATACCTGGAGGCATGATGAGTCAGTTCGAACCGGGTTGGGCTGCTCACGTCTACGACTATTCGACGGATCCGCGCCTGTTGCTCGGGTTGCTCGCGCAGCCGATACGCGAGCTGAAGTCCGAGTGGATCCCTCTCGTCCACGTCCGGCGCGGGTGGCTGCACGGTACGCACCTGGTCGTCACCGTGCGGTCACTCGCCCGGAAACCCGTGCACCTGGAGGACTTCGCGGTGGTCGCGGGGCACACAGCCTCGCGGCTGGCCGCCGAACCGCCGAGTGAACACGACTATCTGGCCCGCGCCGAGCAGTTGGCCACCTGGGAGGCTCTTTCTGCGCCACTGCTGCCTCTGCACCCGCAGGGGCACGTCATCGTGGGCCCGGCCGAGACGCCCGAGCGATGGAGCGAAGAACTGCTGGACGCCCGTGACCAGCTGGCCGGGCGCCTGCTGGAACCGACACTGGGCAGCGCCATGCTCCCCGAGGCCGCTCTTCTGCCCCACGCCGCGCGCATCCTGGCCCTCTGTGCGCTCGCGCACCCCTTCGGCGTCGGCCTCGGCACGCTCCCCCTGCGCTCGCACACCGAGGGGATCTGGTCGGCCACCGGTGGAACCGCCGACCTGCGCACCGCGTTCTCCGACCGATTCGAACAGGACCGCGCCGTGTTCACCTCGGCACTGTCCGGGCCGGACGGGTCCGAGACGGCCCAGGGTGAGGGCGCACTGCTGCAGTCCTGGAACGAAGCGTTGCACTCGGCCTGGGGTATGGCCACAGCGTGGGCCGCGTCCGGAAGCGTGGACGAGGAGAAACTCGCGGTGTCGGCGCTACGCAGGCAGCCACTCGACAACGGTGTGCCCAGCCCGTTCCACCGTGCGTTTCGTCTGGCCCGGTTCCACGAGCACAAGCCGGCCTACTGGCATCTTGGCCACCGCATGGTCCTCAACGTGCTCTACAACGCCCTGAGCTGTCTCGGCATCACGCCGATCCAGCGGTACTACCTCTGTTTCGGCATCAGCACCGCGGCCGACGAACTCCTCGGCGAGGACTGGTCGGTGCGACTCGAGCGACTTCGCGACGGCCTTCCCGACGCAACGACGCGGACCTGACCGCGACCGTTGACCCAGCGTTGTCCGACTCCTCCCACCGGCCCGTCCCATGAGGAGGCCTCCGTGCGCTACGGCCTGTCCTTCCTGCCCGACTGTTCCCCCGCGACCCGATCGCCGTCCGACTACTACACCGACGTCCTCGCCCTCGCGGCGATGGCCGACCAAGCCGGCCTGGACTACGTGAAGATGACCGAGCACTACCTCAAGGCCTACGGGGGGTACTGCCCGAGCCCGCTCACCTTCCTGGCCGCGGTCGCGGCGCAGACCCGCCGCATCCGGCTCATGACCGGCTGCGTGCTTCCGGTGTTCCACCACCCCGTCCAACTCGCCTCACATATCGCGATGGTGGACGCCATCAGCAACGGACGGGTCGAGGTCGGATTCGCCCGTGCCTATCTGCCCTACGAGTTCGAGACATTCCAGGTACCGATGAATGGCAGCCGCGCCCGGTTCGAGGCGACCGTGAACGCGGTGCAGCGGTTGCTCACCGAGGAGCATGTGGACGAGACCACCCCGTTCTTCACCTTCCGTGACGCCACGGTGCTGCCCCGGCCCGTGCAGCGGCCCCGGCCGCCCTTCTGGATCGCCGCGGTCCGGACTCCCGCCAGTTTCGTCCGCATCGGTGAACTGGGTCATGGTCTGCTGATCACGCCGTCCGGAACGTCCTTCGACGCCTCACTCGTGGAGAGGTACCGGGAGGCATTCCGACGGCACCACCCGGACCGGCAGCCCCAGGTCGCCGCGAGTGTGCCGGTCCTGATCGCCGACACCTCCCAGGAGGCTCGCCGGATCGCCGACCCGCACCTGAGCCGGTACATCGAGGTCTGGTCGGCCTCGCTGCGCAGCTGGGACGACACGGTGTCGTCCGACTACGCGCACTACACCGGGTTCGGTCACGCCGTCGGCGCCATGACCGCGAAGGACATGCGTGCGTCCGGTACGGCCATGGTGGGTTCACCGGAGCAAGTGACCGAAGCGTTGACCCGATTCCGGGAGCAGGTTCACCCGGACGTACTGCTGCTGCAGACCGACTTCGGCGGGCTTGGCGGCAAGGATGCGCAAAGAAGCCTGGACGCCTTCGTGTCTTCGGTCCGGCCCCGGCTTGAGGCGGTGTCGTCCCGATGACTCCCCACCAGAGCGTGACCGACACTCCCATGCTGCGGATCAACCCGTTGCCCGGCCGGCGCCTGGGCACGCCGGAGTTGACCCAGGCAGTACGCGCCCTCGCCGAGTCGGAGCGGGTGTGCGCCTCGCTCAGCGAGGCCGCCTGCGCCGAGTTGTACGATCTCGCTGCCGAGGCCACCGGCCGCGATCGGCAGCGTGTCCTGGAGCTCAAGCGAGCCATCTTCAACCACCGGCAGCCGGCCGCAGCGATACGTGGCCGTGCATGGCCCGCCGCCACCACCGCCTGGCTGGACGCATGGCAACGCAACGCCCTCGCCCGCGGCGTACTGACGACGGGATACGACACATGCCTGGCCCGGGAGCGGGCCGCCCTGGCCGAGGCCGTGGGATCGCAGCCCTTTCAACTCTCGCTCGCCCTCACCTCGCCCCGGGTCTTCGAAGCCGTACGCCACTACGCGCGCTCCGCCGGAACTCCCTCCAAGCAGGACCGCAAGTCGGAACGGGGCATCCTGCAGCACCTGACCCGGGCCATGGTGCGCACCTCGCCCCTCACTCGGTTCACGGCGGTCGGCTTCGCCTCCTGGGCCGAACAGGGCACCGCGTTCGACCGGATCGTCTTCCAGCGCCATCGAGCACACTCGATTCCGTCGATGGACCGGGTGTTGGTCTCCACCCTGGTTTCGGGGCTGCTGCCAGGCGACCCTGCCCGGGGCGAGGGCGCCGACGATCCCTGGGAAGACGGCTTTGCGCTGCGACAGAACCAGTCGCTTCGCATCGCGCAGTCCGTTGTGCAGTTCCGTCACCACAGTGGCTCGCAGGTGCGGATACTCTCCACCCCGCTTACCGGCCGGCTGCGGACTCTGCTCAACCTGACCGCGCTCGGGGCCGTTCCGGCCCGCAGCCTGAGCCGGACGCTGATGGAGCGGCTCGAGATCTCCGAACACGAAGCCGAAAGAACCGTGCGTGGCGCGTACGAGACCCAAATCCTGGTCCCCGGACCGGTCATTGACGAGCAGGCCGAAGATCCGTTGTCCGTCGCCGAGCAACTACTGCTCGAACGCGCCCCGGTCGCCGCAGCCGAGCTGCGACAGGTATCCGCCGACCTCACCCTATTCCCCACGGCCACGGTTCCGGAGCGCGTCGCGCTCTTGCAGCGGCTGGAATCGGCGCAGCGAAGGATCAACGCGCTCGGCTCCCGACCGGTCGCCGCGCACGTCAACGAAGCCTACGTACTCCAGTCCTTCGAGGTGTCCGCGGCCGGTTACGAGAAGGCCTTCGAGGATCTGGCCAAGGTCACCGAGTTCGCCTCGCTCTTCGACATGCACCACCATTTGCGGGCGCTGGCGTGCACGCTGTTCGTCGACCGCTTCGGATCGGGAGCCTCCGTGCCGTTGGTCGACCACGCCGCCGACCTCGTTGCCGGTGTGGTCGGTCGTGAGGAGAGGCTGACTCTCGACTCGGCAGAGGACTTCGGGCCGTCCGACGGTTCGCTGGCCCACCTGCTGAAGCTGCGCAAGCACGCAGCGGACACGATCGCCGAGCGGATTTCCCGGCACGGCGCAGAGCAGCCGGACGCCGAGGAACTGCTCCTGGAACCGGACTGGCTGGCCGAGCTGACCGCGCCGCTGCCCGAGCGATTCCGGCGGTCGTCCGCCTCGTACGGACTGCTGGTGCAGCCCGTCGGCGGGCGACTGGTGCTCAACGCCTGTTACCCCGGATACGGCATGCTCGGCGCGCGCTTCCTGGCTTCGGACCGGGAACTCGGCGGTGGGGCCGCAGACTCGGTCGCCCGTCGTACGACGGCTCTGTTCTCCTCCGACGGAGCCCAGCCGTGTGAGGACCGCGGGCTGCACCGCGCCAACATCAATCAACGGCTGCCGCTCCTGGACCGGGCCATCACCCCCGAGGAGTGGATCGGATTCCGGCTGGTGCACGACGTCGACAGGGACGAACTGGCGATCTTGGACGCGCAAGGTACCCGGATACGCCCGGTATCGCTTGGCATGAGCTGGTCGGAGCTGCTTCCGGCTCCACTGCGGCTGGCCATGTGGCTTGCCGAGTCCGGCCGGGTGCTGTTCGAGACCTTCCTCCAGGACCACGTGGCGACAGCAGGCGGAGCGGGACCGGACGGACGCACCAGGGCGACACCGCGGTTGACGGCCGGCTCCGTGGTGCTGCAACGCCGTCGCTGGTACCCCGGGGCCGACTTCCCCTCCGCTCCCGGAGGGGACGGTCCGGCCGGCCATCTGGTCGACCTCACGGCATGGAGGGCCGCGCACGGTGTTCCCGAAGAAGTGCTGATCAAGAGTGAATTCCGGCGCGGCTCCGGCAACCGCGACGGATGGGCCCGCGACTACGTGTCGACCCGGCGCCGGGAGAAACCGCAGTACGTCGACCTGGCCAGCGCACTGGCGGTGCGGGTTCTGCCGCGTCTCCTGGGGCGCCGCGCTCCGGGGGGCTATTTCGAAGAGGCTCTCCCGGGCGTTCGCCCAGGGCGCCACGCCTTCGAGTGGCTCATCGAATTCGACCGCCCCGCCGGGGCCAGATTCCAGTTGGGAACACCATGAGAGTGAAACTCCGCCCGGACGCGCACTGCGCACCGGTGCCAGAAGGGGTCTACTGGTCCCGCGCCGGCCAGTCGTTCGTCATGACCGGCCCACCGGCCCTGTACACGCTCGTCGACGATCGTCTGGACGCTCTCCTCGACGGCACCAGCGTGGACGACCTGGTGGCGGCTGCGGGTAATGAGGCGGCTCGACCGGTCTTCGAGCACATCGTGCGCATGCTGGTGGACCGTGACGTCCTGATCGATATCGACGCTGCCGAAGGCCCAGTGCCGGACGCGGAGACCGCGGAGCGGTACGCCGAACTGCTCGCCTATCTGGAAGCGCACTGCGACGAACCGTACCGGGCCTTTGCCGCGGTGCGCTCCGCCTGGGTGGCGGTCGCGGGCGCCGGCGCAGCCGCCGACGCCGCGCTCCGCGGGCTGGCGGCGAACGGCACGGGCCGTGTGACGGACGATTCGCCTACGCCGCCGGGCGGGGAGGCACGGCCCTCGGTGGTGGTGCTGACCGACGACTGCGACAACCCACTGGATCTGGTCGCCGCAGCGGAGTCCGTTCCGTTGGGAGTCCCGGTACTCCCGGTCGTGGCCGAGGCGACGTTCGCACTGGTCGGACCGGTCTGTGCCGACCTGGACGAGTTGCGGTCGTTCCAGGCGGTCCGCTCCCGCGCCGCCGACTGGCAGCGAGCCGGGGCGGCGACCGAGGCTCCCCGGCCCCTCAGCGCCGTTCTGGCGGGGGCCCTCGCCGCGCAGGCGGTGCTGGCTCGGCTGGCCGGAACCGAGAACGACCCGCGCACCGCTCTGCTGGTGCATGGCCGCACGGTGCAGACCCGTCCGATACGTCTGCCGGAGCCCACCCGGGGAAGGGTGTGGCGATCGGTCGACGTCGTCGAGGTGTCGGCCGCGGCGACCGAGCCGGTCGCCGCGGCCGACACGGCCGTCACCGTCGACGACGACAGCCCCGTCGATCCGCAGGAGATTCCCCGCCTCGCCAGAGACCTCACGACACGGTGGACAGGTCTGGCGCACTGGAATGCCGACCTCGATCTGCCGCAACTGCCGGCGAGTCTGGTCACGGTCGAGTTGGTGGCCGGCCCCGGGTCCGCTGCCGCCCGGACGGCTGACTCGGTGGCAGGCGTCCTCACCGAGGCCCCGCGCCCGAACTTCCTGGGCTGGGGCTCCGATCGCGCCGCCGCCGGCGTCTCAGCGGTTCTCGCCGTACTGCGTCACCACACCGCCCAGAACCCGAGCCCGGCCGACGAAGACGGTTGCCCGGCCGCGGGGCTCACCCCGGTTCACTGGCTGGCAGACGGCCTGCTGCGGCAGGTCGGGCGCCGCGTTCTCGGCGAGTCGTCAGCCACCCCCATGGTCTGGGAAGAACTCGCAAACGGCTCGGCTCGCACGTTCTGGAGCCTTCTGAGGGACTACTTCGGCCTTCACGCCGGACTCCGCCTGCACACGCTGCCCGGGCTGGACTGGCGCCTGGCCAGCGTGGTCGAGGAGAGCACAGGCGAGGTACTGGCCAGCCAGTGGGGACCGACCCCGGCCGCCGCCGCACAGGCGGCTCTGTTCGCCGCCACGGCCCGCGCCCAGTTCCAGGCGGCTCGGAAGACCGCGCCGCAGGCCCCCGTGCTACCGCCGGAGGCCGTCGGAACATGGGCGCTGGAGGCCACCCCGGTGCGTCATGTTCAAAACTGTCTGCGTCAACTCCTCGACGTGGCCGCGTCGACGGGAAGGAAACCAAGCGCTCATCAGCTGACCCATGACGAAGCCATCGGGGAACTGCCGCTCTCCTGTGGTTGGGTGAGGCTGGGATGAGCGGCTTCGGCTCTCGGCCCGAACCGGTGGCCACGCGCGCGCATGCGCCGGCCGGCGCGGGGAGCGGGCATTCCGGCCTCTCATCGGGGCCGGGCCGCGACGTGCGCCGTTCCCAGGTGCTGCCCGGCCCCAAGGCTCCCGCGAACCTCCTGGAGCTGGACTGGCCACGGCTGCGGGACGAACAACTTGTCGCCGTGTCCGGAGCGTACGACGCGCGCTGGGAGCGGCACGCCCTGGAGAGCGCCCGTGAGCGTGGCACGGCCTTGTTGTCGGTCCGGGCCACACCCACGGAAGTCGTGGTCGGGCCGCTGTGGACCCCCGACGGCACGTCGGGCTGCGCGGGCTGCGCACAGATCCGGGACACCGACCGCTCCTCGTCAGGGCATGCCCCGACCCCCTCCCGTCCCGTTCCCGGCCAAGCAGACGAACCCGACCTGCCCGCGCCCACGGGGCCGCGCACGGGACCCGCGGTCCTCTCACCCGCCCTCCGGCAGTTCCTGGCCGAACTGCTCCACCAGGACCAGCCCCTTCTCGCGGCCGGTGAACTGCTGACGCTCACACCGACGGGCGACCTTCGTCGGCACAGGGTGCTGCCGAGCTTCCGGTGCGAGATATGCGGTGGCGGTCCACGCCTGCGGGTCGGCACACCGATCGAACCGCCCCCGCCCCGTCCGCTCGTCCCGCGTCCGACCACGGCGCCGGTGCCGGACCGGGGGCAGCCGCCCTTCGGAATGGACCCGGACCGCATGCGTGATGCACTGGTCGACGCCCGGTTCGGCCCGGTGGTCTCCATGCATCGGTTCGGCCGTGCCGGTATGGCCATGGCCCAGACCGACCTGCTGGGAGCTCAGTTCGCCGGCCACGGACGCGGAGCGACGTTCCGGCACGCTGAGGCGGTGGGCTGTCTGGAGGCCTTCGAGCGCAGCGGCGGCTACCCGTACTTCGCCCCGATCGTCTTCGACGCCACCGTGCGTCAACTGGAGGACCGGGCAATCGACGTGTCCAGGCTGGGGCACTACACGGCCCGGCAGATGGCCTCTCCCCTCAGCCTCCTGCGTCCCTTCGACGACGACACCCCGATGGACTGGGTGTGGGGCCACCAGCTCCACAGCGGGCAACCGCTGCTGGTCCCGGCCGAGCTGGGCTTCTACCAATACCGCTACCCGGTGATCTCGGACGCGCCCGAGCACGCCAGGAGGATCCACTTCTTCGCCGAGTCCTCCAGTGGGAGTGCTCTTGGCGGGAGCTATGAAGAGGCCACGTTGCACTCGCTGTTCGAGCTGGCCGAGCGTGACGCCTTTCTGCTCGCGTGGCACCGACGCCGGCCGCTGCCACGGATCCGCCTCGACGACATAGCCGATCAGGAGTGCCGACTGCTGATCCACCAGATCCAGGACCACGGGTACGAACTCCACCTGCTGGTCGCCACCGCGGACCTGACCGTCCCGGTGGTCTGGGCGATGGCCGTGGCACGCGACGGCCGGATCCCCGCCTGCCTCAACTCCGCCGGCTCCGGCGCCGATCCCGTACACGCCGCGAAGGCCGCCCTCTGGGAGCTGTCCCAACTAGTGGGTTTCGGGCTGAACTGGGACGCCGAGGAGCTCCGGCCCGTGGTCGCCGACCCCTGGCTGGTCGACGAACTCCTCGACCACCACCGACGTTATGCGTATCCCGAGCTTCTTCCACGGGCGACCGCGGTGCTCGGTGGCCCCGAGGTGAAGATCGCCGAGGGATTCCCCGGGTGGCCCGAGGACTTCACCGCCGCGGCCCAGGGGGATGTCACCGAGGCGCTGCGCTTCGTCGCGGGACTCTTCCGAAAGGCCGGCTTGGACCAGATCGTAGTGGTGGAGCAGTCCACGCCCGAGCACACCGCCGCCGGGCTCTCCGCGGTCAAGGCGGTGGTACCCGGAATCCTGCCCATAACTTTCGGGCAGGCACAGCAACGTCTTGCCGGCCTCCCCCGGCTGGCCGCGGCCATCACCGAGGTGCGCGGCACACCACCGCGGGACGAGGAGTTCCCGTTCGACCCGCACCCGTTTCCGTGAGCACATCTCGAAGGCCGGGCTCCGGCTGCCCCGACCACCGGCACGTGAAAGGAACGACACCACTGATGACGACGGCCGACGTCCGGTTGTTCGCGTATCGGCAGGGCCCCTGGCGAGGCAGGCTCGACGAATTCAGCCGGGTGGACGACTCGATCCCGACCACAGCCAACGTGCCGCCTGCCGCAGCTCGTGGCCCTCATGGACTGCCGCTGCCGTCCGGCACCTTCAGGCTACTGGCCGGGACGCCGTACCCGCGGACGCCGGCTTTCCCGGACGCTTCGGACGAAGACCGCCTGGGGCACCTGCTCGTCGCAGCCCTGGGCCTCCAGCGACGCGAGCCCTCCAACCGCTTCAACGACCACCGGACCGTTGCATCGGTGCGCTGCAAGTTTCCGGTGCACGCGTTCGTGCTGGCGTCCGACGGCTCACTCGCCTACCTGGATCTCTACCGCCACGCCCTGGTCGCCATCCCCGGCACGGTCACGGCCGACAGCGAGGCCGCCGCGCTGCTGCCCGCCGCCGGCGATGCGACCGTGATGCTGGCGGCACGGTACACCGACCTGCCCGCCCAGTACGGCTTGGTGCGGTGCCCGCTGAGTCTCCTGGAGTTGGGGATCGCCCTGCGAAGCTTGCATGTCGCTGCGGACCTGCTAGACGTGCGGGTACGGCTGCGGCTCGACGGTGCGGACGCCACCGCCGCCGGTGACCTACTCGCCGGCAGCGGCCCCGGAGTCTGGTCACCGCCCCTCGTGGTGACGGTCGAGGGTGCGGGCGCGATATGCCTGAGCGGCAACCTGGCCGGCACGGGGGAAGGCGATGTACTGCAATACGGCGAAGCGGACACGCGGCTGTACGAGGATTCACGGCATGAGTCCGTGCACGAGGCCACGCGTACAGCGGCACCGCTCATGAGTCTGTCCTGCGCCCCCTCCGCATCGGTGCGGGGGATACCGGACCTGCCGGTCCGTGCCTCGGGAACAGCACAGCTGAGCTGGAGCGAGGCACTGTGGAACCGAACCGCGGGACGGGTCCCGGCCGAGCTCGCGGGATTCTCCGCCAGACCGGCCACCCTGGGCCGGGACTGCCTGGACGACATGCTGGCCTGGTTCGGTCAGCCCGCTCCCGCAGAGCTGCTCGCCGAGGTGGGCCGCAGGGTCCGGGTCACCGTGGCGGTTCAGCGTCTGGCGGGGCTTGCCACCGGCCGCTACACCCTGGTGAAGGGGCGCCTGGAGCTGGACCGGGCCGAACCGGAGCTGATGCAGAGGCTCCAGGACGGATTCGGCTATCCACTGACGCCCTTCTGGGACTGTGGGCTGCGGCATGCCAATGCGACGTGGGTGTTCTCGGCCGACATCGATGCGATTCTGGACGAGTTCGGACCGAGCGGCTGGTCACTCCTCCAGCTGTGGTGCGGCTGGGTCTCGCACGGCCTCACCAGCGCAGCCGCCGCGCACGGCCTGTTCGCCCGCCCCGCCCGCTCCTTCGAGGAGTACCGGCTCCAGCATGTCCTGGGCCTGCCACGGGAACTGGTCCCGGTGTTCACCGTGACATGCGGGCGTTCACGGTTCGTGGAACCGATGCTGGATCTGAGGACATGAGTATGAACGGCACGGAGGGTCCCCGTACGAAGAGTTGGCGCAGCTGGCACCTGCACGTCGACACGTTCGCCCCTGCGGCTCTGGACGAGGTCGTCACCGAAGTCGTCGGACCGCTGGCAGACGAGATCGGGCTGCTGCGGCCGGGCGGTCCGCCCTGGTTCTTCATCCGTTACTGGCAGTACGGGCCGCATGTACGCCTGCGCATCGGCGAGCTGACGGAAGCGGAGGCCGACCGGACGGAAGCGCTGCTGACCGATCGTCTGGATCGGCTCGACCGGGCGATCCCGCAGTCCCAACGGCTCAACCAGAAGGCCTACGAGCGTGCCGTGGATCCTGTCGCGAGAGCGGGGGAAGGCGGGATTTCACTGGCCGCGGGGGAACTCGTGCCGCCGGGTGTCCGGCGGGCGACGTATGAGCCGGAATACGAACGCTACGGGGGGCGCCACCTCATCGCGGAGTCCGAGCGCTTGTTCCACCACTCCAGTCGGGTCGCGCTCAGCGTCTGCCGGGCCAGATCCGGCACACGGCACGGACTGGCATCAGGCCTGGAAGCCACCGCGGCCGCTTGCTCGGTCCTGGCGGCCGGGTCACCATCGGTGGACCGACTGCGCTTCCTCACCGCGCAACGGGACTTGTGGCTGAAGTGGACGCAACCCGAGGGCACCTCGGCCGACGAGACCGAACGGAACATCCGTGCGCTGACCGAACGGGCCGCGCAACAGCGTGCTGCCCTCGGAGCGCTGGGCTCGTCCCTTTCGGAATCCCTGCTGGCGGGTGACCCGCGGTGGGCCCCCTGGACGGAGCCTCTGCGCTCGGCCCTTCGCACATGGACGACGGAACTGGGTCCCGAGCGGGCTCTCGGCGTCTTCGGATCCCACGTTCACATGACCGCCAATCGGCTGGGTGTCGGCGCCGGACGTGAGGCCCATATCGCGGCGCTTCTGCTGGCCCTGCTCGACAGCGCCGCGGCACCGCGGGAACCGGCGGACCGCCGTGTCGCGCCTCGTGGTGTGGGCGACCTTGCTCGAGACGTTCCATAAGTCACGCGCCGGCCACGCCACGGGGACGCGGGCTCGGCTGACCTGCCGTCAGCTCCACGGGCAGCCTCAGGACCCCGTCGCTGCGGCGGTGGCCGGCGCCTCCCGGGCCTTGATCGGCTACGCCGCCTGGTGGGAAGACCGTCCCGCGGACACGACGGTTCGACCCGTCCGGGGCAGGCCCGCCTACGCAGTCGCTGGGACGCAAAACACGCGCAGCCCAAAATGCTTGTGGTCGGCTTGCGCCAGTGCGCCTCGCGCAGCCGGCTGCGCGAGTTCGAGGAGGTCGGCCCACCGGACGCTCCGTCCCGCGACCAGGAGATCATCATGCGGCCGTGGGGCGGCCCCACCGGCGTCCGTGCCGTCACCTGCACGGACCTGGAGCTGTGCGGGCTGATGAAGCCCCTCGACATTGAGGTCTTCTGCGGCGAACGAGCCGCGGTGTCAGGGTCCAACGGCTCCGGCGCATCCCACTGCGCTCCGCTGGAGACGTAACCCCTCTTGAGTGAGGTGCTGCGCATCGAACTTCGCTCCTGCCTTCTGCCCACTGACGCGTTCGGCACCGGTCGTCATCGAAGGCTGATACCGGGTTGGATCGTCGGCCGGTCGGCCACCGAGTCCACGGCGGCACGTTGCGCGCGCACCTTCTTCCACCACGAGGCGGACACATCACACAACGGCGGCACCACTGCTGTGAGCACCGCGTGGATCGGCCCTGTCCGGGACACCTCTCGGTATGTCAATACGTGGATTCTCGGATGTCTACGCCAACGGCCCACTCGACACTCAGTGGTGCTGCATAAGGGCCGCCCCTGATCGACCTTGCGCAACGTACATCCGGTCGACGCCGACATGTGCCTTGAGCATGTGGCCGGAGGACCCCTCCGGCAGGTGGCTGGTGCCGCGGACCGAAAGGGGTCGCGTCCCACAGGGTTTCTCGACGGCCGGTTTCAGGACATGCACAGCACTCGCACGTCGGGAGAGATGTGACGAATTTGATTGAGCATTTCGAGAGTCCGGTCACTGAAACGAACGATTCGATGGTCGATGCGACGCGCCGCCTGGCAGTCATCTCCGCGCAGGTGGAGCGATGGCAAGCTGACCTGGTAGGGGTTCAGGAGCAGCTCACGGCTGCCGCGGAGAGGAAGCCGCGCTGCCCCGAGCCGGGGCTCGCCGTGCTGACGCGCGAGCAGGCGGTGTGTGTCCTTGTCGACTCACTGACCCGGGGAGCCCGAAAGATCTCGCACATCCGTCCTGCGGGCACCGCCCTCCTGGAACGTCAAGAGGTCCGGGAGGTGATGCAGGCCAATCCATCGGTCTGGACGCATGAGTTGGTCAGCCGCTCAGCAGTGGCACCGCGCTCCGGACGCACCCGCCTCTCGGTGAAGACCATGTGGGGCGATTCGAACGAGATGATAATCATCGATGGAAATGTGGCTTTGATTCCCCACCTTGGCGTGGATCGGCTGGCGGACGTCACTTTGGTCCAGCATCCCGTTGTCGTAGGGCAGCTGATGCAACTCTTCGAGGCGGCATGGGCCCATGCGGGGGGCGGGCGAGAGCTGGCGCCGACCCTGGGTACGGCGGAGACCGAGATCAAACAACAAATCATCCTGCTGCTGGCCGAGGGAGCCAAGGACGAGGCTGTGGCACGACGACTCGGTATCTCGCTTCGTACGTGTCGACGCCACATTGCTGAAATCCTCATCCAACTGGACTCCTCCAGTCGGTTCCAGGCGGGAGTCAGAGCTGTGCTGGCAGGCGCTGTACCTGCACATGAGGCTTCACCCCTGGGTCGGGCACCTGGGCACTGCCAAGTGTGATCAGTCGTTCACCTGAAGTGCCGGCAGCAGAATGCCGACCGACGCGCGGATCACCGCCCGGCTGCGCCGGGGCCGCCGGGGCACCGGGGACGCGACGCGGTTCCACGGTCGTCCAGGCCGCACACGACCCGCGAGACCGGTGGCCCGGCCCGTGCCCGCACGTCCGGCAGCGGTGGGTGGAGCATCGCACCGGAGTCCGTCGTCGCGCCCCGTTCGTGCTCCCTACGTAAGCAGATACGTGATTCCTTGGATGGCATGGGCGTCGTGGCGCTGGGAGAGTGCGCTCAGGTCGTCCGCGGCCCTGCTCTCGGCCCGTCGTTCGACGCACGCGACCTGTGCACGCGTCAATTGTTGAGAAGGGACTCCGCCTGATGGCACTTCCTCTGCAGGTGCTTGTACGGTCGGTGCTCTCCGAGCAGGGCGCGGCCGACTGGTCCCTGGTCGAGGACGACTTCTGGTGCCATGCCCACCCGGCGGAGGCGTCTCCCCGGGTCCAGGGCTGGAAGCTGCACCTGTCGGCCACCCCGCTGTCGGCGCCCGAGGTGCTGTACCGGTCGGCGTGCGTACTCGTCGGCCGGCGGACGCCGTTCAAGTTCGCGGCCCGGACGACGCACGTGGAAACCCTCACCTCCATCCGCGCGGACCGCGTGCAGTGCGGGAAGTTCATCACCGTCTATCCGCGGGACGACGCCGAGTTGCGAGAGCTGGCCGAAGCGCTGGACACGGCGACCGCGGGCCTGCCGGGCCCTGCGGTCCCGTCGGACCGCCCTTACCACACGGACAGCCTGGTGCACTACCGCTACGGCGTCTTCCACGGGATCAGGCACTGGACCAACGAGGGGATGACGGAACGGCGGCTGCGCGCCCCGGACGGCAGCACGGTGCGCGATGTCCGCAAGCCGTGGTTCTGCCCGCCGTCCTGGGCCGAGCCGCCGTTCCCCGAGCCGGCCGCGGTGCCGGACCGCACGCGGGCGGAGCCGGGGCAGGTGCTGCTCAACGGCCGGTACGCCGTCCGGGGGGCGATCCGGCACTCGGCGCGCGGCGGTGTGTACCGCGCGACGGACCGGACCACGGCGCGGGAGGTCGTGATCAAGCAGGCCAGGCCGCACGTGGGAGCCGGATTCACCGGGAACGACGCGCGGGACGGGATGCGTGCGGAGGCGGCTGCACTGGTCGCCCTGGAGGGACTGGGCGCCGAGTTCGTAGAACTGTTCGAGCACGACGGCGACCTGTTCCTGGTCCAGAGTACGGTGCCCGGGACGACGCTCGCCCGCCGGCTGCAGGAACGCTGGGACGTGCTGGAGGACCGCGACAGCGGCCTGCCCGCCGAGGAACTGGTGCCGGTCGCAACCGCTCTGGCGGACCTGGTCGCCGAGGTGCACCGCAGAGGACTGGTGTACCGCGATCTCAGCCCCACGAACGTCATGGTCGCCCCCGACGGCGCCCTGCATCTGATCGACCCGGAACTCGTCGCCCGGCCCGGACAGCGGGGCCACCGCATGTACACCCGAGGTTACGCGGCGCCGGAATACGTCCTCGGGCCCGCGTACGGCCCGGTGCCCGGCCCGGCGGCCGACCTGTTCTCGCTCGGGGCCGTCCTCTTCCACCTGGCCACCGGCGCCAACACGGCGCTCGTGATGGACCACGGCGATCCCCGGTCGGCCGCCGACCGGCTGGACGCGGTGCTCTCCGCCGTCGCCGGCCGCAACGCCGCCGCGCGCCTGCTGGCCCCGGCGGTACGCGGCCTGTGCGACCCGGAACCGGCGCGTCGCTGGTCACCGCAGCAGCTCAGGACACTGCTGGCCGGCCCGGTCCCGCCGCCGGTCGTCACCGCTCCGTTCCGGCTCGGCCCCACGCTTCGGGACGAGCTCATCGACGACGGACTCGCCCACATCGTCGCCGGCATGGCGGGGGACACCGCCGACCGGCTGTGGCCCAGCGCCCCGTCAGGAGAGGGCACCGATGCATGCGCCGTCCATCATGGCGCGGCGGGGGTGCTCGGCGTACTGGTCCGTGCCGGTGAGGCGCTCGGCGGGGAGGAGTTGCGGACGGCGGTGCACCGTGTGGCCTCATGGACCGACGCCCGCAGCCACGACGCGCCGACGCTGCTCCCCGGGCTGTACTTCGGCCGGGCGGGAACCGCCTGGGCACTGCACGAGGCCGCACGGTACCTGAAGGACGACGAACTCGCGGAGCGTGCGGTGCAGCTCGCCCTGGCGCTGCCGGTGCGCTGGCCCAACCCGGACGTGTTCCACGGGGCCGCCGGCTCGGGGCTGGCCCAACTGCGGTTCTGGCGCACGACCGGGCGGTCCGAGTTCCTCGCCCGGGCGACCGAGTGCGCCGACGGCATCCTGGCGGCGGCGGAGCCGCATGACGAGGGCCTGGTCTGGCGCGTCCCACCCGACTTCGACTCCCTGCTGGCCGGAGGCACCCACCTGGGGTACGCCCACGGTGTCGCCGGCGTCGGCTGTTTCCTGCTGGCTGCCGCGGCAGCGACCGGCCGTGGGGAGTACCTGCGAGCTGCCCGTGCCGCCGGACAGACTCTCAAGGAGGAGGCCGAGTACGGCCCCTGGGGGGCGCGTTGGCGTACGGACCTCTCGGACGGGCCCGGTCGGGGCATGCTCCACCACCTGTGCAACGGGGCGTCCGGGGTGGGTACGTTTCTGCTCGACCTGTGGCGTGCCACAGGTGACCCGCAGGCCCGGGAACTGGCCGAGGCGGCGGCGCAGGCGGTGCACCGGGCCCGGTGGACCGCCGGAACGTCCGTCTGTCACGGACTGGCCGGTGACGGCGACTTCCTGCTCGACCTGGCCGAGGCGGTCGGAGGGCCCTACCGCGAGTGGGCCGAGGACCTGGCCGCCTGCCTCTACACGCGGCGCACCGAACGCGACGGGCGGACCCTCGTCCCCGACGAGTCGGGCACGGCCGTCCACGTCGACTACGGCGTCGGTCTCGCAGGCGTCCTCGGGTTCCTGCTCCGTCTACGGCACGGCGGGCCGCGCCTGCTGACCGTCGACGGCTGAGAGAGCCGCTGCGCCGCCCCCATCCGCGCCCCCGTCCCCGCCTGACGTCGACGCACATCGAACTCCGGTCCTGGAACTGGCCAGGACCGGTGGAACAAGAGAACGCAACACCCCTGGAGGAAGTATGACGCCGACCACCCTTGACGCACTGCAGATGCTGGAGGCGGAGGAAGCGGTGCCGCACGGCGAACCGGACGCCGTTTCCTGCACCTATACCAGCTGCTGGGCGTCCATCCTGCCGGCCTGAGGTCCTGAGGCGCTGTAGACCGGCTGTGCCAAGCGTGATCACAGTCTGATGCACGGCTGGCCGGTAGTGAGTATCTGTGGTGCCGTTCCCCGCACGGAGCGAGACGGCACCACAGGACTGGCCCGAACAGCCCCAGGGCGCAGCAGCCGCTTCGGGAGCGACGTCGTCGAACCGGGTTGACCAGCGTCGCGCACCTGAGTGTGCTCTCCGGATGAGACGAGCACGCGGGTTTCAGGTGCGGCGTATTCCACGTCCCCTGAAGAGGTCCGTACCTGTCCGCCCCCGTGGTAGGCCGCACAGCGGCGCCGGGACAGCCAGGCTTGCCCCTGAGGGATTCCCGCAGCAGCCCATCCGACCTCTTGAGCCGTCCCAGGGCAACGGAACGTCCGTCTGCCACCGACTGGCCGGTGACGGCGACTTCCTGCTCGTCCCGGCCGCCTGCCTCCACACGCGGCGTATCGAACGCGACGGGTGGACCCTCGCCCCCACCGCTGCGACGCCCCGACTCTCAATCCCGTGCCGCCCTGACGTCGGCGCACATCTCGCACTCCGGTTCCGGATACCGCCGGGGCCGGTCTGGAAAGAAAACAACCTCGGGAGGAACGATGCGCACCACTCTTGACGCACTGCAGATGCTGGAGGCGGAGGAGACGCAGACGCCGCAGTTCGGAGGGGCAGAACCTTGGCTCTGTCCCTTCAGCGGCTGCTTCTTCTCGTACGAAACCCTCGCGGCGCCTGAAGGGGCGTGACCCCTGCGCCGCAGGCTTGGCGACGCGGAATCGTTTCGCCGGCCGACAAGGCCACAAGCGAGACGCACCCGGCGGGACGCCCGTCACCGGCAGGGCCACGACGACCGGAACCTGCCCGGCACCGTCGATGTCAGTGGCGTAATGCATGATCGGCGCGTCGGTTGTCCAAGAGGTTGGGAAGACGCCATGCCGATCACGAATCACCAGGCAGCAGGGCACGCGTTTCTGCGGCACCTGTACGCGGACGGGTACTACCCCGATGAGGTCGTCGACAAGGGCAGAGCGATCCTGCTGCGGCTGTGCGAGCGGATCGAGGCCGAGCAGCCGCCGGACCTGGCAGCCCTGTACGTGCTCACCCAGTCCGCGACGGAGGACTTCAACCGGCTGCAGGCCGAGTTCGAGGCGGCCGGAAGTGAGATCGAGACGGTTGCGCGGGAGGAGATCGCCGAGGACTTCTGGTTCGTCGCATCCGCCTACGGGTTCGCGGACGCCGACGTGGAGCAGTTGATCGCCACGCGGGACTGGTGAGCGACGGCCGGGAGGCCGACTGCCGGCCGGAGCCGGTCGTCGACGGCTGCGGTCAGCTCGGTTGCCCGGCCCTGCTGTGCCGTCCGGGGAACGCGGCGGCCGCCCGGACCACGGCCGCCATCTCGGCCGCGGCAGTGCGTACCTGGACGTCGGGGTGGGTCCGGGCATGCAGGGCGGCGGCCGCGAGGGCGGGCAGAGCGGCGCGGCAGCCGAGGTAGGCGCGGGCCATCAGGGCCTCGGCGAGGTCGTCGTCCTCGAAGAGGAGGTCGTAGTCGGACTCGTTGTCGTCCCACGACGTCAGCAGGGTGGCCAGGTCGGCATCGATGTCCCGGCCGGCGGGTGCGGCGAGGGATTCCAGGCCGTCGGTGTCGACTGCGGCGGATTCGGCGACGTCGCCCAGGAAGCACAGTGTCGCGGCCAGGGTCGCCGTGTCCTCGATGGCGTCGCGCTGGATCAGGGCGGACACGCGCTCGGCCACCGGTCCGGTAGCCGTCCAGGGGGTTCCCTGGTGCAGGATCGCGGAATTGAGGTGATTGATCGCCGCCGCGCGGCCCGCCGGGTCACCGGCGGTCAGGGCACGGAGGTGTCCCGGAGTGTCGACGGCTGCTCCATAGGCGTGCAGAAGCAGCCGGAACTCCGCGTCGGAAGTCAGTCGGTTCACCGCCACAGCGTATGGCTCGCGCGAACACCCGCCCCCGGGCAGCAGCCCGTCCAGCCGAAATACGTGGTCCGAATACGTGGTTCCACTGATCGGGTTTCCGTCTTGCGAAAACGGCCGCGTCAAAGCTCCCCTGTCTCGTCCGAGAAACCGCGGCACCGGAAGCGGTGCTGCGCGGGACGAGGACCGAATGTGTCCGAGGCCCACCGCTGCCCGTTGTGCCACGGAGGTCGTCCGCCGGGAGCGGCGGACACACATAGAAACCACAAAGACGACTCCTACCCTCCGGCTCAGCCGGCCCGCGCCGTGCCGTGCACGGACCACCGCGGCTCCGGGATCCAGAGAGTGGAGGAGAACCTCGACATGAGGACAACACGCAGGATCGGCACCGTCGTTACGGGAGCCGCCCTGGCCGCATGCCTGCTGGGCGCCGTGTCGCCCGCCGAGGCAAGCACCGCCGGTGACTCGGCGTCGCCCGCCGCGTCGCCGACGGCATCCCGTGCTGATGGCTCCCACCTGTGCAAGCGCGTGCCCAGGATCGAGCAGCGCATCACCCGGGCCCTGACGCGGCTGGACGGGAACGCCACCACGCGCGGGTCGATCGCACGACTGCAGAAGCGCGTGGACGTGGCCCAGGCCAAGGGAGACACGGCTGTCGAGACGTATCTCAACGACCGGCTCACCTTCCGCAAGAGCCTGGTGCCGATGCTCCAGCAGCGGCAGCAGGACCTGAAGTCGGTGGAGACCTGGTGCACCTCCCAGGGCCTGGGCTCCTCCGAGGGCAGCGGTACCGGGGACGCGGGGTGAACCTTCGTCCTCCGGCCGGCCTCGCCATCGTGGTGGTGGCCGGTGTGGCCGCCCTCACGGGCTGCGGCCCCAACGGCGGTAAGGCCGCCGCGCCGGTGAGCCCGGCGGCTTCCTCGGCCGCTGCGGCGGGGGTGGCGACGCCCTCGGCCTCGTCTCCTTCTGCGGCCTCCGGGATGCCCGCGGCAACCACGAGCTCACCCGGCATGTCACAGCAGCAGATGCAACAGATGCAGCAGAAGGTGGACGCGGCCGAGAGCGCGGCGGCCGCCGCGGACGCGGACACGGCCAAGAACGGCTGACCGGTCGCGACACCGGTGCGGTGTCGATCGGCGCGGTGCTGTGCGCCAGGGCCCGGGTCGGCTGTCCGCGGCCCTGGCCCACGGCTCCGAAGGCGTCGCGACCGGCGATGCGGAGCAGGAGTGCGGCACGGTGATCACGTCGGGGCCGAGCACAACGGTCGGTATCGGAGCGAAGGCTTGTGAGCGTGACGTTTCTGAGGACGGGACACAAGGAGATGCCGATGGGGGAGACGTCCGGGCAACTGGTCGGCAGGTCGCGGGAGCTCGCGGAGATCGACGCCGTGGTCGAGAGACTCGGCCGGCCGGGAGTACCCGCAGTCGTCGACGTCGCGGGGGACCCCGGGATCGGGAAGAGCCGGCTGCTGACCGAAGTCTGTGAGCGGGCACGCCGCGCCGGGCTGACGGTCCTGCGGGGCAGGGCCACGGAGTACGAGCAGGACATCCCCTTCCAGCCGTTCGCGGACGCCTTCGCCGACGCGGATCTCGCCCCGCTGGACGCGAGACGCGGCCCGGTGAGGGAGGAGGCGGCGCTGCAAGTCGTCTCGGGGCGAGGGGACCACCCGTCCTACGGGGCTCTCGACCACCGGTTCGGCCTCCACCGCGGCATCGCCGCCCTGCTGGAGCGGCTGGGCGGCGGGGGATTACTGCTGGCCATCGACGATGTCCACTGGGCCGATCCCGCCTCCTGCGAGCTCGTGGACCATCTCGTCCGGCATCCTGTCCGCTCGCGCGTGCTCCTTCTCCTGGCGCGCCGTGGCAGACAGACGCCAGTGCCGTTGACGGCGGCGCTCACCCGCGGCGTCGACGGCGGTACCGTGCTCCACGTGCCGCTGGGGCCGCTTCCCGAACGCGAGTCCGTTCAGACGCTCGCCCGCGACGTGCCCGCGCAGAACGCCAGGGAGCTCTTCGCGGCGAGCGAGGGCAACCCGCTCTACCTGCTCTCCCTGGTGCAGGCCTACCGGAACGGGATGCCCCTGCAGAGCATCATGGCCCGCCCCCACGCCGGCGAACCGCTCGGCATACCGGACGGGCTGGCCTCGCTGCTGCTGCACGAGGTGCACACCCTGGCCGGACCGCAGCGCCGTGTCGTCGAGGCGGTGGCGACGCTCGGCGATCACGCGACGTCCGCCATGCTCGGTATGGTGACCGGCCTTCCGGCGGCGGAGATCGCGGACCACACCGGTGTGCTGGAGCGTGGCGACCTGCTGCGTTTCGGCCCGGGCAGCCGGTGGACGTTGCGCCACCCGCTGGTGCGCGCCCTGGTGTATGAGAACACCCCGGCCGCGCAACGCGCGCAGCTGCATCGTCGAGCGGCGGCCGAACTGGCGCGCACCGGAGCCTCGGTGGTCGAGCAGGCCCACCACGTGGAGAGGTCGCTGGCCGGCTGGGACCCCGCGGCGGCCTCCCTGCTGAGCGAGGCCGCCGCCCAACTCGCCGACACCGCCCCCGCCACGACTGCTCACCTCCTCGGCGTCGTGCTCCGGCTCATGCCCGACACACCCGACCACGCACTGCGGCGCGGCGAACTCGTCCTGGCCCGTGCCCGGGCTCTCGGGTTCAGCGGGAACCTGCAGGAGAGCCGGGACCTGCTGCACGCCCTGGTGGTGACGTTGCGAGACGACCAGCGCCCGGTGCGCGCGGAGGCGGTCGCCCTGTGTGCGATGACGGAGCGGCACCTCGGACACTACGCGGAGGCCACCGCGCTTCTGCGCGCAGAGCTGTCGCGGAGCCCGGGTCCGCCACCCGACCAGGCGCTGTCCCTGGGACTGGCGTTGGGCGTGACCGCCTTGCTGACGAGGTCCTACGCCGAGGTGCGGGAGGACATGACGCGCACGCTCGGCGTCACACGCTCGCGAGGCGACACGGCGGGGGAAGCGGCGGTCCTGGCACTGTCGTCGCTGGGCGAGGCGTACGAGGGTGAGACGCGAGCGGCTCTCGGACACGCCGGTGCCGCGTCCAGCCTGATGGACGCGTTGACCGATCCCGCTCTCGCGGACCAGTGCGAGGCGCTGTCGTGGCTGTCCTGGTCGGAGGCGCTGCTCGAACGCTACGCCGACGCCGACAGGCACTCCGCGCGCGGCCTGGACATCGCTCGCCGCAGCGGCCAACTCCACGTTCTGCCACACCTGTTGACCAGCCGGGCCTACGTGTGCCTGAACACCTGCCGGCTGACCAGCGCGCTGGAGCACGTGGGGGAGGCGGAGTCCGTGGCACGGGCCATCGGCAGCAGTGAGCTCGTCGCCTTCGTCCTGGCGTTCAAGACGCTGACCCTGCTCCTGGCCCGCCCGCGGGGGGACGGCGAGGCGCTGGCGACAGGCGAGAGGGCCGTGGCCGCGGCCGGCGGCGGCGAGGGGTGGTGGCCGTCCCTGGCCTGGGCCATGCTTGCTCAGGCGGCGTCCGCGAGCGGCGACCCCCATCGTGCCCAGGAGGCCCTGGTGATCGCCGGAGGCGACCGCGAACTGACCCGGCTGCAGCCTTCCATGCGCCCCGCCCGGCTCGAAACGCTCGTCGGCTGCGCCCTCGACCTCGGCGACGTGGAACAGGCCGAACGCTGGGCCGCCCAGGCCGCCAAGGAGGCGGAGCGGCTGGGCCTCGGAGGTCAGCGGGCCGCCGCGCTCCGTGCGAAATCCGCCCTCGCCGGGCATCGGGGCGACCTGGCGGAAGCGCTGGAACTCCTGGATGCGGCCGCCCGGGAGTGCTCCCTGAGCGGCGCGACGCTTTGGGAGGCCCACACCCTGCTGCGCGCGGTCCCGCTGGCGCGAGGCGCGGGTCAGCCGTCCCGCGCCGCCGCCATGTGGCGACGAGCCCACCGGATGGCCGTCGACGGCGACGCCGGTCTGCTGGCGAGTCTGGCCGCGGCCTTGCGGCCGCTCGTCATGGACGGCGGCGGCGACGCGCAGGCGCCACTGGCCGAGCTGACGCAGCGCGAACTGGAGATCGCGGGACTCGTGGCGGAGGGGCTGAGCAACCAGGCCATCGCGGACAGGCTCTTCCTCAGCCGGCGCACGGTCGAGACCCATCTGCACTCCATCTACCGCAAGGCCTCCGTACCGTCCCGCTCGGCGCTGGCGAGCCTGATGACGCGGGTGTCGAACCCCCGGCTGGTGTGAGCCCGAACGGACATCCCACCGGCAAGACCGGCAGGCAGCCGAGTACCGTGTACCCGACCATCAGCGGCGTCCCCGTCTTCCAGGCACGGCACACGGCGTGCTCCGGCGAGGGATCCCGGGGCATCGTCGACTGGTGATCAGATGGAGAACGGCCGGTCACCCCCGGCACTCCGGTGGTCGCACTGCCGTCCTCGCGGACCGGCCAGTGCTCCGCGGGCAGGCCGCCGTACTCCGAACGGACACCATGCTGCTCGACACGGACTCCCGGCACATCGGTGAATCCACGCAGTCCGCACACCTGGATCCGTGGTGCAGCGCGGCGGTCTTCGTGTCGTCGCAGGCCACGGCCAGGCCTCCCGTACCACTCGGCGGGAGGCCTGGTGAGCGGGGCTGTGCCGCGACCCGCACGGCGTACCGCGGTGCGGCGCGAAGAGCTGGAGCAGTGCTCACGCATGTCGCCGACAGAGCCGGGTGTCGTGCCACCCGGGTCGTGTGCCGGGTGAGGTGAGCGTCAGGCGCTCGGCGGAAAGTCCTTGCGCTTGATCTTGGCGCGGCGCCCGTCCGGGTGGTGGAAGACGATTCCTTCGGCCAGGTGGCCCGGGGCGTATCGGCTCTCCAGTTCGGCGAGGAAGTCCTTCAGCTCCGTGTAGCTGCGCGGTACGTCCTGGTAGACCGGGACGTCGAGGTTGAACGGCACACACAGGTGGTCGTCCAGCGCGAGCGGGTTGCCCTGAATGCGTGGGCCGAGTGCCTCGCAGGGGTGCTCGCCGTCCGGCCAGCCGGACACGTCGGTGCTCCGGGCGGCGGCCAGGACCCACTTGTCCTCGGCCGCGTGCTCGTCCGTGTCGACGTACCAGCCGTCGACTATGCCCTGCAGTTTCTGTGCCTTGCTGGGGTTGCGGCGCTTCTCCACCCGTACGAGCCGGCCCGAGCGCACGGTGAGCCGGACGTTGGTGCCGTCGAGCTTCTCGGTCGGAGTCCCCTCGCCCTCGAAGACCCACGCGCATTCGGCGCGGGGCCGGTCGACGACCCGGAAGCGGTCGTCCCGTTCGAACAGCGTGGGGATCTTCTCCATGGCCTGCGTTCCCTTCCGGACCTGTCGTATGAGTTCCTCGGCGTCGATCACCCCGGCGGCCAGTCCGCCCGCCAGGGAACGCACCAGGTCGGCGACCGACACCTCCGCCTCGACCGCGACGCGCTTGAGGGCCTTCTTCTCCTCGGGCGAGACCCATGCCACCAGCCGGGACCAGCCGTCCGGCGGAGTCCAACGGGCCAGTTTCTCCGGGTCCTTGCGGGGACGACCCCGTCCTCTTGTCTCGGACATGGCAGGACACTACGGAGACGGATCATGTTGTGTCAATTGGCAAAACAGAAAACAGGCAGCCTGTATGGCAGCGCAACGGAGCAGCGCGGACCTTGGCTGCGGCGGGAGATGAGCGGCTCCCCAACCCTCCGGGGCGAGGCGTGAGACGCCGGTCGTGAGTCAGTGGAGCGTTACGTATTACTACGGAAGTACGAAGTCCGGTTGTTGGTGAGGCTTGACGAACCGAAGGACCTACGAGCAGGGGCAGGACGAGCTACAACCATGAATCGACGTGACTCTCTGAGGATGGTGGCCTCCACCGGTGCCCTCGCGCTGATGGGCACCGGGGCCGGTTGCGCGGCCGGTCGCCGACCGTCCACCGAGTCAGGGCCAACGGCCGCTTCCACGGCCGGTTCGGGTACGTCCGGAGAGTCGGCCGTGCAGAGCCCCGGGCCGTCAACCTCGACCAGCTCCGCACCGCACGGCACACCGGCCACCGGCACCGCCCCGGCGAGCGGCACCCCCAAAGCGTCGGCCTCGGCCGCCCCCGCGCCGGCGAGGCGGCTGACCAACCGCCCGGTGCAGTCCGCGGCCCTCGCCTATCAGGACCACTTGGACGAGCAGAACCTGCAGCACCTGAAGCAGTACGCACGACCGGGCGGCCTGGTGGTGGCCGGCCGGGTCAACTTCGGCGACGAGATCTTCAAGACCGTCTCCGCAGCCGGCGGTACCGTACTGATCTACCTCGACTGCCTCATCGACAACAGCTGGGGCAAATACCACGACCTGCTGATCAACGCCTGCCACTTCGGCCCCGCCGTACCGCGCTGGCCCGGCGTGCCGAAGGCGAACGAATGGGGCCACCTCAACGACTTCCGCCCCGGCGGAGTACTCCAGTCCAAGCTGGAAGGCGTGCTCGAGAAGATGGTTGCCGAAAACCCGCACATGGCGGGGTGGTTCGCCGACGACCTGGGTACCCGCTCGTACTATCCCGGCATCGACTGGGCCGCCATGTCCACGGCCGACCAACAGGCCTACCGGGACGGCGCCATCGCCCTGACCAAGACCTTCCGGCGCGTCGCCGACCGGCACGGACTGATGTTCGTGGTCAACGGCCTGTGGGGCGGGGGCTCTCTCGCCGACTCCGGCGGTGGCTACCCCGACATGAAGCAGCACGGCTGCGCCCTGGCCGACGGGGGTGTGATCGAGCACCACGGGGCGGACCCCTTCCACGTCAGCTACTCCTCCTCCCCGCAGTGGGCCCGGCACTCGCCGACCACCCGGGGCACCTCCTTCCAGTACGTGATCGCCAGGACGGACGCCGATCGCGACGCCTGGCGCAAGACCGGGGCCTGCGCCTTCGTCGCCACCCAGAACGGTGACGACCGGGCGCCGCTGCCGTACTCCCCGTTGCGTCCCACCGGCCTGCCGAGCCGAGTGGCCCGGTAGCCGCCGAAGCGGCGGCCGCCGCCCTGCCGGATCAACTGGGGGCGGACCGCCTGGGCGACTCCTGCGCAGGCGTGTACGACCAGGGCATCGGGGTCGCGCGGGCAATCCTTGGTCCATCTGTCGGTGACGACCGGTGGCAGGGCGTGTGCCAGCCCGAAGATCCGGTGTATCCGCCGGTCCCAGTCACGGCCCGTGGTGTGCAGCAGTTCGGCGAGGGGTGTCCACAGCGGACGGCCGGTCTGTGCGCCGAGACCGTGCAACTGCTGCGAGGGGCGTAGTTCCTTCAGCGTTCGGCGTAGTCGGTCGTCGTCGAGTTCGGGGCCCGCAACCGCGGGTGTTCGGCGTCTCGGCATGAGTGGTCCGGGGTCGGCAGACGATGGGGTCGCGTGCACGCGTGGTGAGGAGGGCGGGCAGCCACCCATGGGTGTGGTGCTCGTCGGCCCCGCCGGGCAGCGAACCGGCGGGGCCGACGAACGCAGTGCTTTCCAGGGGCCTGTGACCGGGCCCCCGCCCCTGAGGGGGGCGGGGGTTTCGTCAGCAGCAGCCGCCCTGGGGTGTGTCCGATTCACGCTGCCGGCTGCGCATCCACTCGTACTCCTTCCGGGCCGGCACGGGGGCGTGCGGGTGGTGCCTGCGGTGCCTTGCGCAGTAGCGGTCGTACGCCGCCTCGCCGGTCATTTCCCGCGCGTACCAGCGCACCGCTTCCAGGACCTTCCGGACGGTTCTCATGAGCCCGCCCCCACCAGCGGCTCGGTGCCGGAGGACTCCGGCACGTCGAGACGGGACTCGACGTACGGCGCTTCGGTCGACGGCAGCAGCTCGGTGGCCAGGACGGCGCGGACGCACACCACGGCGCAGTTGACGAGGACGATCAGGACCAGCAGGAGGAAGACGGCCATGATCACGCCGTCGACGGTGTTGTTGAGGACGATGGTGTGCATGTCGTCCATGTTCTTGGCGCCCGGCAGGAGCTTGCCGGCGTCGATGGCCTGCGCGTAGGCGTCACGCGCGGCGAAGAAGCCGATCTTCGGGCTGGCGGAGAAGATCTTCTGCCAGCCGGCGGCGAAGGTGACCGCCACGTCCCAGGCCAGGGGGACGCCGGTGACCCACGCCCAGCGCAGCTTGCCTGCCTTCACGATCACGGTGGTGGTGACGGCGAGCGCCACCGCGGCCAGCAGCTGGTTGGCGATGCCGAACAGCGGGAACAGCTGCTTGATACCGCCGAGCGGGTCGGTGACACCGGCGTAGAGGAAGTAGCCCCAGGCACCCACGACCAGGGCGCTGGTGATCCAGACACCCGGCTTCCAGGTGACCCGGCCGATCGGCTTCCAGACGTTGCCCAGCATGTCCTGCAGCATGAAGCGGCCCACCCGGGTGCCCGCGTCCACCGTGGTGAGGATGAACAGCGCCTCGAACATGATGGCGAAGTGGTACCAGAACGCCTTCATCCCGGAGCCGAATATCCCGGAGAAGATTTCCGACATGCCCACCGCCAGGGTCGGCGCACCGCCGGAGCGGCCGATCAGGGTCTGCTCACCGACGGCCTTGGCGGCGGCGTTCAGCTGGTCCGGGCTGATGGTGAAGCCCAGGCCCTGCACGGCGTGGGAGGCGGTCTGCGCGGTCGGGCCGAGCAGCGCGGCCGGGGAGTTCATCGCGTAGTACAGCCCGGGTTCGAGTACGCAGGCGGCGATCAGCGCCATGACGGCGACGAAGGACTCCGTGAGCATGGAGCCGTAGCCGATCAACGCGACCTGGGACTCCTTGCGGATCAGCTTCGGGGTGGTGCCGGAGGAGACCAGGGCGTGGAAGCCGGACAGGGCGCCGCAGGCGATGGTGATGAACAGGAAGGGGAACAGCGATCCGGCGAACACCGGCCCGGCTCCGGTGTGGGCGAACTTCGTGACGTCGGCGGCCTTGAGCATGGGCGCGGCGAGCACGACGCCGATGGCCATCAGGCCGATGGTGCCGACCTTCATGAAGGTCGACAGGTAGTCGCGCGGAGCCAGCAGCATCCACACCGGCAGCACCGAGGCGACGAAGCCGTAGCCGGCCAGGCAGAAGACCAGGGTGGTGGGGGACCAGATGAAGTACTCGGCGAGCGAGGAGTTCTGGATCCAGCCGCCACCGAGGATGGCGAGCAGCAGCAGCGCGCAGCCGATGACACTGGCCTCCACGACCCGGCCCGGCCGCAGGTGGCGCAGGTAGAAGCCCATGAACAGGCCGATGGGAATGGTCATGGAGACCGAGAAGGTGCCCCAGGCGGAGTCTGCCAGTGCGTTGACGACGACCAGCGCCAGCACCGCGAGCAGGATGATCATGATGGCGAACACGCCGATCAGCGCGGCGGCACCGCCCACCCGGCCGATCTCGTCACGGGCCATCTGGCCCAGGCTCTTGCCGTCCCGGCGCATGGAGAGGAACAGGACCACCATGTCCTGGACCGCGCCGCCGAAGATCACGCCCGCGATGATCCAGACCGTGCCCGGCAGATAGCCCATCTGCGCGGCCAGCACCGGGCCCACCAGTGGACCCGCACCGGCGATCGCCGCGAAGTGGTGGCCGAACAGCACCCGCCGGTCGGTGGGATGGAAGTCGACACCGTCCTCCAGGCGCTCCGCCGGAGTGGCCCTGGTGTCGTCCACCTCCAGGACCCGCCGGGCGATGAACCGGGAGTAGAAGCGGTAGGCGATCGCGTAGGAGCCCAGGGCCGCCATGACGAGCCACAGGGCCGAGACCTCCTCACCCCGGGAAAGGGCGAGCACAGCCCATCCGATCGCGCCGGTCAGGGACACCGCGCTCCAGACCAGGACCGACCGCGGGGTGACACGGCCCCGTGGGGACGGCGGGGGTTCGGACGGCGCGGGCAGGCCGGATCCGGGCACAGTGGTTTCTGGCATGGCGGTTCCTCACACGGCAGCGGGTGATCGAAGATGCAACGGTGTCCTGGTCAGGCCTGGGACCAGGGAGGACCGGACGGGCTTCCCGCCCTGGCCCGGACATCGGAGAGGACCAGCGCGCCGACAGGGCAGGGATACCTGCCGGCGCACTGCGAAACCCGCAGTAGGCCGACTACGGGAAGGAGGAGCGACAGGGCGGCTCCGACGCACCTGGACCGGGATCACCGGCGCGATGCCGTGGCAGCCTCTTCTCACTCGGTTGTGCTGTCTGTCTGTGCAAGAGTTGCCCTGCCGCCCGATGTGGTTGACAGAGGATTACCAGAAGATTTCGGGCCCGGACCGCTGCCCTGGAAACGGGCGTCGGTGTACCCCCGGGCGGCGCCTTCGGTGCGACCGGCACGCACCCTCGTGCGGAGGCCGGAGACATGCAGCGGAACCGCTTACTCAAGGATTAGGAACGATCTGCGGGCACGTATCGCCGAGGGGCTCCCGCTTCCCGGCGGCAGGTCGTCCCTGGGTGCCATCGGTGGGGGTGCCGCCCTGTGCCGGTCAGCCGCTTCATGGCCAGGAAATACTTATTTTTATATGTACATTTACCTTCAGGGGTGAAAAGGCCGCCGAACCCGCCGGCATCTGGTTGCAAGCGCGAGGAGGCCACGATGACCGACCCGAGTGCGCCGAGCCTGACCGCGTTCGTCGTCTATGTGCTGGCCCTTCTCGGCATCGGTCTGTGGGCGTGGCCCCGCGTCCGCACCTTCGCCGACTTCGCCCTGGGGAGCCGCAGGCTCCGCCCTCCGGCCGCCGCTCTGTCGGCAGGCGCCAGCTCCATGTCCGGCTGGCTGTTCCTGGCCCTACCCGGAGCGGTGTACGTGACCGGCATCAGCGCCAGTTGGCTCCCGATCGGTCTGGTGATCGGCACCTACCTCAGTTGGCTCTTGGTGGCACCTCGGTTGCGGACCTATACCGAGCGCGCGGGAAATGCCGTGAGCCTGTCGGCCTACCTGGAGGAACGGTTCGAGGACCGCACGGGGGTGCTCCGGATCATCTCGGCCGTGGTCACCCTGGTGTTCTTCACCCCCTACATCGCGAGTGGCCTGGTGGCAGGCGAGTTGCTGCTCAACCAGATCTTCCACCTCGACTTCCGGCTGGGCGCGATGCTGACCGCCCTGGTGATCCTCGTCTGCTCCTGCCTCGGTGGTTTCGTCGCCGTCAGCCTGACGCACCTGGGGCAAGCCGCACTGATGTTCCTTGCGCTGTTCGTGGTCCCCGCGGTAGGCATCGGGGCGCTCGGAGGCTTCACCGCGTTGGGGGACGACCTCCGCGGCAAGACACCGACCCTGCTCGGCATGAGGGCGGCGGCCACCTTCGCCGACGGCCAGTGGTCGGCGGGACAAGCGCTCAGCGCGGTCTCCATCGTCTCGCTGCTCTCCTGGGGCCTCGGCTACTTCGGCCAGCCGCACATCCTCGCCCGCTTCATGAGCATTCGCAGCGTGCGTGCCATTCCCACCGCCCGGCGCATCCACACGGGCTGGACGTTGGTCGTACTCACAGGCGCCACGCTCGTCGGCCTCGTGGGCATCGCACGGCTTCACAAACCGCTCAACAACCCGGAAACCGTGTTCATCTCTCTGAGCCAGACACTGCTCAGCCCCTGGATCGCCGGGGTGATGCTGGTCGCTGTGCTGGCCGCGATCATCTCGACCGCGGACAGCCAGCTTCTGGTGTCGTCCGTAGCCCTCACGGAGGACTTCTACCGGGCGTTCTACCGCCGCCGGGCGTCGAACGGAACGCTGGTGTGGGTCGGCCGCGGCGCCGTGGTCCTGGTCACCCTGGTCGCCTATGTGATCGCGCTCCGGGGCGGCGAAGTGCTGAACATCGTCGCCTATGCCTGGGCAGGTTCCGGAGCCGCCTTCGGGCCGGTCGTCCTCCTCTCCCTGTACTGGCCCCGGATGACGTGGGCGGGGGCCGTGGCAGGCATCGTCTCGGGCGCGACCACGGTGCTTGTCTGGCAGAAGATCAATCCACTGCTCGGGCCGCTCGAGTCGGGCATCTACGAGATCGTCCCGGGCGTGCTGGTCGCCACGGTCGCCGCGTTGGCCTTCGGCAGGTTCGTCGGCCGACCACCGGAAAGCGCCTTCTGGCGCATGCCCGGGGGAGGGGTGAGCCGGCTGATGCTCGAGCCGTTTCTCGCTCACGCACCGGTCGGCGTGGCCGTCCTGGACACGGATCTGCGGTACGTCTGGGTGAACGACGTCCTGGCGCGCCAGGTCCCCCTCGAGCGACGGCTGGGGCGGCGGGTGACGGAGGTGCTGCCAAGACCGGAGGCGGAGGCGTTCGAGGAGCAGATGCGCACGGTCCTTCGGACCGGGGTTCCTGTGATGGACCACGAATTCCGCAGCAGTCGTCACGACGACCCTCATCAGGATTCTGCGCACTCGGCCTCCTTCTTCGGGATGAAGGACCGCCACGGCCAGCACGTGGGCGTCTGGTACATGTTGATCGACGTCACCGAGCGGTGGCGGGCGCAGGAGCGCCTGGCCCTGCTCAACGACGCCGCCACGCGTATCGGCAGCACACTGGACGTGAAGCGGACCGCCCAGGAACTGGCCGACGACGGCGTGCCGTTCGTCGCCGACTTCGTCGCCGTCGACCTGCTGGACTCGGTGATGAGAGGCGAGGAGCCGGCACCCGGGCCGGTCGGGATGGCGCCTGCCATCCGGCGCGCGGCACAGCAGTCGGTTCGTGAGGGCTGTCCCGAGGCGAGTCTGGCCATCGGGGAAACGGTCCGGCGTGCCCCCTCGTCGCCCGTGACCCGCTGCCTGCTGGAGAGCAGGACCCTCGTGGAACGGACCCTGGACCAGACCGCCAGTCCGTGGGTCACCGCGGACGAGTCGCTGGGCGCCTCGCTCCGCGACTACGACTTCCGCTCGGTGATGGTGGTTCCGGTGCGGGCACGCGGCGTCACCATGGGTGCGGCGACCTTCGCCCGGTCCCGGAGGCTGGGCCCTTTCGAGGAGGACGACGTACGTCTCGCCGAGGAACTCGTCTCCCGAGCGGCGGTGTGCATCGACAACGCGCGCCGTTACACCCGCGAGCGCACCGCGGCCCGTTCCATGCAGCGCTACCTGCTGCCGCAGGAGCTGACCGGAGGGTCCGCTCTGGAGGCGGCGTCCTGGTATCTCCCGGCGGATGTCCCCAGCGGTGTGGGCGGCGACTGGTTCGACGTGATCCCGCTCTCCGGAGCACGGGTCGCGTTGGTCGTCGGGGACGTGGTCGGACACGGCATCCACGCGGCGGCGACCATGGGGCGGCTGCGCACGGCGGTGCGCACGCTCGCCAATCTGGACCTTCCTCCCGACGATCTACTGGCCCACCTGGACGACCTGGTCATCGGCCTGGCCGAGGGGCACGGCGCCGACGGGGCCGGGCCGCGCGAGGAAGCGAGCCCGGTCGCCGCGTTCATGGGCGCCACCTGCCTGTACGCCGTCTACGACCCGGTCAGCGGGAAGTGCACGCTGGCCCGGGCCGGGCACCTCCCGCCCGTGATAGTCGGCCCCGACGGTGCCGTCGACTTTGTGAGCCTGCCCGCCGGGCCGCCGCTCGGCCTCGGATTCCTGCCCTTCGAGTCCGTCGAACTCGAATTGGCCGAGGGCAGCATGATCGGTCTCTACACCGACGGCCTCATCGGGGCCTTCGACCGGGACGTCGACGCCGGTCTCTCCCGGCTGAGCCACGCCCTCGCGATGCCCAGGCCGACACTGAAGGAGACAGGCGACAACGTGGTCGACGTACTCCTGACCCGCCCGCCGTCCGACGACGCCGCCCTGCTCCTTGCCCGGACGCGGACCTTGGACTCGGACCGGGTGGCCACCTGGGGCCTGCCTTCCGACCCTGCCGCGGTGGCCGACGCCCGCAGCCTCGCTGCTCGGCAACTGTCCGAGTGGGGCATGGTCGATGCGCAGTTCACCACGGAGCTGATCGTCAGTGAACTGGTCACCAACGCCATCCGGCACGCGGCCGGACCGATCAATCTGCGCCTGATCCGGGACCGCGCTCTCATCTGCGAGGTTTCCGACTCCAGCAGTACGTCACCGCGTCTGCGCCATGCCCGGACCACGGACGAAGGAGGGCGGGGTCTGCTGATCGTCGCCCAACTCGCGCGCCGGTGGGGCACGCGCTTCACGAAGACCGGCAAGATCATCTGGACGGAACAGTAGATCGGGAATGTCGGATCAGAAGCCCTCCGCTCACCGCTGACAAGCCGTCCGGAAGAAGCGTCCTCGGCCCTGCCGCGGCCGCCGCGACAGCCACGCCGGCTCTGCCGGCGAGAGCGGCACGGGCCCGCCGCACCGCCGCACGGAGCGCCGACGCCGCCCCCCTGCCACGGACCTCGGCGTGCCCTGCGGGCTGTACGACACCTCAGCCCGGACGCCACCGGTCCGGCTGCCGGCCACCGCGTGGCCGGGCCGCGTGGCATGTGCGGCTCCCCGGGCTGAGCAGGCCTGCACGGTGCAGGGTGTCGCGCAGGCGGACCCCCGTCCGCAGTGCCGCCACCCGCGCTTTGGAGCCGAAGAATCCGCTGAGCAGGATGCCGGCGTTCCCTCGGAGGGCGGTTCACGGTCGACGACGCTCTGGAGCGGGGGGCCTTCCAGACGGGCGCCGATGCGGTTGCTGTCCGCGCTGACCTGGTACGGGCGAACGCGAGGTCTTCAGCGCCGAGTCGGTGAACCAGTCGCCGCGGGGGCCGGGCGGGACGTCCGGCGTGGGATGCCGGGGGTGGCCCGGGGCGGGTGCCGCGTCGATGCCGCCCCGCACGCGGTGAACGGGGTCCTGGCGTACTGGGGGCATGCGCCGGTCGCGAGGCGCCTCGGCCGACCGGTCCGGTGCCGTATCGTTCAGAAGCTCCCCCTGAGTGCCGAGGCAGATCGGGGGCTCTCCACCGAGCCCGGCTCTCCCGGCGTCACGGCCCGCACCGGCAAGGGGGGCCATCGTGAAAGACCTCCGGCCCTCCCGCGCAAACCGGGAGCAGTCGACCAACGGACCGACTTGGTGTACGAATTCGGGCCAGAGCTGTTCCTGCGCCTTGCACACATCCACTCGGAGGGAGAAAAACGCTTGCCTGCCAACGACCCGGCACGGGAGAACGGCGCCGTTCTCGTGGGCAGGCACACGGAGATCGAGCGTCTTTCCGCCGTCCTACGGAATCTGCGTACCGGCCGGGGGGCGGTGCTGGAGGTCACCGGCGATCCGGGGATCGGCAAGACCAGCCTCCTGGGCATGCTGGCCGAACGGGCAGCCGTTGCAGGGACACCGGTGGTGCGAGGACACGCCGTGCGCGGGACGACGGAACCGGGCCAGGTCATCAGGGAGGTGCTGGATGCCCTGGAGGTGCGGCACCACCCGGTCGTACCGGCCTTTGGAGCCGGGGCGGCCGCCGAGGTGCGGAGCGTACTGGGGCGCTGGGCGGCCGAGCGCGGTGGCGTGCTGATCATCGACAACGTGCATCTGTGCGACGAGCACTCCGCCAGGTTGATCGCGCAGCTCGTGCGGACCCCTCCGACCGGCCCGTTCGTCCTCGCTCTGGCGCACCGGTCGCGGCAGTCCAGCCCCGTGTTGAGGGAGGTGCTGGAGGACGGGGCCGAGACCGGCTCAGTCGTCCGACTGGCGCCGGCACCCCTGGACGCTCAGCAGATATCCACCTTGCTCGGCCGCTGGAGGCCCCACAGCGGGAGCACTCGCCCGGACACCTCCCCCCGTACGGCGCCGGACCCTGCACACACCGAGCTCCGCGCTTCCCCGGCACCCGTGGACGACGGGACGTACGCCGAGCAACTGCACGCCGCGTCGAGCGGCAACCCGCGGATGGTGCGGATCCTGGTCGCGTCACGGTGGGATCCGGACGAGTGGCCGTTGAGTGCCGGCCCGGACCGGGACGGCATGCTCCGGGCGGCCGACTCCCTCGTCACCGAGCTGGACTCCGTCGCCGCCGACGCCGCGACCTCGGTCCAGGTCGCCGCCGTCCTCGGCGAGCCCTTCCTGCCGGACGACGTCGCCGCGGTCGCCGGCCTCGGCCTGGAACGAACCCTCGGCGCGTTCACCGAACTCGCGGCAGCCGACCTGATACGGCTGCTGCCCTCGGGTGGCCGCTACGCCTTCCGGCACCCGGTGCTCGGTCACGTCGCCCTGGAACACGCCTCGCCGTCCCTGCGCGTGAACGCCCACAGGCTGGCCCTGGATCTGCTCACCAAGCGGGGAGCGCCGGCGGTCCAGCGTGCCCGGCACGCCGAGCACCTGGTGGGCGCAGGTGGCGCGGAGGTCCGGCACGTCCTGGTCGACGGCGCGGCGGAGGCGATGGCCAAGTCCCCGGCCGTCGCTGCCCGGTGGCTCCGCCTGGCGCTGGACCACCTGCCGACCGGGGCCGGGGACGGTGCTGCCGGGGGTGTGCTGGTGCTCCAGTGCTGCCGGGCCCTCACCGCCGTGGGCCGTCTGCAGGAAGCTCGTTCCCTGGTGCACGACCTCTTGCGGCACCAGTCGGATCTGCCCGACGATCTGCGGCTGAGCGCCTACGCCGTCTGCGGCGAGCTGGAGCGGATGCTGGGCCGCTACCAGGAGGCCGAGGCAGTGGTCCGGACGGCACTCGACCTCGTGCCCCGCCCGCTGCCGGTTCCGCTGTCCGCGCCGGCTGCCGAGCTGATCACCACCTACGGGCGGGTGCAGTTGTTCCGGGGTGCCTATGGCGAGGCTCGTGACCTGGTCCGCGAGGCGGCAAAGGCGGGTGGGGCCAACGCCCCGGCGGTGCCCTACCTGCGGGTCCTGGGTGCCCTCGGCGACACCCACCTCGGCCTGCTGCCCGAGGCCGCCGCCGAGGTCACCGAGTGCGCACGCCTCGTGGATGCCCAGCCGGACTCCGCCGCCGTCACCCTGCCCGCCGTCCTCGCGATGCTCGGCAGCGCGGAGCTGGCCCAGGAGCGCTTCCACGACGCCTACCGGCATCTTGAACGAGGTCTGGGGTCCACCGGGGGGCCGGCCCGGAGATTCATCCGGATCAACCAGCTCCTGGCCCTGGGCCATCTCGACCTGCTGACGGGGCGTCTGGAATCGCTCTGCCGCCGGGCGGGGGAGGCGGAACTGCTCGCCCGGACGAGCGGAGCCGACGAAGCCGTGGGGATCGCCGTGATCCTGCGGGCGACGGGGCTGTTGTGGACGCGGTCGCGGCGGGAGACCGCCAAACTGGTCGAACTCGCAGGGCAGGGATGTTCACTGGCCTCGGTCAAGCGTGGGACGTTGCGGGCCGGCGTCGCCGTCGGCCTGTTCGCCCACGCCCAGTTCCTCGGCGGGGACCCGGCAGGCTGTCTGCGCACCCTCGTCGAGGCCGGCGGCCCGCAGCTTCAGCGGTTGCTGCGCTCCTGGCAGCCCGCACTCCTGGCCCTGGCCTCCGTCGCGGCACTGCGCTGCGGTGACCTCGACGCCGCCCGCGACTGGGCCAAGACGGGTCAGGTCGTGGCCGAGCAGGTGGGGCTGCCGCTGCAGCAGCAGCACGTGCGGCGAGCCCGGGCCGCGCTCCGTGCCGCCGAGGGGGACCACCGCCTGGCAGCCGGGCTGTTCCACGAGGCCGCGGAGTCGTTCCGCCGCGCGGGCCTGCCGCTGGAACACGCCTGGACCCTGGTGACCGGGGCGCCTTCGGCCCAGGCGGCCCATGGCACGCAGCAGGCGCTGGAGTGGCTCGACGCGGCGGGGAAGGCCGCTCGGGCCTGTGGCGCTCAGCGGATCCGTGAGGAGGCCGCCAGAACCAGGACCCAGCTGTCGGCGTCCCGCGCCGCCGGAGCGGCAGTCGCAACCGACGCCGGCGCACCTGCCGACACGGCGGTGGACCGGCTCACCGAGCGGGAGCGGGAGATCGCCGAACTGGCGGCGGTGGGAAAGAGCACCAGGGAGATCGCCGAACAGCTCTTCGTCAGCACCAGAACCGTCGAGACCCACCTCGGTCGGATCTACCGCAAGCTCGGCATCCCCTCCCGAGCGGCCCTGCCGCACGCGCTCGGCCGACTGGTTCACCGGCCGCCCGCCTGACCGGTTGCCGAGCTTCCACGCATCGGCGCCGGACCGCGGTTTCTCCATAGCGGGATACGGGTTTCTACGGATGCGCCTGCGCACGCCGCTGCGGCAGGCTGGTCCGGCGCCGGCGGCCCCGAGACCGGGTACCGCGTTCCCGTCGGCCCGCGGGCATGTGACGCCCGGGCAGCCGGCCGCCCACCTGCCCATCGCGTAGACCCTTTCTCCGATCACCGGCCGTGCGAAGAGACGAGAGGAGCACCCCTTGGCCGCCGAGTTCGTGATCCGTCCCCGGCACAGGCATCTGAAACCAGTCCTTCTCGCCCTGATCCCGATCCTGCTGATCGGTGCGGGACGCCTGGCCTTCCGTCTGGCGGTCGGGGTGCGCCAAAGCGAGGGGATGGGCGGACAGGCCCTGCCGGCGGCGGTGACCGTCTTCACGGTGCCGTTGCTGCTGATCGCCGGGATCATGGTGCTGCGTGCCCGCGTCACATGCCTGACGGTGGGAGACGACCGGCTGACATACACCACCTGGCTCGGCCGACAGCACACCTGGCGGGCGTCCCGGGTGGACGCGGTGCGCTACCACTCGGTCTACCTCGACCGCCCGGAACGCTCCGAGGTCTTCGCCCTCGTCATCGGCGCCCCGGGAACGCCGTCGCGGATGCTGCCGGTGCGACCCTGGCCCGAGGAGGCACTGGACCGGGCGTGGGAGGCCCTCGGTGTCAGACCGGAACAGGGCGGCGGACCCGTCCACGCGGAGCGCCTGAAGGCCGCCTACCCCGGGCTGCAGATGCCGTGGAGGCTGGCACATCCCAGCGCCTTCATCGCTCTCTGCGCCCTGTCCGGCTTCGGGGTCATGGCTTTCGCCGCCGGCGCGGTTCTCCTTTTTTCCTGACGACGTATATGGCCGACCAGGTGGTCACCGACAGACCGGATGGCCACACGTGTGCCGAGTGCCGGCGCCGGGGCGGGGCCGAAGCGAGGAGGGTGCCCACAGCGGCGCCTTGTGAGCGGCGTCGGGTTGTGCCGCGCACTCGGTGCCGTGGCTGTGAACTGCCTCTCCGGCCCAGCGGAACGGGTCCGGTGGCCCCAGTCCTTCACAGCGGGATGTTGCCGTGCTTCTTCGCCGGGGGGATCTCCCGCTTGGTGCGCAGCGCCCGCAGTCCGCGGACGATGTACTCGCGTGTGCGGGCCGGTTCGATCACCGCGTCGACATCGCCGCGCTCGGCGCTGAGGTAGGGACTCAGCACCGTCTCTTCATATTCGACCGTCAGCCTGCCACGCCGCTCCTCCGCCGCCATCGTCTGCGCGGCGCTGGGCTGGAGATGCTCGTAGGGAAGCAGGCTGTCGATGGCGGCGCTCGGTCCCACCGGTGCGATCTGCGCTGTCGGCCAGGCCAGATTGAGGTCCGCGCCCAGCTGCTTGGGGCCCATGACGTCGTACGCGCCGCCGAAGGCCTTCCTGGTGACGACCGTGATGAACGGGACCGTGGCCTCGCCGTACGCGTATATCAGCTTGGCCGCACCGCGGGCGAGGCCCTGGTGCTCCTGTTCGGCAGCGGGGAGGAAGCCCGGGACGTCCACGAACGTGAGCACCGGGAGGTTGAAGGCGTCGCACATCCGCACGAACCGGGCGGCCTTCTCGGAGGCGTCGTCGTCCAGACAACCGCCGATCTGCATGGGCTGGTTGGCGACCACGCCGACGGAATGGCCTTCGATCCGCCCGAATCCGGTCACGATGTTCGATGCGAACAACGGCTGGGTCTCCAGGAACTCGCCTTCGTCCACGACCTGCTCGATCACCTGACGCATGTCGTAGGGCTGGTTGGGGGACTCCAGGACAACGGTGTTCAGTTCCCCGTCCTCCGGGCGGATCCCCGGGCCGTCGTACGGATGGGCCGGCGGCTCGTCGCAGTTGTTCGACGGGAGATACGACAGCAGAGCCCTGACGTACTCGACGGCGTCCTCCTCGTTCCCGGCCATGCAGTGGGAGACATCCGGTACGGCCGAGCGGACACAGGCGCCGCCTCGTTCCCCGAGGAGGACGGGAGGTCAGAGAGTCGTGGGAGGCGGCCGGGGCCGGTGTCCGGCCCGGCCTTCGGCGGACGTGCGTCGCCGGGGCCGGAGCGCGGATACCCGTCGGTGCGGAGGGCAAGGACCCTGCGGAGGGCAAGGACACCACGAGCCGCTTGCCGCCCACCTCGACGATCACCGTGTCACGCGTCTCGGCCTCTGACCGTTCCCAGGAAGGGTGCGCGAAAGCGGAGCAGTCGTTGACGAACTCGGTCTCGATCCAGCGGGTGTGGACCGTGAACGGGTCCTCAGAGT
>NZ_JCAJZO010000034.1:0-52115 GCF_059510295.1 Streptomyces sp. PTL18 | reverse complement strand
CAGCCGATCCGCAGGCCAAGGGCACATCCGCTCACGCATCGCTCACGCACTGGCTCGAAAACGAAGCAACGCCCGAGCCGACCGAAGCCGACTCAGGCGCTGCGTAGCAGGTCAGAGGGCATATAGCCCGCCTGCGAACCGTAGGCCCTGTGGGACTCGAACCCACAACCAATGGATTAAAAGTCCACTGCTCTGCCAATTGAGCTAAGGGCCCTCGCGATGTTGCCTCCCCGAGCATAGCCCGACGAAGCCGTGTCTCCGATCGGGTATCGGGGAGGCGGGCCGGAAGTGTTCGCTGTGGGTGGCACATGAGTGGAGATGTGGGTGGGTGACGGGCGGCCGTGCGGGTGGCCGGTGGGGTTACGGGTCGGCCGTGCGGGTGGCCGGTGGGGTGACGGGCGGCCGTGCGGGTGGCCGGTGGGGTTACGGGTCGGCCGGCTCCGGGGCGCCGGAGCGGGCGGCTTCGCGGATGCGGGTGCGTTCGTGGTCGGGATTCAGGAACCAGTGGCGGGCCGAGGCCAGCCACCAGGTCGCGGCGAAGCCGAGGACGACCAGGACGGCGACCGGGGCGTAGTTGGACGTCTCCCAGGTCACCGGAGAGACCTGCGGGAGCATGAACAGGACCGTGATCACCACGACCCAGGCCACCGAGATCACGCCGATCGGCTGGGACCAGCGGCCCAGGTGCCACGGGCCGCGTTCGAAGGACTCGCCCCGGCGGACCCGCAGCAGGGTCGGGATGACGTAGGCGATGTAGAGGCCGATCACCGCGATCGACGTCACGGCCGCGTACGCGGTCACATTGATCAGGTACGGCAGACCCAGGGCCAGTGCCCCGATCGCCGCCAGCCACACCGCCGCCACCGGGGTGCGCGTACGCGGGCTGACCGTGTGCCACACGTGCGAGAAGGGCAGCGCGCCGTCGCGCGAGAAGGCGTAGATCATGCGGCTGTTGGCAGTCACCGACGCCATCCCGCAGAACAGTTGCGCGCCGATCACCACGAGCAGCAGCAGTTTGCCCGCACTCGCTCCGAGGGCGTCCAGCAGGATCTGCGCGGGCGGCGCCCCCGTCGGGGAGGCGAGTTCCTTGTCGTAGGACTGGATGGCGAAGGTGAAGCCCAGCAGGAGCACGAAGCCCGCGATCCAGGACGTCCAGATGGAGCGGACGATGCCCTTCGGCCCCGCCGTGGACGCGTCGTGCGTCTCCTCCGTCATATGGGCGGAGGCGTCGTAGCCGGTGAAGGTGTACTGGGCCATCAGCAGGCCGAGCAGGACCACGTAAGTGCCGCTGCTCCAGCCGGTGTTGTTGACGAACGTCGTGAAGACGAAGGAGGCCGACCGGTGGTGCTCCGGTACGAGGGCCAGGGCGCCGACGATGACCGCGACCCCGAGCACGTGCCACCACACGCTGACGCTGTTGAGGAAGGCGACGATGCGGACGCCGAAGGTGTTCAGCAGGCCGTGCAGGAGCAGGATCGCCGCGAAGAGCAGCACCGTGCGGCCCGGGGTGACCTCGAAGTCGAACTGCAGATTGAGGTACGCGCCCAGGAAGGACGCGGCGCCGAAGTCGACGCCCGCCGTCACCGCCACCTGGCCCAGCACGTTGAACCAGCCCGTGAACCAGGCCCAGGCCGCGGCGGAGCGCGGTGGCGCCAGGCGGTGGGCCCAGAAGTACAGGCCCGCGGAGGTCGGGTAGGCCGAACAGATTTCGGCCATCGACAGACCGACGAGCAGCGTCATGAGGCCCACGGCCACCCAGCCCCAGGTGATCACGGCTGGGCCGCCGGTGTTCATCCCGTAGAGGTAGAGGGTCAGGCAGCCGGAGAGGACCGAGATGATCGTGAAGGAGACCGCGTAGTTGGAGAACGCCGACATGCGGCGCGCGAGGACCTGTGTGTAACCGAGCTGGGCCAGCCGTTCTTCGTCCGACAGCCCATCGGCTCTGGCGTCTTCTGTCATGCCCCCAGCGATTCCCTCGGCGGGGGCGTGACATGCGTCACCGGGTGACCTGGAATCGGCGGCTGCCGCGGTCGTCCCGGCAAGCGGAAGGGCCCGTACGACGGTCGTCGTACGGGCCCTTCGGAACTCACCGGGGGTCAGCCGTTGCGCTTCCAGCGCGGCTTGTCCTCGCGGCGGCCGAACGAGCCGGTGCCGCGGTGGTCGTCACGACGGCCGTAGGGGCGGTCGTGGCCACCGGAGCGGAAGCCGGGGCGGTCGCCCTGGCGGTCCCGGTTGAACGGGCGGTCGCTGCCGCGGTGCCCGCCGCGCTCGTCGCGCCGGTCGAAGGGGCGCCGGTCGTTGTCGCGACGGAAACCACCGCGGTCGTCACGCCGCTCGAACGAACGCCGGTCGTTGTCGCGACGGTCGCGGTCGGACGGGCGGCGGTCGCGGTCGTTGTCACGGCGGAAGCCGCCCCGGTCGTCGTCGCGACGGAAACCACCGCGGTCGTCACGCCGCTCGAACGAACGCCGGTCGTTGTCGCGGCGGTCGTTGTCGCGACGGTCGTTGTCGCGGCGGTCGAAGCCGCGGTCACGGTCCCGGCCGCCGAAGCCGCGGTCACGGTCACGGTCCCGGTCGAACGGGCGCCGGTCACCGTCACGGCGGAAGCCGCCCCGGTCGTCCCGCCGCTCGAACGAACGGCCGCCACGGTCGTCGTCCCGCCGGTCGAAGCCACGGTCGCCGTCCCTGCGTTCGAAGCCACGCGTCCGGTCACGGTCGTAGCCGCGGTCCCGGGTGGAACCGCTCCGCTCCTCACGCTCGCCCTGCTCGGCGCGCTCGACACGCTCGGCCCGCTGCGTGCGCTCCGTGTCCTCGGCGGTCCGCTGCTCCGGTACGGAGACCTCGGCCACCGGCGCGGTCGGAGCCGCAACCTCACGGACGGCGGTCAGAGCCGCCTCCGGGTCCTCGCCCCGCTCCCGCGCGGCCCGCGCGACCAGGCGGTCCGCCTCCTCCCGCAGCTCGGCCGCGCGCCGCGTCGCCCGCTCCAGCTGCTTGGTGAGCTGCGCGACCTCCCGCTCGGCCTGCTGCGCGGCCATTCCGGCGGACTCCGCCTGGACCTCGGTCATGGACCGGGCGCCGGTGATCTCGGCGACCTCCGGGTCGAACGCGGCCCCGCCCTGGATGATGTGGCGCGAGGCGTCGACGCCCGCGTCCTCCATCAGCCGGAAGATCTGGCGCCGCTGGTGCGGCAGCGAGAGGGAGACCACCGTGCCCGTACGGCCCGCACGCGCGGTACGGCCGGCGCGGTGCAGGTAGTCCTTGTGGTCCCCGGCGGGGTCCACGTTGAGCACCAGGTCGATCCCGTCGACGTGGATGCCGCGGGCGGCGACGTCCGTCGCGACGAGCACGTTGACGTACCCGTCCTTGAAGTCGGCCAGCGTCCGGGTGCGCGCACCCTGGGTCATGCCGCCGTGCAGCGCGTCCGCCTTCACTCCGGCGTCGCGCAGCTGTTCGGCGACACGGTCGGCGCCCATCTGGGTGCGGACGAAGATGATGGTGCGGCCCTTGCGGGAGGCGATCGCGGCGGTGACCGGGGCCTTGTCCTTGGGCTTCACGATGAGGATGTGGTGCGACATGGTCGTCACCGCGCCCTGGGCGGCGTCCACCTCGTGGCTCACCGGGTTGTTCAGGTACCGGTCGACGAGGGTCTTGATCTCGTTCTCCATGGTCGCGGAGAACAGCATCCGCTGGCCGCCCGCCGGGACCTGGTCGAGCAGCTCGGTGACCTCCGGCAGGAAGCCCAGGTCGGACATCTGGTCGGCCTCGTCGAGGACCGCGATCCGCACGTCCTCGAGGGAGCAGGCGCCGCGGTTGATGATGTCGCGCAGCCGGCCGGGGGTGGCGACCAGGATGTCGACGCCCCTTTCCAGGGCGTAGATCTGGTTGCCCATCGACGTACCGCCGCAGACGACCTTCATCTTCAGGCCGAGGACGTCACCGTACGGCTGCAGCGCGTCGGCGACCTGCATGGCGAGTTCACGGGTGGGCGTGAGGATGACGGCGCGCGGCTTGTGCTTCTCGGTACGGCCGCCGGCCAGGGTGGCCAGAGTGGGCAGACCGAAGGAGAGGGTCTTGCCCGAGCCGGTGCGGCCACGGCCGAGGATGTCCTTGCCGGCCAGGGCGTCCGGGATGGTCGCGGCCTGGATCGGGAAGGGGACGGTGACGCCGTTCTGCGCGAGCTTGCGGACGATGCCCTCGGGCAGACCGAGATCGGCGAAGGTCGCCTCAGGGGCGGTGTCCTGGGCCTCGGTGGCCACGGCGGTGTCGTGCTTCTGGCTTTCCTGGGTGCCCTCGGAGTCCTGGAAGTCCTCGGGCAGGACGATGTGCTCGGTACCGGCAACAGACATACGAAATGCGAACCTTCCGGAGTTCTGGCACGCGCCCAAACATCCGTGAAGTCACAATCGACCGCCTCGATGCGGTCCGGCCACGGTAAGGGAGAGTACGCGCCACACGCGGCGCGTCTTCAAGGCGCCGGGCAAATGGGATCAAACGATCTACCAAGATACGCACCTCGCCCCGCCGAAAGCAAACCGATCCCCGCCCCCAGCCGGGTGACTCTCACCACAGCCACTGGACCCCAGGTCCTGGCCCCCGTTGCGCCTACGCCGCCGGAATGCCGGCTCGCGGCGCGGGCTCCCGCTGCACCAGCTGCGTGGCCTGCCCGGGAGCCGAGGACGACGGCTCCGCGGTCGTCGGAGTCGGCGACGGCGGGTCCGGCCGGCTCGTCGGCGAAGGGGCGACCGAGGTCTGCGTGGGGTCCGGCTCCCCCACCGTCGGCGCGGGCGGCACCGCACCGCCGCCCCCGCCGGGCCGTGACGTCTCCTTGGCGGTCGGCTTGGCGTCCTTGGACCCACCGCCCTTGGTCGTGGGCGCGGAGGGTGACGCGGAGGACCCGGCCCCGGGCTCGCCGTGCTTCGACGGGCCCGCCTTCGCCGCCGCTCCACCCAGACCCGCGTCCACGCCCCCGCCGGTCATCGAACCGCCGTCCGGTGCCGCCCCGCCGTGCCGCCCCGCCGCCGGCGCCGGCGACGGAGCACCCGCGCCGTCCCCCACGCTCATGCAGCCGGTCGCGGCGGCGAGGGCCATGACCGCGGCGGCCAGACGGACGGGTACGTAACAGGCGCGCACGGGCAGCCACCTCCGGGGGCGTACGAGAAGTCAGCCTGCCCAACTCCCGCCACCCGCAAGAGGACACGCGCCACGCGAAGGGAACATCACCCGCCCGAGGTCACCCGCACACGCCGTCACCCGAGCGCACGCCGCCCCAGGTCACCCGCACACGCCGTCACCCGAGCGCACGCCGCCCCAGGTCACCCGCACACGCCGTCCCCCGAGCGCACGCCGCCCCAGGTCACCCGCACACGCCGTCACCCGAGCGCACGCCGCCCCAGGTCACCCGCACACGCCGTCACCCGAGCGCACGCCGCCCGAGGTCACCCGCGCACGCCGGCCGGTGTCACCCGTACCCGAGCGAGTGCAGCCGGGCGTCGTCGATGCCGAAGTGGTGCGCGATCTCGTGCACCACCGTCACCTCGGTTTCCGCGACCACGTCCTCAGGCGTGTCGCACATCCGCAGGGTCGGCCCCCGGTAGATCGTGATCCGGTCCGGCAGCACGCCCGCGTACCACTCGCCGCGGTCCGTCAGCGGAGTGCCCTCGTACAGTCCGAGCAGCCCGGGATCGTCCGTGGGCGGCTCGTCCTCGACGAACACCGCGACGTTGTCCATGAGCCGCGTCAGCTCCTGCGGGATCCGGTCGAGCGCCTCGGCGACCAGTTCCTCGAACTCCTCGCGCGTCATCTTCAGCACAGGGCCATTGTCCGGCACCGCGCCCCGGCGGGCGGGGCGCCCACGCACCCGCATCCGGTGATCCACTCCGCATATCCGCTCCGCGCCTTGGGCATACGGGACCAATGGACCGCGTCCCAGCAGCTCTGAACCGCGTTCGAAGGGCGCCCTCCACGCTCGCCCGGTACTACCGTTCCCTCCGTCCGCACCCGGCCGCCGAACTCGTTCCGCAACCCCATCCCTGGCTCCGGGCCCTCGGCATGGTCGCCGTGGTCCTCCTGGGCACATGGCTCGGCCTGTTGATCGTGGGCGACGTACGCGTTCCGGTGGGCCCCGTGAACACCACGATGACCCTCCGCCCCTCGTTCACCGGCGGCACGAAGATCAATGTCTCCCCGCTCGGCGCCCTGGAGCTGAACAGCCACAAGGCCCCCGTCCGCCTCGACGTCAACGTCGACCAGCTCGACCCGGACCGCGCCCAGGAACTCGTCGACCACCCGGAGCGGATCTCCGGGCTCCAGGAGGAGATCACCCACGACGTCGAGCACGGCACGCTCGACCTGGCCCTGCGCTCCTGCGTGGCCGTGGTGGCCGGCGCCTCCGCGCTCGGCCTGGCGGTCTACCGCCGCCCGCGCCGGGCCCTCGCGGCCGGAGGGCTGGCGTTCACCCTCCTCACCGCCTCCGGAGCGACCGCGTACGCCACCTGGAACCCCGAGTCGGTCCTCGAGCCGAAGTTCTCCGGCCTGCTCTCCTCCGCGCCCTCCCTGGTCGGCAACGCGCGCAGCATCGTCACCGAGTTCAACGTCTACCAGCAGGAGCTGGCGCGCCTGGTGACGAACGTGACCAAGCTCTACGACGTCACGTCCACCCTTCCCGCCTACCAACCGGACCCGACGACGATCCGGGTCCTGCACGTCTCCGACATCCACCTGAACCCGGCGAGCTGGAAGATCATCGCCTCACTGGTGAAGCAGTACGACGTCAACGTGATCGTCGACTCCGGCGACACCATGGACCACGGCACGGCGGCGGAGAACCGCTTCCTCGACCCGATCGCCGACCTGGGCGCTCCCTACGTCTGGGTCCGCGGCAACCACGACTCCCTCACCACCCAGCGCTACCTGGAGCACATGAAGAACGTGCACGTCCTGGACGACGGCAGGGCGGTCAGCGTCGGAGGCCTGCGCTTCGCCGGGACGGGAGACCCACAGTTCACCCCCGACCGGTCGGTCACCCCGGGCGGCGACCACGCCGAGGAGGTGGCGGGCGCGCGCCTGTCCACGGCCCTGCGCGACCAGAAGGCCGCAGGCAGGCCCGTGGACATCGCCATCGCCCACGAGCCGACAGCCGCACGCCAGGTCGACGGTGATGTACCGCTGGTCCTGGCGGGGCATCTGCACCACGAGGGGACGGAGATCATGAAGTACGGCACCCGGCTGCGCATCGAGGGATCGACGGGCGGCAGCGGGCTCCGGGCGGTCGAGCGCCAGTACCCGGCTCCGATCGAGGCCTCGATCCTCTACCTGGACCGCGGCACCCGGCGTCTGCAGGCCTGGGACGAGATCAGGCTCGGCGGTCTGGGGCAGACGACGGCGGAGGTGACCCGGCACCTGGTCAAGGAGAACCAGCCGGGCGGGAGCCCCGCACCGGGCACCGCGCCCCCGCGCACGCCCCCCGCGAGCCACTCCGGAGCGGCCCCGACGCCGAGCGCCCCCTAAACGGTTTTGGCGAACCCTCCTCCCATCCCATATGCTTCTCACGTCCCCGACGCGCTGAGAAGCGCCCAGGCGGGCCGATAGCCCTCATCGTCTAGCGGCCTAGGACGCCGCCCTTTCAAGGCGGTAGCACGGGTTCGAATCCCGTTGGGGGCACGCACCACCCTGTGCGACACTGTCGTACACAGCGCTTGGTCCTGTGGAGCAGTTTGGAGTGCTCGCCACCCTGTCAAGGTGGAGGCCGCGGGTTCAAATCCCGTCAGGACCGCTGAGGTTTCACGTGAAATCTCGTGGCTGGGTAGCTCAGTTGGTACGAGCGTCCGCCTGAAAAGCGGAAGGTCGCCGGTTCGACCCCGGCCCCAGCCACCGCACCGAAAGCCTCGTCCTCCGGGACGGGGCTTTCGTCGTGAACGGGGTCGCCGAGGGCTCCCACTGAGGACTTCCCGAGCCCGACAGCTTGGCATGTCCCCTTCCGGGCGCTACGTTCTGCCTGATCCAGGCAGGGACGGGAACCATGAGTCGGGGGCGGGTGCCGTGCAGGACACCGAACTGGAGAAGACGCGGGCTCGCTACGGCCTGCTCGCGGTGATCGTCAGCAACGTCGCCATCGTCGGCGTGACGATCTTCGGCGTCTGGCGTCTGGGCGGCGACAAGTCGGTCATGGTCGGCGTCCTCACCGCGGCCTTCACGGCGGTCAGCAGCATGACCACCGCGTACCTGGGCATCAAGGCGGTCTCCAACACGGCGAAGTCGATGGCGGCCCGGGAAAAGCCGGCGACGGCACCGGAGCACTGAACCAGGCAGCGTCCGCACACGAGCCCGCGCCGCGCCGACGGCGGGACCCGGACGCCGCACCCGCCACACCGCACCCGCCACGCCGGAAGGACCCTCCGCGCCGGAAGGACGCGCCCCGGCCGCGGCCACGCCGCACGGAAACCCCGGTCCGGCCGCCGGAGGCGATCGGGCGAATCGCCGCAGGCAATTCGTTAGCCAGGAATTTCGCCGAGGTGAGATCCTGGACCGCGTATGTCTACGCATCCCGCCCCCGCCCTCGGCACCCTCGCTCCCCGCCTGCCCGAGCTGTCCCTGCGCGACGCGCACCGGCTCGGCCGCCGGCTCGAAGGCGCGCGCAAGATCCGCAAGCCCGAGGCCCGGGCCGTCGTCCTCGCCGAGATCGAGGCGGAGATCGCCAAGGCCGAGACGCGGATCGCCGAGCGCACCGCCCGCGTGCCCGCCGTCACCTACCCCCCGCAGCTCCCGGTCAGCCAGAAGAAGGACGAGATCGCCGACGCCATACGCGACCACCAGGTCGTGATCGTGGCCGGTGAGACCGGCTCCGGCAAGACCACCCAGATCCCCAAGATCTGCCTCGAACTGGGCCGGGGCGTCCGCGGGATGATCGGTCACACCCAGCCCCGCCGTATCGCCGCCCGCACGGTCGCGGAACGCGTCGCGGAGGAGCTCGACACGCCCCTCGGCGACGCTGTCGGCTGGAAGGTCCGCTTCACCGACCAGGTGAACCCGGACGCCACCTTCATCAAGCTGATGACGGACGGCATCCTGCTCGCGGAGATCCAGACGGACCGCGAGCTGCGCGCCTACGACACGATCATCATCGACGAGGCCCACGAGCGGTCCCTCAACATCGACTTCCTGCTGGGCTACCTCGCCCAGCTCCTCCCCCGGCGCCCGGACCTCAAGGTCGTCATCACCTCGGCCACCATCGACCCCGAGCGCTTCTCCCGACACTTCGGCGACGCGCCGATCATCGAGGTCAGCGGGCGCACGTACCCCGTCGAAGTGCGCTACCGGCCCCTCCTCGAGGAGGAAGGGGACGACGCCGACCGGGACCAGATCACGGCGATCACCGACGCCGTCGAGGAGTTGACGGCCGAAGGCCCCGGCGACATCCTCGTCTTCCTCTCCGGCGAGCGCGAGATCCGCGACACCGCGGACGCGCTGACCAGGAAGCAGTACAGGTTCACCGAGATCCTGCCGCTGTACGCCCGGCTGTCGCACGCCGAGCAGCACCGCGTGTTCCAGCCCCACACGGGCCGCAGGATCGTTCTCGCGACGAACGTCGCCGAGACCTCCCTCACCGTCCCGGGCATCAAGTACGTCATCGACCCCGGCTTCGCCCGGATCTCCCGGTACAGCCACCGGACCAAGGTCCAGCGGCTGCCCATCGAGCCGGTCTCGCAGGCGAGCGCCAACCAGCGCAAGGGCCGCTGCGGTCGTACGTCCGACGGCATCTGCATCCGGCTCTACAGCGAGGACGACTTCGTCGCGCGCCCGGAGTTCACCGACGCGGAGATCCTGCGGACGAACCTCGCCTCCGTCATCCTCCAGATGACCGCGGCCGGCCTCGGCGACATCGAGAAGTTCCCGTTCATCGACCCGCCGGACCACCGCAACATCCGCGACGGCGTGCAGCTGCTGCAGGAACTGGGCGCGCTGGACCCGACGCAGAAGGACCCGCGCAAGCGCCTCACCGACACCGGCCGCAAGCTCGCCCAGCTGCCGGTCGACCCCCGCCTCGCGCGCATGGTGCTGGAGGCCGACAGGAACGGCTGCGTCCGCGAGGTGATGGTGATCGCCGCCGCGCTGTCCATCCAGGACCCGCGCGAACGGCCCGCCGACAAGCAGACCCAGGCCGACCAGCAGCACGCCCGTTTCAAGGACGAGACGAGCGACTTCCTCGCCTACCTCAACCTGTGGCGGTACATCCGCGAGCAGCAGAAGGAGCGGGGCTCCTCCTCCTTCCGCCGGATGTGCAAGCAGGAGTACCTCAACTTCCTGCGCATTCGCGAATGGCAGGACATCTACACGCAGCTGCGCACGGTCGCCAAGCAGATGGGCATCCACGTCAACGAGGACGACGCCCCGGCCGACCGCATCCATGTCTCGCTCCTCGCCGGTCTGCTGTCGCACATCGGTATGAAGGACGTGAAGGAGGGCGCGAAGAACGAGTACCTGGGCGCCCGGAACGCCAAGTTCGCGATCTTCCCGGGCTCGGCCCTGTTCAGGAGGCCCCCGCGCTTCGTGATGTCCGCCGAGCTGGTGGAGACCTCCCGTCTGTGGGCCCGGGTCAACGCGAAGATCGAGCCCGACTGGGTCGAGCCGCTCGCCGGCCACCTGCTGAAGCGGACGTACAGCGAACCGCACTGGGAGAAGGACCAGGCGGCCGTGATGGCGTACGAGAAGGTCACGCTCTACGGCGTCCCGATCGTCGCCCAGCGGAAGGTGAACTACGGCCGGATCGACCCCGAGGCCAGCCGTGAGCTGTTCATCCGCAACGCCCTGGTGGAGGGCGACTGGCGCACGCACCACAAGTTCTTCGCCGACAACCGCAGGCTCCTGAGCGAGGTCGAGGAACTGGAGCACCGCGCCCGGCGCCGGGACATCGTCGTCGACGACGAGACGCTGTTCGACTTCTACGACCAGAGGGTGCCCGAACACGTGGTGTCCGGCGCGCACTTCGACTCCTGGTGGAAGCACAAGCGCCACGAGCAGCCCGACTTCCTCGACTTCGAGCGCGAGATGCTCATCAACGAGAAGGCGGGCGCGGTCACCAAGGAGGACTACCCCGACTCCTGGCGCCAGGGCCGGCTGAAGTTCCGGGTCACATACCAGTTCGAGCCGGGCGCTGACGCGGACGGCGTGACCGTCCACATCCCGCTCCAGGTCCTCAACCAGGTCACGGACGAGGGCTTCGACTGGCAGATCCCCGGTCTGCGGGAAGAGCTGGTCACGGAACTGATCCGCTCCCTCCCCAAACCGATCCGCCGCAACTACGTGCCGGCGCCGAACCACGCGAAGGCGTTCCTGGAGAAGGCGGTGCCGCTGCAGGAGCCGCTGACGACCACGATGGCGCGCGAGCTGAAGCGCATGGTCGGCGTGCCGTTCGAGGCCGAGGACTTCGACCAATCCAAGGTGCCGGACCACCTGAAGATCACCTTCCGGATCGTTGACGAGCGACGCCGGAAGCTGGCGGAGGACAAGGACCTCGAGGCCCTGAAGCTGAAGCTCAGGCCCAGGGCGCGCAAGGCGCTGTCGCAGGCCGCGGCGGCCACCGCCGAGCGGCGGGGCGGCGAGTCCCTGGAGCGCACGGGCCTCACGGACTGGACGATCGGCACGCTCACCCGGGTCTTCGAGACCCGCCGGGCCGGCCATCCGGTGAAGGCGTTCCCGGCGCTGGTCGACGACGGCGACACGGTGTCCGTACGCCTCTTCGACACGGAGGCGGAGCAGGCGGAGGCCATGTGGAAGGGCACACGCCGGCTCATCCTCCGCAACATCCCGGTGAACCCCGCGAAGTTCGCATCCGAAAAGCTGACCAACCAGCAGAAGCTGGCCCTGTCCGCGAACCCGCACGGCTCGATCCAGGCCCTGTTCGACGACTGTGCGATGGCGGCGGCGGACCAGCTGATCGGGGACTTCGGGGGGCCCGCGTGGGACGAGGAGTCGTACCGGAAGCTGTACGACAAGGTGCGTGCGGAGATCGTCGACACGACGGTGCGCACGGTCGCGCAGGTGCAGCAGGTGCTGGCCGCCTGGCAGTCCTGTGAGCGCCGCCTGAAGGCCGTACGCAGCCCGGCGCTGCTGCCGAACCTGACGGACGTCCGGGCGCAGCTGGACGCCCTCGTGAAGCCCGGGTTCGTGACGGAGGCGGGGATACGGCGGCTGCCGGACCTGCTGCGCTACCTGGTGGCCGCGGACCGGCGCCTCCAGCAGATGCCGACGAACGTGCAGCGGGACACCACGCGCATGGAGAAGGTCCGGGAGATGCAGGACGAGTACGCGTGGCTGCTGGAGCAGCTGCCGCAGGGCCGTCCGGTGCCGCAGCAGGTCCTGGACGTCCGCTGGATGCTCGAGGAGCTCCGGGTCAGCTACTTCGCCCACGCGCTGGGCACGGCGTACCCGATCTCGGACAAGCGGATCGTGAAGGCGATCGACGCCGCGGTACCGTGACGACGCGGGCACGAAGGGTGAGTTCGACCAGGGGCTCACCCTCCTGTACAGTCTCTTCTCGCAGCGCAACGCACGAGAAGCGCCGCGAGACCTGGTCCTGTGGAGCAGTTTGGAGTGCTCGCCACCCTGTCAAGGTGGAGGCCGCGGGTTCAAATCCCGTCAGGACCGCATCGGAGAGGCCCGCATCCGGCAACGGACGCGGGCCTTCGCCATGCCCCCGTCCCACCACAGAGACGGAGGCCGCGCCCGCGGCGCGCAGCCGCGAGAGGTTGCCGGACCGGGACCGAGCCGCCGCCGCGCAGCGACGGGGCCGTTCCCCCGCGCAGGAACGGAGCCGTTCGCCGAACCGGGACGGAGCCGCCGCCGCGCAGGGACGGAGCCGTTCGCCGCGCAGGGCACGTCCGCCGTGCTGCAGAACGGCCCACGCGCCCGGAAGGGGTCCGGGGCGGAGTCCCGTACCGGCGAGCCAACACCGGCCCCGCACCGCCCACGCCCGCCGGCCGCACACTCGCCGCACCCTCGCCGCACCCGGCCGCACCCGGCCGCACCCGGCCGCACCCGAGCGGCAGCGCCGAGCCGCAGCGTCCTGTGCCTTGACGGCGTCAGTTTCCCTCGGTACCCCAGAAGTCAGGGCTCCCTGTGTGCGGGCGGCCCCGGGGAGGTGGCGTATGGCGGCGTCCGTTCGGCACGAGACCGGTGCCCTGCTCCGCGCCCATCTGTCCGCCGCCGCCGGGTACCGCCATCTGACCCGGCACTGCCCCATCTGCCATCACCTTCTGCGCCTGGCCATGGAACCCGCCCAGCGCGGCGAGGAGGCCCTCCAGGAGGCTCCGGAGGGCGACGGCGCCTCCGAGAGCGCCACGACGGCCTGACAAACCCGCAGGTTCGTCCCGCGTCCGCGTGGGCACTCCTGGACGTGCGGCCGCTCAACACCCGCCGTTCAACGGGCTGTTCTCTAGCCCAGAGAGCGCATACCCGACAAGGACTCCGGCATGTGACGGGTGTCACCACACCGGTTTCGGGAACCGCCGCCCTTACCCCCCTCCTACAAAGGGTCAATTTAATATGTGCAATTGCACTCTGCTCCGAGGGCACGCACAGCGGTTCCGACACCGGGCCCCAGTCTCCGACAAGGCCGCTCACAGGAGACCCCCGCACACCCGGTCGGCGCACAAAAAAGATCGCGCTGGACCCGGCGGAGTCCAGCGCGATCCACGACGCACCCTTGTTGTGCCTCTACTGCCTCGGGCGTGAGTCCTGTTGGGGCAGGACCCGCGTCGCTTGGAGCTGTTGTCGCGGACGTCACGGCAGGTGGGGGACCTGCCCTTATGTCCGGCTATGCGGTTGTCAGGCCTCGCTGCGCTGCTGCGGGATGCCCGCGAGCAGGGCGCGGACCTCGGCCTCGCGGTAGCGGCGGTGCCCGCCGAGCGTACGGATGGACGTGAGCTTGCCGGCCTTCGCCCACCGCGTGACCGTCTTCGGGTCGACGCGGAACATGGTGGCGACCTCAGCCGGGGTCAGCAGCGGCTCGGCATCAGGGGTGCGAGCGGTCATGAGCGGCCTCCTCGGGAGAACCGAACCTTCTCGGTTCTTTCCTCTAAATTCTGCACCTTGACCCGCGTTGCCCGAAATGAGCGGACGCGAGTCGAGTCGGTTATAGGACGAACGGCTTGTCCTCGGCACTACAACTACACCATCTGTCCAGCCGCGTCGGCCAAACCGATGGAATTGCCCTCCCAGGTAGGCATCAGCCGCGGAAGCCGATGGACCATGCCATAGCGGACAGTCACGCCACTGTGACGATCAGTCACAGGGCGCTCAGGAGTCACGAGACCCCCCAAAGCGTGCAATGCTGAGTTTCCGCCCAGATGTGGGCAGAAGGGGCCTCCCCCGGGCTCCTTGTCCTATTTTGGCATGAGGAGGGCCGTAAGGCGCAAGGTCCTTGTAAGTGCCGTCCGTCACGCTTGGCGGGATAAGCCCCGGATCGGTCGCTACGTCCCCGCATCGACCTCGCACTGAACTGCGGTACGTCAACCATGGGCCAAGGGTTGCGACTTCACCATGTCTCGTGGGTCACAATTCGAGCAACGGTTCACCGAGGGTCCTGGCCGAGGGGCCGCCCTCAGTTCGCGGACCGGCGGTCCCGTACGGCCCGCCAGCGCTCCACCAGCCGTCCGTACGCCTCCCCGGCCGTCGCCCCGTCCCCGAGCCGCAGGGCCTCGACGCCCTCGGCGACGTCCGCGGCCGAATGGTCGGCGTCCAGCTCCGCGGCCGGCAGGACGTGGACCAGCCCCCCGTAGTCCAGCTCGACCATCGAGCGCGGGTGGAACTCCTCCAGCCACCGCCCGACGTCCACCAGCCCGTCGATCAGCGGACCCTCGTCGATCGCGTCCTTCAGCGTCCTGAGCGCCCGCGCGACACGCCGCCGGGCCTGCACCATGGGCGTGCGGTAACGCAGCATCGGGGGCACCTCGCCGGTCCCCTTCTCGTACCTGCGCTCCTCGTCGGAGACCAGCACGAACCAGTTCAGCGGCACCTGCCAGGTCGCGGTGCGGATCCAGGGGCGCGCGTCCGGGTTCCGCTCCCGCCAGCGCTCGTAGTCCTGCGCGGCCTGGCGGCGGACGACGGGCGGCAGGACCGCGTCCAGGACCGGCGGCGGCAGCTCCTCGGCCAGCTCCCCGAGCGCCTGCCAGCCGCGCAGCCGGGTGCGCCAGGGGCACACGCACAGCACCCCTTCGACCTCGGTCACGAAGGCGTCGTCGCTCTCGTGGACCGGCACCGGGACAGGGGGCGTGGGCAGCAAGTCGGCCAGGGAACGGCGCAGTTCGTCCTGGTAGGAGGGGCGGTCGGGACGGCGGGCGTAGCGGGCCCAGTGGCTGCGCTCCGGCTCCTGGAAGGCGGCCAGCGGTTCGTACACGCGCAGGTAGGACGCGTACGGAACGATCACCGAGGACACCTTGGGCACACCTGCTCCCTCCCCACCCGAACCCGACCCGAACCCGCCCGGGCGCCGGCCCGGCCGAGGTGGAAAACCCTTGCAAATCGTCCCACGAACCCGTCCGGGCGTACTCCGAGGGAGGGTGATCCTCGGCACTGCGCACGTCGTGGGCGCCCGCACGCTCTACGCTCATGCCCACGGGCCCCGCCACCCGCACGGGACCCGCCCCCAACCGCCGCAACTCAACCGGGAGTCACCACCGTGACCGACGTAACCGACGGCGTCCTGCACACCCTGTTCCGCTCGGATCAAGGTGGCCATGAGCAGGTCGTGCTCTGCCAGGACCGGGCCAGTGGCCTCAAGGCCGTCATCGCGATCCACTCCACCGCCCTGGGCCCCGCCCTCGGCGGTACCCGCTTCTACCCGTACGCGAGCGAGGAGGAGGCGGTCGCCGACGCACTCAACCTCTCGCGCGGGATGTCGTACAAGAACGCCATGGCCGGTCTCGACCACGGCGGCGGCAAGGCCGTCATCATCGGCGACCCCGAGCGGATCAAGACCGAGGAGCTGCTGCTGGCGTACGGCCGCTTCGTGGCCTCGCTCGGCGGCCGGTACGTCACCGCGTGTGACGTCGGCACCTATGTGGCCGACATGGACGTGGTGGCCCGGGAGTGCCCCTGGACCACGGGCCGCTCCCCCGAGAACGGCGGCGCGGGCGACTCCTCCGTGCTCACCGCCTACGGCGTCTTCCAGGGCATGCGGGCCTCCGCGCAGCACCTGTGGGGCGACCCGACGCTGCGCGGCCGTACGGTCGGCATCGCGGGTGTCGGCAAGGTCGGGCACCACCTGGTCGAGCACCTGCTCGAGGACGGCGCCGAAATCGTGATCACGGACGTGCGGCCGGACGCCGTGCGCCGGATCACCGACGCCCACCCGCAGGTCGCCGTGGCCGCCGACACCGACGCCCTCATCCGCACCGAGGGCCTCGACATCTACGCCCCGTGCGCGCTGGGCGGCGCCCTCGACGACGACACCGTGCCGGTGCTGACGGCGAAGGTGGTGTGCGGCGCGGCCAACAACCAGCTCGCGCACCCGGGTGTGGAGAAGGACATCGCCGACCGGGGGATCCTTTACGCGCCGGACTACGTCGTCAACGCCGGCGGTGTCATCCAGGTCGCCGACGAGCTGCACGGCTTCGACTTCGACCGGTGCAGGGCGAAGGCGGCGAAGATCTTCGACACCACACTGACGATCTTCGCACGTGCGAAGGAAGATGGCATTCCGGCGGCTGCGGCGGCCGACCGGATCGCCGAGCAGCGGATGGCGGAGGCGCGCGGACGGTGATCTTCCGCAAGGGGACCACCCGTGTGTGACCGGTACCCGCCGACGAGCAGTTTGAGAGGACTCTCACTTTCATCGGCGGGTCGTCGGCCAATAAGTGGTTAAAATCGGCCGTGACCAGCGAGGACAGGGCTCCTCGACGGTCATGGGCACACGCCCGTCCTGCGGGCGACGTACCGTATGGGCGTGGGCTCAGGTACCGTGGAAGCCCTACGGGCCGGTCTCTCCGCGGAGAGCCCGTTCCGGATCATGAACGCGTGTCAAGACTCTGGGGCCGTCGAGCCCCGTCGTTGAGGGGGTCGAGCCATGGGGCGCGGCCGGGCCAAGGCCAAGCAGACGAAGGTCGCCCGCCAGCTGAAGTACAACAGCGGTGGGACGGACCTCTCACGCCTGGCCGAGGAGCTGGGCGCATCGACGTCGAACACGTCGCCGAACGGCGACCGGTTCGAGGACGATGAGCACGACGACGACCTGTACGCACGGTACGCCGAGCTGTACGCGGACGACGACGAGGACGAGCAGGACGAGTCGTCCTCTCGGCACCGTCGCGGCGCTTGACCCTGCACTGATTTTCCACCCGGTCCGTGGCCCTGGCCACGGACCGGGTTCTGTGCTGTCGAGCGACCTCAGCCCGCGTAGTCCCCGACGAGGGCGGCGCCCGTCCCGTGGTCGCCCCGCTCGGTGATCCCGCCGGCGACCCAGGCGTCCACGCCGCGGTCGGCGAGGGCGGCGAGCGCGACGTCCGCCGACTGCTCGGGGACGACGGCGATCATGCCGACGCCCATGTTCAGGGTCTTCTCCAGCTCCAGGCGCTCTACGTCGCCGGTCCTGCCGACGAGGTCGAACACCGGCGCGGGGGTCCAGGTCGAGCGGTCGACGACGGCGTGCAGGTGCTCGGGGATCACCCGGGCCAGGTTGGCCGCGAGTCCCCCGCCGGTGACGTGGCTGAACGCGTGCACCTCGGCGGTGCGCATCAGGGCCAGGCAGTCCAGCGAGTAGATCTTCGTGGGCTCGAGCAGCTCTTCGCCGAGGGTGCGGCCGAGGTCGTCGACGTGCTGGTCGAGGCCGAGCTTCGCCCGGTCGAGCAGGACGTGGCGGACGAGGGAGTACCCGTTGGAGTGAAGTCCGGAGGCGGCCATGGCGATCAGCACGTCACCCGCGCGGACGCGTTCGGCACCGAGCAGCAGGTCGGCCTCCACGACGCCCGTACCGGCGCCCGCGACGTCGAAGTCGTCCGGACCCAGCAGACCCGGGTGCTCGGCCGTCTCACCACCCACCAGGGCGCACCCTGCCAGCACGCAGCCCTCGGCGATGCCCTTCACGATCGCCGCGACCCGCTCGGGGTGGACCTTGCCGACGCAGATGTAGTCGGTCATGAACAGCGGCTCGGCACCGCACACCACGATGTCGTCCATGACCATGGCGACCAGGTCGTGGCCGATGGTGTCGTAGACGCCCATCCGGCGCGCGACGTCGACCTTGGTGCCGACACCGTCGGTGGCGGACGCGAGCAGCGGGCGCTCGTAGCGCTTGAGGGCGGAGGCGTCGAAGAGGCCGGCGAAACCGCCGAGGCCGCCGAGGACCTCGGGGCGCTGCGTCTTCTTCACCCACTCCTTCATCAGCTCCACGGCGCGGTCGCCCGCTTCGATGTCGACGCCGGCAGCCGCGTAGGAAGCACCGGAAGCAGTGGTCTCAGACATTGCCTGGGATCTTTCGGTTGGTGATACGGGGCTTACGGGCGGCGGATCGCGTCGGTCGCGGCCGTGGCGGCGGGACCGGCCGCCAGCTCGGTCTCCAGCAGCTGCTTGCCCAGCAGCTCCGGGTCCGGCAGCTCCATCGGGTACTCGCCGTCGAAGCAGGCCCGGCACAGGTTCGGCTTGGCGATGGTGGTCGCCTCGATCATGCCGTCGATGGAGATGTACGCCAGGGAGTCGGCACCGAGGGAACGGCCGATCTCCTCCACCGACATGCCGTTGGCGATCAGCTCGGCGCGGGTGGCGAAGTCGATGCCGAAGAAGCAGGGCCACTTCACCGGCGGGGAGGAGATCCGGATGTGGACCTCGGCGGCACCCGCCTCGCGCAGCATCCGCACCAGGGCGCGCTGGGTGTTGCCGCGCACGATCGAGTCGTCGACGACGACCAGGCGCTTGCCCTTGATGACTTCCTTCAGCGGGTTCAGCTTCAGGCGGATGCCGAGCTGGCGGATCGTCTGCGAGGGCTGGATGAAGGTCCGGCCGACGTAGGCGTTCTTCACCAGGCCGGCACCGAACGGGATGCCGGAGGCCTCCGCGTAGCCGATGGCGGCCGGGGTGCCGGACTCCGGTGTCGGTATCACCAGGTCGGCCTCGACGGGTGCCTCCTCGGCGAGGCGGCGGCCCATCTCGACGCGGGAGGAGTAGACGTTCCGGCCGGCGATGTCGGTGTCCGGACGGGCCAGGTACACGTACTCGAAGACACAGCCCTTCGGCTTCGCTTCCGCGAACCGGGAGGTGCGCAGGCCGTTCTCGTCGATCGCGACGAACTCGCCCGGTTCGATCTCGCGGACGAAGCTCGCGCCGACGATGTCGAGCGCGGCGGTCTCGGAGGCGACGACCCAGCCGCGCTCCAGACGGCCGAGGACCAGCGGACGGATGCCCTGCGGGTCGCGCGCCGCGTAGAGGGTGTTCTCGTCCATGAAGACGAGCGAGAAGGCGCCCTTGACCTGCGGCAGGAGCTTGGGGGCCGCGTCTTCGACGGTCAGCGGCTTGCCGTCGTCGTCGACCTGGCCCGCGAGCAGGGCGGTGACGAGGTCGGTGTCGTTGGTGGCGGCGACCTGGGTGGCGCGGCCGTTCTCCTTGGGGAGGTCGGCGACCATCTCGGCGAGCTGCGCCGTGTTGACCAGGTTGCCGTTGTGGCCGAGCGCGATCGAGCCGTGCGCGGTGGCGCGGAACGTCGGCTGGGCGTTCTCCCAGACGGAGGCGCCGGTGGTCGAGTAGCGGGCGTGACCGACCGCGATGTGACCCTGGAGCGAACCGAGGGAGGTCTCGTCGAAGACCTGGGAGACCAGGCCCATGTCCTTGAAGACGAGGATCTGGGAGCCGTTGCTCACCGCGATACCCGCGGATTCCTGACCCCGGTGCTGGAGGGCGTAGAGCCCGAAGTACGTGAGCTTTGCGACCTCTTCACCCGGAGCCCAGACACCGAAGACGCCGCAGGCGTCCTGGGGGCCCTTCTCACCGGGGAGCAGATCGTGATTGAGTCGACCGTCACCACGTGGCACGCCACCGAGTGTAGGCGAGATCGTGCACTGGTCCGAATCCGGTCATCAGTGCCGCACACCGTGCGCCCTGGCCGCACGCCCATGGCCGCTGCCCGGGGATCGCGTTCACGACCTCGCCGTCTTCGCTGGTCAGCGCGGCGTTCCGACGGCTGCGGGCGGAGCGGGGCGCACAGCCGGACAGCTCGCTCGGCGGCTTCTCCACACCCCTGAGTGAGCCGTCGCACATCTTCCGGGTGAGCTCCGGGCCGCCCTCGGTGAGGTGACCGATGCGTACCGTCGCCTCACCGGGCCGACGCGGTCACGTCACGCCATCAGCGGCAGCAGACCGCTCAGGTCGGCCCGCTCGCCGCTCGCGCCGACCTTGGCGCCGGCGAGGGCGGTGTCCCAGGCCGTACGGCCGGTGGCGAGCCGGATCCAGGTCAGCGGGTCGGTCTCGACGACGTTGGGCGGGGTGCCGCGGGTGTGCCGGGGCCCTTCGATGCACTGCACGACGGCATACGGCGGGATGCGCACCTCGGTGGACGCACCGGGCGCCTTCACGGCGAGCGCGTCGGCGAGCAACCGGGTGGCGGCGGCGAGGGCCTGGCGGTCGTAGGGGATGTCGAGGCCGGGAACGGCGGCGTTCAGGTCGTCGGTGTGGACGACGAGTTCGACGGTACGGGTGACCAGGTAGTCGGCGAGCGGCATGGCGCCCGCGGTGCTGTCGAGCAGCCGGGTGCCGGGGTGCACGGCGAGGAGTTCGGAGAACTCCTTCTCGATGCCGGCGAGGTAGGCGTCCAGGTCGGGGTTCCGGGCGGCGAGTGTGCGGGTCGTGTCCGCGATGGCGGCGGAGTTGGCGGAGGTCGCGAAGGGCCAGTCCAGGACGGTGGCGTCCTGCGCGGCGGGTTCCGGCCTGCCGAGGAATCGGCCGAAGGCCGCGAGGGCCATCCCTATGTGCACGACCAGTTCCCGCACCGTCCAGTCCCCGAGCCGTGTGGCAAGCCCCAGCTGCTCGGCCGTGAGGGTCTCCACGGCATCCCGTACGTACCCGAACTGCGCGAGCACCGCGGTCCGGGTCTTGACGGGATCGTAGGTCCGAGTGCGCTTCTTGGCCGGGGGCATGGCGCCGAGCCTAGTGCCGCCCGAGGCGGAGGCGGGGGAAATTCACACGCGCTCGAACCGGCGCGGAGGACGGCCGGCGAAGGCCCCGCCGATCGAACCGGCGCGCAAGACGGACGACGAAGACCCCACCGGTCGAACCGGCGCGCAAGACGGACGACGAAGACCCCACCGGTCGAACCGGGCGGGGCCTTCGTCGTCGTACGACCGTCCGACGAGCTCTTACGCGAGCAGCGCCGGAATGGTGCCCTCATGGGCCTCGCGCAGTTCGGCCAGGGTCAGCTCGAACTCGCCCTGGACCTCGACCGTCTCCCCGTCCACGACACCGATGCGGGTGACCGGCAGGCCGCGCGCGCCGCACATGTCGTTGAAGCGGACCTCCTCCGAACGCGGCACGGCGACGATCGCGCGTCCCGCCGACTCGGAGAAGAGGAACGTGAACGCGTCCAGTCCGTCCGGCACGATCAGCCGCGCGCCCTTGCCGCCGAGCAGCGACGACTCGACCACGGCCTGGATCAGACCGCCGTCGGACAGGTCGTGCGCCGAGTCGATCATGCCGTCACGGGAGGCGGAGATCAGGATCTCGCCCAGGAGGCGCTCGCGCTCCAGGTCGACCTGCGGGGGCAGACCGCCGAGGTGGTCGTGGACCACCTGGGACCAGGCCGAACCGCCGAACTCCTCACGGGTGTCGCCGAGGAGGTACAGCAGGTGGCCCTCCTCCTGGAAGGCGACCGGGGTGCGCCGGGCGACATCGTCGATGACGCCCAGCACGGCGACCACCGGGGTCGGATGGATGGCCGCCTCGCCCGTCTGGTTGTAAAGGGAGACGTTGCCGCCGGTCACCGGGGTGCCCAGCTGCCGGCAGGCGTCCGCCAGTCCGCGCACGGCCTCCGCGAACTGCCACATCACCGCCGGGTCCTCGGGCGAGCCGAAGTTCAGGCAGTCCGAGACCGCCAGCGGCCTGGCGCCGGTGGTCGCCACGTTGCGGTACGCCTCCGCGAGGGCCAGCTGCGCGCCCGCGTACGGGTCGAGCTTGGCGTAGCGGCCGTTGCCGTCCGTGGCGATGGCCACGCCGAGGCCGGACTCCTCGTCGATGCGGATCATCCCGGAGTCCTCGGGCTGGGCGAGGACCGTGTTGCCCTGCACGAAGTGGTCGTACTGCTGCGTGATCCACTTCTTGGAGGCCTGGTTGGGCGAGCCCACCAGCTTCAGGACCTGGTCCTTCAGCTCCTCGGACGTCGCCGGGCGCGGAAGCTTGTTCGCGTCGTCGGCCTGCAGCTCGTCCTGCCAGGACGGGCGGGCGTACGGGCGCTCGTAGACCGGGCCCTCGTGCGCCACCGTGCGCGGGTCGACGTCGACGATCTTCTCGCCGTGCCAGTAGATCTCCAGGCGGTCCCCGTCGGTCACCTCACCGATGACGGTGGCGATCACGTCCCACTTGGCGCAGATCTCCAGGAAGCGGTCGACCTTCTCCGGCTCCACGACCGCGCACATGCGTTCCTGCGACTCGCTCATGAGGATCTCCTCGGGCGAGAGCGTCGAGTCACGCAGGGGTACGTCGTCCAGCGTCACGCGCATGCCGCCGGAGCCGTTCGAGGCCAGCTCCGAGGTCGCGCAGGACAGGCCCGCCGCGCCCAGGTCCTGGATGCCGACGACCAGCTTCTCCCGGAACGCCTCCAGGGTGCACTCGATGAGGAGCTTCTCCTGGAAGGGGTCGCCCACCTGGACGGCGGGCCGCTTGGAGGGCTTCGCGTCGTCGAAGGTCTCGGAGGCGAGGATCGAGGCGCCGCCGATGCCGTCGCCGCCCGTGCGGGCGCCGTACAGGATGACCTTGTTGCCCGCGCCGGAGGCCTTCGCGAGATGGATGTCCTCGTGCCGCATCACACCGATGGCACCGGCGTTGACCAGCGGGTTGCCCTGGTAGCAGGCGTCGAAGACCACCTCGCCGCCGATGTTGGGCAGGCCCAGGCAGTTGCCGTAGCCCCCGATGCCGGCCACGACACCCGGGAGGACCCGCTTGGTGTCGGGGTGGTCGGCGGCGCCGAAGCGCAGCGGGTCGACGACCGCGACCGGGCGCGCGCCCATCGCGATGATGTCGCGCACGATGCCGCCGACGCCGGTGGCCGCGCCCTGGTAGGGCTCGACGTAGGAGGGGTGGTTGTGCGACTCCACCTTGAAGGTGACGGCATAGCCCTGGCCGACGTCCACCACACCGGCGTTCTCGCCGATGCCGACGAGCAGGGCGTCGGACTCGGGGGCCTTCTCGCCGAACTGGCGCAAGTGGACCTTGCTGCTCTTGTACGAGCAGTGCTCGGACCACATCACGGAGTACATGGCGAGCTCGGCGCCGGTGGGGCGACGGCCCAGGATCTCGACGATCCGCTCGTACTCGTCCTTCTTCAGGCCGAGTTCGGACCAGGGCAGCTCGACGTCGGGGGTCGCGGCCGCGTGCTCGACCGTGTCCAGAGGCGTCCGGCTCATGCTTTGACCAGCTTCTTGAGGATCGAGGTGAAGAACGGCAGGCCGTCGGTACGACCGGTACCGATCAGCGGCTCGACGGCGTGCTCGGGGTGCGGCATGAGGCCGACCACGTTGCCGGCCTCGTTGGTGATGCCGGCGATGTCCCGCAGCGAGCCGTTCGGGTTGAAGTCCAAGTAGCGGAACGCGACCCGGCCCTCCGCCTCCAGCTTGTCGAGCGTGTACTCGTCGGCGACGTACCGGCCGTCCATGTTCTTCAGCGGGATGTGGATCTCCTGGCCGGCGGTGTAGTCGCCGGTCCAGGAGGTCTCCGCGTTCTCCACCCGCAGCTTCTGGTCACGGCAGATGAAGTGGAGGTGGTCGTTGCCGAGCATCGCACCCGGGAGGAGGTGGGCCTCGGTGAGGATCTGGAAGCCGTTGCAGATGCCGAGGACCGGAAGGCCCGCCTTCGCCTGCTGGATGAGGGGCTCCATCACCGGCGAGAAGCGGGCGATGGCGCCGGCCCGCAGATAGTCGCCGTAGGAGAAACCGCCGCACAGGACCACGGCGTCGACCTGCTTGAGGTCCCTGTCCTTGTGCCAGAGGGCGACGGGTTCCGCCCCGGCGACACGGATCGCGCGCTGGGTGTCCCGGTCGTCGAGGCTGCCGGGGAAAGTGACGACGCCGATACGGGTGGTCACTTCGAGGCCTCCGCCGCTTCCTCCACCTTTACGGTGAAGTCCTCGATCACAGTGTTGGCGAGGAAGGATTCGGCGAGAGCATGGATGCGGGCGAGCGCGGCGTCGTCGACCGGTCCGTCCACCTCGAGTTCGAAGCGCTTTCCCTGACGTACGTCGGAGATGCCGTCGAAACCGAGGCGCGGCAGTGCGCGCTGCACCGCCTGGCCCTGGGGGTCGAGGATCTCCGGCTTGAGCATGACGTCGACTACGACGCGTGCCACTGGCACTCCCGGTGTGTGGTGCTGAGCAGGTTCCTTCAGACTACCCGCACACAATTTCTACTCGCGTAGATTCGTAGCATCCTACGTGACGGTCATCACGATCCCGCATCGACGCGGTGCCCGCCACGGAAAATCCTCGGAAAAACCGCAGAAGAAGGACGGCCGGACATTGCGCGCGGACACGCGGAGGTATTCAGCCTGTCTTCACAATGCAATGCCGGGCACTGTACAAAGGAAAAGGCAATAGCCGATACTTTGCCCAATTACTGCCGGACAGTCGACACCTCACCGACATCCGCCGGACGACTGCGCAGGTCATGGTTGCGCGGGTCATGGCGAGTGACCTCAGAGGTGCCGCACGAAGGGACCGATATTCGTGGCGCAGCGTGTCGTGGTCACTCTCTTTGACGACATCGACGGCTCAGAAGCGGCGGAAACGATCGCCTTCGGACTGGACGGCAAGTCGTACGAGATCGACCTCAATCAAGCCAATGCCAAGAAACTGCGCAAGGCGCTGGAGCCGTACGTCGAGGCCGGCCGGAAGAAGGCCAAGTCGGGCCGGACGTACACGCACACGGCCCTGACCCCCGACCCGGCCGCGGTCCGTGCGTGGGCCCGCTCCAACAAGTTGGACGTGCCGCCGCGCGGACGGATCCCGAAGAAGGTGTACGAGGCGTTCGCCGAGGCGCAGTAGCCGCGAGCGCCCGGCCGGGGAGTCGGTGCGCTCGGGGTGGGGTCGCCCGCGGTTCCCCGCGCCTCCCGCGGGGGTGCTCCGCCCGCCCATCCGGGCGCGCAGGCAACCGACTTGCGTGGCACCCCTGGTGATCAGCTAGAGTCTGGGGCACGCCGAGGGGCGAGGCCGCGAAGGCCGAGGCCCGAGGGGTCACGCGGGTGTAGTTCAGTAGCAGAACACCCCCTTTCCAAGGGGGAGGCGCAGTGTGCAATCCCTGTCACCCGCTCCACGACACCGGTCCGACCACCCTTGTGGATCAGGTAGGCTGGTGCTCGCACCGATCGGTGAAAGCCGGTCGGGGGCAGTGCGGACGTAGCTCAGTTGGTAGAGCGCAACCTTGCCAAGGTTGAGGTCGCGAGTTCGAGCCTCGTCGTCCGCTCAGGAAAGCGAAGGCCCCGGTCGATCGACCGGGGCCTTCGTCGTCTGTGCGTCGTCCGCGGCTTCGGGCCGGCCCTCTGACATTTGTCACGGGGGCTGAGGACACCGCGCCCTGCCGCCCCTCCCCCGCGGCGCGGACGCTGGGGAGGTGAACAGCGACCAACGCGAGCGCGTGATCGATGTCGCTGGTCTTCGGCGCGTCCACGGGGGCGGATTCGAAGCCGTGCGCGGCATCACCCTCTCGGTGGGCCGCGGCGAGGTCTTCGCGCTCCTCGGCACCAACGGCGCGGGCAAGACGTCCACGATGGAACACGATGGGACTCCTCGAGGGCCTAGCCCCGCCGGCCGGCGGACGCGTACGGGTCATCGGGCGTGAGCCGTAGACCGAGCGGGCGGCCGTCCGGCCCCGGACGGCGTGATGCTCCAGGAGGGCGGCTGCCCCGCCGAACTGACGGTCGCTGAGACCGTCCGGATGTGGGCAGGTTGCACCAGCGGCGCCCGGGCCGTGAGCGAGGCCCTGGAGCCGGTCAGGGCTGACCCGGCGCCATGGCGTACGCGTCGAGCCGTTGTCCGGGGGTGAGAAGCGGCGCCCGGGCCCGGCACTCGCGCTCCCCGGGCCCGGCACTCGCGCTTCCCGGGCCGCCCCGCAGTCCTCTTCCTCGACGAACCGACCACCGGCCTGGACGCCAAGGGTCGCCAGGACACCTGGAGGGTGGTCCGCCAACTGCGCGCCGCGGGGACGACCGTCCCGCTGACGACCCGCTACCTGGAGGAGGCGGAAGTTCTCGCCGACCGGCCGGCCATCCTCCACGAGGGCCGTGTCGCCGTCTCCGGCACCGGCCGAGGCCACCGCCACCCAGCCCTCCCGGGTCCCTTCGACCTGCGCCAGGGCTACTTCCTCGGCGACCTGCTTCCGCTCGCGGACCCCTGGCCCCGGGCACGCTGCCGGCACTGGAGGACGACCTGCCGGTGGTGACCGAGCCGTCGCCGGCTCCGAGGCGCCGGCGACGGCGCGTGCGCACCGCCTCGACGGCGCCGTGCCGGATCTTCAGACGCCCGGGGCGGGCGGTGTGAAGGTGGCCACATCCCTCAGGGCCGAACTGCCGGAGTGACAGGTGCTGATCGTGACCGGTCACGGTCGCCCGGGGCATCTGAGGCGGGCGCCGGCTGCGGGCGTGCGCGGCTTCGTGCCGAAGACCGTCAGCGCCCAGCGCCTCGCCGAGAGCATCCGTACCGTGCACGGGGAAACCGCTGTGTGGACCCCGAGTTGGCCGCCGAGGCCATCGCCTCCGGGAACTCTCCGCCGACCGCCCGGGAGGCCGAGGTGCTGGAGCACGCGGCCGACGGGGCGCCGGTCTCGGACATCCCGCAGCGGGCCGCAGTGGCAGAGGGAACCGTACGGGGCCACCTCCCGTCGGCCGCCTCCGAGCTCGGCGTCGGGAACCGCCATGCCGCGGTGCGTCTCGCACGGGAGCGGGGTTGGGTATAGTTGGCTTCGCGCAGCGCGCAGTGCGGACGTAGCTCAGTTGGTAGAGCGCAACCTTGCCAAGGTTGAGGTCGCGAGTTCGAGCCTCGTCGTCCGCTCCATGGAGAAGCCCCCGGCCCAGGCCGGGGGCTTCTTCGTGCGCCTCGCGGCGCGTCCGGACGGTTCCTGACCGCCGTCAGGGCCCGGAGGGGCGCCGGGCCCTGTGTGCGGTCGTACGCGTCGTATGCAGCCGGCCGGGTCGCCGGGGACCAGCGGGTCGCCCAGGAGCTGTCCGGCCGCCGGACAATTCCTAGGACCAGCGCACTTGGGTCAGGCGCTCGTACGCCTCCACGTACTTCGCACGGGTGGCCTCCACGATGTCCTGCGGCAGCGGCGGCGGGGGCTGCTCGCCGGCGCGGTCCCAGCCGGAGGCGGGCGAGGTCAGCCAGTCCCGGACGAACTGCTTGTCGAACGACGGCTGGGCGCGGCCCGGCTGCCACTGGTCGGCGGGCCAGAAGCGGGAGGAGTCCGAGGTGAGGACCTCGTCGGCGAGGACGAGGGTGTCCCCGTCGTAGCCGAACTCGAACTTGGTGTCCGCGAGGATGATCCCGCGGTCGCGGGCGATGTCCCGTGCGCGTCCGTAGACGGCGAGCGTCGCCTGCCGCAGCTGGGCCGCGGTCTCGGCGCCCACCTGGCGGGCGACCTCCTCGTAGGAGACGTTCTCGTCGTGCTCGCCGACCGCGGCCTTGGTCGCCGGGGTGAAGATCGGGGCGGGCAGCTCCGAGCCGTCGACCAGGCCCTCGGGCAGGGCGAGGCCGCAGACGGTGCGGGACTCCTCGTACTCGGCGAGGCCCGAGCCGGTGAGGTAGCCGCGGGCGACACACTCCACCGGAACCATCTTCAGGGACTTGCAGACCAGGGTGCGGCCGGCCCAGTCCGCGGGCGCGCCCGGCGGGAGCTCGGTGCTCAGGACGTGGCTCGGGACCAGGTCCCGGAGCTGGTCGAACCACCACAGCGACAGCTGCGTCAGGATCCGGCCCTTGTCCGGGATCTCGGTCGGCAGCACCCAGTCGAACGCGGACGTACGGTCGCTGGCGACCATCATGAGGTCGCCCGCCTCGTTCTGGTACAGCTCGCGCACCTTTCCGGTGTGCAGATGCACCAGGCCCGGCACCTGGACAGGCTCGGGCTTTTCGACGAATCCGGACACGGTTCCTCCCCGTGGTTCTCTCCCAATGGCTCGATTCTCCCGTATGCCGGGAGCGATCCGATCCACGGGGCCGGGGAGAGATGCGTTCAGTCGCGTTTGCAGATGCGGTCCAGCAGGTTTGCGGTCGCCTGCTGAATGCGGGTATCGACGTGACCGGGGCGGTCCAGCGCAGGGGACCACGCGAACGTTCCGGACGCGAAGACCAGAGCACCGGAAGGAGCGCGGTAGAGGGAGGTCTCCTGGTGGCGCGGGACGCCTTCGCCGTCCCGGTACGGGGAGTGGGCGAGCAGGATGCGGCCCTCGTGCTCGGGCAGCGGCGCACGCGGGAAGTAACGGTCCGCCTCCCCGGCGACCATCCCGTCCAGCTCGTCGCCCTCCGCCGCGCCCGTCCCCTCCCACAGCCAGTGGTCGGCGTTGCGGACCACGAGCGGGTGGGGCTCGGGCACGCGGCCCGCGTACTGGATGCCGATCAGCTCCTGCTCCGCACGGTCGATCTCCCGCCACAGGACCGGCTTTCCGGGGCCGCGGCGCTTGCGGCAGGTGAGCAGGCGATCGGGGACGCCGGACGGGGACGGGCCGAGTTCGACCTGCCAGTACATGGTGTTGGCGGAGAGGAAGACCAGCGAGGTGCCCTGCTCGCGGGCGAGCTCGACGGTGCGGCGCATCTGCACCGACCAGTACTCGTCGTGGCCGGGGAAGACCAGGCCGCGGTAGCGGGTGGGGTCGACGCGGCCGGCGTGCAGGTCGCGGGCGTCGGCGTAGGCGAGATCGTAGCCGTACCGCTCGGCCCAGCGGATGAAGTCGTAGGCGTGACCGACGTGCAGGGGCAGGCCCGCGCCGGCGTACGGGCGGTCGAAGGAGATCGTGGTGGCGGCGTCCGCCTCGCCGAGCAGCCGGCCGCTGTCGTCCCAGGCGTGATAGAGGCTGGCTCCGGTGCGGCCGTCCTCCGGATACAGGTTGTACGCCTGCCAGGTGATGTCCGGGAGCAGCAGGAGCAGATCGGCCGGGCGGGCGTCACGGACGGTGAACGGTACGTGCGAGCGGTAGCCGTCGGCGGTGGTCAGCACGGCGACGTAGGCGCCGACGCTCCAGTACGACGGGATCTGCAGCCGCCAGGACAGCCACCAGTGATGGCAGGAGACCGTGCGGTCGGCGGTGAGGGGCGGCGGCTGGACGATGCCCGAGAGACGGGGACTCGTGGTGATCTTGGCGGCTCCGTCGCCGTTGTAGTGCCCGATGCGGTACACGTCGACGGCGAACTCCTGGGGCGGGTCGACGGTGATGTGGAAGTCCAGTGCCTCGCCCGGAGAGACGGCGCCGGTGGAGGTGAAACCCTTGATCTGGCGGTGGACGTCGTCCGCGGAGCGGGGGCCGCTGGTCCGGGGGGCCGGGATCCGGGCCCCCTTGCCGCCCTGGGCGGGGACGTGGGCCGGGGCGGGGTCCACGTACCAGGGGACCACGTGGCCCGTGTCGTCGAAGTACGTCTCACTGCCCCTCAGCCAGGGGACGGGGCCCTGGCCGAAAGGGTCCGTCACGGCGTGCGCGAGAGCACCCGACTCCCACCGTCGGATGTGTTCCGACCCCATGCGTGTCCCCTCCCTCGTCCCCCCGTGAGCCGTCGTAAGCCCTTACCGAGTGCCCGATCGGTACCCAGCACATCACATAACGCACCTACTCCGTCACCGTTCGTCGCGAATTGACGTGAACGGAATGGGAATCCTGCGGCCAGGACCGGGGTCGCGGAGCCGGGCGGGTGCAGTTTCCTCAGGTCGGTGACATCGGTGACGTCGGCGCGGGGCGGCGGCACGGGTCGGCGCGGGGCGGCACGGACCGGCGCGGGGCGGCGCGGACCGGCGGCACGGACCGGCGCGGGTCGTCGCGGGGCGGCACGGACCGGCGGCACGGACCGGCGCGGGTCGTCGCGGGGCGGCACGGACCGGCGGCACGGACCGGCGCGGGTCGTCGCGGGGCGGCGGCACGGGTCGTCGCGGGGCGGCGCGGACCGGCGGCACGGACCGGCGCGGGTCGGCACGGGGCGGCACGGACCGGCGGCACGGACCGGCGCGGGTCGGCACGGGGCGGCACGGACCGGCGGCACGGACCGGCGCGGGTCGGCACGGGTTTGGGGCCTGGCCGGGCGGTCGGCGGGTCGTGCGCCGGGGCCACGGATCAGGCGGAGCGGAGCCGTCCTCGGATCACGTGTCGTGGTGCGGCGGTCAAGCGGGGTCGAGCGGCCCTCAGACCAGGCGGACCGGTTTCTCGGGGCGTACGCCGAGGTTGCGGAGCCAGGTGCGCAGTGGGACCGGGTCGCCGTCCTCGACGAGGGTGCGGACCCCGGGGGAGAGGTCGGCCGCGCGTTCGCCCCGTACCAGGAGGGACGGGCCGTCCAGCCAGTCGAGGCCCGGCGCGGCTCCCGCCGTGTCCATGGCGGCGCAGCACACCACCGCGGCGACGTGGTCGACGAGCAGTTCACGGCCCGTTCGGGGCGGCTGCAGCGGGAACAGCGGCAGCATCGCGGCGGTGTCCCACACCGTACGGTCCGTCCCCGGTGCCTGACCCCTGGCGCCGCCGGGTATCGCCCCGGCCGCCTCCTCGCGCGCCAGTTCGGCACTGAGCCCGACGACGAGCGCCGCGGTCCGCACACTGGCGACCGCGTCGTCGTCGGGGACTGCGGCGGTTTCGTCACGGGCTCCGTCCTCACCCGGACCGGATACGCCGTCGGACCCGCCCTCGTCCTCGCCCGTCGGTGTGCCGCTCGCGCTCCCGCCCGGGAGGACCGTCAGATACTCGAGGACCCGTTCCAGCGTCGGGCCGTCCGCTTCGGGGGCCGTGCCGTGGCGGGCGTGGTGAACGCCGAGGGCGTCCAGGACACGGTGCAGGCGGGCCGCGTCCGTGCGCCACTTGCGGTCGACGACCTCGTCCGGGTATTCCTGCCAGTCCACCGGCGCCCAGCCCGGGCCGGGCTCGGCCGGTCCTCCGTGGAAGAGGCGAGCGGCGAGCAGGGACGCGGCCTCGTCCACCAGCCCGGGCTCCTCGAGCAGGTCACAGGCCGGCCGCTCGCCCAGCCGCGAGGTGAAGCCCTCGGCCAGCCGGTCCCGGCGCGACAGCTCCGTGAGCGCAGAGACCACGCCCGCGTCCAGGCGCGAGGGCCAGCGGCCCATCCGCCAGGCCGGCAACGCGACACGGGTCAGCAGCCGGTCCCAGCCCGCGTACGCCAGTCCCACCTGCTCCTGTGCGACGATCCGCACCCCGTAGTCCACAGCCTGTGCACGCTCGGCCGCGGCCGCCGCCACCCCCCGCTCCATCTCCTCCGCATGCCCGCGGCAGCTGCGCAACAGCAGTCGCGCCACCCAGCCGGCGCCCGACAGCACCGTACGGATCACGGGCCCGTGCGCCGGTGCCGAGGTCACCGCCACCGCGGCGTCCAGTCCCCGGACGAAGCGCCGTGCCGCGGCTATGTCCGGGTGCGCCGACGGTCCCGTACCGGCGACGACCGGGGCGAGGACCGCGCGCAGTTCGCCCACGCGCATCCACCAGAGGAACGGCGAGCCGATGACGAGCACGGGCGCGGTACCGGCGCGGTGCTGCCGGGAGGCCGCGAGGCCGCGCACGTCGGATATCTCCTCCCCGGGCAGCGGACCCGGCGGGCCGTGGGCGGGGTGGGTGCGGTCCTCCAGCCAGCTGTCGCAGTCCGGGGTGAGCGCTATGGCGGAGGGCGCGGGCACGTCGAGGCGGTCGGCCAGATCTCTGACCATCCGGTAGAGATCGGGTGCCGAGCCCTCCGCGATCGGGACCGTCGGACTCATGGCCGGGCGGGCGCGGGCGATCACGAGGGCGATGCCGGCGGCGCAGGGCAGGACGAGCACGGCGACGCAGGTCACGATCCAGCGGGCGATCCCCCAGCGCGTCCCGCCGAGGTGACCGGTGGCACCGCCGACGAGCAGCACGACGGCGACGGCCGCGGGCAGCAGGGCGACGGCCAGCGCCCGGCTGCGGATCCGCAGCACGGCCATGGCCCGGGAGCGCGCGGCCTGCGCGCCCGCCTCCACACCCATTCCGGTCACGACCGGACGTCACCCCCTCCGACCCGCCTCTGTCCGGCACGACCCATGCCGTGACGGTCCGCGTCACGGAGGTCGCCGCCGGATGCCCGTGCGTTGCTCACTCCCCCACTGTGGCACCCGCCACTGACATCGCAATGCCGGTGGGCCAAGTGCCGGAACGCTTGCGCCGCACCCTAGTTGGGGCTCCGGCCGCCGTCAGCCGGACGGGTCACTGCTCACTCGATGGAATGGCTTTGGGGAAAGATGACTGACGGAGGGCAAGGGCCATGGCCAGGATTCCGCCCTCCGCCGCCGAGCCCTCGCACGGCAGCACCGCATGCGACGGGCGCCGCAATGGGACGGGCCCGCAAGCGCCCGCAATGAGACGGGCCCCGCATCCTGAGACGGATCCGGGGCCCATGAGGTTCATCGCCCGTCGTGACCACGACACGGACGGGCTGGGGGTCAGACGTCGGCGCCCGCGGCCTTCGCCGCGATGTCCGTGCGGTGCTGGGAGCCCTCGAGTCCGATGCGCCCCACCGCCGCGTACGCCCGCCGGCGCGCCTCGGTGAGGTCCGCGCCGGTCGCCGTGACGGACAGCACGCGGCCGCCCGCGCTCACCACCGTCTCGCCCTCGCGCCGGGTACCGGCGTGCAGGACATAGGCGTGCGGGGCGTCCTGCGCGGCCACCTCGTCGAGCCCGGTGATCGGGTCGCCGGTGCGCGGGGTGCCCGGGTAGTTGTGCGAGGCCACCACCACGGTGACGGCCGCGTCGTCGCTCCAGCGCAGCGGCTCCAGGTCGGCGAGGGTGCCGTTCGCGGCGGCCAGCAGCACACCCGCGAGCGGGGTCTTCAGCCGGGCGAGGACGACCTGGGTCTCGGGGTCGCCGAAGCGGGCGTTGAACTCGATGACGCGAACGCCCCGCGGAGTGATCGCCAGCCCCGCGTACAGCAGCCCGGAGAACGGGGTGCCGCGGCGGCGCATCTCGTCGACGGTCGGCTGCAGAACCGTCTCCAGCACCTCGTCGACCAGCTTCGGGTCGGCCCACGGCAGCGGCGAGTACGCGCCCATGCCGCCCGTGTTCGGCCCTTCGTCGTCGTCGAGAGCGCGCTTGAAGTCCTGGGCGGGCTGGAGCGGGACGACGGTCTCTCCGTCGGTGATCGCGAACAGGGACACCTCGGGACCGTCGAGGAACTCCTCGATGACAACGCGGTCGCAGGCGGCCGCGTGCGCCTGGGCGGCCTCCAGGTCGGCGGTGACGACAACGCCCTTGCCGGCGGCGAGACCGTCGTCCTTCACGACGTACGGGGCGCCGAAGGCGTCGAGCGCCTCCTCGACCTCCTCGGCGTTCGTGCACACGTACGACCGAGCGGTGGGGACGCCCGCGGCCGCCATCACGTCCTTGGCGAAGGCCTTGGAGCCCTCGAGCTGCGCGGCTTCCCCGGAGGGGCCGAAGACGGGGATCCCGGCATCGCGCACGGCGTCGGCGACCCCGGCGACGAGTGGCGCCTCCGGACCGACGACGACCAGCCCGACGCCGAGCTCGCCGGCCAGCGCGGCCACGGCCTGTCCGTCGAGGGCGTCGACCCGGTGCAACCGGGCCACCTCGGCGATGCCCGCGTTGCCGGGGGCACAGTGCAGCTCGGTGACGTCGGGGTCGAGGGAGAGGGAACGGCACAGGGCGTGTTCGCGGGCACCGCTACCGATGACGAGGACCTTCACGGGGTCAGCCTAACGGGCTCGGGCCGGTGGCCTTGTGGGGGCCGCCGAAGAAGGGTGGGGCGGGGGTTTGTGGGTTCCTCCCAAGTCCGCCTACTCGTTCGAGAACTCCTCCACCACTGTGGCCCCGAGCTCTCTGACGATCAGTTCATGGCCGGACAACGCCGACTCTTCGAGATCGGGGTCGTCGTCCTCCGGCATGTCGTCCTCGGGGGCGACCACATGGCGCTGCGGCGCGGGTGGCGCGGCCGGGGCGGGGGCGGGGGCGGGCGCCGCCGGTGCCGGAGCGGCGGGCGCCGCCTGGGCGGCCGGGCGGGCGGCCGGAGCCGGCTGCTGAGGTGCGGGGCGCGGCGTGGACGGGGCGCCCGGGCCGTGGCCACCGCCCCCGCCGGGCGGGAAGCCGCCGCCGAAGCCGGAACCCGAGCCGGCCGGCGGTGCCGAACCACCCGACGGGTCGACGATCGCCTCGATCTTCCACTGCACGTTGAACTGCTCGCCCAGCGCCTGCCGCAAGACGTCCTCGCTGCCGCTGCTGAGGAAGTTGTCCCGGGCGCCGGCGTTCACGAAACCGACCTGCAGCGTCGTCCCGTCGAAGCCTGTGACCTGCGCGTTCTGGCTGAGCAGGATCCAGGTGAAGCGGCGGCGGTTCTTCACCGACTCCAGGATGTTCGGCCACAGCGTGCGGGGGTCCAGCCCGCCGGGTGCCGGTGTGCCGGCCGGTGCGGGAGTGGAGGCGGCCGGTGTCGGCGTGGCCGCCGGTGCCGTCGGTCGTGTGGGCGCGGCCGGGGGCTGCCCTCCGCCCGCCGGCGCCGCCGTGGGCCATCCACCGGGCCGTCGGCCGCCGCCCGCGGCGGCAGCGGTGGGCCAGGCACCGGGAGCGGCGGCGGCCCGCGGCTGAGCGGGAGCGGGAGCCGTCGGCGGCGCCTCGGCGGGCGCTGCTGGGGGTGCCTGCGGTACCTGCGGTGCCGCAGCAGGCGTCGTCGCACCGTCGGACGCACCCGGCACCGGCGCACTGCCCGCGCCGGTCCCCGCGCCCGCACCCGGGCCCTGTGCCCGCACCGCGGCCCGGGCCGCCGCCGGGCCGCCCCCCGGCGGCACCGGAGCAGCAGCCCCGGCCGCCCCGCCGTGCGCCTCGGGCCCGGGCACGTAACCCATGGCGGGGCCCGCGCCTCCGCCGGAGAAGTTGACGCCGCGCTCCAGGCGGTCCAGGCGGGCCATCACGGACCGCTCGTCCCCGTACGCGGCGGGCAGCAGCACCCGTGCGCAGATCAGCTCGAGCTGCAGGCGGGGCGAGGTCGCCCCGCGCATCTCGGTGAGCCCCTCGTTGACGATGTCGGCGGCACGGCTCAGCTCGGCCGGGCCGAAGACACCGGCCTGGGCCTGCATCCGCTCCAGCACGTCGGCCGGGGCGTCGATGAGCCCCTTCTCGGCGGCGTCGGGCACGGCGGCGAGGATGACGAGGTCCCGCAGCCGCTCCAGCAGGTCGGCGACGAACCGACGGGGGTCGTTTCCCCCCTCGATGACGCGGTCGACGACCTCGAAGGCGGCTGCCCCGTCCCCGGTCGCGAATGCCTCGACGACGGAGTCGAGGAGTGAGCCGTCCGTGTAGCCGAGCAGCGAGGTGGCCATGGCGTATGTCACACCGTCGGGACCCGCCCCCGCGAGCAGCTGGTCCATGACGGACATGGAGTCACGCACGGACCCGGCGCCCGCGCGGACGACCAGCGGCAGGACCCCGTCCTCGACGGGGATCTTCTCCTTCTCGCACACCTCGGCGAGGTAGTCCCGAAGGGTGCCCGGCGGCACGAGCCGGAACGGGTAGTGGTGCGTACGCGACCGGATGGTCCCGATGACCTTCTCGGGCTCGGTGGTCGCGAAGATGAACTTGAGGTGCTCGGGCGGCTCCTCGACCACCTTGAGCAGCGCGTTGAAACCGGCCGACGTGACCATGTGGGCCTCGTCGATGATGTAGATCTTGTACCGGCTGCTCGCGGGCCCGAAGAAGGCCTTCTCCCGCAGGTCGCGGGCGTCGTCCACACCACCGTGGCTGGCGGCGTCGATCTCGATGACGTCGATCGACCCCGGTCCGTTCCTCGCCAGGTCACGGCAGGACTGGCACTCGCCGCACGGCGTCGGGGTGGGACCTTGCTCACAGTTCAGACAGCGGGCCAGGATGCGCGCGCTGGTCGTCTTGCCGCACCCGCGCGGACCGCTGAACAGGTACGCGTGATTGACCCGGTTGTTCCGCAGCGCCTGCTGCAGCGGGTCGGTGACATGCTCTTGCCCGATGACCTCGACGAAGGACTCCGGGCGATAGCGGCGGTACAGCGCGAGAGACGACACGCTTACGAGGTTATAGGCGCCCACTGACAAAGCGCCCGGCCCGAGTCCCAGCCCCGGCGACGGCCCCTCGGGCGCAGGCCCCGGGCACCCCGTCCCCGGGCATCGTCCGGGGATGCGAAAGACCCCCCACGCACCCGCCAGAGCCAACCTACCCTTGCTGCCTTCCGGCCCTGGGGGAGTTCAGTCAGATAGCGCCGCGTGAGGGGCTGTGCCCCAGCCTACCCGATCCCCGGGCACCGAACGAGTTCGCTAGCACTCCCCGGCGTCATGTAATGTTTCCGGCGGAGGATTCGCCTAGAGGCCTAGGGCGCACGCTTGGAAAGCGTGTTGGGGGCAACCCCTCACGAGTTCGAATCTCGTATCCTCCGCCAGTGCCTCACCGGGCACGATGTCGAAGGGCCCCACTGTTCGCAGTGGGGCCCTTCGACGTTGTCCGTCTCAGTTTCCGTCTCAGTTCGTTTTCGGGAGCTCCCAAAGAGCGTCGCCAACCTGCTGCGCGACCTTGCGGAGCATGGTCCCGGTCACATGCATGTACCGGGCGCGCATCCGGGCCGCTCCCCCGGGCTCCCAGCCCATGATGGAGTCGATCACGACGTCCGGGACGCCAAGGATCAGAAGAACGGTCGCGGCGGTGTGTCGAGCATCATGGAGACGGCCGTCTCGTACGCCCGCGTCCCGAAGAAGCCGCTTCCAAATATGGAAGTCGGTGTTCGGGCTCAGCGGGCCGCCGACCGGCGAGGCGAAGACATACCCCTTGCCCTCCCAGTCGGCACCGGCCGCGATCCGCTCCCGCTCCTGGGCTTCCTGGTGCTGGCGGAGAATCTTGATCAGCGGATCGGGCAGGCCGATGGTGCGCCGTCCCGCGCGGGACTTGGTGGACTTGTGCTCGCGACGGATCTGCTCCCGCTTGGGGCAGTAGCCCGCCTTCCGTCCGCACGGGTCGGTCCCGCAGCCGTGTGCGTACTTGGGGCGCAGCCGGTTCTTACGGATGCGGACGTACCCCGCGTCGAGATCGACGTCTTCCCAGTGAAGACCGAGCGCTTCCCCTTGGCGGAGGCCGAGCGCCAGGGCAACGACCCAGCGCGCGCTGTTACGGAGCTTGGCCGCCTCGACGAGGAGACTCTGTACCTCCTCGATCGTGTACGGCTCGATGTCCTCCTCTTCGAGCCGGGGCGCCTTGGCGATCTCCGCCACGTTGGTCGGGACGTGCCCGCGCCGCACCGCCTCACCAAGGGCGACCCTGATCGTCCGGTGGACGTGGTGGGCGGTGCCGGCGGAGCTCCCGGAGTCCTGCATCTTCCGGTAGAAGCGCTCCAGGTGCTCTGGCTCCAGGCGGTCGAGCTTGTGGGCCCCCAGGCCGGGGACGAGGTGGACGCGGACATCGACCTCGTACCCGTCGTACGTGTTCTCGGAGACGTACGGCTTGGCGATGTTCTCCACCCAGTGCTCCAGCCAGGCTTGGACGGTCCAGCTCTGGCCCGGCTTCCTGAGCTTCTTCTCGTCCCTCGCCCGCTCCATCTCACGGACGGCCTTGGTCACCTCGGCCTTGGTCTTGCGCTCGATGTGACGACGGTCGGGCTTGCCGTCATCCCGGACGCCGACCGTCACACGTCCGTGCCACTTGCCGTCCTTACCAAGGTAGATGGATGAGGCCCCGTTGGGCTGACGGGTGCGCTTCTGCTCTGCCATGTCCCCTCCCCCTACGCAACGGCAGCCGGGCGCCGCAGCTTCGCCACGTACGCAGAGAGGGCGTCGACCGGAACTCGCCGCAGCCGCCCCACGGTCACGGACTCGATCTCGCCGGACGTGACGAGCCGGAAGCACGTCGTGCGACCGATCCGGAGCCGTCGCGCGGCCTCCTCGACGGTCAGCAGCACCAAGGCGGAGTCGGTGGCGGTCTCGTCCAGGACCGCCGGGCAAACCGCTGTCAGCGTGGTCATCAGGTGAGGTCTCCCATCGGATCGAGGACAGGAACGTCCGAAGCGGCGGACGACCGGGCGGCGTCGGGTGGCGGGGCGCCGTGGGCGACGAGGCGTTCCGCGTCTGTCCAGCCGGTTCCGGCGAAGCGCCAGTGCGAGAGCACGAGGACGGTGTCCGGGTCGGGCAGCGGGTGGCCGGCCTCGACCGCGCGCTGGCGGGCCAGAGATTCGTTGTGGTCGGCGCGCTCCTGGCGGAGGGCGCCGAGGGTGACGGAGTAGGCGCGGGACTTGGTCGAGAAGTGGCCGCGGAAGCCGAGCATGTGGGCCCACTTGCGCAGGCGCAGGGCTTCGAGTTCGGGGAGGGCCCCGAGGTGCCAGCAGGTGAGGATCATCCGCCGGGCGTGGTCGGTGACGCCGGAGCCGATCAGGTCGGTGATCGGGTTCCGGATGGGACGGTCGAGGGTGCCCGCGCTCTCGGCGCCCTTGGTGGCGTACTTGGCGATGTAGGCCGCCACGGCGCGGCTGGACAGTTCCGAGGTGCCCGCGAAGTCGGCGGAGCGGATGGGGCGGATGTCGAGCTGCTCACCGAAGCGGAAGGCGTACGCGCGGCCGTCGAGGACGGGGCCGGGGGTCTCGGCGAGGCGGGCCGCCAAGCGGATCGCGTCGGTGAGCAGTTCCGTGGTGGCCCAGGCCGGTGGAGCGTCCTCGGCGCCGTCCGGGCCGTCGAGGCGGATGACGGCGTGGAAGTGGACGGCGCCGCGCCGCTGGTACTCAGCGACCTTGGCGTACGAGACCTTGAGGCAGTGGCGCAGGGTCGAGCGCTTGATGCCCGCGCGGGAGGCGAGCTGCTGGCGCAGGTAAGTGGTGAATCGGCCCCAGAGCGCCCCGGCGTGCGCGTTCCACAGGACGGCCGCGCGGTAGTCGTACCGCTCCGGGTCGAGCGGCGTGCCCAGAGCCGGGTCGTCGTCGGGGTGGAGCCGCCCGCAGCGGCAGCGACCGCCGCCGGGCCGGTTGTGTACGGGGCCGAAGGACGGGGCGGTGAAGGTAGCAAAGACTCGTGGGTGCTGAGCAACAGCCGGGCCGATGCCCTTGCCGCCGCTCAGTCCAGCGGTGACGAGGTGGAACGTGTCTTTGCGGTAGACCTCGGCGCAGGCGGCGCACCGTGTGGCGCGGCGGTTGTTGCAGCGGATGAGGAGCTGTCCGGCCGGAAGGTCGCGGTCGGCGATCTCACGGACGATCTCACCGGTGGCGGCGTGGACGTCGAGCCGGTGGCCCTCCATCCGTATGGGCCGCTCGCAGCCGCCGAGGCGCTGGATCTGCCGGGCATAGGCGCTGAGGTCGCCGTGTCGGGCCAGGCTTGCCAGGTGGCGGATGGCTCCGAGTGGAGCCGGGGGACGCATGTGCAGATTCCTCCTTGAGGAAGCGGAGTTCAGGGAGGCCCGGCCTGTCCAGGGGACTAGACAGTGTGGGCAGGCCGTGCGGTGAGCCGATGAGGTCAGCGGCGGCTGAGGACGGACCGGATGACGACGGCGCACACGGCCACCGAGGCGGCGGTGACGGCGACGGCGAGGAGCATGGAGACGAGAACAGCACCGACGGCCAGGACCACGGCGGTGCCGCCGACGACGAGGGCGAGCGCGGTGCCGGGGGTGACCTGGACAGCCGGTCGGGACGCCGCCTGTGTGATGGAGGCCGACGGCGGAGTCTGGGCCGCAGGAGTGACGGCGGTCGGCTCGACGACAGCGGGCGGGGTGACCAGGCCGGTGGGCTGAGGCATGGTGGGGATCTTCGGCCGGAACATGGACTCTCTCCCTTCGCGGTTACTTGACGGCGGTGTTGATGACGGGGGCGAGCACGCTGTCTGCGAGGAGGTAGCCGCCGAGGAGCAGCACGGCGACGAGCCACCAGGGCGGGCGGATGAGCTTGACGCCCAGGACCCCGATGCAGAGCAGGGCGAGCCAGAGGGGAACGTGCATGGCGGTGCCCTCCTGTCAGGCCGGGCAGCGGTGGGTGCGGGCGGCGAGTTCGGCGGCGGCGCGGCTGTCGTACTCAGCGGAGAAGTCGCAGCGGGGCGCGGTGCAGGCGGCGAGGTGGCGGTTTCTGCCGCGGTCGACGTAGGAGGCGACGTTGACGGGGCCGATGCGGCGGACGTTACGGAAGCGCCGGTTCATGGTGGTTACTCCTCCTTCAGAGGTGAGCGGCGACGGACGCGGTCATGGACGGGGGCAGGCCGAGCCGGGCGCGTACGGTGTCCGGATCGGCGGGGCGACCGGTGGACGAGTGGTGTTCCTCGGCCAGGGCCCGGACCCGCTCGACGAGGGCGGGCGGTAGGGAGACGGCGGGAACGGGCGCCGGGGCCGGAGCGGCGACCGGTTCGGCGGCGGTGGGTTCGGGGTCAGTGGACGGTGCCGCAGACTCCTCCCGGTCCGGCGTGTTGAGGGCGGCCGGTGCGGGGTGCCGCTCCTCGTCCGTCTTCGTCGGCGAGGCGAGGGCCGCCGGCGCTTCCGGCTCGTGCGGTGCGTGGGCCAGGAGCGTTCCGCCGAAGAAGGCGATGGCGGGCCAGCCTGCGACCACGACGCGGAGCGAGGCGGGTACGTGGTCCAGGTCGAGGAGTCCGGCGGTGGCGACGTTGGCGCCGAGGGATGCGGCCAGGGCCACCAGGAACCAGAGCCGCGGTCCCCCGGCCGCCTGGCCTGCTCGCTGCTGCCCGCGTATCCGGCGCCAGGCGGCAACCAGCAGCAGGTCGACGCTGACCGGGTAGGCCCATGCCTTCCAGCCGCCCTGTCCGGCCGCTGCGGCGAGGTCGTGCAGGTGGGAGAAGGACAGGGCGCCCGCGATGACGGCCTGGACGATCACGGCGTCCACTCGGGCCAGGTGGGCACGCATCGGCTCGGGTTCCCTTCCGTGCGATCAGTTGGCGGACTTGAGCGCTTCGGCACGCTGACGGGCGAGGCGGGCCACCTCGGCGGTTTCGCCGTCTTCGGGCGTGTGGGCGGCGATGCGTTCCAGCAGGTCCGCCTTGCGGTCCATGAGCTCGGCGTAGTCGGCGGAGGTGCGGTCCCGTCGGAACGCGGCCAGCTCGGCGATGAGTGCGCTCACCTCGGCGATGGAGGGGCGTGACATAGGGGGTTCCTTCCGGTTTTTGGCATGGCAGGGGTAGGGACGTGGCGCGAGGCGGTCACGCCGACCGTGGAGGGAAAGCGCGTGGTTACTCGGTCACCGGGCGAGCGGTGGGTGCCGCGGCCGAGGACGACGGCCGGGCCTCTTCGACGGCGACGACGGGCCGGAAGGAGTCGAGCCGGGGCAACTCCGGGACCAGGCCCGAGGTGTCGCGGCAGATGGCCGCCGCGTCGTCGAGGCTGAGGTGCGGCGAGCGGACGCGGGACCAGCCGCCGGAGGAGTCGCCGACGACCGCGACACCGGGCCGTTCGGCGGGGATGTGGGTTGCGGCCAGCGCCGCTTCGGGCGCGATGTCGCCGAGCGCCATGTTGGCGGAGGTCTCGTCGTTGACGCGGTGGCAGACCCGTCCGGTGAGCTGGGCGCGCAGCATGGTGGCGCCCTTGCCGAGTTCGGCGCCGAAGCGCTGCCCGCACACCTCCAGGTAGATGCCGGCCGCGCGGCCGAGCTGGGCGAGCCGGATGAGCTTAGTGACCATGGCGTCCCGCCGCTTCTCGTCGTCCTTGCTCGCGGCGAGGAAGAGTTCGGCGACCTCGTCGACGACGACCACGACCGGCACCGGCCGCAGCTTCTCCGGCAGACCCCACACGTCCGAGGTGAGCACGGCATCCGGACCGGCCCCACCCGCCATGCCGATCAGACGGAACCGCGCCTCCATCTCCTCCACCAGAACGTCCAAGAGGTCGTTCGCACGGTCCGGCGTGTCGGCGAGCGCCGACAAGCGGGGCGCGAACGGGGCCAGTTCGACGCCCCATTTGCAGTCGATGCCGACGAGCGCGACGGGTTGCCGGGCCAGTCCGCACAGCAGGTTGCGCAGGTACACGGACTTGCCCGACTGCGTGGCGCCGAGGATGAGTTCGTGCGGCACGGTGCGGAAGTCCCGGACGTGCCAGTGCCCGTCCTCGCGCAGCGCCAGCGGCAGGGACAGCGGACCGGTCCGCAGCCACCGACGGGCGGGCCGGACGTCGGCGAGGACGTCCCAGCCGACCAACCGCAGCTCCAGCCGCCCCGGTTTGGTGGGGCGGACGTGCACGGCGTGCGCACCCCAGGCGTGCCGCAGCCGGTCGGCCGAGGCCGTGAAGTCCTCGGGCGCCTGCCCGGCCGCCATGCGCAGCCGCATCACGAGCCCGGACCCGGTCGGCAGGGGCAGCGACCGGCGGGGCGGTACGGGAGCAGCCTGACGTCCCATCATCCGGGCGGTGGCCCGGCGGACGGCCGAAGCGGGCACCGTCAGGCCGCAGGCGTCCATGGTGGCCCGGTACGTGGCGAGCACGCGCAGCGTGACGACCGGGTATCCGACCAGCCACCAGAACAGGACCGGCAGCCGACGGCGCACCGTAACCAGCACGGCCACCGCCAGCAGTAAAAGGATCAGAATCCACAGGGCATCGGTCATGGCACTCAGCTCCGAGCCGCCGCCGGAGCGCCGACCATGACGGCGTCCGCCCGGAAGGCGATGCCGTGCCGGGTGCGGCCGCCGAACTCGCTCTCCCAGGGCCGCGCCACCAGACCGGACAGGAAGACCGGCGCACCCATGACCAGGCCCTCGCCGATGCCCTTCTCAGGGACGGTCACCTTGATCATGTCCGAACCGCCCTCGGCGATGAACACCAGCTCCAGAACCATGAGCCGGTCGTTGGTCACCGGGTCCACGGCCACCTCACCGGTCTGCCGGTCCCTGACCTTGACCTCGGGCAGCTTCGTGACCAGCAGAGTGGCGGCGGAAGTGTCGACAGGAATGACACGCATTGTGTGCGTACCTCACTTGATTCGGGCGTCCATCTCGGACGCCGACCGATCGGACTGGATACCCCCCTAGACAGCACAGGGAGTGACCCCCTTGAACTGTCTAGGGGGGTCGACGCCTACCGTAGCGGACGACCCATCAACTGTCTAGGGGGGTATACGAGTTGCCTCAGTGCACCAGCGAGATGCAAGCCGGTCAGGGCTGGCGACGGAAGGCACACCAAGTGCTACCGGGCCTAAACTCCAGCTTCATGCCGCCCCAGAACCAGCGCGCAAGCTCCACCGACGAACAGTTGTCGATCATCGGCACCCTGGCTGCCCAGACGTTCCCGGAAGGGCAGTCCAAAACGGAACACGGCTGGGGCGGGCCCGGCTTTCACATAGCCACCCTGCGGGTGACCCAGGATTTCTGGGACGACCGAAGCCCTGAGATCGTCGAGTCAGCCGTCCAAGAGTTGGAGTCCGACCTCGCCGCGATGGCCAGCACACTGACTGGGCGTTGGGGCGATCCGATCACGGTCGACCTGTGGCCATACCTCGGGCTCGACGACCCGGGCTATCCCAACATCGAGCCCGCGCCTGAGCCGATGCGCTCCTTGTGCAACCTCGCCACAAGCATGCTGGTGTGGCGGATACCGTCCACCAGCCGTTGGCTCGGGCTCACGATCGGCCAAGGCGACAGAGAGCTCCCGTTCGAACTCCTCGCCGCCGTCGCCGAAGAGTCCTCGTTCCCACAATGAGCCGGCAGCGCTGCCCGCACCACGGGCCCGCTCCAACGTCCGCAGGACGCAGCGTTACGACAGATCCCAATGCAGGACCGTGGCGTCGTCCTGCACCTTGCCTCGCGGCCAGCGTCGTCCCTGAGGATCGCTGGCCTCTGCTTCGCGCACAAGACGAATCAGCCCATCCGGCCCGGAGGAGTTGAGGACGGCCAGCGTCTCTTTCCAGTCGGTGAGTTCGAAGCTGTCGACGAGTCGCGTAGCGCCGTCGCTCAGCAACGTCACGGAGGCCAGCGAGTCCAGCGGTACCGACCCCGTCAGGGCGTGTTCAGCCGCCTGCGGGTCGGGGCCGGCGATCCAGAAACCACCGGGCCGGTTGCGAAGGCCGGTCAGAGCGTCGCGGTATTCCGCGAGCGCGGCGGAGTGTTCGGGTGAACCGGCGGGCAGGGCGTCGACCGGTTCGCGCAGCCGTTTGCCGACGTCGTCGAGGCGCTGGTCGGTGACGGCGGCCGTGCTCCCGTCCGTCTCGGCGAGGAGGAGGGTCGAGTCACCGAGGACGAGGTACTCCAGAGCTCCCGCATGGGCCCGGACAGCGACGACCGTACTGGTCGGACTGGCCCGATAAGCCAGGTCGCATGTGTCCTCGTGCAGGGAGCGGACGACCCGGACCGCGTCGGCGAGACAGTCGGCGAGCGGCCGGGCGGGATGCGCAGCCACGCCGCTCAGCAGCAGTCCGCCCAGCGTCGAGGAGAACCATGCGATGCCGTGCACGCATCCGGTCTCCGCCCCGGCCACGCCGGCGCCGTCGAGGAGAACGGCCGTGCCGAAGGCCGCGGCGGCGAAGTCCTCGTTTTCCCGTTCCGGTTCGGCCGGTTGTGAGCCGAGGGCGACGTTCACGCCGTCGCCTCCTCGTCGTGCAGGTAGAGAGGGCAGAGAAGTTCGACGGATTGCGGTTCGTCGGTGTCGGGGTCGTACTCGACACTCACCAGTGTGGAGAAGGGGCGCTCACCCACCTGACCCCAGAGCGTGTTGAGGTCCGAAGTGAGCAGATGGACCACGCCGAGGGAGCCTGCCGTGTGGATTCCGGCGATGGCGAGCACCGAACCCTTGCCGTCCGGGCGGGGCAGTCTGCCGAGGTATCCGACGTCGTGCGGGCGGTACGGTTCCAGGTCGGCACCCGCGTGGTACGCCGTGCCGGTGCGCCGGTCCACCAGCGCCCACGGCTCGCCTTCCGGATGGTCCCAGCCGAGCACCGGGTCCTGGGCGTACAGATCCTTCATGGCCTGGGACATGCTCGGCCCGCAGACGACGATCAGGCCGTCACGGTTGAGGTCGATCTCACCGCTCACGAGGACGTGACCGGAGCTGACGACAAGCCCGTAGGACTTGGCCAACTCTTCCAGCCGCTTCCCGGAGTTCATGTCGGCCATGGCGACGACCGGGCGGTTCTTGTCACTGTCCCACCGCAGCGGAGTCACCACGGTGACGGCACCCATCCCGAGGAAGGCCCCCTCGGGCGCCGGGCCGGTGTGCCGGATCTGATGAATCCGCCCACGGCTCAGGCCGGCCTTCTCGGCGATCTGCGCATAGGACAACCCTTGCGCATGGAGGTCCTGAACCACACGGCGGCGGAGCCGGGCGAGCTCGGTCACCTCCTGCTGCGCGTCGGCCAGCCTCGTCGTGACCTCACGCAGGAGTAGGTACGGATCATCGATCGCCATGATCCGCTGCAGCTCGTCCGACATGACCATACCTCCTAGAAGTACCCAGGAGTCTAGGGCCCTAGACAGAATGGGCGGTAGGCGCCGCCCTGTACGAACGCCGACCACGAAGAACCCGGACCGCCGCCGAGGCACACCCCGAGGACTCAACCGTCACCGCCCGCAGGGTGACCACCCACCGCCGTCGAACAGAGCTCAGTCACGAGCCCTCCCGCGCCAGGTCAGCCCACACAGAACGCCCATTGGGCCAGTTCTTCACGCCCCAGTCCTTGGCGCAGGACGCGATCATCAGCAGTCCGCGCCCGCCTTCTTCCTGACTGGTCACGTCACACAGATGCGGCACGCGTTCGCCGCCCTCGTCGACCACCTCGATACGCACGAGGTCGTCGCCGAAGCCGACGACCACCAGGAACCAGCCGCCAACCTTGCCGCTCAGCGAGTGCCTCACCGCATTGGCGGCCAGCTCACTCACGACCAGGACGGCATCGTCGACGGGTCCGTGCCCGTCGAGCAGGGCAGCAACGAAGTGACGGGCGTTCGCCACCTGCTCGGCGACACCGGGAAAGGCACGGCACCACTTGGACCGCATAGGAGACTCCTCCACCATCGTCTAGGGGTCTAGACAGCGCAGCGGCAGAGTATTCCTACATACAGCCAACAGGCCAGGCATCTAGAGGAATTATTCCTCTAAGGAGTGAGGGTGTCTCCCAAGTCGCGGAACTCCTTCATCACCTGCAACAGCAGCTCTCGCACCTCACCACCGAAGACCGCAGCCCGCTCGAAGCGACCGAACGTCTCCTCGAACGCGGCGAGCTCGTCAACGTCGGCCGACACCCGGTCACCGCCGAATGCCTCGACCACGACCGCTCGCCGGTCGCACAACGTGAACCCGTGACGAGGCAGCACAGGCACCGGCCGACGCCAGGGGATGACCCCCAGCCGCACCGTGCTCAGACTCTCGACGGCCAGCAGCCGGTCGAGCTGGGCGAGCATGAGCGCCGGAGTTCCCGGCCAGGTCCGCAACACGGCTTCCGTGAGCACGAACACCGACTCCCGACCCGGCTCGTACAGCACGCTCTGCCGCTCCACACGGGCAGCAACAGCCCGACCAGCCGCCTCAGGCGTCGAGTTGGGAGCACCCTCGAAAACGTGCCGAGCATACTCCGCGCTCTGGAGCAGGGCCGGCAGAACGACGCACTGGAACGAGCGCACCAACCGAGCGGCCCGCACTTCTTCATCGACGGTCGCACCGACCGGAGTTGCACTGTCGGCCGACTGACCCAAGTCTGATGCGGCTTCTACATCAGCCAGGAGCTCACGCACCTCGCCCGCGGCCGACTCGTCGAGGCCAAGAGCACGAGACAGCCGATCCAGTACGTCGGCACTCGGAACCATGCGCCCGTTCTCGACCTTGGACACGGTCGGCTGACCCACTCCGGCACGCTTCGCCAGCACAGCACCCGTCAGACCAGCCTCAGCCCGCAGCACACGAAGACGCTCTCCAAGCACCTTCATCCGCTCCCGCCGCTCACTCCCCATACCCAGGGTTCTACACCACCGGCCAGCAGATACGGGGCGCCCGAACGGCAGGGACCACCAGCAGGCCCCGGGCGTGATTCAACTTTTCCCTACGGGTTCAAGTCGGCTCGCTCCGCTCGCCGCGCGCGGCCCGGCCCCCGGCCGGGCCTGCGCTCCTGTCTCCGCCCCGCTCCAGCCCGGCCGACGCCCGAGCCGCGCTCACGGCAATCAGTCGCCTGATGCCAGAGAAGGGGTACGTCGTGGCTGGGGCGGTCGGCTCCACGGCTTTACGGAGCCACTTTGGCGCGAGCCTCGAAGATCATGGCCCCAACGTCGTGCTTTACCGGGCAGGTCCACAGACTGCCCGACGCGCCGCAAGCTTACGGGGCCATGATCACTCGCGCCAAAGCAGCGCCACCCCAAAGCCGCTCCGCAGACCGCTCGCTGTTCGATCCCAGAAACCCTCCACAGGGGCGCTCATATGAGTATGTTGGACATACTCCATCGAGGATGCACCTGGCCACCGAAGAGACAGGGACAACGTGTCTACCCCCGTCGCACCAACCGAACAGCGGACGCAGCTTGCAGCTCAGCGACGCAAAGTCGATTTCGACACATACGACGTCACCGTGGACGAGCTACTGCGGCGAGTCAGCAGAAAGCGGATCGACATCGCTCCTGTCTACCAGCGACAATTCCGATGGGACAAGCCCCGCCAGTCGCGCCTAATTGAGTCAGTCCTGCTAGGAATCCCCGTCCCTCCACTATTCATGGCGACTAATAGCGCCAGCGGCGAACAGACTCGATGGGAGGTGGTCGATGGCCTCCAAAGACTTCTAACTCTGGTGAATTTCGCCGGAGATGATAAGACGAGGGACGCCGCAAATCTGGAGGGCGACCCTCTTCGCCTCACCGATCTAGACAAGCTGACCACCTTCGAAGGCTACGCATTCGACGGACTGACTGAAGATATTCGCACCACTTTCGAAGACCGACCACTCAAGATCATCATTCTCAATGATAAGAGCGAGCTGCAAGTCCGCTACGACCTGTTCGAGCGCCTGAATACTGGAGGGATCGAGCTAACCGATCAAGAGATCCGCGAGTGCGTATACCGGGGAGAATTCGTCGATCTCCTGGGGAGGCTTGCCGAAGATGACAACTTCAACACCGTAGTCAAACTCCCCACCGCCCGCCAGAAGGACGGAACTCGCGAAGACTACGTCCTTCGATTCTTCGCCTTCCTAGACCGCTATCAGAAGTTTGAACATTCGGTCAAGGATTTCCTCGACGAATTCATTGCGGACGCCCACAAGGCGCCAAAGATTTCGACGAGGGAATCCGTATTTGACAGCACCTTCTCCTATTTGGCTTCATGTTTCCCGGACGGCCTGAAGAGCCGGAAGGGGCAGACTCCTGTCAACCTCTTCGAAGCTGTATCCGTAGGTGCCGCCCTGGCCCTCCGCGAGAAACCTAACATCACAGTGCCCAATATGGATTGGGTATTCTCGGATGAGCTTCGAGCTCTCGTAACTGGTGCCACCAACAGCAGGCCGCGAGTGCGCGGCCGCATTGAGTTCGCCAAGGGAAAGTTCCTTGGCTAGGCGCCCAATCTTTGACCGTAGCCCGCTAGAGAAAGAGTTTCGACAGCGAATCGCGGTTGTGCGCAAGCTCCTTGACGCTACAGACTCATCTCCAGGCGCCCCGGGGGCGACATCCCCTATCGACGTCTCGCGAGAAACCAGAGGTCTAAGCATCGTCCTCCTGTACGCCGCGTACGAATATCTCCTCAAAGGAATATCTCGCACCCTTCTGGAATCCGCCATGCAATTGAAGCTCGGAAACCGGAGGCTCAAGCCGGAATTCCAGGTGTTCGCCATTCACGCAAAGCTGCAGGCGCTTACCGACATTTCTGCGCATCAAATCTGGAACGGTTCCGGAAGAGGAGTAATCGATGCGCTTCTCGACAAGACCTGTTCCATCAACTCGAACATTTTCCCGAACGACGGAAGCCACATGAAAACGGCACAGGTCGCCACGCTATGCGAGGTGTACGGATTAAATCCTCCCGGCCCTATTCTCCGGGAAGCGTGGGGGCGCATCAACACCGTCGTTTCTGAACGCAACAGCATCGCTCACGGTCAGCGTACACCCGAAGAAATTGGCCGAAATTACTCGGTCGCTGAACTCAGGAAGCTTGTGGACATTTGGGAGCGAAGGTGGTGTGAATTCCTGGCGGACGTGGAAAATAAAGCATCGACCAGGGACTTTTACCGGGAGCCTCGCTAGAAAGTCGTGCCCCGACCGGGCCTGCTGAGCATCAGTCCTCGGACCCGGGAGGCGCACCACGCGCACCAGGTCGGGCCGGGAACAGCGGGGAATCACGGGGAAAGCGATGGGTCCGCGCGAAGAGCGTGCCGACCATTCGCCGAGGTCAGAGGCAGAGTCAGCCCTAGATGCCCAAGCTGATAACGCGACTAATCCCGCACTGACTCTTAGCGAACCACGATAACCCTAGTGGCGGGGTTGCTCTGGTCCTGAGAGAGATCCGATTGAAGTCCGGCCGGATTGACCAGTCGTCTGTCCGGGTCGTACACCAGGGCAAAAATTCCACGACAATCCGGGTGCCGCGTGTATCGGCCCCAGTCAATCAGCAACTCTTCGCCCACCTTCTTGTCAGTTAGCGTCTTGCGAGTCATCTTTGTCTCTACGACGATACCAACGGCAGGAAGGAGGAAATCGACGCGGGAGCGACCTCCCCCATACTCGGGAACATAATCCTCCGGGCGCACGTCGTCGTATAGCAGTCGGAGGCAAGCGCCCACCAAGACTTGAAGATCCTCTTCTCTTTCGATGCGAGGCGCAGGAATGTTTGACTTATCAGAGCTCTGCAAGACCTGAAGGAAGCTCGGAAACCTGGCGAACGCTTCGGCAAGCTCGGAAAGAATCGGAGCAGCTTCGGCGACGGTATAGATCTCAGCCTGCAGGATGGATCGTTGCTCGTGAAAGCTATTTAGAAATGTAGTCGAGAATGGGTAAGTCCATTTCGGAAGGGGTGAATCGGTCTGTGTGGAATCGTAAAACTGGTTGATCTCTATAGGGTTGCCAAGGAACGATTTAATGCGCTGAATAAAGAGTCCACCTTCATACATGTTTTTGAATTGGTCACGGGTCACCTCTGAAACAAGCGGGGTGGCGCGCGCATACCAAGACTGATAGCGCTCTTGTCCTTCCCGCAGTTCCTGTGGAGTAACGGAACCGTTGACCTGCCATGTCGACAAGATCGATTCGATCTCGTAACTTTCGTCGAGCAGACGCTCGATTTCTGCCCGCTTGCTGGAAGACATCACCATGGCGGCACCCTTCTTATGCAGAGTAGAAGCATGACAGACGGCACTGACACAGAAGGGGGCGAGACTGGGCCCAGCCGACGGGCTGCGCCTTCTTGGAGAGCTGGGGGGGGGCGGCTGGGCTGGGGGCCAGACCGCCTAAATCCAGATCGACCAAGCCCCGGCAACCGTGGCGAGCACAAGCCCTGTCGTGGCGAGCCATGCTGGGCCACGAAGATCGTTCATTGCCTGCTCCCAGACCAATCGCTGGATCCACTCATAGGTGTACGTGAGGCGCCCCATGTTGAAGGCCGGCTGCCGGATGGTGTACATGGCTGCGCTCTGTGCCTCGCTCGACTCGTACGTGCCCTCGGGGGCCCCGATGACACTGTCGATAGCGTCCAAGTCATCAACCAGCTTTCGATAATCCCTCCGAAGGGCCTGGCCACCCCAGATGATGGCAATCAGCGGGAGCAGCCCCCCTGCCACGGTGATCAAGGTCAACGTCAGCTTCATGGACGGACCATAGGGTGCACCTACGGACTTGGGTACCGGGCTGCTGCGTCAGCGAGGCCGCCGGGGGGACCCGGCGCCCTCTGGGCCGTCTCTGGGCCGTCCGAGGTTGCTCAACAGCAGTCAATGACGACCAACGACGAACACCAGGCGCACGAGCCCACCGCTTCTGAGCAGGGAAAACCCAGCTCACCAAGATCTCCGGCAAGACCCAGGGCAAGAAGACAGATCGTGACTCGCTCATACGAAGCGGTCGCTCCGTTAGGGTGCGCTACATGACAGACGCCCCGGCCTGTCCCGAGTGCAGCCAACCCATAAAGGGCAGGCGGACCTGCCGGGCGCTGTGGAGGTGTACCGGTCGGCACGTCTGGTAGCGCAGGGCCGACCGGCCGGAGGAGCCGTTGGAGGGCCTGCCCGATGCCCGGGCTGTTCCGCTGACATCCAACGCTGGCGCCGCCATCGCCGTACCCGCTGCGGCCGTCCCTGGTCAGCGAAGTCACGATCGGAGAGTCTGGGGGGCATGCTGCTACCGCTCACCCATGGGAAGACCGAGCTCATCGAGGTCGTCCGCATCACCGACCCCGTCAGGCATCTCAGTTCGGAGGACCTGGCCGGCGACACTGCCGCGATCTGGGAGGGAGACCAAGCCCAGCAGGCCCTGTCCCTGATCGCCGACCTACCAGGAAGTGAGCTGTACCGCTGCTTCCTCCCAGGCTGGGGAATCCGCGCGCACAGCTCCACCGATCAGCTCTTCGAGATCGCCTTCTGCTTCCGCTGTCACGGTGCCCGCATCTGGGGGCCGGGCCTTCCTGCCAACCAACGGGGCCAGACCTTCGACGCGGAGAGCCCTGCCGCACTGGAACTGCTCCACCGATTCCGCACCTGCCTGCCGGACTGAGGTCTCGGCAGCTTGAGGACGAAGAGGTCGCCGTGCCACAGCCGTGCCAGATGCAGGGGTCAGCAGCGGTCAACAAGGCTGGCTGGTGGGTGCATCCGTGCCCGCTCGCTCGGCGAGTGAAGCCGCAGGTCACCCGCCCTACGCCCCACCCTCTCT
>NZ_JCAJZO010000033.1:0-52503 GCF_059510295.1 Streptomyces sp. PTL18 | reverse complement strand
GTCAACGGGCCGCTCTCCCTCGTGGTGTCCGGCACCGAGGACACGGTGCGGGAGATCGCCGCCGCCGTCGAGGCGCTCGGCCGGCGCACCCGGCGGCTGCGCGTCAGCCACGCGTTCCACTCCCCGCTGATGGAACCGGTCCTCGCCGACTTCCGTGCCGTCGCCGAGACCCTGTCCTACGCCGCGCCCCGCATCCCCGTCGTCTCCGACGTCACCGGGGCTCCCGCCACCCCCGAGGAGCTGACCTCCCCGGAGTACTGGGTCCGGCACGTGCGGAACGCGGTACGCTTCGCCGACGGCGTGGGCACGCTCGCCGCCCAGCACGTCACCCGCGTCCTGGAAATCGGCCCCGACTCCACCCTGACCACCCTGGCCGCGTCCTGCCCGGACCTGGCGGACGCCCTGCACGTGCCCGCGCTGCGCGACGACCGTCCCGAGCCGCGCGCCCTGCTGGAGGCCGCCTCCGCACTGTTCACGCGTGGCGCGGACGTCGACTGGACGGCCGCCCTGCCCGCCCTGACCCGGGCGTCGCGGACCGCGCTGCCCACCTACGCCTTCCAGCGCCGCCGCTACTGGCTGGAGGTGCCCGCCGACGCGGGCGACGCCTCCGCACTGGGGCTCGACGCCACCGGCCACCCGCTGCTCGCCGCCGCCGTACGGGTCGCGGACAGCGACGCGGTCGTCCTCACCGGACGGCTGTCGCTGCGCTCCCACCCGTGGCTGGCGGACCACCGGCTCGGCGGCCACGCCGTCGTGCCCAGCACCGCCTTCCTCGAACTCGCCGTCCACGCGGGCGACCACGTGGGCTGCGACGAGGTGCGCGACCTCACCCTGCAGGCGCCGCTGACCGTGCCCGAGCGCGGTGCGGTCCGCATCCAGGTCCGCGTCGGCGAACCCGACGCACGCGGCACCCGGCCCGTCGCCGTCCACTCCGGCGATGACGACACGCCGTACGACGAGACCGTCTGGACGCGCCATGCCGAAGGCCTGCTCGCGCCCGCCGGCACCGCCGCCGCGCAGACGGACACGCCGCTCGCCGACTGGCCCCCGGCCGGGGCCGAACCCGTCGACATCGCCGACCTGTACGACCGTCTCGCCGCCGGCGCCGGCCCGGTGTACGGCCCGGCGTTCCGCGCGCTGAGCGCCGTATGGCGGCACGGCGACGACGTGTACGCCGAGGTCGCCCTCCCCGACGGGGAACGGGACGGCGCACGCCGGTTCGCCCTGCACCCGGCGCTGCTCGACGCGGCCCTGCAGCCCCTCGGACTCGGCCTGCCCGCCGGACTCGACGACGCACTGCTGCTGTTCGCGTGGCAGCGCGCCGTCCTCCACGCCGACGGCGCCGGCACCCTGCGCGTCCGCCTCACCCGGACCGGCGAGAACACACTGGCCCTGCTCGCCGCCGACACCTCCGGCCGGGCCGTCCTCACCGTCGACTCCCTGCGGCTTCGCCCCGTCGCCGCCGAGCAGGCCCCGACGGCGAGCACCGACCGTACGGACGCGGCCACGACCGAGGACGCCGCAGGGACCGACGCGCACCGCGCGCCCACCACCGTCCCCGCCCGGGCGCGGCGCCGTCGCGCCGCCGACGACTCCGGGGACGCGGGCCGGGGCACGGGACTCGTGGACCGGCTCGACGGCCGCTCCCCGGCCGAACGGCAGCGCGTCCTGCTGGATCTCGTCCGCCGCACCGTGGCCGCCGTCCTGAACTACGCCGACGTCGACGAGGTGGAACCCGGCCGGGTCTTCAAGGACCTCGGGTTCGCCTCCATCACCGCCGTCGAACTGCGCAACCGGCTCAGCGCCGACCTCGGCGTCCTGCTGCCCGCCACCCTCGTCTTCGACCACCCCACCCCGCTCGCGCTCGCCGCGCACCTCGACACCGAACTCTTCGGCACGGCAACCGACCCGGCGGCGCCCGTCGCCGCCCACGCCCGCCTCGACGACGACCCGATCGTCGTGGTCGGCATGGCCTGCCGCTACCCGGGCGGCATCACCAGCCCGGAGGAGCTGTGGGAGCTGGTGGTCAACCGGGGCGACGGCATCTCGCCCTTCCCCACCGACCGCGGCTGGGACCTGGCGAAGCTGTACCACCCGGACCCCGACCACCCGGGCACCTGCTACGCCCGCGAAGGCGGCTTCCTGCACAACGCGAGCCACTTCGACCCCGGCTTCTTCGGCATCTCCCCGCGCGAGGCCCTGGCGATGGACCCGCAGCAGCGCCTGCTGCTGGAGACCTCCTGGGAGGCACTGGAGCGGGCCGGCATCGACCCGGCGTCCCAGCGCGGCAGCCTCACCGGTGTCTTCGCCGGTGTCACCTACCAGGACTACATCGGCATCCTCGGCGCCGCGAAGGACAGTTTCGAGGGGTACATCGGCACCGGCAACTCGCCGAGCGTCCTGTCCGGCCGCATCGCCTACGCCCTCGGCCTTGAGGGCCCGGCGCTCTCCGTCGACACCGCCTGCTCCTCCTCCCTCGTCGCCCTGCACCTCGCCGTGCAGTCCCTGCGGCAGGGCGAGTGCGACCTGGCGCTCGCGGGCGGCGTCACCGTGATGTCGACGCCGGGCTCGCTCATCGAGTTCAGCCGGCAGCGCGCACTCGCCGAGGACGGCCGCTGCAAGCCGTTCTCCGCGGACGCCGACGGCGCCAGCTGGGCCGAGGGCGTCGGCATGGTCGTCCTCGAACGCCTCTCCGACGCCCGGCGAGGCGGCCACCCGGTCCTCGCCGTCGTCCAGGGCAGCGCCCTCAACCAGGACGGCGCGTCCAACGGCCTCACCGCGCCCAACGGCCCCTCCCAGCAGCGCGTCATCCGTGCCGCCCTGGCCGGCGGCGGCCTCACCCCGGCCGACGTCGACGCCGTCGAGGCGCACGGCACCGGCACCACCCTCGGGGACCCCATCGAGGCGCAGGCCCTGCTCGCCACCTACGGCCGGGAGCGGCCCGCGGACCAGCCGCTGTGGCTCGGCTCGCTGAAGTCCAACATCGGCCACGCGCAGGCGGCGGCCGGTGTCGGCGGCGTCATCAAGATGGTCATGGCCCTGCGCCACGGCGTCCTCCCGGCCACGCTGTACGCCGGAACGCCGACCCCCGAGGTCGACTGGTCCGCGGGCACCGTACGGCTGCTCGACGAGTCCGTGCCATGGCCCGAGACCGGCCGCCCGCGCCGCGCCGGCGTCTCCTCCTTCGGCATGAGCGGCACCAACGCGCACGTCGTCCTCCAGCAGGCCCCCGACGACATCGCCGAGAGCCCGTCGGACGGGACCGGCCGCGGGGACGACACCGAGCACGCCGCGCGCCTGCCCCTCGTCCCCGCGCCGCTGTCCGCCCGCACCTTTGAGGGGCTGCGCGCGCAGGCCGGCCGGCTCCTCGTCCACCTGCGCGAACAGCCCGGCACCGGCCTCGCCGACCTCGGACTGTCGCTGGCCACCACCCGCACCGCGTTCCAGCACCGCGCCGTCGTCCTCGCCGCCGACCTCGACGGCCTGGAGCGCGGCCTGCGCGACCTCGCCGAGGACCGCATGGCCGGTGACGTCGTCCGCGGCGTCGACCGGCGCGGCACCGGACCCGTCCTCGTCTTCCCCGGCCAGGGCGCCCAGTGGCCCGGAATGGGCCGCGAACTCCTCGACACCGCACCGGAGTTCGCCCGCCGTATCGCCGAGTGCGAGGAAGCCCTGGCACCCTGGGTGGACTGGTCGCTGACCGCCGCCCTGCGCGGCGGACCCCACGCGCCCGACCTGGACCGGGTGGACGTCGTCCAGCCCGTCCTGTGGGCCGTCATGGTCTCCCTCGCCCACCTGTGGCGCGCGCACGGCGTCGAACCCGCCGCCGTCGTCGGACACAGCCAGGGCGAGATCGCCGCCGCCGTCGTCGCCGGCGCGCTGTCCCTTCGGGACGGCGCGCGCGTGGCCGCCCTGCGCAGCAAGGCCATCACCGCCATCGCCGGCGACGGCGGCATGATGTCCGTGCCGCTCCCCGCCGACCAGGTGCGCCCGCGGCTGGAGCGCTTCGGCGACCGGCTCGCCGTGGCCGCCGTCAACGGCCCCGGCTCGGTCGTCGTCTCCGGCGCCGCCGACGCCCTGGACGAGCTGTTCGCCGAACTGACCGGCGAGGGAGTCCAGGCCCGCAAGGTCGCCGTCGACTACGGCAGCCACTCCGCGCACGTCGAACCCCTGCGCGGCCCCGTCCTCGACGCGCTCGCCGGGCTGGAGCCCCGCCCCGCCGAGATCCCCTTCCGGTCCTCGGTGACCGGCGACTGGCTCGACGACGACACCGTCCTCGACGCCGCCTACTGGTACACCAACCTGCGCGAGACCGTCCGCTTCGAGGACGCCGTACGCGGCCTCCTCGCCGCCGGCCACCGCGCCTTCATCGAGGTGTCCCCGCACCCCGTCGTCGCGTTCGGCGTGCGCGAGACCATCGAGGACGCCGCCGTCGACGCCGTCGTCCTCGGCACCCTGCGCCGCGACCGGGGCGGCCACGACCGGTTCCTGACCTCACTCGCCGAGGCCCACGCCGAGGGCGTCCCCGTGGACTGGCACAGCGTCTTCGCCGGGACCGGCGCCCGCCGCGTCGACCTGCCGACGTACGCCTTCCAGCGCACGCGGTTCTGGCCCGAACTGCGCGACGACCTCACCGACCCCGCCGCCGACCCCGCCGCCGCCGTCTCCGACGAGGTGGAGAGCCGCTTCTGGCGCACCGTGGAGGAAGAGGACCTCGACGCTCTCACCGCCACCCTCGACCTCGGCGGCGACACCCCGCTGCGCGAGGTGCTGCCCGCGCTGTCCGCCTGGCGGCGCAGCAGCAGGGAGCAGTCCACCGTCGACGGCTGGCGCTACACCGTCGGCTGGACCCCGCTCACCCAGGACACCGCGGGCGCACCCCCGGCCGGCACCTGGCTCCTCGCCGTGCCCGCCGCCGCCCACCCGCTGGTCGACGCCACCCGGCGCGCCCTCACCGACCACGGCGTGCCCGTGCGTGTCGTCACCGTCGACGGCGCCGCCCCCGGCAGCGACCGCGCCCACCTGGCCGCTCTCCTCGCCGACGCCCTCACCGACACCGGCGACGAAGGCACTCCCACCGCGGACGACCTGGGCGGTGTCCTCTCCCTGCTCGCGCTCGACGAGACCCCGCACCGCGACCACCCGTCCGTGCCCGTGGGCCTCGCCGGCACCCTTGCCCTGCTCCAGGCGCTCGGTGACCTCCGGATCGCCGCACCCCTGTGGTGCGCCACCCGCGGCGCCGTCGCCGTCACCGGCGCGGAAGCCGTCCTCAGCGCGCCCCAGGCCCTCGTCTGGGGCCTCGGCCGGGTCGCCGCCCTGGAGCACTCCGACCGCTGGGGCGGCCTGATCGACCTGCCCGCCGACCTCGACCGCCGCGCCGGCGACCGGCTGTGCGCGCTGCTCGCCCGCCCCGACGGCGAGGACCAGACCGCCGTCCGTCCCGCCGGCACCTACGGCCGGCGCCTCCGGCGCGCCCCGCTCGCCGACGCCACCGCGCCCGGCGATCCGTGGCGGCCGCGCGGCACCGTCCTCGTCACCGGCGGCACCGGCGCGGTCGGCGGACACGTCTCCCGCTGGCTCGCCTCCCTCGGCGCCGACCACCTGCTGCTCACCAGCCGCCGCGGCGCCGACGCGCCCGGCGCGGACGAGTTGCGCGCCGACCTCACCGCCCTCGGCGCCGGCCGCGTCACCATCGCCGCCTGCGACGTCACCGACCGGGACGCCCTGCGCGACCTGCTCGACACGATCCCCGAGGACCAGCCGCTCGACGCGGTGCTGCACGTCGCCGGCCACCTCGACGACGGCGTCATCGACGCCCTCGACGCCGGCCGCATGGACCCGGTGCTGCGCACCAAGGCCACCGCCGCCCTTCACCTGCACGAACTGACCGCCGACCTGGAGCTGTCCGCGTTCGTCCTGTTCTCCTCGACGTCCGGCACCATCAGCGGCCCCGGCCTCGGCAACTACGCCCCCGGCAACGCCTTCCTCGACGCGCTGGCCGCCCGGCGCCGCGCCCAGGGTCTGCCCGCCACCGCCGTCGCCTGGGGCCACTGGGCCGACGGCGGCATGGGCGAGGGCGCCGTCGGTGAACGCCTGCGCCGCTACGGCGTCTACGACATGCAGCCCGAACTGGCCTGCCAGGCACTGCAGCAGGCCCTCGACCACGACGAGACCTACGTCGCGGTCACCGACATCGGCTGGGAACGATTCGCGCCGGCCTTCACCGGCTCCCGCCCCAGCGCCCTGCTGCGCGATCTGCCCGACGCCCGGCGCGTCCTCGCCCCCGCGAACGGCACCGCGTCCGGGCAGAACACGGCCGACGCCTTCGGCGGGGACGCGGCCGACGGGGACCGGCCGGCGCTCGTCCGCCATCTGGCGGGGCTGAGCGGCGCCGAACGCGCCGACGCCGTCCTCGACGTCGTCCGCGGCTACGTCGCCACCGTCCTCGGCCACCCCGGACCGCAGGCCGTCGAGCCGACCCGCGCCTTCAGTGACCTCGGCTTCGACTCGCTCAGCGCCGTCGAACTCCGCAACGGCATGAACAGGATCACCGGGCTGCGCCTGCCGGCCACCCTGGTCTTCGACCACCCCAACTGCGTCGAACTCGCCCGCATGCTGCTCGCCGAACTCGGCGACACGACGGACGGCGACGACCGCCTGCCCTCCCCGGCGGGCCCCGCCGCCGGCGCGGCGGCGACCGATGACGACCCGATCGTCATCACCGCGATGAGCTGCCGCTTCCCCGGCGGGGTCAGCGCCCCCGAGGACTTCTGGCGGCTGCTCGCCGACGGCACCGACGCCATAGCCCCGTTCCCGGCGGACCGCGGCTGGGACGTCGACAACCTCTACCACCCCGACCCCGACCACCCCGGCACCTGCACCGCGCGCGAAGGCGGATTCCTGCAGGACATGGCCGGCTTCGACCCCGGCTTCTTCGGCATCTCGCCGCGTGAGGCGCTGGCGATGGACCCGCAGCAGCGGCTGCTGCTGGAGCTGGCCTGGGAGGCGTTCGAACGGGCCGGGATCGATCCGACGAGCCTGCGCGGTTCCCGCACGGGAGTCTTCGCCGGCACCAACGGCAACGACTACACCCCGCTCCTCGTGGCCTCGGGCGAGGACGTCGGAGGCCACCTCGGCACCGGCAACGCCGCGAGCATCGTCTCCGGCCGCGTCTCCTACGTGCTCGGCCTGGAGGGCCCCGCGGTCACCGTCGACACCGCCTGCTCCGCCGCCCTGGTCTCCCTCCACCTCGCCGTCCAGGCCCTGCGCTCCGGCGAGTGCGACCTGGCGCTGGCCGGTGGTGTGACGGTGATGTCGACGCCGGGTCTCTTCCTGGACTTCTCCCGTCAGCGGGGTCTGGCCTCGGACGGGCGGTGCAAGGCGTTCTCGGACGCGGCGGACGGTGCCGGGTTCTCGGAGGGCGCGGGTCTGGTGCTGGTGGAGCGGCTGTCGGATGCGCGGGCGGCGGGGCGCCGGGTGCTGGCGGTGGTGGCGGGCTCGGCGGTGAACCAGGACGGTGCGTCCAACGGTCTCACGGCGCCGAACGGGCCGTCGCAGCAGCGGGTGATCCGGCGGGCGCTGGCCGGTGCCGGGCTGAGTCCGGCGGACGTGGACGCGGTGGAGGCGCACGGCACGGGCACGACGCTGGGTGATCCGATCGAGGCGCAGGCGCTGATCGCGACGTACGGTCAGGACCGGGATGAGCCGTTGTGGCTGGGGTCGGTGAAGTCGAACATCGGTCACACGCAGGCCGCCGCGGGTGTGGCGGGTGTGATCAAGATGGTGCTGGCGTTGCAGCACGGGGTGCTGCCGCGCACGCTGCACGCCGAGGAGCCGTCGTCCCACGTGGACTGGTCCGCCGGCGCGGTGGAACTCCTGGGCGACCACGTCGAGTGGCCGCGCACCGAGGGGCGGACCCGCCGAGCGGGCGTGTCCTCCTTCGGCCTCAGCGGCACCAACGCCCACGTGGTGCTGGCGGAGCCCCCCGCCGGGGACGCGCCCGAGGAGGTCACGGGTGACGCCGGTGGGCTGATCCCGTGGGTCGTCTCCGGTCGTACGGCTGCCGCGCTGCGGGCGCAGGCCGGGCGGCTGGCGGAGTTCGTCACCGGTGACGAGGGTCCGAGCGTTGCGAGGGTGGCGTCCTCGCTGGTGCGGTCGCGGTCGTTGTTCGAGCACCGGGCCGTGGTGTGGGGCGCGGACCGGGAGGATCTGGAGCGGGCGCTGCGGGCGGTCGCCGTCGGTGAGGAGGCGGTGAACGCGGCGACGGGCACGGCCCGCAGTGATGTGCGCACGGCGTTCCTCTTCGCGGGCCAGGGATCGCAACGCTGCGGTATGGGGCGGGAGCTGTATGACGCGTATCCGGTCTTCGCGGACGCCTTCGACGCGGCCTGCGCCCACCTGGACACCGAACTGCCGCGCCCGCTGCGCGAGGTCGTGTTCGGCGAGGACCAGGAGGCCCTGAACCGGACGGAGTACGCCCAGCCGGCGTTGTTCGCCCTGGAGGTGGGCCTGTTCCGGCTGCTGGAGTCGTGGGGTGTGCGGCCGGATGTGCTGGCGGGTCACTCGGTCGGTGAGATCGCGGCGGCGCATGTGGCCGGGGTGTGGTCGCTGGCGGACGCCTGCCGCCTGGTCGCGGCGCGTGGCCGGCTGATGCAGGCCCTCCCGGCGGGTGGCGCGATGCTCGCCGTACAGGCGTCGGAGGAGGAGGTGCTGCCGCTGCTCGACGACGAGCGGGTCGGTATCGCCGCCGTCAACGGCCCCAGCGCGGTCGTCGTCGCAGGCGCCGCCGGGGCCGTGGAGGAGATCGCGGGGTACTTCCGGGCCCGGGACCGCAAGGTCACCGCGCTGCGGGTCAGTCACGCGTTCCACTCGCCGCTGATGGAGCCGATGCTCGGCGACTTCCGCAAGGTCGCGGAGAGCCTGACCTACAACCGGCCCGGGTTGGGCCTGGTTTCGACCGTCACGGGTGAGGTGGCCGCTGCGGAGGAGTTGACGTCCCCGGACTACTGGGTGCGTCATGTCCGTCAGGCGGTGCGCTACGCCGATGCGGTGGAGGCGCTCGTCGGGCGGGGTGTCGGCCGGTTCGTGGAGCTGGGCTGCGACGGCACCCTGACCGCCCTCGCGCAGGACTGTCTGGACGAGCCCGGGGCGTCGGTGCTGGTGCCGGTGCTGCGCAAGGACCGTCCCGAAGCCGACGCCCTGCTGGGCGCGCTGGCGCGGCTGCACGTCGACGGGGCGGGGGTGGACTGGGCGGCGCGGCTTCCCGCCACCGCGCCGGTGCCGCTGCCGACGTACGCCTTCCAGCGCCGCCGCCACTGGCCGAACCTCACCGGCGTCACCCTCGGCGACCTCGGCTCGGCGGGCCTCGGCTCGGCCGAACACCCGCTGCTGGGAGCCGCCGTACGCGTGGCCGGCAGCGAAGAGGCACTGTTCACCGGGCGGCTGTCGCTGCGCACGCACCCCTGGCTGCGCGACCACGCCGTCACCGGCACCGTCCTCTTCCCGGGCACCGGCTTCCTCGAACTCGCCCTGTGCGCTGCCGGACAGCTCGGATACGACCGGGTGGAGGAACTGACCATCGCCGCCCCGCTCGTCGTGCCCGAACGCACCGGACGCCTGGTGCAGGTCCGGGTCGGCGCACCGGACGACGACGACACGCGCACCCTGGAGGTCTACTCGCGGGCCGAGGACGCCCTCGACACCGACCCGTGGACGCTGAACGCCGGCGGTTCCCTTGTGGCCGGCCCGGCGCCCGCGGCCACCGAGGCGGCCGACCTGGCCGCCTGGCCGCCGCCGAACGCCGAACCCGTCTCCGTGGACGACTTCTACGACCGCTTCGCCGAGGCCGGATTCGCCTACGGGCCGGTCTTCCGCGGTCTGCGTGCCGTCTGGCGGCGCGGCGAGGAGGTCTTCGCCGAGGTCGGCCTGCCCGACGACCACGAGCGACTCGCGGGGGACTTCGGCATCCACCCGGCGCTGCTGGACTCCGCCCTGCACGCGATGATGTTCGTGTCGCTCGCCGAGGCCGGTCAGGGACGGCTGCCGTTCTCCTGGAGCGGCGTGTCGCTGCGGGCGTCCGGCGCCCGTGCCCTGCGCGTGCGCATGGTGCAGGCCGGTCCGGAGGCCGTCGCCCTGCAACTGGCCGACCCCGCGGGCGGCGCCGTCGCCTCCGTCGAGTCGCTGCTGCTGCGCCAGGTCTCCGGCGACCTCGCCGCCCGCGCCGGGTCCGACGGCCACCGCGAGGGCCTCTTCCAGGTCGACTGGACCAAGCTGACCGCGCCCGAGTCCACGGCCGCCACGGCAGCGGTGGTCGGCGACACGGGGCTCCTGCCCGGTGCGGCCGTCCACCCGAGCCTGGACGAGCTGCCCACGGCGGTTCCGGCGACGGTGCTGTTCCCCGTGACAGCTCCGCGGGCTGCCGCCGATGTGCCGGAAGCGGTGCGTGCCGCGACCAGCCGGGTCCTGGACGCCGTACGCGCATGGCTCGCCGAAGACCGCTTCGAGGGCTGCCGCCTGGTCGTGGTGACCGAAGGCGCCGTTGCGCTCGACGCCACCGGGCCCGACCCCGCGCTCGCCGCGGTGTGGGGCCTGGTACGGGCCGCCCGCGCCGAGGCGCCGGACCGGTTCGCGCTGGTCGACACCGACGGCACCGACGCCTCCCGCGCCGCGCTGGAAGCGGCGCTCGCCTGCGGGGAGCCGGAAGTCGCCCTGCGCGACGGCGACCTGTACGCCCCGCGTCTGGGGCGCGTCCCGGTGGGCGGTCAGCTCCCGCTCCCGGTGGGCGAGCCGGCCTGGCACCTCGACAGCATCGAGAAGGGCACCCTGGACAACCTCGCCCTCACCCCGTTCCCCGAGGCGTCCGCCGAGCTGGCGGAGGGCCAGGTTCGGATCGCCGTGCGGGCGGCGGGCCTCAACTTCCGTGACGTCCTCAACGCGCTCGGCATGTACCCCGGAGAGGCGGGGCCACTCGGCGGCGAGGGCGCCGGTGTGGTGACGGAGGTCGGTCCGGGTGTCACCGGGCTGGCCGTCGGGGACCGCGTGATGGGCATGTTCCCCGGCTCCTTCGGCCCGGTGGCGGTCGCGGACGTGCGGACGGTGGTCCGGATTCCGGCGGGCTGGTCGTTCGCGCAGGCGGCTTCGGTGCCGATCGTGTTCCTGACGGCGTATTACGCGCTGACGGATCTCGGCTCGCTGCGGGCCGGGGAGCGGGTCCTGGTGCATGCGGCGGCCGGCGGTGTCGGCATGGCCGCCACCCAGCTGGCCCGCCATCTGGGGGCGGAGGTGTTCGGTACGGCGAGTGCCGGCAAGTGGGGCACGCTGCGGGAGCTGGGTCTGGAGGGGGAGCATGTCGCGTCCTCCCGTGACACCGGCTTCGAGGCGGCGTTCCTCGCCGCGACCGGTGGTGCCGGTGTGGACGTCGTACTGGACTCGCTGGCCGGTGAGTTCGTGGACGCGTCGTTGCGGTTGCTGCCGCGGGGTGGACGGTTCCTGGAGATGGGCAAGACCGACGTCCGCGACCCGCAGGCGGTGGCGGCCGGGCACGCCGGTGTGATGTACCGGGCGTTCGACCTGTGGGAGGCCGGTCCGGAGCGGATCGGGCGGATGCTGGCCGATCTGGTGGAGCTGTTCGAGGCCGGTGCGCTCAAGCCGTTGCCGGTCACGTGTTGGGATGTGCGGCGTGCGCCGGACGCCTTCCGCCATCTGTCGCAGGCGCGGCATGTCGGCAAGGTGGTCCTCACGGTCCCGGCGCCGCTGAACCCGGATGGCACGGTGCTGGTGACCGGTGGCACGGGTGGTCTGGGCGCGCTGGTGGCCCGGCATCTGGTGACCGAGCACGGTGTACGGCATCTGCTGCTGGCGAGCCGCCGCGGCGCGGAGGCGCCCGGTGCAGCAGAACTCGTCGGTGAGCTCGGCGAGTCGGGAGCGCGGGTCGAGGTGGTTGCCGTGGACGTGGCCGACCGGGACCAGCTCTCTGCCGTGCTCGGTGCGGTTCCGGCCGAGCACCCGCTGACGGCGGTCGTCCACACCGCCGGTGTCCTGGACGACGGCGTGGTCTCCGCGCTCACCCCCGACCGGCTGGTCGGGGTACTGCGGCCGAAGGTCGACGCGGTGGCCCATCTGCACGAGCTGACCCGCGATGCGGACCTGGCGGCGTTCGTGATGTTCTCGTCCGTCGCCGGTACCTTCGGCGGTGCCGGGCAGGCCAACTACGCGGCGGCGAACGCCTTCCTGGACGCCTTCGCATCCGGCCGCCGCACCGCCGGACTGCCCGCCGTGTCCCTGGCCTGGGGCCCCTGGGCGCCCGGCACCGGTATGACGGCCGAGCTGTCCGAGGCCGACCTGCGGCGCATGGCCCGCGGCGGCATGCGGCCCCTCAGCGCCGAACAGGGCCTGCGACTGCTGGACGGGGCGGCCCTGGCGACCGTGGCGGCCCCCGCACACCGGGCGCTGCTGCTGCCGGTGGACCTCGACCTGAAGGCGCTGCGCGCCCACGCCGAGGCCGTACCGCCGCTGCTGCGCGGTCTGGTTCGGGCGCCCGCACGGAAGGCGGCCGACACGGCGGCGGGCACGCAGGCCGAGCCGCAGGACCTCGGCGCCCGGCTGGCCGCGCTCGCCCCGGCCGACCGGGAGCAGTACCTGGTCGACCTGGTGTGCGCCCAGGCGGCGGCCACGCTCGGCCACGCCTCAGGCGACGAGATCGAACCGGACCAGGCGTTCAAGGAGCTCGGCTTCGACTCGCTCACCGCGGTGGAACTGCGCAACCGGCTGGGCGCGGCCACCCGGCTGCGGCTCCCGGCCACGCTGGTGTTCGACCACCCGACGCCGACGGTGCTGGCCGGTCATCTGCTGGCGCGGATCACCCTGCCGGAGGCGTCCGGCACCCAGCAGACCGACGGCCCGGCCGCCGCCGCGACGGCGGCTCCGCTGCTGGCCGAACTCGACCGGCTGGAGGCCGCGTTCGCCGCCGTCACGATCGGCGGCGACGACCGCGCGGCGATCACTTCCCGGCTGCAGCGGCTGACGGCGAAGTGGCAGGAACCGGCAACAAAGGGCAGCGGTGCCGGACACGACAACGGCACCGGCTCCGGGCAGTCCGGAGCGGCACTCGCCGACGTCGACGACGGAGAACTCGACTCCGTCGAGACGGCGGACGAGCTGTTCGACCTCATCGACAAAGAACTCGGGATGTCGTGATCAGCCGCGGGAAACCGTTGGCATCGGCTCAGGGATGTGGCGTTGGTGGCTGAAGACGACAAGATGGACGAAAAGTACGTCGAGTACCTCAAGCGGCTGACCGCGGAGTTGCGGCAGACCCGCCGACAGCTGCGCGAGGCGGAGACACGGGACCGGGAACCGATCGCGATCGTCGCGATGAGCTGCCGCTACCCCGGCGGTGTGGACAGCCCTGAGGAGCTGTGGCGGCTCGTCGCTGAGGGCGGGGACGCCGTCTCCGGCTTCCCCGCCGACCGCGGCTGGGACGTGGACGCGGGCTACGACCCCGATCCCGACAACCCGGGCACCTTCTACGCGCTCGGCGGCGGCTTCCTGCACGAGGCGTCGCGGTTCGACGCCGATTTCTTCGGGATCTCGCCGCGTGAGGCCCTGGCGATGGACCCGCAGCAGCGGCTGCTGCTGGAGATCTCCTGGGAGGCGTTCGAACGGGCCGGGATCGACCCCGGCTCGGTGCGCGGCAGCAGCACCGGCGTCTTCGTCGGCGCCGCGACGTCCGGATACGGCGCCGGAGTCAGCGAGTTCCCCGACGGCGTGCAGGGTCTGCTGCTGGCCGGCAACGCCACCTCGGTCGCCTCCGGCCGCATCGCCTACACCCTCGGCCTGGAGGGTCCCACCGTCACCGTCGACACGGCGTGCTCGTCGTCGCTGGTCGCGCTGCACTGGGCGGCCCAGGCGCTGCGCCGCGGCGAGTGCGACATGGCCCTCGCGGGCGGTGTCGCGGTGATGGCGACCCCCGCGATGTTCTACGAGTTCAGCCGGCAGCGCGGTCTCGCACCCGACGGCCGCTGCAAGGCGTTCTCCGACGACGCCGACGGCACCGGCTGGGCCGAGGGCGCCGGCATGCTCCTGGTGGAGCGGCTGTCCGATGCCCGCCGACTCGGTCACCCCGTGCTGGCCGTCGTGCGCGGCACCGCCATCAACTCCGACGGCGCCTCCAACGGCCTCACCGCGCCCAACGGCCCGGCCCAGCAGAGGGTGATCAGGGCCGCGCTGTCCGCCGCAGGCCTCGCCCCCGCCGACGTCGACGCCGTCGACGCGCACGGCACCGGCACCACCCTCGGCGACCCCATCGAGGCGCAGGCCCTGCTCGCCACCTACGGCCAGGACCGTGAACATCCGCTGTGGCTCGGCTCGTTGAAGTCGAACATCGGGCACACCCAGTCCGCGGCGGGTGTCGGCAGCATCATCAAGATGGTCCAGGCGATGCGGCACGGCGTGCTGCCGCGCACCCTGCACGTGTCCGAGCCGTCCCGGCACGTCGACTGGTCGGCGGGAGCGGTGCGCCTGCTCACCGAACCGGTCGACTGGCCACGCTCGGACCGGCCGCGCCGCGCCGGTGTGTCCTCGTTCGGCATCAGCGGCACCAACGCCCACGCCGTCGTCGAGGAGGCCCCGGCTCCCGCCGACGACACCGTTCCGCAGGCGGTTTCCGACGGACCGGACGACGCGCCGCGCGAGCTGCCCGTCGTGCCCTGGCCGGTGTCCGCGCGCAGCGAGGACGCCCTGCGCGCCCAGGCCGCCCGGCTGCTCGAACGGCTGCGCCGGGACCCCGAACCGCCGCGACCGCTGGACATCGGCCGCGCCCTCGCCACCACCCGCGCCGCCCTGGAACACCGGGCGGTCGTCCTCGCCACCGGCCACGACGACGCCGTACGGGAACTGACCGCGCTCGCCGCGGGAGAGCCCGGCCCCGCGACCGTCCGCGGCCGGACCGCGCGCGGCGCCACCGCGTTCCTCTTCGCCGGGCAGGGCTCGCAGCGCCCCGGCATGGGCCGCGAACTGTACGACACGCACCCCGTGTTCGCCGCCGCGTTCGACGCGGTCGACGCCGAACTCCCCTTCGACCTCAAGGAAGTGGTCTTCGGCGACGACGCGGAGCTGCTGAACCGCACCGAGTACGCCCAGCCGGCCCTCTTCGCCCTGGAAGTGGCCCTGTTCCGCCAGCTGGAGGCATGGGGCCTGACCCCGAAGTTCCTGCTCGGGCACTCCGTCGGCGAGCTGGCCGCCGCCCATGTCGCGGGCGTGTGGTCCCTCGCCGACGCCTGCCGGCTGGTCGCGGCGCGCGGCCGGCTGATGCAGGCCCTGCCCGAGGGCGGTGCGATGGCCGCGCTGCAGGCCACCGAGGAGGAGGTGCTGCCGCTGCTCGGCGAGCGCGTCGGCATCGCCGCCGTCAACGGCCCGCGCGCCGTGGTGGTCTCCGGTGCCGCCGACGCCGTCGAGGAGATCGCCGCGCACTTCCGCTCCCAGGACCGCAAGGCCACCCCGCTGCGGGTCAGCCACGCCTTCCACTCGCCGCTCATGGAGCCGATGCTCGCCGCGTTCCGTGAGGTCGCCGAGAGCGTCACCTATCACCCGCCGCGGCTGACGATCGTCTCCGACACGACCGGCGAGACCGCCCGCCCGGCCGACCTGTGCTCGCCCGACCACTGGGTGCGTCACGTCCGCGAGGCGGTCCGGTTCGCCGACGGCGTACGGCTGCTGGAGAAGCGCCGCGTCACCCGGTTCGTGGAGCTGGGCCCCGACGGCACACTCACCGCGCTCACCCGCGCCTGCCTGGATACCGAGGGCCTGACGGCCGTGCCCACGCTGCGCAAGGAGCGATCCGAGCCGACCGCGCTCATGGCCGCTGTCGCCGACACCTTCGCCCACGGCGCGCCGGTCGACTGGCAGGCCGTCTTCGCGGGAACCGGCGCGCAGACCGTGGACCTGCCGACGTACGCGTTCCGCCGTGCCCGCTACTGGCTGGAGCCCACCGCACACACCGCCACCACCGGGGAGGGCGCCCCCGGCCAGGACACCGGCTTCTGGTCGGCCGTCGAGCAGGAGGACATCGCCGCCCTCGCCGACACCCTGGAGGTCGACGAGGGGCTCCTGCGGCCGCTCGTGCCCGCCCTGTCGACGTGGTGGCGCGGACGCCGCGAACGCGGACACGTCGACCGGCTGCGCTACCGGATCGCCTGGCAACCCCTCGACCCCGCCGCCGGCCCCCCGCTCACCGGCCGCTGGCTGCTCGTCGTGCCCGACGGCGCGGCCGACGACGACCTCACCCGCACCGTCCGCGACGCCCTCACGGCCCGCGGCGCCGAACCGGTGCTCTTCGCGTACCCGGGCGGGGAGGAGCGCGCCACGCTCGCCGCCCGCCTCGCGGAGACCGACAGCCCGGAAGGCGTCCTCGCCCTGCCCGGCACCGCCGACGACCCGGCCACCCTCGCCCTGCGTGCCGTACGGCTCGTGCAGGCGCTCGGCGACGCCCGGGTGGGCGCCCCGCTCTGGCTGGCCACCCTCGGCGCCGTCGCCACCGCCCGCTCCGACGCCGCGCCCGACCCGGCGCAGGCCGCACTCTGGGGCCTGGGCCGGGTCGCCGCCCTGGAACTCGGCGACCGCTTCGGCGGCCTCGTCGACCTGCCGTCGAGCGTCGACCGGCGCGCCGCCGCACGGCTCGTGTCCGTCCTGGCCGGCACGGACGAGGACCAGCTCGCCGTGCGTGCTTCCGGAGTCCTCGCCCGCCGCCTGCGCCACGCCGACGACGCCGACACGCCCCACACCGGCGCCGGCTGGCAGCCGCGCGGCACCGTCCTCGTCACCGGCGGCACCGGAGCGCTCGGCGCCCGGATCGCCCGATGGGCCGCCGAACAGGGCGCCGAACACCTCGTGCTGACCGGACGCCGGGGCCTTGACGCGCCGGGCGCCGCCGACCTGACCGCCCGGCTCGCCGCGCTCGGCGCCCGCGTCACCGTCGAGGCGTGCGACGTCTCCGACCGCGCCGCCGTCGAGCAGTTGCTGGACCGCCACACCGTCGACGCCGTCGTCCACGCGGCCGGCGTCACCGACAGCGTGCCGCTCACCGACGTCGACGACGACCGGTTCCGCGGTGTGCTCGCCGCGAAGGCCCACGGCGCCGCCCACCTCGACGCCGTGCTGCGTGAGCAAGGCGACCGGCCGCTCGACGCGTTCGTGCTGTTCTCCTCCATCGCCGGCGTGTGGGGCAGCGGCGGGCAGAGCGCCTACGCCGCCGCCAACGCCTTCCTCGACGCGCTCGCCGAACAGCGGCGCGCCCGCGGCGCCACCGCTCTCTCCGTGGCCTGGGGCCCGTGGGGCGGGGGCGGCATGGCCGCCGCGGAGGGCGCCGAGGAGTACCTGCGCCGCCGCGGCCTCGCCGCTCTCGACCCCGACACCGCGCTCGCCGCGCTGCGCCGCGTCCTGGAGCAGGACGCCACCGGGCAGGTCGTCGCCGACGTCGACTGGGCCCGGTTCGCCCCCGGCTTCACCGGCACCCGCCCCAGCCCCCTGCTCACCGGCGTCCCCGAGGCCGTCGACGCCCTGCGCGCCGGATCGGCCGCCGAGCACGGTGAGACGGGCAGCGCCCTGCGCGAACGCCTGGCGGGCCGCGCACCCGCAGAGCGCGCCCGCGCCCTGCTGGAACTGGTCCGCACGCACGCCGCCGCCGTCCTCGGCCACGCCGACACCGGGTCGCTGGAGTCCCGGCGGGCCTTCCGCGACTCGGGCTTCGACTCGCTGACCGCCGTGGAACTGCGCAACCGCCTCACCACCGACACGGGCCTCGCGCTGCCCGCCACGCTCGTCTTCGACCACCCCACGCCCGTCGACCTCGCCGCGTTCCTGCACGGCGAACTGTTCGGAGACGGCACCGACCCCGCCCGCGGCGACCTGCCCGCCGCCGTCGGAGCGGACCGGACCGACGACCCGATCGTCATCGTCGGCATGGGCTGCCGCCTCCCCGGCGGAGTCACGGGCCCCGGCGAACTGTGGGAGCTGGTGGCCGGCGCCGGGGACGCGATCACCGGGTTCCCCACCGACCGCGGCTGGGATCTCGACGCCCTCTACCACCCCGAGCCCGGACACCCCGGCACCAGCTACTCCCGGCACGGCGGATTCCTCACCGGGGTCGGCGACTTCGATCCGGGCTTCTTCGGCATCTCCCCGCGCGAGGCCCTGGCGATGGACCCGCAGCAGCGGCTGCTGCTGGAGATCTCCTGGGAGGCGCTGGAGCGCGCCGCCATCGCCCCCGGCGCCCTGCGCGGCTCCCGCACCGGCGTGTTCATGGGCTCCAACGGCCAGGACTATCCCGCGCTGCTGCTGAGCACCCCCGACGCCGGCGACGGCTTCCTCGGCACCGGCAACGCCGCCGCGGTGGTCTCCGGCCGCATCGCCTACGTCCTCGGCCTCGAAGGCCCCACCCTCACCGTCGACACCGCCTGCTCGTCCTCCCTCGTCGCACTGCACCTGGCCGCGCAGTCCCTGCGCTCCGGCGAGTGCGACCTCGCCCTCGCGGGCGGCGTCACCGTGATGTCCACCCCCGGCGCCTTCATCGAGTTCAGCCGCCAGGGCGGTCTCGCCGCCGACGGGCGCTGCAAGGCGTTCTCCGACGACGCCGACGGCACCGGCTGGGCCGAGGGTGTCGGCGTCCTCGTCGTCGAGCGGCTGTCCGACGCCCGCCGCAACGGGCACGACGTGCTCGCGGTGATCGCCGGCTCCGCGGTCAACCAGGACGGCGCCTCCAACGGTCTCACCGCGCCCAACGGGCCCGCCCAGCAGCGCGTCATCCGTGCCGCGCTGGCCGACGCCGGGCTCGCCCCGGCCGACGTGGACGCCGTCGAGGCGCACGGCACCGGTACGGCCCTCGGCGACCCGATCGAGGCGCAGGCCCTCCTGGCCACCTACGGCCAGGACCGCGAACAGCCCCTGTACCTCGGCTCGTTGAAGTCGAACATCGGGCACACCCAGGCCGCCGCGGGCGTCGCCGGCATCATCAAGACGGTCGAGGCGATGCGCCACGGCGTCCTGCCGCCCACCCTGCACGCCGAACAGCCGTCCTCCCATGTCGACTGGTCCGCCGGCGCCGTGGAACTGCTCACCGAGAGCCGGCCGTGGACCGCCGGCGACCGGCCGCGCCGCGCCGGCGTCTCCGCCTTCGGTGTCTCCGGCACCAACGCCCACGTCATCGTGGAGGAGCCGCCCACGGTCGAACAGCCGCAGCAGCCCGGGCGGCCACAGGGCACCGAGCCGACGACGCAACCCACCGCGGCCGGTACCGGCCCACTGCCCTGGGTGATCTCCGGTGCCTCCGCCGACGCCCTGCGTGACCAGGCCGCACGCCTGCTCGCGCACACCGCGGCACGACCCGACCTCACCGCCGCCGACATCGGGCGGTCCCTCGCCACCACCCGCACCGCGCACGAACACCGCGCCGTCGTCCTCGGCACCGACCGCGACGCACTCCGGGCGGCCCTCGCCTCCCTGACCGCCGGCGAGCCCACCACGGACACCGTCACCGGCCGCGCGCACCCCGAGGGCCGCACGGCCTTCCTCTTCGCGGGCCAGGGATCGCAACGCTGCGGTATGGGGCGGGAGCTGTATGACGCGTATCCGGTCTTCGCGGACGCCTTCGACGCGGCCTGCGCCCACCTGGACACCGAACTGCCGCGCCCGCTGCGCGAGGTCGTGTTCGGCGAGGATCAGGAGGCCCTGAACCGGACGGAGTACGCCCAGCCGGCGTTGTTCGCCCTGGAGGTGGGCCTGTTCCGGCTGTTGGAGTCGTGGGGTGTGCGGCCGGATGTGCTGGCGGGTCACTCGGTCGGTGAGATCGCGGCGGCGCATGTGGCCGGGGTGTGGTCGCTGGCGGACGCCTGCCGCCTGGTCGCGGCGCGTGGCCGGCTGATGCAGGCCCTCCCGGCGGGTGGCGCGATGCTCGCCGTACAGGCGTCGGAGGAGGAGGTGCTGCCGCTGCTCGACGACGAGCGGGTCGGTATCGCCGCCGTCAACGGCCCCAGCGCGGTGGTCGTCGCAGGCGCCGCCGGGGCCGTGGAGGAGATCGCGGGGTACTTCCGGGCCCGGGACCGCAAGGTCACCGCGCTGCGGGTCAGCCACGCCTTCCACTCGCCGCTGATGGAGCCGATGCTCGCCGACTTCCGGGCGGTCGCCCAGGAACTGTCGTACGAGCGGCCTCAGCTGGAGATCGTCTCCACGCTGACCGGCGAGAGCGCCGACCCCGAGGACCTGATGTCTCCGGACCACTGGGTGCGGCACGTCCGGCACGCCGTCCGGTTCGCCGACGCCGTGCACACCCTGCACACCGACGGCGTCACCCGGTTCTTCGAACTCGGCCCCGACGGCACCCTCACCGCCCTCGTCCACGCCTCGCTCACCGACGGCGAACCGGTGGCGGTCCCCGCCCTGCGCACCGACCGCCCCGAGTCCCACGCGCTGCTCACCGCGACCGCCACGCTCCACACCCACGGCGCCGACGTCGGCTGGGCCGCACTGCTGCCCGCGGCACGCACCGTCGAACTGCCCACCTACGCCTTCCAGCACAGCCGCTACTGGCCGCGCCCGGGCGGCGCCCACCCGGGCGACCTGCGCTCCGCCGGCCTGTCCGCCGCCGGACACCCGCTGCTCGGCGCCGCCGTCACCCTCGCGGACAGCGGCACGGCCGTCCTCACCGGGCGGCTCTCCACCCGGCTCCAGCCCTGGCTGGCCGAACACGTCGTCTCCGGGTCGGTCCTGCTGCCCGGCACCGCCTTCCTGGAACTCGCCCTCCACGCCGCCGACCGCGTCGGCTGCGCCACGGTCGAGGAACTCACCCTGCACATCCCGCTGGTGCTGCCCGAGCACGGCGCGGCCCGGCTCCAGGTCACCGTCGGTGCCCCCGACGCCACCGGGCGACGCGACATCGGCGTCTACTCACGCCCCGCCGACAGCACCGACGACGTCGACGACGAGCCGTGGACGCAGCACGCGACCGGCACCCTGCGGCCCGAGCCCACCGACCCCGCCGACGGCACCCGCCCGCCCGCCGACGCCACCGGCATCCCCACCGACGGCCTGTACGACCAACTGGCCGCCACGGGGCTGGCGTACGGCCCGCTGTTCCGCGGACTCACCGCGGTACGGCGACACGGCGACGACGTGTTCGCCGAGGCGGCCCTGCCCGCCGAGGCGACCGGCGAGGCACGCCGCTACGGCATCCACCCCGCCCTGCTGGACTCGCTCCTGCACGCCCTCGGCACCGCGCCCGCGACCGCCGACGGCGCGGGCGAGGCGTCCGGGCCGGGCCTGCCGTTCTCCTGGGAGGGCGTCACCCTGCACGCCACCGGGGCCGCCGGCCTGCACGCCCGGCTGCGCCCCACCGGCTCGGGAGCGGTCGCGCTCGACCTCACCGACCCGACCGGCGCACCCGTCGCCACCGTCACCTCCCTCACCCTGCGCCCCCTCACGGCGGCCCCCGGCGCCCCGGCCGCCGGCGGCCACGCGGACCTGCTGCACCGAGTCGAGTGGACCCCGCTGCGCGCCGAGCAGGCTGCGGCGGGCGACGGGTCCGGCTTCCCCGCGACGCCGGCGGACGTGCCCACCTCCCTCCCCGAGCACACCGTCGCGGCCGGTGCGGACGCCCTGGTCCGCGTCGTGCGCCCCGAGGGGGACCCGGCGTCGGCGGCCCACGCCGCCACGGCGGCCACCCTGGAGCTGATCCGCACCTGGCTGGCGGAAGAGCGCTTCGAGGGCGCCCGGCTCGTGGTGGTGACCGAGGGCGCCGTGGCGCTCGAGACCACCGGGCCCGACCCCGCGCTCGGCGCGGTGTGGGGCCTGGTGCGGGCCGCCCGCGCCGAGAACCCCGGACGGTTCGCACTGGCCGACGTGGACGCCGCCCCCGAGTCCTGGACCACGCTCGCGGCGGCCCTCGCCTCCGACGAGGCGGAGATCGCCCTGCGCTCGGGAGCCGCCTTCGCCCCGCGCCTGGCCCGCGCCACCGCCGACCGGGAACTCCCCGTCCCGGCCGGTGCGCCGGCCTGGCGGCTGGACATCGTCGAGAAGGGCACGCTGGAGGGGCTGGCGCTCACGCCCGTCGACTCGGAGTCGGAGTTGGCGGAGGGCCAGGTTCGGATCGCGGTGCGTGCGGCGGGCCTCAACTTCCGCGACGTCCTCAACGCGCTCGGCATGTACCCGGGGGACGCGAAGGACTTCGGTCTCGAGGGCGCCGGTGTGGTGACGGAGGTCGGTCCGGGCGTGTCCGGGCTGGCGGTCGGTGACCGCGTGATGGGCATGTTCCCCGGTTCCTTCGGCCCGGTGGCGGTCGCGGACGTGCGGACGGTGGTCCGGATTCCGGCGGGGTGGTCGTTCGCGCAGGCGGCGTCCGTGCCGATCGTGTTCCTGACGGCGTACTACGCGCTGACCGACCTCGGCTCGCTGCGGGCCGGGGAGCGGGTCCTGGTGCACGCGGCGGCCGGCGGTGTCGGCATGGCCGCCACCCAGCTGGCCCGCCATCTGGGCGCGGAGGTGTTCGGTACGGCGAGTGCCGGCAAGTGGGGCACGCTGCGGGAGCTGGGTCTGGACGGGGAGCACATCGCGTCCTCCCGCGACACCGGCTTCGAGGCGGCGTTCCTCGCCGCGACCGGTGGTGCCGGTGTGGACGTCGTACTGGATTCGCTGGCCGGTGAGTTCGTGGACGCCTCGTTGCGGTTGCTGCCGCGTGGTGGGCGGTTCCTGGAGATGGGCAAGACCGATGTCCGCGACGCGGCAACGGTCGGGAACGACCATCCGGGCGTTGTCTACCGGGCGTTCGACCTGTGGGAGGCCGGTCCGGAGCGGATCGGGCGGATGCTGGCCGATCTGGTGGAGTTGTTCGAGGCCGGTGCGCTCAAGCCGTTGCCGGTCACGTGTTGGGATGTGCGGCGTGCGCCGGACGCCTTCCGCCATCTGTCGCAGGCGCGGCATGTCGGCAAGGTGGTCCTCACGGTCCCGGCGCCGCTGAACCCGGATGGCACGGTGCTGGTGACCGGTGGCACGGGCGGTCTGGGCGCGCTGGTGGCCCGGCATCTGGTGACCGAGCACGGTGTACGGCATCTGCTGCTGGCGAGCCGGCGTGGTATCGAGGCGCCCGGTGCAGCAGAACTCGTCGGTGAGCTCGGCGAGTCGGGAGCGCGGGTCGAGGTGGTTGCCGTGGACGTGGCCGACCGGGATCAGCTCTCTGCCGTGCTCGGTGCGGTTCCGGCGGAGCACCCGCTGACGGCGGTCGTCCACACGGCGGGCATCGTCGACGACGGCGTGGTCTCCGCGCTCACCCCCGGCCGGCTGGCGCACGTGCTGCGGCCGAAGGTCGACGCGGTGGCCCACCTGCACGAGCTGACCCGCGATGCGGACCTGGCGGCGTTCGTGATGTTCTCCTCCGTCGCCGGTACCTTCGGCGGTGCCGGGCAGGCCAACTACGCGGCGGCGAACGCCTTCCTGGACGCCTTCGCATCCGGCCGCCGCACCGCCGGACTGCCCGCCGTGTCCCTGGCCTGGGGCCCCTGGGCACCCGGCACCGGCATGACGGCCGAGCTGTCCGAGGCCGACCTGCGGCGCATGGCCCGCGGCGGCATGCGGCCCCTCAGCGCCGAACAGGGCCTCGCCGCCCTCGACGCGGCCTGGCGGCGCACCGAGGCGGCGCTGGTGCCGATCGCGCTGGACCGGCGCGTGCTGCGGGACCGGCAGGCCGTCGCCGCGCTGCCCGCCATACTGCGGGGCCTCGCCGTCGCCCCGGCCCGGCGCACGGCGTCCGCCGCGGGCGACGGCGACGCGGCCCGGAGCTTCCGGGCGCGGCTCGCCGGCCTGGCGGACGCGGAACGCGCGACGGCCGTGCTGGACCTCGTCCGCACCCAGACCGCACTGGTGCTGGGGCACGCGGGCGCGGACACGGTGGAGCCCGGCCGGGACTTCCGCGGCCTCGGCATCGACTCACTGACGGCCGTCGAACTGCGCAACCGGCTGGGCGCCGCGACCGGGCTCCGCCTGCCGGCCACCCTGGTGTTCGACTACCCGTCGCCGCAGGCCCTGGCCCGCCACATCGGCGGCGAACTCCTCGGCGACACCGCACCCGCCGGCGGGGCCACCCAGGGCGCCGTGTCCCGGACCGTTCACGACGCGGCCGACGACGACGCACGCATCGCCGTCGTCGGCATCGGCTGCCGCTTCCCCGGCGGGGTGCGCAGCCCCGAGGAGTTCTGGCAACTCCTCGCCGACGGGGTCGACGCGATCGGCGGGCCCCCCGCGGACCGCGGCTGGCAGGCCGACGGCATCGAGGGCGGATTCCTGTACGACGCCGCCGAGTTCGACCCGGACTTCTTCGGGATCTCCCCGCGTGAGGCGCTGGCGATGGACCCGCAGCAGCGGCTGCTGCTGGAGATCTCCTGGGAGGCGCTGGAGCGGGCCGCGATCGATCCGCGGTCGCTGCACGGATCGCGCACCGGTGTGTTCGTCGGCACCAACTACCAGGGCTACGGGTCGGCCGCGCACGCCGTCCCGGAGGACGCGCAGGGCCAGTTGCTCACCGGGCACGCCGCGAGCGTGGCCTCCGGCCGGGTCGCCTACGTGCTCGGCCTGGAGGGGCCCGCGGTGACCGTGGACACCGCCTGCTCGTCCTCCCTGGTCGCGCTGCACTGGGCCGCGCAGTCCCTGCGGTCCGGCGAGTGCGACCTGGCCCTGGCCGGCGGTGTGACGGTGATGGCGACGCCGGGCGCGTTCGCCGACTTCGACCGGCAGGGCGGCCTCGCCGGCGACCACCGCTGCAAGGCGTTCTCCGACGACGCCGACGGCACCGGCTGGGGCGAAGGTGCCGGCATCCTGTTGCTGGAGCGGCTGTCCGACGCCCGCCGCAACGGGCACCCGGTGCTCGCCGTGGTCCGGGGCAGCGCCGTCAACTCCGACGGCGCCAGCAACGGCCTGACCGCCCCCAACGGCCCGTCGCAGCAGCGGGTCATCCGGGCCGCCCTGGCGTCGGCGGGCCTGGCCCCGGCCGATGTGGACGCGGTGGAGGCCCATGGCACGGGTACGACGCTCGGCGACCCGATCGAGGCGCAGGCGCTGCTGGCCACCTACGGCCAGGACCGCGAACGCCCGCTGTGGCTGGGCTCGGTGAAGTCCAACATCGGCCACACCCAGGCCGCCGCCGGTGTCGCCGGCGTCATCAAGACGGTCCTGGCCATGCGGCACGGTATGCTCCCGCGCACCCTGCACCTGTCCCGCCCGACCACCCACGTCGACTGGACGGCGGGCCGCGTCGAACTGCTCGCCGAGGCACAGCCCTGGCCACGTGCCGACCACCCGCGCCGGGCCGCCGTGTCGTCGTTCGGCATCAGCGGCACCAACGCCCACGTCGTCCTCGAAGAGGGCGCCTGCGAGAGTGCCGGCGTCCCGCAGGACGACACCGGCACGCCCCGCTCCGGCGAGCCGCAGGGCGTGCAGCAGCTCGCCTGGCCGCTCAGCGGCCGGACCCCGGCCGCCCTGCGCGGCCAGGCCGAACGGCTGCACGCCCACGTCGCCGCCCGCCCCGGCCTGGACCCGGCGGACATCGCCCACTCGCTGGCAGGCGGCCGCGCGGTGTTCGAGCACCGGGCCGTCGTGGTCGGCGCCGACCGGGAGGAACTGCTGGCCGGGCTCGCCGCCCTGGCCCGCGGCGAGGACCCCGCGGGCGTCGTCCGCGGCCGTACGGGTGCGTCGGGCCGTACCGCGTTCCTGTTCAGCGGGCAGGGCTCGCAGCGCCCCGGCATGGGCCGCGAACTCCTCGACCGCTTCCCGGTGTACTCCGACGCCTTCCACCGGATCTGCGAGGCGTTCGGACCGCACCTGACGGTTCCGCTGGCCGACGTCGTCCTCGCCGAGGAGGGCACCGGGCTCGCCCGGCTGCTCGACCGCACCGCCTACACCCAGCCCGCGCTGTTCGCCGTGCACGTGGCCCTGTACGAGCTGGTCCGCTCCTGGGGCGTCACCCCGGACGCGCTGATGGGCCACTCCATCGGCGAACTGTCCGCCGCGCACGTCTCCGGTGTGCTGACCCTGCCGGACGCCTGCGCGCTCGTCGCCGCCCGCGGACGGCTCATGGACGCGCTGCCCGAGGGCGGCGCGATGGCCGCCGTCGAGGCCACCGAGGACGAGGTGCTGGAACTGCTCGGCGAGAGCGCCGCCATCGCCGCAGTCAACGGGCCCCGCGCGGTCGTCGTGTCCGGCGACGAGGACGCCGTGTCGGACATCGCCGGTCATTTCGACGCACTGGGCCGAAAGACTAGGCGTTTGCGGGTCAGCCATGCGTTTCACTCAGCGCATATGGACGCGATGCTTGCGGAGTTCGAGGAGGTCGCGCGGGGCGTGCGCTATGCCGCGCCCGCGATCCCGATCGTCTCCAACGTGACGGGCGAACGGGCCACCGAGGCCGCACTCGCCTCGCCGGACCACTGGGTGCGGCACGTGCGGGGCACCGTGCGGTTCGCCGACGGGGTGCGCACCCTGCGGCAGGACGGCGTCGGCGCCTTCGTCGAGCTCGGCCCCGACGGCTCGCTGACCGCGCTCACCCTCGACACGCTCCAGGCCACCGGCGAGGACGACGCGGAGAGCCGGGCCCTCGCCGTGCCCCTGCTGCGCCGCGGCCGGCCCGAACCGGTCGCCGCGCTGCTGGCCGCCGGCGCCCTGTACGTACGCGGCCTCGCCGCCGCGCCGACCGGCCCGGCCCGTACGGTCGAGCTGCCCACGTACGCCTTCCAGCGAAGCCACTTCTGGCCGGACACCGCCACCCCGGCGACCGCCCCGGCGGGCGGCGGGGCGGACCGGCTGGACGAGGAGTTCTGGGCCGCCGTCGAACGCGGCGACCTCAGCGGCCTCGGCGAACTCACCGACCGGCCCGGCCTCGGCGCCGGCACACCGATCGGCGAACTGCTGCCCGCGCTGACGTCCTGGCGGCGCCGCCGCCGCGAACGCTCCGCCCTCGACTCCGGCACCTACACGGTGGCCTGGCGGCCCGTACCGGACGGCGCCCCGCCGGTCCTGCCGGGCACGTGGCTGCTCGCGGTGCCCGCATCCCGCGCCGACGACCCGTGGACCGACACGCTCGCCGAGGCCCTGACCGCGCACGGCGCGCGCCCCGTGCCGCTCGTCGTGGACTGCGCCCTCACCGACCGAGCCGCCCTCACCGAACAGCTGCGCAAGCTCCCCGAACGGGACACCCTGCAGGGCGTCCTGTCGCTGCTGGCCCTCGACGAGACACAGCCGGCGACCGACGAGTACACCGCCACCCCGGCCGGCCTCGCCGCGCTGCTCGCCCTCACCCAGGCACTCGGCGACCTGGAGATCGGCGCGCCCCTGTGGTGCGCCACCTCCGGCGCCGTCGCCGCCGGCGACCGCGAACGCCCGGCCTCGCCGGCGCAGGCCGCCGCCTGGGGACTGGGCCGGGTCGCCGCGCTGGAGACCCCGCAGCGCTGGGGCGGCCTCGTCGACCTGCCCGCCGAACCCGACGGCCGCAGCGCCGAACGGCTCGCCGCGGTGCTGTCCGGCACCACCGGCGAGGACCAGATCGCCGTACGGGCCACCGGGATCCTCGCCCGGCGCCTCGTGCACGCCCGTCCCTCCGCCTCCGACGCGAAGGGCGCGGGCACCTGGGACTGCGCCGGACAGACCGTGCTCGTCACCGGCGGCACCGGCGCCCTCGGCGCCCGAGTCGCCCGCCGGCTCGCCGAGCGCGGCGCACGGCACCTGCTGCTCGTCGGCCGCCGCGGCCCCGACGCCGAGGGCGCACAGGCGCTGCGCGACGAACTCGCCGCCACGGGCGCCGCGGTGACCCTCGCCGCCTGCGACACCGCCGACGCAGACGCGCTCACCGCCCTGCTGGCCGAGCACCCGGTCGACGCCGTGGTGCACGCCGCGGGGGTCCTGGACGACGGGCTGCTCCAGTCGCTCACCCCCGAGCGACTGGAGGCGGTGCTGCGGCCCAAGCTCGCCGCGGCCCGCAACCTCGACCGGCTGACCCGGGACCGCGAGCTGTCCGCGTTCGTGCTGTTCTCGTCGTTCGCGGGCACCGTCGGCTCGGCCGGCCAGGCCAACTACGCCGCCGCCAACGCCTACCTCGACGCGCTCGCCGCCCGGCGCCGCGCCGAGGGACTGCCGGCCACCTCCGTCGCCTGGGGCCCGTGGGCCGGCGGCGGCATGGCGGCCGGCGGTCCGGACGCCGAGGCCCGGCTGCGCGCCGGGGGAGTCGTCCCGCTCGACCCGGACCTCGCGCTCGCCGCGCTGGACCGGGCCGTCACCGGAGCCGAGGCCGCACTGATTGTTGCCGACCTCGACTGGGAGTGCTTCGTCCCCGGCTTCACCGCCGTACGGCCCGCCCCGCTGCTCGCCGAACTTCCCGAGGCCCAGGCGCTGTTGCGGCAGTCGTCGCAGCAGGGCGGCGCGGACGACACGACGGGCGGGGAGCTGCGCACCCGGCTCGCCGGACTGTCCGAGGCCGAACAGGAGCGTCTGCTGCTCCAGTTGGTCCGCGGACACGTCGCCACCGTCCTCGGACACGGCTCGGCCGACGCCGTCGACCCCGACCGCGCCTTCACCGAACTGGGCTTCGACTCGCTGATGGCGGTCGAGCTGCGCAACCGGCTCGGTGTCGCCGCCGGGCTGCAACTGCCCGCCACGCTCCTGTTCGACCAGCCCACGCCGCGCGTGCTCGCACGCCACCTGCGGTCCCTGACCGGCAACGAGGACGGCGGCGCGCCCGTCCTGGACGCCCTCGACCAACTGGAGGCCGCCCTTGGCCGGCTCGCCGAGGGCGACGCGCGGCGCGGCCGGATCGCCTCCCGTCTGCTCGCCCTCGCCTCCCGCTGGAACGGCGAGGACGAGATGCGGACCGCCGGGCGGACCCAGGACGGCGCGGGCGACATGCAGGAGCGGATCGAGTCCGCGGGCGCGGAGGAGATCTTCGCCCTCATCGACAACGACCTCGGCATCTCATGAGCGCGACCACGAGGAGGGCCGGTGCCGTGACCGCCGGCGGCAGTGGACCCGGCACCCCGCCGGGCCGCACCGACCCGCACCGGACCGCGGGTGCCCCCGGTACGGCGGTCACGGGCGGTCGCACGCCGGCCGCGACCGGTCGTACGGCCACGGCCGTTCGTACGGCCACGGCTGCCGACCGGGCGACGGCGCTGACCGCCTCCCGCGCGATCCCCGCCGCCGAGCGGACCCCCGCCCCGAGGCGGAGCGCCACCCGGCGGGCCCACGTCCCCGCCACGACCGACACGACCTTCCAGGTGGGTGAGTACGCGTGAACGAGCAGGAGAGGCTCCTCAGCTACCTCAAGAAGGTCACCGGTGACCTGCACGAGACGCGCAGACGGCTGCGGGAGGCCGAGTCCGCGTCGCGGGAGCCCGTCGCCATCGTCGCGATGAGCTGCCGCCTCCCCGGTGGCGCCGACTCGCCCGAGGAGCTCTGGCGGCTGCTGGAATCCGGTGCGGACGCGGTCGCCGAGTGGCCCACCGACCGCGGCTGGAACCTCGCCGACCACTACGACCCGGAGCCCGGCCGCCCCGGCAGGACGTACAGCACCCGCGGCGGCGCCCTCGCCGGGGCGGGTGCCTTCGACGCGTCGTTCTTCGGGATCTCGCCGCGCGAGGCGATGGCGATGGACCCGCAGCAGCGGCTGCTGCTGCAGATCTCCTGGGAGGCGTTCGAGCGGGCCGGGATCGACCCGACGAGCCTGCGCGGCTCCCGCACGGGTGTCTTCGCCGGCACCAACGGCCAGGACTACCCGGCGCTGCTGCTCGCCTCGCAGGAGGGCCTGGAAGGACACGTCGGCACGGGCAACGCCGCGAGCGTCGTCTCGGGCCGCATCTCCTACACCCTCGGCCTGGAGGGCCCGGCGGTCACCGTCGACACGGCCTGCTCCTCCTCCCTGGTCGCCCTGCACCTGGCCGTGCGGGCGCTGCGCGCGCGGGAGTGCGACCTGGCGCTGGCCGGCGGCGTCACCGTGATGTCGACGCCCGGCCTGTTCCTGGAGTTCAGCAGGCAGCGGGGCCTCGCCCCGGACGGCCGCTGCAAGGCGTTCGCCGACGCGGCCGACGGCACCGGCTGGGCCGAGGGAGCGGGCATGCTGCTCGTGGAGCGGCTCGCCGACGCCCGCCGTCTCGGCCACCCCGTGCTCGCCGTGGTCCGCGGCAGCGCCGTCAACCAGGACGGCGCGTCCAACGGCCTGACCGCGCCCAACGGCCCCTCCCAGCAGCGCGTCATCTGGCAGGCCCTCGCCGACGCGCGGCTGTCCGCCGCAGACGTCGACGCCGTCGAGGCGCACGGCACCGGTACGACACTCGGCGACCCGATCGAGGCGCAGGCCCTGCTCGCCACCTACGGCCAGGACCGCGAACAGCCGCTGTGGCTCGGCTCGGTGAAGTCGAACATCGGTCACACCCAGGCCGCCGCCGGTGTCGCCGGCGTCATGAAGATGGTGCTGGCCATGCAGCACGGCACGCTGCCCCGCACCCTCCATGTCGACCGGCCCACCAGCCACGTCGACTGGAGCGCGGGCCGGGTCGAACTGCTCACCGGGCCCCGCCCCTGGCCCACCGCCGACCGCCCTCGCACCGCGGGCGTCTCGTCGTTCGGCGTCAGCGGCACCAACGCCCACGTCATCCTCGAACAGCCCGCCCCCGAACCGCCCGGCCACGCCGAGCCCGCCCACCGGGCCATCGGCGGGACCCCCGCCGCCGACAGCGCCCGGCTGCCGCGGCCCACCCTCCCCTACGTCGTCTCCGCCCGCAGCGCCACCGCGCTGCGCGCCCAGGCCGCCGCCCTGCACGCCCGGCTGCGCGCCGACGCCGGCACCCCGGACGCCTTCGCCCCGCACGACCTGGCCTGGTCGTTGGCGGCCACCCGCGCCGCTTTCGAACACCGCGCGGTGGTCGTCGCCGACGACCGCACGGAGCTGCTGCGCGGCCTGGAGTGCCTGGCCGCCGACGCCCCGGCGGCCGGACTGGTGCGCGGCGTCGCCGACGTCGAAGGCCGCACCGTCTTCGTCTTCCCCGGCCAGGGCCCCCAGTGGCCCGGCATGGCCACCGAACTCCTCGACACCGACCCCGAGTTCCGCGCGCACTTCACCACCTGCGCGAGCGCCGTCGAGGCTTGCGCCGGCTGGTCCCCGCACGCCGTCCTGCGCGGCGCGGACGGCGCCCCCACCCTGGACCGCGTCGACGTCGTCCAGCCGCTGCTGTTCGTGACGATGGTCTCGCTGGCCCGGCTGTGGCAGTCCCGCGGAGTGCACCCCGACGCGGTCGTCGGGCACAGCCAGGGCGAGATCGCCGCCGCCTGCGTCGCCGGGGCCCTCACCCTGGACGACGCGGCACGCGTGGTCGTCCTGCGCAGCCGGGCCATCACCGCGCTCGCCGGACGCGGCGGCATGGCCTCCGTGCTGCTGCCCGTCGCCGACGTCGAGGCCCACCTGGCCCGCTGCGACGGCCGGATCTCGGTCGCCGCCGTCAACGGTCCCGCCTCCGTCGTCGTCTCCGGCGACGCCGACGCCGTACGCGACCTGGTCGCCGGCCTCACCGCCGCCGGCGCGCAGGCCCGGCAGATCCCCGTCGACTACGCCTCCCACTCCGCGCAGGTCGAGGAGATCCGCGAGCGGCTGCTGGCCGACCTCGCCCCCGTGCGCCCGCAGGCCGCGCAGGTGCCGTTCTTCTCCACCGTCACCTGCGACTGGCTCGACACCGAACGCCTCGACGCCGCCTACTGGTACGAGAACCTGCGCCGCACCGTCCGCTTCGCCGACGCCGTGCGCGCCCTCGCCGCCCAGGACGTGCGGGCGTTCGTCGAGTCCAGCCCGCACCCCGTGCTCACCGCCGCCGTCCGCGACACCCTCGACGAGGACGGCCGCAGCGGCACCGTCGTCACCGGCACCCTGCGCCGCGGCGAGGGCGGCCCGCGCCGTTTCCTCACCTCCCTGGCCGAGCTGACCGTACGCGGCGGCGCGCGCGTCGACTGGCCCGCCCTCATCGGCACCGGCACCCGCGTCGACCTGCCCACCTACGCGTTCCAGCACCGCACCTACTGGCCCACCCCGGCCGCACCCGGCGCCACCGCCGCCCCGGGCACCGACCTCGACGCGCGCTTCTGGCAGACCGTCGAGAACGGCGAGACCGCACCGCTGGCCGCCGCCCTCCACCTCGACGAGGACACCCTCGCCACGGTTCTGCCCGCCCTGAGCGACTACCGCCGGCGCAGCCGCGCGACCGCCACCGTCGACGGCCGGCGCTACCGCGTCACCTGGAAGCCCCTGCCCGCGCCCCCGGCCCCCGTCCTCACCGGCACCTGGCTCGTCACCGTCCCCGCCGCACACCAGGACCCCGGCCACCCCGGTCACGCCCGGACGACCGCCGTCATCGACGCGCTCGCCCGCACCGGCGCCACCCCCGTGACCGTCCCCGTCGCGGCCGACGACGACCGCGCCCGCATCGCCGACCTCCTGCGCGCCACCGGTGAGGACCGACCCCACGCCGTGCTGTCGCTGCTCGCCCTCGACGACAGCGAGCACGAGGGCCTGCCCGGCCTGCCCCGCGGCTTCTCCGCCACCGTCGCCCTGGTCCAGGCCCTCGACGACCTCGGCCAGGAGGCACCCGTCTGGTTCGCCACCCGCGGAGCCGTCGCCACCGGCGGCGGGGAGACCGTGGACACGCCGGAGCAGGCCCTGGTGTGGGGCTTCGGCCGGGTCGTCGCCCTCGAACAGCCCCAACGCTGGGGCGGGTTGATCGACCTGCCCGCCGACCTCGACACCCCCGCCGCCGACCGGTTCACCGCCGCCCTCGCCGGCGTGGGCCACGAGGACCAGCTCGCCGTCCGCGCGGGCGGCCTGCTCGCCCGCCGCCTCACCCGCGCGGCCACCGGCGGCCTCGGCGCCCGCCGCGCGTGGACACCCACCGGAACCGTTCTCGTCACCGGAGGCACCGGCGCCCTCGGCCGCCAGGTCGCCCGCCACCTCGCCCGCCAGGGCGCCCCCGGACTGCTGCTGCTCAGCCGCACCGGCCAGGACGCCCCCGGCGCGGGCGAACTGCGCGCCGAACTCACCGCACTCGGCGCCGGACACGTCGACATCGTCGCCTGCGACATCGCCGACCGCGACCAGCTCGCCGCCGCCCTCGCCACCGTCCCCGCCGAACGGCCCCTCACCGCCGTCTTCCACACCGCCGCCGTCCTGCGTGACGGCGTCGTCACCACCCTCGCCCCCGACCGACTCGCCGACGTGCTGCGGGTCAAGGTGGGCGGCGCCCGCAACCTGGACGCCCTCACCGCCCACCTCGATCTGACCGCGTTCGTCCTGTTCTCCTCCACCGCCGGCACCATCGGCGCCCCCGGCCACGCCAACTACGCGCCCGGCAACGCCCTCCTCGACGCCCTCGCCCAGCAGCGCCGCGCCCGCGGCCTGCCCGCCACCGCCATCGCCTGGGGCCCCTGGGCCGACGGCGGCATGGCCGAGGGCTCCGTCGGCGAACGCCTGCAACGGCACGGGGTGCGCCCCATGGAGCCCGACCTCGCCCTCGGCGCCCTCCAGCTCGCCCTCGACCACGACGACACCACGGTCGCCGTCACCGACATCGACTGGGACCTGTTCGCCCACGCCTACACCACGTCCCGCCCCCGCCCCTTCATCGACGATGTGCCCGACGCCCGGCGCGCGCTGACCGCCCGGCCCGCCGCCCACGAGCCGCACGCCGGAGCCGACGCCGACACCTCCGGCGCCGACGACCTCACCCGGCAGCTCGCCGCGCTCCCGGAACCCGAACAGCGCGCCGCCTTCGAGGAACTCGTCCGCGCCCACGTCGCCGTCGTCCTCAACCACACCGGCCCCCAGGACGTCGAACCCACCCGCTCCTTCCGGGAACTCGGCTTCGACTCGCTCACCGCCGTCGAACTGCGCAACGCGCTCAGCGGCTCCCTGGGCCGCCCCCTGCCCGCCACCCTGGTCTTCGACTACCCGACCCCCGCCACCCTCGCCGAGCACCTGCGCAGCGCCACGGCCCCGGCCGGCGCCACCGGCGAGGCCACCGTGCTGCCCGCACCCCGCGCCACCGACGACGACCCGATCGTCATCACCGCGATGAGCTGCCGCTTCCCCGGCGGGGTCAGCACACCCGAGGACTTCTGGCGGCTGCTCGCCGACGGCACCGACGCCATCACCGCATGGCCCGACGACCGCGGCTGGGACCTCGACCACCTCTACGACCCCGAACCCGGAGTCCCCGGCCGGGCCAGCACCCGCGCCGGTGGCTTCCTCGACCACGTCGCCGACTTCGACCCCGGCTTCTTCGGCATCTCGCCGCGTGAGGCGCTGGCGATGGACCCGCAGCAGCGGCTGCTGCTGGAGCTGGCCTGGGAGGCGTTCGAACGGGCCGGGATCGATCCGACGAGCCTGCGCGGCTCCCGCACGGGCGTCTTCGCCGGCACCAACTACCAGGACTACGCGTCCCGCCCGCTCGACCCGACCGCCGCCGAGGAGGTCGCCGGCCACCTCGGCACCGGCAACTCCGCCAGCGTGATGTCGGGCCGCCTGTCGTACACCCTCGGCCTGGAGGGCCCCGCGGTGACCGTCGACACGGCCTGCTCCTCGGCGCTCGTGGCTGTGCACCTGGCGGTGCAGGCCCTGCGCTCCGGCGAGTGCGACCTGGCGCTGGCCGGTGGTGTGACGGTGATGTCGACGCCGGGTCTCTTCCTGGACTTCTCCCGTCAGCGGGGTCTGGCCTCGGACGGGCGGTGCAAGGCGTTCTCGGACGCGGCGGACGGTGCCGGGTTCTCGGAGGGCGCGGGTCTGGTGCTGGTGGAGCGGCTGTCGGATGCGCGGGCGGCGGGGCGCCGGGTGCTGGCGGTGGTGGCGGGCTCGGCGGTGAACCAGGACGGTGCGTCGAACGGTCTCACGGCGCCGAACGGGCCGTCGCAGCAGCGGGTGATCCGGCGGGCGCTGGCCGGTGCCGGGCTGAGTCCGGCGGACGTGGACGCGGTGGAGGCGCACGGCACGGGCACGACGCTGGGTGATCCGATCGAGGCGCAGGCGCTGATCGCGACCTACGGTCAGGACCGGGATGAGCCGTTGTGGCTGGGTTCGGTGAAGTCGAACATCGGTCACACGCAGGCCGCCGCGGGTGTGGCGGGTGTGATCAAGATGGTGCTGGCGTTGCAGCACGGGGTGCTGCCGCGCACGCTGCACGCCGAGGAGCCGTCGTCCCACGTGGACTGGTCCGCCGGCGCGGTGGAACTCCTGAACACGAACACCGCCTGGCCGCAGCTCGACGGGCACGTACGGCGCGCAGGTGTCTCGTCGTTCGGCATCAGTGGTACGAACGCGCACGTGGTGCTGGCGGAGCCCCCCGCCGGGGACGGGCCCGGGGTGCCGGACGAGGGCACGGGTGCGGTGCCGGTGGCCGGTGGTGCGGTGCCCTGGGTGGTGTCGGGCCGTACGGCTGCCGCGCTGCGGGCGCAGGCCGGGCGGCTGGCGGAGTTCGTCACCGGTGACGAGGGTCCGAGCGTTGCCGGGGTGGCGTCCTCGCTGGTGCGGTCGCGGTCGCTGTTCGAGCACCGGGCCGTGGTGTGGGGTGCGGACCGGGAGGATCTGGAGCGGGCGCTGCGGGCGGTCGCCGTCGGTGAGGAGGCGGTGAACGCGGCGACGGGCACGGCCCGGCGCGATGTGCGTACCGCGTTCCTCTTCGCGGGCCAGGGATCGCAACGCCCGGGCATGGGGCGGGAGCTGTACGAGGCGTACCCGGTCTTCGCCGAGGTCTTCGACGCGGTGGACGCGGAACTCCCCTTCGACCTCAAGGAAATCGTCTTCGGTGACGAGGCGGAGGCTCTGAACCGGACGGAGTACGCCCAGCCGGCGTTGTTCGCCCTGGAGGTGGGCCTGTTCCGGCTGCTGGAGTCGTGGGGTGTGCGGCCGGACGTGCTGGCGGGTCACTCGGTCGGTGAGATCGCGGCGGCGCATGTGGCCGGGGTGTGGTCGCTGGCGGACGCCTGCCGCCTGGTCGCGGCGCGTGGCCGGCTGATGCAGGCCCTCCCGGCGGGTGGCGCGATGCTCGCCGTACAGGCGTCGGAGGAGGAGGTGCTGCCGCTGCTCGACGACGAGCGGGTCGGTATCGCCGCCGTCAACGGCCCCAGCGCGGTGGTCGTCGCAGGCGCCGCCGGGGCCGTGGAGGAGATCGCGGGGTACTTCCGGGCCCGGGACCGCAAGGTCACCGCGCTGCGGGTCAGCCACGCCTTCCACTCGCCGCTGATGGAGCCGATGCTCGGCGACTTCCGCAAGGTCGCGGAGAGCCTGACCTACAACCGGCCCGGGTTGGCCCTGGTTTCGACCGTCACGGGTGAGGTGGCCGCTGCGGAGGAGTTGACGTCCCCGGACTACTGGGTGCGTCATGTCCGTCAGGCGGTGCGCTACGCCGATGCGGTGGAGGCGCTCGTCGGGCGGGGTGTCGGCCGGTTCGTGGAGCTGGGCTGCGACGGCACCCTGACCGCCCTCGCGCAGGACTGTCTGGACGAGCCCGGGGCGTCGGTGCTGGTGCCGGTGCTGCGCAAGGACCGTCCCGAAGCCGACGCCCTGCTGGGCGCGCTGGCGCGGCTGCACGTCGACGGGGCGGGGGTGGACTGGGCGGCGTGGCTTCCCGCCACCGCGCCGGTGCCGCTGCCGACGTACGCCTTCCAGCGCCGCCGCCACTGGCTGGCCGCCTCCCCGCAGGCGGGCGACGTCACCGCCGCCGGGTTGGAGCGCCCCGGACATCCGCTGCTGTCCGCGGCCGTACGGGTCGCCGACACCGGTGGGCTGGTGTTCAGCGGACTGCTGACCCCGCGCGCCATCCCGTGGCTCGCCGATCACCGGGTGCTGGACCGGACCATCCTGCCCGCCACCGCCTACCTCGAACTGGCCGTGCACGCCGGCGACCAGGTCGGTCTGGGGCAGCTCGCCGAACTCACCCTGGAGACCCCGCTGGTGCTTCCCGAGCGCGGCGCCGTGCAGTTCCAGCTGGCGCTCGCGGGTCCCGACGAGGACGGGCGGCGGGCGTTCAGCGTCCACTCTCGCTCCGCCGACGCCGGTCCCGACGAGCCGTGGACCCGGCACGCGCAGGGCCTGCTCGCCGAGGAACCCGACACGGACCCCGCGGCCGACGCGGCCGTCACCGGCGCCTGGCCGCCGCCGGACGCCCAGCCGGTCGAACCCGGCGGGCCGGGCGAGGGCGGTGACTGGTACGGGTGGTTCACGGCCGGAGGGTTCACGTACGGGCCGGCCTTCCGTGGACTCGGCCGGGTCTGGCGGCGCGACGGCGAACTGTTCGCCGAGGTCGCCCTGCCGGAGACGCACCGCGCCGAGGCCACCCGGTACGCGATCCACCCCGCGCTGCTCGACGCGGCCGTGCAGACCCTGCTCGTCCGCGCTCTCCACGGCGCCGACGGAGAGGCGGCGGCCACCCTGCCGTTCGCCTGGCACGGCGTTCGCCTCCACGCGGTCGGCGCGAGCGCGCTCCGCGTCCACCTGGTCCCCGGCCAACGCCCCGACACCTACACGGTGTCCGTCGCCGGACCCGACGGACAGCCCGTCGTCACGGCCGACGGGCTCGTCCTGCGCCGGATCGCCGCCGGACAGCTCCCCGACGCGCCCACCACCGAAGCGGCCGACACGACACCGCCGCTGCTGGTCCAGCGCTGGCGGCCCGCCGACCCGCAGTCCGCCGCCCCGGCACCGGAGAGCGCGCGCTGGGCCCTGCTCGGCGAGGGCGACGGCGGCCTCGCCGAGATGCTGGACGCGTCCGGCGTGCACCTGGAGTGCTACGCGGACCTCGCCTCCCTCGCGGCGGCCGTCGACACCGGCACCGCGCCACCCCGGATCGTCCTGGCCACGTTCGGCGCCGTCCCCGGCACGCCCGCGCCGCAGGCCGCCCGGGAACTGCTGGCCGCAACCGCGGACCTGCTGCGCGCCTGGGTGGACGACGACCGCTTCGCCGGCTCGCGCCTGGTCCTCGTCACCCGGGGTGCGCTGGGCACCACACCGGACGAGGACGTGACGGACCTCCCCGCCGCCGCCCTGTGGGGGCTCGTACGGTCCGCGCAGCTCGAACACCCCGACCGGCTGCACCTGCTGGACCTCGACACGGCGGGCACCACCGGAGTCCCTGACACGCCCGGCACCGGCGCCGACGACATCCCCGGCGACCTCGACCCGGCCGCCGCCGTCACGGCCGCGATCGCCGCCACCCACCCGCAGGCCGCGGTCCGCTCCGGAACGCTGCTGCTGCCCGACCTGCACCCGTTGGACCGTGCGGCCGAGGACACCGCGGCCGAGCCGGAGGCGACTGCCCCCCGTACCCCCTTCCCCCCGCACGGCACCGTCCTCGTCACCGGTGCCACCGGAGCCCTCGGCGCACTGGTGGCCCGGCACCTCGTCACCGCCCACGGGGTGCGCAGGCTGCTCCTGGCGTCCCGGCGCGGCGCCGACGCCCCCGGCGCCGACGCCCTGCTCTCCGACCTCGCCGCGCACGGCGCCGAGGTGACCCTGGTCGCCTGCGACGTCGCCGACCGGACCGACCTGGAGGCGCTGCTCGCCGCGGTCCCCGAGGAGCGGCCCCTCACGGCCGTGGTGCACGTCGCCGGGGTCGTCGACGACGCCACGCTGAGCTCGCTGACCGACGCCCGGCTGGACGCCGTACTGCGGCCGAAGGCGGATGCCGCCTGGCTGCTGCACCGGCTGACGGAGCGCCAGGAGCTGTCGGCGTTCGTGCTGTTCTCCTCGGCCGCGGGCACCTTCGGCGCGGCCGGGCAGGGCGCCTACGCCGCCGCCAACACGTTCCTCGACGGGCTGGCCCGGCACCGCCGGGCCCGGGGCCTGGCCGCCACGTCCGTCGCGTGGGGGCTGTGGGCTGCCGACAGCGGGATGACCGCCGGCCTGGCCGCCGCCGACCGGGACCGGATGGCCCGCACCGGCATGCTGCCCCTGAGCAACGGGGCGGGCCTCGCCCTTCTCGACAGGGCACTGGACGCACCCGAAGCGGCCGTGGTGGCCGTGGCACGGCAGTCGCCCGCGGCCTCCCGCGCCCGCACCCGCCGGTCCACGGCCGCCGGCGCACCGGCGGACGGCGGCCGGACGCCGGCCGCCCGGCTGGCCGGCCTCGACGCCGCGCAGCGGCTCGCCGTACTGGTGGACGCGGTCCGCGAACAGGCCGCCGTGGTCCTCGGGCACGACACCGCCGACGAGGTGCCGCCCGACCGGCACTTCGCGGAACTCGGCTTCGACTCGCTCACCGCGGTCGAACTGCGCAACCGGCTCGGCTCGCTGACCGGCTTCCGCCTGCCGCCGACACTCGTCTTCGACGTCGACACTCCGCAGGCGCTCGCCGCGGACCTCGCCGAACGGTTCGCCGCGGCCGGCGACCCGGCCCCGGCCACCGGGGGCCGCACCGGCGCGGAGCCCGGGCGGACGGGCGCACCCCCCGAGGACACCGTGGGCGCCCTGTTCCGCACCGCCTGCCGCCAGGGCCGCGTCGACGAGGGCTTCGCCCTGCTGCAGGCGGTCGCCGGACTGCGGCCCGTCTTCGACACACCGGACGACCTCACCGGCCGCGCCGCCGGACTGCGGCTGGCCGCCGGTGACGAGGGCGCCCCGCTCGTCTGCTTCAGCTCCTACGTGGCACTGGCCGGCGTGCACCAGTACGCGCGCTTCGCCTCGGCGTTCCGCGGACGCCGCGACGTGTGGGCGCTGCCCACCCCGGGATTCGGCCGCGGCGAGCCCCTGCCCGCCTCGCTGGACGTCGTCGCCCGCACCCAGGCCGAATGGGCCCTGCGCTGCGCCGACGGCAGGCCCTTCGTCCTCACCGGCTCCTCCTCCGGCGGTGTGCTGGCCCTTGCCGCCGCCCGTCACCTGGAGAAGGAGGGCCGGCCCCCGCTCGGAGTGGCGCTGCTCGACACCTACATGCCGCGTGCCGACTCGCCGTTCACCCGCTTCTCGGCCGAGATGCTCGCCGGGATGTTCGACCGGGAGTCGATGTTCGCCGCCATGGACGCCGACCGGCTGTCCGCGATGAGCTGGTACATCAATATGATCGGCGAGTGGGACCCGGGCGCGCCGGCCGTGCCGGTGCTGCTGGTGCGGCCGAGCGAGCCCCCGGTCACCGTCGCCGAACAGGCACCCGGCGAACCGGGGGAGTGGCAGAGCTCCTGGGACGGCGCCGACCGCGTGGTGGACGTGCCCGGCAACCACTTCACGATGATGGAGTCCCACGCCGCCACCACCGCCGGCGCCCTCGCCACCTGGATCGACACGGTACTGCCGCCGTACGCCGCAGGCCGGGAACCGGCCCACCGAACCGAGGGAGCATGATGCGGGTCCTGTTCGTCAGTCTGTCCGAGAAGTCCCACGTCTATCTGATGGCCCCCCTGGCGTGGGCGCTCGCCGCCGCCGGCCACGAGGTCCGCGTGGCGAGCCAGCCCATGGCCACCGAGACCATCACCCGCGCAGGACTCACCGCCGTGCCCGTGGGCAGCGACCACGCCATCCACCGCGACATGGCCGCCTACCGCGAGTCGCAGGACTACCGCTCGGCCAACTGGAGCCGCTGCGAACGCACCGACGTCGACTGGGCCGAGCTGAAGGAACGCTACCAACTCAGCGTCCCCTACGCCTTCGCCGTCTACAACGACTCCATGATCGACGACCTCGCGGCCTTCGCGCAGAGCTGGCGGCCCGACCTCGTGGTGCGCGACCCGCTCGCCTACGCCGGCGCCGTCGCCGCCCGCATCAGCGGTGCGGCCCATGTGCGGCTGATGTGGTGCGCCGACGTGTGGGGCCGCACCCGGCAGACGTACCTGGAACTCATGGCGGAGCAACCCGGGTCCGAGCGTGTCGATCCGCTCGCCGACTGGCTCGCGGCCCGCTCCGAGCCGTTCGGGTTCTCCTGCGACGAGGAGATGCTGCACGGCCAGGCCACCATCAGCACCCTGCCGCCGGCCCTGTCCGTCCCGACGGCCTCCCCGGAACTGCCCATGCGGCACGTCCCGTACAACGGGCGCGCCGTGGTGTGGGACTGGCTGCGCGAGGCCCCGAAGAAGCCGCGGGTCTGCCTGAGCCTCGGCGCCTCCAACACCGAGGACTACGGCGGCGACTACGTGTCCGTGCCCGAGATCCTCGACGCCCTGGCCGACGAGGACGTCGAGGTCGTCGCCGCGCTGTTGCCCGCCCAGCGCGAGCAGCTCACCTCGATCCCCGACAACGCCCGCGCCGTCGACTCGGTCGCCCTGCACACCCTGCTGCCGAGCTGTTCGGCCCTCATCCACCACGGCGGCTACGGCAGCTTCGCCACCGCCATGGTCGCCGGGGTGCCCCAGCTGATGCTCTCCACCCTCGTGTCCGACCACGAACTGCGCGGACGCGCCCTCGAACGCTCGGGCGCCGGCGTCTACCTGCACCACCGCGACGCCACCGCGGAGAACGTCCGCGACCACATCCGCCGGCTCACCGCACAGCCCGACGCCGCGGACGCGGCCCGGCGGGTGCGGGCCCGGTGCGAGGCCATGCCGAGCCCCGCCGAGGTGGTGGCGTCCCTCGAACGGCTGGCGGAGGTCAGCTGACCGGCCGCCACGGCCCACCACCCCGAACCAGCAACAGCAGGACGACCAGCAACGACTGGACGATCGAGAACAGGAACAGGACTGAGACCATGAAGATCAACGTGGACCGTGAGCGCTGTGTCGGAGCCGGTCAGTGCGTACTCGCCGCCGCGGGCGTCTTCGACCAGAGCCGTGAGGACGGCCTGGTCGAACTACTGCAGCCCGAGCCGTCGCAGGATCTGCACGCCGCCGTCACCGAGGCGGAGCTGATCTGCCCCTCCGGCGCCATCGAGATCCAGCCCTGACGGGCGGCCCCTCACCGACGACACGTAAGGCGGGACGGAAACCGTGAAGGCTCTCGTGCTGTCGGGAGGTGCGGGGACCCGGCTGCGGCCCATCACCCACACCTCCGCGAAACAGTTGGTGCCGGTCGCCAACAAGCCCATCCTCTTCTACGGCCTGGAGGCGATCGCCGACGCCGGGATCACCGACGTCGCGATCGTCGTCGGCGACACCGAGGACGAGATCCGGCAGGCCGTCGGCGCCGGCTCCGACTTCGGCCTCGACGTCACCTACCTGCGGCAGGAGGCCCCGCTGGGCCTTGCCCACGCCGTGCTCATCGCCCGGGACTTCCTCGGCGACGACGACTTCGTGATGTTCCTCGGCGACAACTTCGTCTTCGGCGGCATCGACGCCTCCGTCGAGGAGTTCCGCAAGACACGCCCCGACGCCCAGCTGCTGCTCACCCGCGTCCCCGACCCGTCCGCCTTCGGTGTCGCCGAACTCGACGAGCAGGGACGCCTGGTGCGGCTGGAGGAGAAGCCGCGCCACCCCCGCAGCGACCTGGCCCTCGTCGGCGTGTACCTGTTCGGCCCCGTCATCCACGACGCCGTACGCGCCATCGGGCCCTCGCCCCGCGGCGAACTGGAGATCACCGACGCCATCCAGTGGCTGCTGGAACGCGACCGCGACGTGCGCACCACGGTCATCACCGGCTACTGGAAGGACACCGGCAACGCCGCCGACATCCTCGACGTCAACCGCCGGCTCCTCGACCTGCTCGAATACCGGGTCGACGGCGACGTCGACGACACCAGCGAGATCGTCGGCCGGGTCCGCATCGAGGCCGGCGCGACCGTACGGGGCTCCCGGATCGTGGGCCCCGCGATCATCGGCTCCGGCACCCTCGTCCAGGACTCCTACATCGGCCCGTCGACGTCCATCGCCGAGGACTGCGTCATCCGCAACAGCGAGATCGAGTTCTCCATCATCCTGCGGGAGTCCAGCTTCGACAGCATCCGCCGGGTGGAGGGCTCCCTCGTGGGCCGCAACGTGCACGTCTCCCTCGGCCCGCGGGTGCCCGCCACCCACCGGCTCGTCATCGGCGACCACGGGCGGGTGCAGATCTCCTCATGACCACCCGCATCCTGGTGACCGGCGGCGCCGGATTCATCGGCTCCCACCACGTGCGAACCCTGCTCGGGCCCACCGGGCCGGCCGACGTCGCCGTCACCGTCCTCGACAAGCTCACCTACGCGGGCAACCCCGCCAACCTGGACGCGGTCCGCGACCATGCCGCGTTCGCCTTCGTCAAGGGCGACATCTGCGACCGGGAACTCGTCGACGGCCTCATGGCCCGCCACGACGAGGTCGTGCACTTCGCCGCCGAATCCCACGTCGACCGCTCCATCGCCGACTCCGACGCGTTCGTCCGCACCAACGTCCTGGGCACCCAGACCCTCCTCGACGCGGCCCTGCGGCACCGCGTGCGCACCTTCGTGCACGTCTCCACCGACGAGGTCTACGGCTCCATCGACACCGGCGCCTGGACCGAGGAGAGCCCGCTGCTGCCCAACTCGCCCTACTCCGCCTCCAAGGCCTCCTCGGACCTGCTCGTCCTCTCCTACCACCGCACCCACGGACTGGACGTCCGGGTGACCCGCTGCTCCAACAACTACGGCCCCCACCAGTACCCCGAGAAGGTCGTCCCGCTGTTCGTGACGAACCTCCTCGACGGCCTGACGGTCCCCCTGTACGGCGACGGCGGCAACGTCCGCGACTGGCTGCACGTCGACGACCACGTCCACGGCATCGAGCTGGTCCGCACCCGCGGCCGGGCCGGCGAGGTCTACAACATCGGTGGCGGCACGGAGCTGACGAACAGGGAACTCACCGGCCTTCTCCTCGACGCCTGCGGCGCCGGCCCCGACCGCGTCGAGCACGTCCCCGACCGCAAGGGCCACGACCGCCGCTACTGCGTCGACTGGACGAAGATCCGCGACGAACTCGGCTACCGGCCCCGCACCGACTTCACCACCGGCCTCATCCGGACCGTCGACTGGTACCGCACCCACCGCTCCTGGTGGGAACCGCTGAAACCGACCCCCGGGGTGACCGCGTGAGCGAGCTGAACGAGATCGTCGTCGTCGGCGCCGGAGCCGCCGGCGCCACCACCGCCGAGAGCCTGCGCCGCCAGGGCTACGAGGGCTGCCTCACCCTCGTCGGCGCCGAACCCCACCTGCCCTACGACCGGCCGCCGCTGTCCAAGCAGATCCTCACCGGCCGCTGGGAACCGGACCGTGTCCGGCTGCGCGGCCCCGAAGCGTACGACCGGCTCGCCGTCGAGCTGCGCCTGGGCAGCGCCGTCACCGGCCTGGACCGCACCGGCCGGACGGTGCACCTCGCCGACGGCTCGCGGCTGCACGCCGACGCCGTCGTCGTCGCCACCGGCGTACGCCCCCGGCGACTGCCCCGCACCGACCACCCCGACCGGTCCGACGCACCCGCCGGCGTGCACGTACTGCGCACCCTCGACGACGCCCTCGGCCTGCGCGAGGCTCTCCTCGCCGGCCCGCGCCTGGTGGTGGCCGGCGCCGGGCTGCTCGGCACCGAGGCCGCCGTCGCGGCCCGCGCCCTGGGCGCCGACGTCACCCTGGTCTGCCCCGCACCCGTGCCCCTGCTCGACCTGCTCGGCCCGCAGGCCGCCCGCCTCGTCGCCGCCACCCACCGGGACCTCGGGCTGCGCGTCCACCAGGGCCGGGCGACCGCCGTGACCGCCGACCGCGGCACGGTCACCGGTGTCCGGCTGGCCGACGGCGGCGTGCTCCCCGCCGACGTGGTGCTCGTCGCCACCGGCTCCGTGCCCGACACGGAGTGGCTGCGCGGCAGCGGCGTCCCCGTCGACGACGGCGTCGTCTGCGACGCGCTGTGCGCGGCCGGGCCCGGCGTGTGGGCCGCGGGCGACGTGGCCAACCGGCCCGACCCGCGCACCCGCCGACGCCGACGGCTGGAACACCGTGCCCATGCCACCGAACAGGCCGCGGCCGTCGCACGCAATATCCTCGCCGGCACCGGAGCACGTCCCTTCGCACCACTGCGGTCCTTCTGGACCGACCAGCACGACCTGAGGATCCAGGTGTTCGGGGACCTCGCCGGGACCGAACGCTGCCAGATCCTCGAAGGCCGCCCCGACGAAAGGAAGTTCACCGCCGTGTACTGCGCCGCAGACCGCGTCCTGGGAGCCGTCGCGGTCAACATGCCGCGCGAGGCACTGCGGCTGCGCACGGCCGTGGAGACCGGGGAACCCCCGACGGACCGCCCGGCCGAGCCGACACCGGCGGCCGCGACGGAGGCGTGAAGGCCGGCTGTGGTCCCGGCTCCGCCGGGCCGGCCCCGGCCTTCACCGCGGTCGCACGGCCGCGCCCACCACGAGCCCGCAGGCGCGGTCTGATCCGCTGTCGGGTCGCCGACCCGGCCGTGCCCCTTCACCGAGCCGGTGACGGCCCGGCTCTCCGGAGCCGACGCCACGGGCGCACCCACCACAGGGCCGGTGGCGGTGACCCAGCCGGATCCGTCACCGGACCTCCATCGGGCCGCCGGCCCCGCACGTCGACGCCGAGCCGCCGCGTTCGCGCCGGTGCCGCACCACGGACGCCACGGGCCCGGCCCCGGCAGAGGGCTTCTGCCGGGGCCGGGACCACGTGCGGGGCAAGACGGTACAGGCGCTCGGCGGAGCGCAGGACGGACCGGGGGAAGGGAAGGCGGACCGCCCGGGTCAGTGGCGGTCGTGTCCGGCGCCGGGCGCCGACGCCGACCCGCGACCGCCGTCCCACGACGGGGAACCGGAGTCGGGAGACAGGATCGACCACAGGCCGGCCCGCGCGTGGTAGATGTTCACGATCACCAGCATCAGCAGTGTGAACACGCCGTACTGGACACCGTTGAGCGCCGGCACCATGTGCACGGGCAGGGTGTACGCCATGAGCGTGCGGATGCCCGAGTCGACGAGCAGTCCGATGCCCCAGATCACCGTGGTGACCCGCCAGATCCGCCGGAACTGCGCTTCCTCGCCCCACAGTTCGTCCCAGTCCCGGCCCCCCATGGCCCGCCGCTCCAGCAGCCGCCGGGAGAATCCGAACGCCAGCGGCCGTCTGCCGCGTAGCGACACCAGGAAGCCCACTCCGGCCACACCGGTCAGCCATCCGTCGCGGACCAGCAGCAGCCGTGGGCCGCCGCCGACCACCGACACGATGATGCTGAGCACCAGCATGACCGTCACGAACACACCCAGCACATCCACCCGCCGGGTCTTCGCGAACCGCACCAGCGTCGCCGCCGCGGGCACCACCGCGCCCGCCGTCAGCGCGATCACATCGCCCACCCCGGCCGCCGTCAGGCCGTAGTACAGGCCGATCGGCACACCGAAGTCCACGAGGACGGTCAGCAGCACGGGCGGCCCGGACGACGAGTCCGACGGCCCACGGGACGTGTCGCCGCTGCGGGCGGGGCGGTCGGGGGTCGGCTGGTCCGGCAGGCTGCTTCCGCCGCTGGTCATGTGCTCTCCGTCCGACGGGACCGTACACGAACGATTGCCGCGAGGCGGCCCGCGCCTCCCACCTGGACGGCGGAACCGGGCCACTCGCGTCAGCGTACGTGCGGACCCCGCCCGCGGCCCATGGCGACCGATCGCATCGGGCCAACCCTTTGGAATTCCCTAGACCTCGACGACGACGGGCCGGGCCCGCAGCGCCCCGATGCTAGCGTCGGGCGCCAGGTCGACCCCCCGTGCACACGCCCCGCCCGTCCCGCCGCGGCCGCGGAAAGCCGAACTCTGCGCATCCGGCTCGGCGTTGAGACTGTCACCCTCCGCTGACCCAGGAGACATCAGTGACCGACGTTCAAACAACTCCCGAGTCGCCTGCGCCGACGGAATCGATTCCCACGCCCGGTCCCATGCGGCTGAAAGACATGCGCGAGGTCGTGCGGAACGTCCCGCGCTACCTGACCGGCCTGCGAGACCAGCACGGTCCGCTGGTCCGCGTCCCCATGGGAAAGACCGACGCGTTCCTCGTCAGTGACTTCGACGTCGTCCAGGACGTCATCATCGCCTCCAGCCGACGCTTCGACAAGGACGCCCAGAAGACCGGTCCCGGCCCCGACGACTGGGGCTCCAGCCTTGAACGCGTCCTCGGCAAGGGCCTGGTGACCAGCGTCGGCACCTACCACCGCCGTCAGCGCCGGCTCATCCAGCCCGTGTTCCACCGCCAGCGCATCGCCGGCTACGGCACCGCGTTCGCCACCATCGCCCACGAAGCCGCCTCCCGGTTCACCGACGGCGAGCGGTTGAACTTCCACGAGGCGATGTACGAACTCGCCCTCGGTATGGTGACCCGCACCCTCTTCGACGTCTCCCTCGACAGCGAGGCCGCCGACCGCATCCGCACCGCCTTCCCCCGCGAGGGCGGCCCCCTGCGCTGGGAACTGAGCCCCTTCGGCAAGATCCTGCTGCGCCTGCCGCTGCCCGCCAACCGCCAGTTCAAGCGCGGCCTGAAGGCCGTCGACGACATCGTCTACGGCATGATCGAGGAACGCCGCAAGGGGCCCGGCGACGGCGAGGACCTGCTGTCCGTACTGCTCACCGTCACCGACGCCGACACCGGCGAACACCTCACCGACCGCGAGCTGCGCGACGAGGCCATCACCCTGCTGATGGCCGGCCACGAAACCTCCTCGGGCGCCCTCACCTGGGCCTACCACCTGCTCGGCACCCACCCGGAGGTCCGCGAGAAGCTGCACGCCGAGATCGACGAGGTCCTCGGCGACCGCCTGCCCACCGTCGCCGACCTGCCCGGACTGCAGTTCACCGACGCCGTGTACTCCGAGGCACTGCGCCTGTACCCGCCGGCCTGGGTCCTCGTACGGCGCGCCCTGGAGGACTACACGGCCAACGGCTACCGCATCCCGCGCAACAGCGTCCTGATGGTCAGCCCGTACGTTCTGCACCGCGACGCCACCTGGTGGCCGGAGCCGGAGCGGTTCGCGCCCCAGCGGTTCCTGCCCGAACCCGACCCGGACGACCCGCTCACCGGGCACGCCAAGACCCCCGGCCGCCCCAAGCTGGCCTACCTGCCCTTCGGTGCCGGACCCCGCCAGTGCATCGGCAACGTCTTCGCCCAGATGGAGGGCGTCATGGCATTGGCCACCCTCAGCAGGCACTGGGAGTTCGAGCCCGTCGGCAACCCGCCGGACCGGGTCACGAGCGACTTCACCCTGCAGCCCCGCGGAGGCCTCGAAATGGTCGCCCACCGCAGGCGCCGAGGGATCGCGAACGGCCGCTGACCAGCGCCGAACTAGTAGAAGTCTCCCTAGATCGACGGCTGCCCGCGGGACTCCCCCGCAGGCAGCCGCCAGTATGACAAGCATCGCAACCACCGATTGTCCCGCGGATGGCGCGGCAGTCGGATCCGGCCGGAATACGCGGCCAGAAAATGAGCTGGATCCGTAGGGCGGAGGCAGTGGCCGTGGCGCCAGAAGACGCACACGCACGGGACAACGTGTCGGTACCCCGTCGGGGAGCCGCATCCGTCGAGGGTGCCGCGTCCGTTCGGGAATCGGCGTCCACCGGGGAAACCGAATCCCTGCGCGGAACCGAATTCCACCCGGCGGAATCCGAGGGCCCCGGCGCGCGATTCCCCGGAACGCCTTCCGCCCGGGAAAGCGCGGCGACCCCGCGGGACGCGATCGCCGTGGTCGGCATGTCCTGCCGCTTTCCCCAGGCCCCCGACCCCGCCGCGTTCTGGCGCCTGCTCACCGAGGGCGAGAGCGCCGTCACGGATACCCCCGCGGACCGCCTCGGCTCCCTCGCCGCCCCCGACCCCGCCACGCCCGCGACCCCCCGCCGCGGCGGCTACCTCGACCACGTCGACCGCTTCGACGCCGGCTTCTTCGGCATCTCGCCGCGCGAGGCCACAGCGATGGACCCCCAGCAGCGCCTCGTCCTCGAACTCGGCTGGGAGGCCCTGGAAGAGGCGGCCGTCGTCCCCGCCCGGCTGCGCGGCAGCCGCACCGGCGTCTTCGTCGGCGCCATCTGGGACGACTACGCGGCCCTCGCCCGGCGCCTCGGCCCCGAGGCCGTCGGCCGCCACACCCTCAGCGGTGTGAACCGCGGCATCATCGCCAACCGCCTCTCCTACGTCCTCGGCCTGCGCGGCCCCAGCCTCACCGTCGACGCCGGCCAGTCCTCCTCGCTCGTCGCCGTCCACCTCGCCTGCGAGAGCCTGCGCCGGGGAGAGTCCGAACTCGCCCTCGCCGGCGGCGTCAACCTCACCCTCGCCCCTGACAGCGACCTCGCCTGCGCCGCCTTCGGCGCGCTCTCCCCGGACGGCGCCTGCTTCACCTTCGACGCCCGCGCCAACGGCTATGTGCGCGGCGAGGGCGGCGGCCTCGTCCTCCTCAAACCCCTCGCCCGCGCCCTGGCCGACGGCGACCGCATTCACTGTGTCATCCGGGGCAGCGCCACCAACAACGACGGCGGCGGCGACGGGCTCACCGCACCCCTGCGCGAGGCCCAGGAGGACGTCCTGCGCCTCGCCTACCGCGACGCCGGTCTCGACCCGTCCGACGTCCAGTACGTCGAACTCCACGGCACCGGCACCCGGCTCGGCGACCCCATCGAGGCCGCCGCCCTCGGCACGGTCGTCGGACACGCCCGCACGGACGGCCGCCCCCTGCTCGTCGGCTCGGTGAAGACGAACATCGGGCACCTGGAGGGCGCGGCCGGCATCGCCGGACTGCTGAAGACCGTGCTGTCGCTCCGCCACGGACGCATCCCCGCCAGCCTCAACCACGAGCACCCCCACCCCGCCATCCCCCTCGACGACCTCAACCTGCGCGTCGCCACCGCATCCCTGCCGTGGCCGGGCGAGACCACGCCACGCCGGGCGGGCGTCAGCTCGTTCGGCATGGGCGGCACCAACTGCCACGTGGTGCTGGAGGAACGGCCCGAGGCGGAGGCGGCCGGTACGGCCACGGCCGAAGGGACCGGCGCGCCCGGCGCCATCGGCGCGACCCCGCCCGACGCCGGCCGTGTGCCCCTGCCCTGGATCGTCTCCGGCCGCACGGGCAAGGCGCTGCGCGCCCAGGCCAAGCGGCTGCTCGCCCACCTGGAGGCCGCCCCCACCGCCGACGCGGCCGACATCGCCTACTCCCTGGCCGAGACGAGGACCCGCTTCGATCACCGCGCCGTCGTCCTCGGTACGAACCGCGAGGACCTGCTGCGCGGCCTCACGGCCCTCGCCTCCGGCACCCCGGCCCCCGACCTCGTCACCGGAGTGTTCGAACCGGCCGCCACGACCACGCCCAAGGGCACGGCGACCGCCCGGGCCACTTCGGCGGCTCCCCTCCCCGGCGGCACCGCCTTCCTCTTCGCGGGACAGGGCTCGCAGCGCCTCGGCATGGGCCGCGAGCTGTACGAGACGTACCCCGTCTTCGCCGCCGCCTTCGACGCGGTGGACGCCGAACTGCCGTTCAGCCTCCGGGAGATCGTGTTCGGCGAGGACGCCGGCCGCCTGAACCGCACCGAGTACGCCCAGCCCGCGCTGTTCGCCCTCGAAGTCGCCCTGTTCCGCCTCGCCGAGTCCTTCGGGGTGCGCCCCGACGTGCTCTTCGGGCACTCCGTCGGCGAGGTCGCCGCCGCGCACGTGGCGGGCCTGTGGTCCCTGGCCGACGCCTGCCGCGTCGTCGTCGCGCGCGGCAGGCTGATGCAGGCGCTCCCCGAGGGCGGTGCCATGGTCTCCGTCCAGGCCACCGAGGAGGAGGTGCTGCCCCTGCTCGCCGGACGGGAGGACCGGCTCGGCGTCGCAGCGGTCAACGGCCCCGCCGCGGTCGTCGTGTCCGGTGCCGTCGACGCCGTCGAAGAGGTCGCGGCCCACTTCCGAGCCCGCGGCCGCAAGGTGACGGCGCTGCGCGTCAGCCACGCCTTCCACTCACCGCTCATGGACCCCATGCTCGACGAGTTCCGCACGGTGCTCGCCGACGTCACCTACGGCCGGCCGGCCCTGCCGATCGTCTCCGACGTCACCGGCCGCACCGCCACCCTCGACGAGCTGACGTCTCCGGACCACTGGACCCGCCACGTCCGCCACACCGTGCGGTACGCCGACGGCATCCGCACCCTGGCGGCCCAGGGCGTCCGTCACCTCGTCGAACTCGGCCCCGACGGCACCCTGACCGCCCTCGCCGAGCAGACCCTGGACAGCGACGACGTCCTCGCCGTCGCCGCCCTGCGCAAGGACCGCCCCGGCGCCCGCGCCTTCCTCGAGGCGCTCGCCGCGCTCCACACCACCGGTGTGCCCGTCGACTGGACCCCCGTCCTCGCCCCGCACGGCGCCCGCCGCACCGACCTGCCCACCTACGCCTTCCGCCGCCGCGGCTACTGGCTGCCCGACACGGTCACCGCCCCGCAGCCCGGGGCGACCCCCGCCGAGTCGCGGACGGTCGGCGCCGATACCCGACACGCCGAGCACATCGAGCGTGCCGAGGACGAGACCCCCGCGCTGCGTGACCGTCTCGACCGGCTGTCTCCGCGAGAGCGCCGCGCGACCCTGCTGGACCTGGTCCGCACCCACGCCGCAGCCATCCTCAGCCACGACTCGGCGGACGAGGTCGAACCCCGCCGCACGTTCAAGGACCTGGGCTTCGACTCCCTCACCTCCGTCGATCTGCGCAACCGGCTCAGGGCCGCGACCGGACTGCGCCTGCCGGCCTCCCTGCTCTTCGACCGCCCCACACCGGAAGCGGTGGCGGACCACCTGGAGGAGCAGCTCTCCCCGGCCACCGACCGCAAGGCACTCGAGGTCCGCACCCGGGCGGCCACGGGCGACGACCCGGTGGTCATCGTCGGCATGGCGTGCCGGTTCCCGGGCGGGGTGAGCTCGCCGGAGGATCTGTGGCGGCTGGTGAGCGAGGGCGGCGACGCCATCGGCGCCTTCCCGGCCGACCGCGGCTGGGACCTGGAGAGCCTCTACGACCCCGAGCCGGGCCGGGCCGGACACACCTACGTCCGCGAAGGCGGCTTCCTCTACGACGCCGCCGAGTTCGACGCGGGTCTGTTCGGGATCTCTCCGCGTGAGGCGCTGGCGATGGACCCGCAGCAGCGGTTGCTGCTGGAGACGTCGTGGGAGGTCTTCGAGCGGGCCGGTATCGACCCGGCCGGTCTGCGCGGCTCCCGCACCGGTGTCTTCGCCGGCCTCGTGGAACAGGGCTACGGAGCCCGTCTGCGTGACGCCGCCGAACAGTCCGACGGTTACGTCCTCACCGGCACGACCCTGAGCGTGGCGTCGGGTCGGATCGCGTACACCTTCGGTTTGGAGGGTCCGGCGGTCACGGTGGACACGGCGTGTTCGTCGTCGCTGGTGGCCTTGCACCTGGCGGTGCAGGCGTTGCGGGCGGGGGAGTGTGATCTGGCGTTGGCCGGTGGTGTGACCGTCATGTCGGGTCCGGAGATGTTCGTGGAGTTCTCGCGGCAGCGGGGGTTGGCGTCGGACGGGCGGTGCAAGGCGTTCTCGGAGGGTGCGGACGGTACGGCCTGGTCGGAGGGTGTGGGTCTGCTGCTGGTGGAGCGGT
>NZ_JCAJZO010000032.1:0-60467 GCF_059510295.1 Streptomyces sp. PTL18 | reverse complement strand
TGCGGCACGGTGCCCGTGTCTTCTCCGGAGGCATGCCGCGGCAATCGGGGCTGTGGGCCGTGGTCGTCACGCTGCTTGTCAGCCGGCTTGTCGGCGGCACGTGATGGAGAGCGGCATGAAGATGATCCACCAGCACAGGCGGCCGAGAGCCCAGGTGGCGGGCTTGCCCACTTCGATTCGTAGAGCGTGCGCGCTTGCATGCAGGCAGCGGTGGAGGCAGCCCGGGAGCTCGTTGGACAGGTTCCGGAGGGCTGCCGTGTGTCATTCACCGGTGTCCCGACGGCGGTTGCAGGGGGTTACGTGGCTCTGCCGATCGCAGGGCGGCGAAGGCCCACATGCAGTCGACGGCTGCCGGACGCCCGTTCTTCACGGCGCGAGCGACCACGACGCGGCTACGGCCTGAACGCGCGGGGAAGCGCCATCAGGCGTAGCGTTGTGAAGGGACCTTTCGGGGAATGCCAACCCACGCACATGCACGTGGCCTGGTGTGTCTTCCCCCGCCCCACGGCGTCCCGAAACCGGGCTTCCGGAACGAAAGCGCGCACGGGGGTGCCAGAACACCGCCGCTTCTGAGATGACTCCCGCCGCAGCGCCCCATACCCGTGCGAACGCGCGAGATGCCGGCTTCGGCCGCCTCCGCAGCCGGCAGCCGCTGTCGTGGTGCCTACACCCGCACAAGCACCAACGCACCAAGTCACCAGAGGCAATGGGAGATTGTCATGACAACGAAGAGCGCCGTCACCTTTCTCCAGACCCCGTTCAACTGGATCAACCTGACCTTCGGCTGCCTGGAAGTCTTCACCTTCGGCACCGACGGCACCCTCCAGCACAACTGGCAGACAGCCCCGGGCAGCGACGAATGGTCAGGGTGGCGTTCGCTCGGCGGCAGCATCCAGCACCAGGCCGTCCCGACCGTGGCCCAGAACGAGAACGGTCAGCCGCAGGCGTTCATCTACGACACCGACGGCCAGGTCCGCACCATCACGCGCAACACCGACGGCTCGTGGTCGCGCTGGCTCGGCCTCGGCGGCGCCCCGCAGAGCACCCCAGCCCTCGCCAGGAACTGGGACGGCCGCCTGGAAGCCTTCGTCACGGACACCCGCGGCAACGTCGACCACCTCTGGCAAAGTTCCCCGAACAGCAATAAATGGACCGGCGGCTGGGAAACGCTGTTCCCCGACGTGGCAGGGTCGCCAGTGGTCCTGATGGACACCGACGGCCGGCTCGAGGCATTCTGTCGCGGCAACGATGGCTCGGGAGGCAACACCTACACCCTGCTGCACGCCTACCAGCGTCCCCACGTGAACGGCTGGGAATATGCCGACCTCGGCGGCAACCCGACAGGCGACGCGGGAGGCGACCCGACCGTCGTGCTGAACGTGTCCGGCCAACTGGAGGTCTTCGTCCTCGGTTCGAGCGGCTCCATCGAACACATCTGGCAGACCAAGCCCAGCAGCACTTGGTCGAGTTGGGCCCCGCTTCCCGGCGGCAACCCCGTCGGCTGCCCGGCCGTCGGGGTTGGCAGCGATGGCACGCTGGATGTCTTCGCCCGCCAGGACAACGGTACCCTCCAGCACATCTGGCAGACCCAGGCCGCCCCCAACGGTCGATGGGTGCCCGCCTGGGCACCGCTGTATTCCGGCACCCTGGAGATGACCGGCGACCCGGCGGTCACCACGGACGCAGAAGGCCGGCTCCAGGTCTTCGCCCTCTTCGGGGACCACACCATGCAGTACATCCGGCAGAACACCCCCAACGACCACACCGACTGGTCGTCATGGCAGTCGCTCGGCATCCCCCAGAGCTGAGCTTTCAAGATGCTGGGATCTCGCGGGCGAGCCCTGCAGTGGGCGAGCTGGAGGAAGGCGTCATGCATGCCGTCGGGGGTCTCCCCGCGGGTCCGTAAGCGGCGCGGGCCCTTGAGCCAGGCGGTGGCGGACTCGGCAACCCGTCGCACCTGGCCCAGGCCCGAGCCATGGAGCTGACCGCGCCCGGCGATCTTCGGGACGATGCCGCGCTCGCGCAGAGGGCGCCGTTACTTGCCGTAGCCGTAGCCGTAGCCGTAGCCGTAGCCGTAGCCGTAGCCGTAGCCGTAGCCGTAGGAGCGGGACGCGCGGGCAGGCGATGGACTGCCGTCAACTCGCGGCGGCAGTCGGGCCGGAGCGGGTTCCGGCGAAGGTGCAAGGGGCGTGGTCGAAGGCGAGGCGTCTGGCCGCACGGGGCGGCCGGGAGCAATGCTCAAGACCTGTGGATCAGCCCCGGGCGGGACGCGGAGGGCGTACCTTCCCGAATGATCCTGTGATGGTCACCGAGTAGGCCCGCGTTCGCAGCGCGGGTCGGGAAGGCACGCCCGTGCTCAGCGTAGTGAATGCCGACGGCTCCACCGAGTCCGGCGCCCTGATCGACGAGATCGTCCGCGAGGGCGCACGCCGCATGCTGGCCGCCGCACTGGAGGCCGAAGTCAACCAGTACATAGTTGAGTTGGCTGCTGAGCGGGACGACAGTGGGCACCGCTTGGTGGTCCGCAACGGCCACCACCGGCCCCGGACCGTCTCGGGCGGGTCCCGGCGCGTCCCTTGGTTGACCTTCACCCTGGGGGAGGCCACAGCATCAGTGGGGCCGGGTGATGCGCTCGGCATGAGGAGGAGCGAGCATGGGGTTGCTGACCATCGGGGCGTTCGCGAAGGCGTCCCGGCTGTCGCCGAAGGCGCTGCGTCTTTACGACGAGCTCGGTCTGCTGACCCCTGCACGCGTCGACCCGGTGACCGGCTACCGTCTCTACGCACCGGACCAATTGGACCAGGCTCGCCTGGTCGCCTGGCTCCGGCGCCTGGGCATGCCGCTGGCCCGCATCCAGCACGTTTGCGCGCTGGATGCGGGCCCGGCGGGCCATGAGGTCCGCGCGTTCTGGGCCCAGGTCGAGGCAGACACTGCCGCACGACGGGACCTGGCCGCCTTCCTCATCGACCACCTGTCACGGAAGGACCCAGCCGTGTCCCCGACCGCCGACTCCCTGGACATCCGCTACGCCGCCCTTTCCGACACGGGGCTTGTCCGCGAGAGCAACCAGGACACCGCCTACGCCGGATCCCGGCTGCTCGCTGTCGCCGACGGCTGCGGAAGCCAAGGAGCCCCTGCCGGCGCGGCCGCCATCGACGCGCTCAAGCACCTCGAAACCGAGGGCCTCCCAGCCGGCAATCTCCTCAACGCGCTCGACGACGTCATCGAACAGGCCAAGCAGGCCGTGCACGACGTCGCCGCGACGGGCACTTCATCCGGAGATACCGGCACGACACTCACCGCGATGCTCTGGACTGGATCACAGCTGGCCCTCGTCCACATCGGCGACTCCCGCGCCTACCTCCTGCGTGGCGGAGAGCTGTTCCAGATCACCCACGACCACACCATGGTCCAGTCGATGGTCGACGAAGGACGCCTCAGCCCGGAAGAAGCCGCCTCCCACCCCCAACGGTCGCTGCTGGTCAGGGCCCTGGGCCCAGGAGCCGACACCACCCCCGACATGCGCCTGCACGACGCCCGGCGGGAAGACCGCTACCTGCTCTGCTCCGACGGCCTGTCGACCGTCGTACCGACCCAAGACATCCACCGAGTGCTCTCCGAGACCCGTGAGCCCGAGCAGGCCGTCAGCGAACTCATCGCCCTCGCCAACGCCGCCGGCGGCCCCGACAACGTCAGTTGCGTAGTCGCCGACGTCATGGAACTCCAGCAGGAGGAGCGAGCGGCATGCACTTCGACTTGCACCACATCCGCTCCCAGGAACTCATCCGCGAAGCTGACGAGTACCGACTCGCCCGACAAGCCAGGAGAGCCAAGCCGGCTCCCCGCACCAGCGCAACCAGAACAGTGCGACCTGCCCCCGTCGCCTGCTGTCTTGGCTCCCCGGCTGGACACTGAACATCACGCTGTCTGCGGTTGAGCGGGACGCCGCCCACCATCTCTCCCACTCAATCTCAGGCAGCGTCGGGGCGATGCCACCCGCCCGCCCCGGAGGTGGATGAGACGGGCGTTCGTCGCCTGTCTTCCTCATCCGTCCAGTGGATTGTTCCTGCGGCTCGCAGGTCGGACGCGAAGGGCCGTCAGCTGATCTGTTCGGCCAGGGCGAGGATGATGCCGGAGGGACCGCGGAGGTAGCAAAGGCGGTAGATGTCCTTGTACTGCGCCACCTCGCCGATTAGTTCGGCGCCATGGGCGCGCAGGCGGGCGATGGTGTCGTCGATGTCGTCGACGGCGAACATGACCCGGTGCAGGCCCAGCGTGTTCGGCGGCGGGTTGTGCGATCCGCCGCCGATCGCCGAGGGGGCGTGGTACTGAGCGAGCTCCAGCTTGCCGTGGCCGTCCGGGGTCCGCATCATCGCGATGTCGCTGCGGACTCCGTCGAGTCCGACGGCCTGATCCGCGAAGAGGCCCTCGATCTGTGCCTTGCCTTCGACCTCCATGCCCAGTTCGGTGAAGAAGGCGACGGCGGCGTCCAGGTCTTCGACAACGATGCCGACGTTGTCCATCCGCTGAAGCGTCATGACGGTACTCCCTCTGCGTTGCGCGGCCCTTCGAGGCCAGGTACACCGAGGACGGAGCCAGCGGCCCGTTCTCGACACCCAGGATGATTCTTGCTGGTCAGGGGCGCCTTCTGCTGAGCTGATCACCTGCCGGACAGCCCGCTTCACGAAAGCACCAGGCTAGTACCCAGCCGTAGACCGTGATCTCCGTCAACGGGCTGTTGCGGTGAACGCCGGCGCCGGAGCCAGGCCGACGCCGCTGTCGGTCGACCGGCTGTCTTGCCGGGCATGCAGGCAGTGAACTGGGATGAGGTGCGACATCGGACCGTCGCTCTCTACTCGCGGCAGAGCACGGTCAGCCAGGCCACCGACCGCGCAGGACCTTACAGGATCTTCAACCCGGGAGAAGAGGAGAAGAGAGGGGGACGTGCGGGCACGGACCTCGCGGAGAAATGTGCTGTGCTCCTGCGGTCGCAGGGGTGCGGGACCACCGTGCGACCGACAGGTTCCGGTCCGTTCCGTGCTTCGCTGGGCGCATGGGCCGAAGCGAAGATGCGGTGCTCGAGCACAACTTCTTCACCGGTAGGATCGGCGTGATGCGCCCAGGACTTTTCCTGAGCCTGTCGCGGCTTGCCGCAGTCATGCTTTTCACCCTCTTCCGGCTGGAGTTCGGCGGACGGAGCGGGCTGGGCAACGGCGGACCGCAGGGGTTATCCGTTCGCCGCCTCGACCGGGCGACGCGAGCGGGAACCATCACCGGGCACCAGCGCAACCTGTTCGGCCGGTGCTCGGGTGGCCGGAGAAGTCCTGCGACCGTCCCGGGCCCACGGGGTGGCGCGTACGTTCATTGGTTCCTCACTCGTGGGTGAGGATGTTCCTTCGGGGGATTCCGTCATGTCCTACAGTCCTGTCGGCAGACCCGCCGGCAATCCCGCACTGCGCTCGGTCAGGGGTCTGGCTGTCGCCGTCTCAGTACTGCTCGGTGTCGCCGCTGCGGTGGACATCTTCGCCGTCTGGGCCGGTGTCGACCTGTACAGCCACCTGGGCAGTGCGCTGACCGGTCACACCGACCAGGCCGTTCACGACGCACGCGTCCTCGACGCGGCCGGGAAGGCCCAGATCGGTGCCGTTCTGGTCACGGGGGTCGTCTTCATCGCCTGGTTCCACCGGGTGCGCGTCAACGCCGAGTACTTCGCGCAAGACGTGTGCACCATGGCCCGTGGGTGGACCATCGGCGCCTGGCTGGTCCCCGTCGGCAACCTGTGGCTGCCCTACCGCGTCGCAAGCGAGATCTGGCAAGCCAGCGCCCAGAACACATCCGACGGCTCCTGGCGCACCGTGTCCAAGGCCCCGGTCACCGCCTGGTGGACCCTGACCATCACCTCCGCCGTCATCGGCCGGGCCGGCTCCGGCCTCACCGACTCGGCCACCACCCCCGCCGGCCTGCGTCACGCGGTCGCCTTCGCTGAACTCGGCGACCTCCTCAACGCGGTGGCAGCAATCCTGGCCATCGTCTTCGTCAACAGACTCACCCGCATGCAACAAGTGCCCAACCCTTCCGCCGCGGCCGCCGCCGTCCAACCGTGGCCGACATCCTGAGCCTGCCAGGCCCGACCTCCTGCCGGTCGGCAGCCCGGATGCCGCACGCATCGGATGGCTCATGACGAGGCGTCGGCCCACGCCGAGGCCAATGGGCCGGCGGGCGGGGAGGGCAGGCGTCGCACTGCTATGAGCGGTGTTCCTCGCGCCCGGCCCGGTGGTGAGGGCCGCAGACGCCGGAGCCGCGCCGGTGCTCACCCGTCGGCAGTGCGCCCGTGGTCTCCACCAGTGCCGCACACTGCGCTCGCTTGGCGCTGTCGACCATGCGATCGCTGTCGGATGCGGCGTTGGCCAGGCTCGCGCAGCACACGGTCAGCAGGACGGCACCGGCCAGGAAGGGCAGGCTTCGGCGCGCCGGAGGCGGCGCCAGCAGGGCCCGTACCCGCTGGGGCACCTCCCCACCGGTCGCGGCCAGCAGGGCGGGGCGGGATGCGCCCGCGGACGCGAGGGCGGCGCGCCCCACCGCACGGGCGACGACCACCCGGTCGCCCACCTGCGCTGCGGCCTCCTCGTCGGCCCAGCGCTCCAGGACGAAGGCGCCGGTGTCGGCCAGGGGGCGCAGCAGCGGATTCACAGCAGCTGCGAGCCGCCACAGGCGCAGGAAGAGGTGGTGCCGTGCGCGCAGGTGGGCGCGCTCGTGGGCCAGCAGGGCGTGGCGCTCGTCGTTGCCGAGACAGCGCAGCATTCCCCGGGAGACCACGATCCGTCCGGGCGTTCCCGGAAGGGTGAACGCCAGGGGAGCGTCCTCGTCGAGCACGGCCAGCTCCGTGTCGCCGGACAGCCCGGCGCACTCTCGCCGGACGCGCAGGACCTGACGGACCTGGCGGAGGGCGGTGACGCCCAGCGAGATGGCGCTTGCGGTCAGGGCAAGCGCGCTGATGGCCGCGACGACGAGGCACACAGGGTCCTCGGCGCGCAACGCGGTCACCGACCAGTGGCCCTCGGCCGCGACCTGGGGAATCTGCGCGATGCCGGTGAAGGCCAGCAAGGCGAGCGATCCGGTCCAGCCACCGGCCGTGACGAGTGCGGCGCAGGCCAGGGCCCAGGCGGCGGGACGCGGGCTGAGCCGCCGCGCCAGACGCGGCGCGAGCAGCGTGAGCACGGCCGCGACGCCGAACGGAACGTAGACGCTGATCAGCACCGGCTCACAGCCCCCCGCCGGAGCCCTCGCCCCGTGCGTCGTGCCCGGACAGCAGATGGTGCAGCAACTGCTCGTCCTGGGCGGAGAGTTCGGAAACGAAGCGGGTCAGCACCGCCTCGCGGTCGGAGCCTTCCTCCAGCAGCGACCGCATGCGCCGGGCCGTGTGTGAGGCCTCGTCGCGGACCGGTGTGTAGGCGTATCCGCGGCCCTGGCGGTGCCGGACGAGCATGCCCTTGTCGTGGAGGCGGGAGAGGGTCGTCAGGACGGTGGTGTACGCCAGGCCGCCCGGAAGCCGCCCGAGGACCTGGCGGGCGGTCAGTGGGCCGTCGGCGGCCCAGAGCGCGGCCAGCACATCGCTCTCGAGCTCGCCGCGCGCTCGCCTGCCTGATCCACCAGGGGGCTCCTCGTCCCTCGGGTCGCTCACCGTCCGCCCTTCCTCGCGCTTGGTCAGAACAGGCTACCCGGTCACCTCCTACTAGTTGTAGGAGATATGCTCCGGGCTTCGAAAGGCAACTACTACATCTTGTAGAGTTCCCAGCTCTCCCGACGGGCGGAGGACCAGCCCATGCCCCACGCCGGACGCACTCTTCCCCTGCCCGCACGCGCGGGCGCCGCACCGCGCCCGCGGAGCGAGACCATGCCCTCCCTCCGGATTGCGATCATCTCCGCGAGTGTCGGCGCGGGGCACGACGGTGCCGCCGCCGAACTCGCCCGCCGTCTTGACGAGGACGGCTTCACCGTGGACCGGTACGACCTGTTGGACCTGCTGCCGGCCCGGCTCGGCCGGGCCGTCCAGGAGAGCTATCACCGGATGCTCGTCCGTGCGCCGTGGGCCTACCAGCGCATCTACGCCGGTACCGAGCGTGCCGGAGGCGGCGGCCCGGCGGCGCGGGCACTGCTGCGATCCGCCGAGGACCGGGTGCTGCGCGCCCTGCCCGCGGGGACCGGCGCTGTTGTGTCCACCTACCCCGGAGCCAGCCGGGTGCTGGGCAACCTGCGCCTCTCGGGGCGGCTGACCGTCCCGGTCCTCACCTACCTGACCGACTTCTCGGTGCATCCGCTGTGGGTGGCGGACGGCGTGGACGTCCACCTCGCGGCCCACGCCGTGCCCGCCGCCCAGGCACGGGCCGCCGGCGCCCGGGACGTACGGGTGTGCGGACCGGTCACCGGCCCGCGGTTCAGACCCTGCGACGAAGAGGAACGCGGCCGGGCGCGGGCCGGGTTCGGGCTCCCTCCGCACACTCCGCTCGCCCTGTTGGTCGCGGGGTCCTGGGGTGTCGGACCACTCCGGAAGGCGGCACTGGAGGTTCGGGAATGTGGCGCCGCTGTCCCGGTCGTCGTCTGCGGACGGAACAAGGCCCTCGCTGAGCGGCTGCGCGCCGACGGTATCGAACACGTCTACGGTTGGGTGGACGACATGCCCGGCCTGATGCACGCCGCTGACGTGCTCGTCCAGAACGCCGGAGGGCTCACCTCCCTGGAGGCGTTCGCCGCGGGTCTGCCGGTCGCCAGTTACCGCTGCATACCCGGACACGGCCTGACCAACGCCGCCGCCCTGGACGAAGCAGGCGTAGCCGTCTGGATCCGTGACCCGGCCGACCTCAAGGCCGTACTGCACGACCTGATCGACGGCCCACTCGGGACACGTCGGCGCGAGGCGGGGCTGGCGTTGTTCGCCGGGGCGCCGGACGACGGCCCGGCAGCCGAGATAGCACGCGTGCAGCGCACCGGACTCCCGCAGCCGACTCCCCGGTCCACCGCTCGTCGGTCCGCCGCCCCCCGGCGGCTCGCCACCACGGTCGCCGCCGCGTGCGCCGTGTGGGGGTGCGCCGTCGGAACCGCAATCGCGACCGCGTACGACGGCCCGGAGCTGGCGCGCGCCATCGGCCACAGCCTCGACCTGGACGACCTTGTCCGCCACCACGACCCCCGCCCGGAAGGCCACCACTCGTGAGTGCCACCCGCGACTTCCGCACGCTCGCTCTGGCCGCCCTGCCCATGCTCGCCGCCGCTCACGCCGCGCCCGTCGTCTCCACGTTCGGACCGCTGCGCAACCGCCTCCTGCCCGGCCTCTCGGGCCGAGGCCGCCCCGATCATGTGGCCCTGACCTTCGATGACGGACCCGATCCGCGCTCCACCCCGCACTTCCTGCGGCTGCTCGCCGCGCACGGGGTGCACGCCACGTTCTTCCTGCTCGGCGAACAGGCGCACCGCTCACCCGGTCTGGTCCGCGAAATCGCCGCCGCCGGTCACGAGATCGGCATCCACGGCTGGCTGCACCGCCCGCTGCTCCTGCGCGGCCCGCGCGCCACCCACGGCGACTTCGCCCGCGCCCGCGACACCGTCGCCGCGATCACCGGACGACCGCCCACACTCTTCCGGCCGCCGTACGGTGTCATGTCGACCGCCGCCCACCTTGCGGCCCGCCGCCTCGGTCTCACGCCGGTGCTGTGGACGTGCTGGGGCGAGGACTGGACGGCGCGCGCCACCCCGGAGTCCGTCCACCGCACCGTGGCACGTGATCTGGACGGCGGTGGCACCATCCTGCTCCACGACTCGGACTGCACCTCCGCCCCGGGCGCCTGGCACTCCGCCCTGGGCGCGCTGCCCCGCATCCTCGCCACCTGCGCGGAACGGGGCTTGGAGGTGGGCCGGTTGGGTGAGCACGGATGGCTTGCATGACCGCCGCTCGGGAACGCTGTTCGGCCGCCGTTCGTCTGCGGTTCACCGGACCGTCCACGTGTGTCCTGTCGCAGCGCATCTGTCAGATGGCAAGCCGTTGACCTGCTGGGAAGCCAGGTCGTTCGAGAAGGCGGAGGCCCGGGGGCTCGAACGACCCGGCATGCGCGGAAGGTGCGGCCTCGACAGAGGAAGGAGCTCCGGTGGAGGGGGCCGGGTTGACCTGGCCGAGTACGGCTTGGACGAACTCGCCGGTCTTCTCGAGCCGGGCTGCGAAGTCGTTCATGTACTCCTTCGGGCCGGTGGAGCGCCAGAGGGCGGTGGTGCGGGGCGGGTTGGTCATGGTGTCGCTTTCCGGCCGGGTCCCGGTGGTGGGAGCGGGGGGAGGGGAATGCCGGTGTCGGATCGCCGACTTCTGTCGGGGGGAGGCGAGGACGGAGGCGCGAGGCGCTTGGGTTGTCGCTGACGCGGTCCGCTCGATGCCGCATACGCTCCGTCCCCTGGATCCGACCGATCCGACCGATGGAAGCACGGTCGAGTTGCCGGTGGTCGTCGGGTTCGACGACGACCTCGCTGCCGAGGGCCTGGCCGCCTGTGCCGGCCTGGCCTCGGTCACCGGGGCCTTGGGCTTGTCCATGCGTGGCGGGCATTCCGCCTGGCGCGGCAACAGGCGCCTCAGGCGTGCCTTTTCCTCGCGGTATTCGCCTCGCTCAAGCAGCCGGAGTCCCACGTTTGCCACGACGACAAGTGCAGGGAGGCAGGCACCCGGTGGCAGCGGTCATCGCGTTTGCTGGATGGAGGGTCGACGTCTTGTCGGCCGTGTTCCGTGACGACGCTCCTTGCCAGGTCCGAGCCGTCACATCTGCTTGACGAAGACTGTAGGGGTGCCCTTGGAGGTGGACCAAGTGGAGCGGCGGCGGGGTCGCGTCGCTGGTCAGTCGGCCGGGGCCTTTGGTGGCTCGGTGAGGGTGTTCGCCGGCAGGGTCTCGCGGACGGCGTCGATGGTGGCGGCGATCAGGCGGGACTGCTGCGGGGGCACCAGGTAGGGGTCTCCCCGGCTGTCGACGGCCGAGTCCATCGCCTCCACCATCAACCGGTAGGGGTCGACTGACGGGTAGGAGCGGTCCCGCCGCTCCTTGTCGGAGAGGAGACGGACGGGGCTGGTACCGGCACAGAAGGCCGGGGTCGACAGGCTCAGGGTGCCCGACGTTCCGGTGACGGTGAGATTCTCCGCCATCCTGCCGACGAGGGAACAGCGGATCTCCGCCGTACCCCGGCCGGGGAACTCCAGCAGGAACTCGGTGGCGGAGTCGGCAGAGCCGCGGTGCCACTGCTGCTGCTTCGCCCACACCACCCGGGGCGCGCACCATCCGAAGGCTGCGAGGGCGGCGGAGACGGCGTAGTAGCCGACGTCGTACAGGGCGCCGCCGCCAAGGGCGGGATCCAGCCGGTAGTTGCCTGTGGCGGGTTCCAGCCCGTCGAAACGGGCGGCGACGGTCCGGACGGTGCCGATGGCACCGCTGTCGATCATGGCCTCCAGGTCGCGCGTGCGCGGGTGCCAGCGGTTCCAGGCGGCTTCGACGAGGAGTCGGCCGGCCCCGCGGGCTGTATCGATCATGGTGTCGACTTCGGCTGCGGACAGGCCCAGTGGCTTCTCGCACAGGACGTGTTTGCCCGCGTCCAGGGCGCGCAGGGTCCACTCGAGGTGGGCGCTGTTGTGCAGGGCGATGTAGACGATGTCGACGTCCGGGTCGCGGAGCAGGTCGTGGTACGACCGGTATACCCGTTCTGGGCGGAGAGCCTGGGCGCGGACGTGGTCGCCGGAGGCCACCGCTTGCAGGACCGCTCCCCGGGCGGCGCGTACGGCGGGGGCGAGGGAGGAGCGGGCGATCGAGCCGGCGCCCAGGAAACCCCAGTTGGCCATGGTCAGCTCTCCTCGTCCGCTGTCACCGGCGCACGTTCCGGTGTTGCGCCGGGCTCGGCGGCTGCCGGGTCGCTCCGCGCCGCCGACAGGTCGAGCACGAGCGTGCTCCAGCCGAAGGAGCGCGCGCCGTGCCCGGCGGTGTCCTCCGGGCCGTAGCACTCCCGGGTCCCGGACGCGGCGACGAGCGCGCGTGTGCGCCGGGCGAGGTCGCCGGCTTCGGCGTGGTAGCCACGCTTTCGGAGTCCCCAGTACAGGTACCAGTTGAGGTTGACCCAGCTCGAGCCCCGGAAGATGGCCTGCGTGTCGAAGTCGGGGTCGTACGAGGGCTCGCTGGCGGCGACACTGGGCACCGGATAGGGCCGCCAGAACTCCTTTTCGTTCAGGAGGTGTTGTTCGATAACGCGTTCGGCGAGGTGTCGGGGGACGGAGTCGAGGAGGATGGGGAAGAGCGAACTGGCGGTGAGCACAGCGACACGGGTGCCCGATATGAGGTCGAGGTCGTGGAAGACGCCGGCGTTGTCGTCCCAGCAGTGCCGCACGAGCGCTGCGCCGACGGCCGCGGACTGCTCCGCGAGCCGGGAGGCCGTCTGCTCGGGCATCCGGGCAGCCCGGGCCAGCCGGGCCAGACAGGCCAGACCGTCGGCGTAGATGGTGTTGACCAGGACGTCGTTCCAGGCGAATCGGCCGAGTCCACGCAGTGGTGTCTCCGGGGAGCGGTCCGTGGAGGAGTAGGAGGCGATGAGGCCGCGCATGGCGGTGTGCCAGGCGTCGTGGACGGCGTGGTCGGGGAGGCCGTCGATACCGAGCGCGGTGTCGTACTTGGGACTGCAGTCGAGGCCCGATTCGTCCGGCTGGTAGATCTCCAGCAGACCGGTCGCCGGGCTGGTGCGGTGTTTCCTGAGCCAGGCGAAGAACCCCAGGAGAGCAGGCAGCACCCGGCTCAGCCACAGTTCGTCTCCGGTCGCCTGGTACACGCGTTCCGCGGCGCGGGCGACGACGGGCGGGGCGATGGTGACGGACCGCCAGCCTTGCCACAGGTCGATCCTGAAGTCGGCGGTGGCCGTGGCGCGCAGGTCGTCCTGCCACAGCACCATGTGCGGCAGGAATCCGGTGGGCGTGGCGGCGCTCAGCAGGCAGCGGATCTCGTCGCGGGCGCGGCGGGTGTCCACGTGGGTGAGCGCGATGGCGTGGTAGCTGCTGTCCCAGGCCCACTGGAACGGGTAGGTTTCCGGGGAAGGACAGGTGTAGTCGTAGGGTCGCTGGGCGGTTCGGGAGAAACCGCTCCGGTGGTTCCTGCGTAAGGTTTCGCGGGCGATGTCCGTGCTGATGCCGGTGAGCATCGTTATCCGATTCCTTGAGGTTCGGGTGACACCGTGCGGTGTCCGAGGGCGAGGAGCAGGGCGGCCAGCGGTATGAGCAGCCCCGCTGCGCCGAACGCGGTCCGCACGCCGAGCAGGTCGGACAGGGAGCCGAGCAGCAGAGGCGCGAGCATGATGGCGGCACCGACGAGGAGCTGGACGCGGGCGGTGGCCCGGTCGGCCTGTCCCGGTGCGCCGCTGACCGCCAGGGAGAGGGTGAGCGGGAAGAGGTTGGCCATGCCGAGGCCGCTGAGGAACAGTCCCGCGAGAGCCACCCAGGTGACGCTGGTGGTCACCAGCGCCAGGAATCCCGCGGCGCTGAGGGCCAGAGCGGCGACCACCAGCCGGGGCGTCGACCGCCGGGGAGCGCCGGTTGCGGTGAGGCTGCTTCCGGCGAGGCGGCCGAGCAGTTCGCCGGCATAGAACAGGCCCATGGATGTGGCGGCTTGACCGGTGGTCAGGCCGACGACCGTGGTGAGTTGTGGTGATCCGTAGAAGACGAGGCAGAACTCGGCGCCTACGACCACGCCGCACAGCGCGGCGAGGATCCAGAACGCCGCGGGAAGCCGGGGGGCCGCGTCCGGGACCGCGGTGCTGGGTGCGGGGTCGTGGGCGCGGGGCCGCAGCGGTTCGCGGCGGAAGACCGCGTACATGGTGACGGCCGCGGCGAGAGGCAGGACCAGGCTCCAGTTCCAGGCGGTGTTCGTGGCCTGCAGGCCGGCGATGACGACAGGCGCGGCGAGTGCGGTCGCGCTCGCACCCGCATTGGCCTCGACCAGGGCACGATCCCGGAGGGGGCCATGCCGATGGTGCTCGGCGAGCACGGCGAGCACGGTGGTCTGGAGCAGGGAACCGCCGATGCCTGCCACGGCCGCGGCCGTGAGCGTGACGGCCACGGAGGCTCCGGTGGCCAGCAGCAGCCCGCCGGCGACGAGGCCGACGGTCGACGCCCAGAAAAGGGTGCGATGGCCGAGGCGCGTACTCAGGCGTTCGAAGAGGGGGTTGGTGAGGACCGCGCCTGCCGCGAAGGCTGTGGAGTGCAGGCTCATCACCGCGTAGCCGAACCGCAGGTCCTGCCGCAGGAGCGGCAGCAGCGGGCCAAGGGCGTAGAGCGTGTAGGCGTAGGTGGCCAGTCCTCCGTACGCCATGCCGGTCAGCCGGTCTCGGACGAAGACGGAATGCCGTACCGGTGGTCCGCTCAGGCCTGCCGCGGTCACCGGGCGGTACCCGCGGGTTCCGTGAGGGTCTGGGCGGTGACCGCCGTTCGGGCCTCGCGCTCCATGTACGCCAGCAGCACCTCGGGGGCGAGCATGGAGGTCTTCATCGAGGCGCCGTCGCCGTAGCCGGTGAACGCCTGCCGGACCCCGGTCTCGTCGTCGAGGGCGACACGGGAGGTGACGAGGGGGCGAGGGTCCACCAGTCCTGTCTCGACGAGGCGCAGGGCGATGCCGGTGATGTTCGCTGACCGGGCCATCGGGAAGGCCCTGACGTCGAAGGGCGTCGACAGCAGCTTGAGCCCCTTGGCGAGGATCATCCAGGTGTTGATCCGCTGGGGGACGGCGGTGGCGCCGTAGATGACGTAGGAGCCTCCCGGCCGCAGCAGGCCCATGGCCTGCTCACGGATGTCCTTGCCTGTTCCCGGGGCAGGTGCGCCGATGTGGGGGAGAGCGTCGAAGACGTAGTCGGCGTACTGGTCGTGGTGGTCTCGGGCCAGGGCGTCCAGTTCGGAGCCCTGGGTATCGGTGTTGAAGGCGAGCGAGGCGCCGTGGCGCAGGACGGTGGCCAGCCGGGCGTCGTTGCGGTCCAGGGCGACGATGGAGCCGGCACCGAGGTAGCGGTCCAGGACCTGAACAGCCAGCAGCGCGCTGGGACCGCAACCGAGGACGACGCAGGTGTCGCCCGGGCGGGGCGGGTTGAGCAGCAGGGAGCGCAGCACCGAGGTGAGGGGTTCGATCACCGAGGCGAGGTCCGAGGGGACGCTCGGCGGCAGCACGACTGCGGCAGCCTGGTCGGCGTCGTAGAAGTTGCGGTGGGTGTACCAGGACGTCTCCAAGCCGAGACTCCCGGGAAAGATCGGACGTAACGCACGGTACTCCGCCATGCCGCCGAAATCGGTCTGCCCCCAGTAGGTGACTCTGTCGCCGACGCTCACCGAGCCACGGAGATTGCGGCCCACCTCGACGACCCGGCCGACGTATTCATGCCCCGGGATGACGGGCCAGGTGTCGGGGAAAAGGTGCCCCCGGAAGTAGGAGACGTCGGTGGAGCATATGGAGACCGCTTCAGTGTGGAGCAGGATCTCGTCGGGGCCGTGTTCCGGGTCGGGGGCGATGGCGCGCTCCAGCTCACCGGGCGCGTTCATGAGGTAGGCGTACACAGCACTCCTTCAAGTGTTCACATGAAACTGGCATAGAGAAGGCCCCATCGCCGTCGCTGCGCTTTATGGTTTCCCGTGACGTGACGTGTCCGGCGGGAGCGAGAAAGCCGACCGTCCCCCGCGGACACGTTCTCAGGAACCGCTGGAGGTCCGGGATGGGGAATCCGGCGAGTCGACTTGGAAGGCGACGTCGAGCGCGTACCGGTCGCCGACGTACCGGGATTCAGCCCATTCAAGCGGACGGCCGTCCTGGTCGAGGATCAGTCGCGTCTCGACGAGGAGGGCGGCTCCCGGCTCGACGTCCAGGTATCCGGCCTGGATCTCGTCGGCGACGTCCGCCCTGATGGAGGAGTGGCCGCGGGTGGGGATCCGGCCCAGGGAGACAAGCGCCTCGTGCATGGAGGCGACGGCGAAATCAACGTGCACGAGGCTGGATAGCTCGCCCGAGAACAGGGCGCGTTCCAACGCGGTTGGAACGTCGTCGGCCAACCGCACACGGTTGATTTCCACCACATGCGCCGACTTCTTCAGAAGAAGCCGATTGACCTCCTCGTCCGTAGCCGCGCGAATGGTGGCGGAAATCAAACGGGACGATGATTTCCGGCCCTTTCGGCGCATTTCCTCACTGAAGCGCACCAGGCTCTCCGCGCGGCGGTGAGTCGGTGGTTCGGCCACAAAAGTCCCTCGCCCCGAAACCCGGTACACCAGGCCTTCGCCGACGAGTTTCTGAACGGCTGCTCGGGCAGTCATCCGACTTACCCCGAATTCGGCACACAGTTCTGTCTCCGATGGAAGCGGGTCGTGAGGTTGCTGATCGGCGATTCGCCTTCGAAGCGCCTGCTCGATTTGGTAGTACCGGGGCGCGAAATCCGCTCCCACTGGGGCCTCCATGAAGAGAATATGCCAGCTAGCCGTATAGTCAACTAGCCTTGATGGCGGAAAGTGTGAGATCTGGTGTGAAATGTGAACAAAAGGGCAGCACCCTGTCGCGTGACCTGGGTCACTTGCAGTGGGGGCCAGGTGTCACAAGGTGGCTCCACCTACAGAAGGCGACCCGGCCGACCGCAGCAGTTTTGGGCTAGCCTGCTAGACGTATAGACAGCTTGCTTGCTAGCGTGACCCCAGCCGGTTCTCGTCGGGGGTTCGCGCACCCGGACTGCCATCGATTGCCTCCGTCGGCCGGACGAGATGGTTTCACGCCAGAAGAACGATCAAATTTGCCACACTCACCATAGGGACGGGCCCGTGGATCCCACCAGCTTGGAAGTGCAGCACGTCGCCAAGATGATCGACCACTCGTTGCTGCGCCCGGAGCTGACCGCCGACGACGTGCTCGCAGGCTGCGCGCTCGCCGCCCGCTACGATGTGGCGTCGGTGTGCGTGAAGCCGTCCGACGTGTCCCGGGCGGTCAAGGAACTCTCGGGCACCGGCGTCCGCGTGGGCACCGTCGTCGGCTTCCCGCACGGTGCCTCCGCCACGTCCACGAAGGTCGCCGAGGCGGCCGAGGCGCTGGCCAACGGTGCGACGGAGCTCGACATGGTGCTCAACATCGGCCGCTTGCGCGGTGGGGAGGACACCGTCGTGGCCGACGACATCCACGGCGTCGTGCGGGCCGCGGACGGCAACGCCGTGGTCAAGGTGATCTTCGAGAACGCCTATCTGGCGGACGACGAGAAGATCCGGGCCTGCCACCTGAGCACCCGGGCGGGCGCCGACTACGTGAAGACCTCCACCGGGTTCGCGCCTGGCGGAGCCACCCTGGAGGACGTGCGCCTGATGCGGGCTCATGTCCCGGCCCACATGAAGGTGAAGGCGGCCGGCGGTGTGCGCACGCTCGACCGGCTGCTGGAGATGGTGGAGGCCGGGGCCGAGCGGTTCGGGGCCACTGCCACCGCCGCCATCCTCGACGACCTCGCGGCACGCCGTTCTGCGACCTGACCGGTCCGACGTCCCGGGGCGTGATCACCACCGTTCGTCGCACGAACTCCCGTGACCTCCGGACGAGCACCCTGACGTCTCGACCGGAGGTCACGGGCCCGCGTCGCCTTCGTGGCCACGACGGGCTGCACCTGGCGGCAGTTGCCGCCGGTCCTCGGCCCGTTCGGGGCCGGTCGCGCACCGCCGTTTCACCGAGCCGACCGCCGCCCGGGTCCGGGCAGAGCCGCACCGTCTCAGCCTCGAGGAGCCGGCGACCTGTTCGGCGTCGGCCAGGACTCCGCCGGCACCCTGCTGATCGCGGCCGGCGGCAACCCCGACCGCCTGGCTCACGAAGCGGAGTTCGCCGCCCTGCGCGGGGCCGGCTCCGTGGAGATGTCTTCGGGCAAGGCCCAACGGCGTCGGCTCGACCGCGGCGGCAACCGTCAAGCCGACACCACCTTGTTCCGTGTCGTCCCCACCCGTGTCCGCCGGCACCCCGAGACCCGCGCCCACCCGCAACGACGGACCGCCGAAGGCCGAGGGAAGCGGAGATCATCGGGCGCCTGAAGCGTTACCTCGCCCGCCGAATCCACGAGATCAATTCGAGCGAGCACCGCTGTCGGCGCCCCTGCCTCAAGCACAGCAGTCGCGGCTCGACAAACAGAGGCTGGCGGCTTGGAGGACGGCAGCGGCGACTGCGTCGGGGTTGCGGACATTCCGAGCCCTGAGCCGGGCGGTGAGGCGGCGTCTGTCGCGGACTTGGCCGTGGCGGCGTATGGCGGCCGGGGTTTGGCGGTAGGTGAGCAGGGTGAGCGCGCCTTTGTGACCGGTGTGGTCGAAGGCCCGTTCCAGAGCCGGGAACATCCCGGTGAGCACGTCGCGGAGCCGGTTGAGCATGCGGACGCGACCGGCGATCAGATCGGTGTGTGTCCGGCGGGTGAGGTGTCAAGGTCGGGTTGCGGGTGGAGGGGTGCGGGTGGCATGTGGAGGGGAGCCGGTGCAGTAGAGGGGGCCGAGGAGTTCGCCGCCACCGTCGAGGACGACCCGGATGATGTGGGGGGCGGGGTCGGTGGATTGCTGGGCGCTGACGGCGGTGCAGACGATTTGGCTGATGGCGAGTGAGGAGAGTGCGCTTACGTCCATGGGAAGGGTCAGGTCTACTTTGCCGGGAGCGGTCCCGGCGTGTACGAGTGCGGGTGTGGTGGGGACTTCGGTGCCGAGTCCGCGGGCCTGTTCGCTGGGCAGGGGGCCGGCGAACAGGGTGTTGATGGCGGCTTCGGGGGTTGTCGGGCCTGCGGTGCGCCGTACCACGGGGGTGGGCCCGGCGGGGCCGAGGAAGTACAGGCTGGCGGTGGTTGTGATGCCGGTGGCTGGTTTGTCCAGGACGGTGAGTCCGCTTGGGCCGACGGTGCATCCGGTGGCGGTGGCGGCGAGAGGCAGCAGGAGGAGGGCGTGGCGGATGGTCATGGGAGGTGCCCGTTCTCGGTGGTGGGGTTGCGGGGGAGGGTGACCTGGAAGGCGGCTCCTGCGTCGGGGTTGTTGCCGGCTGTGATGGTTCCGCCGTGCAGGCGTACGTTCTCGGCGCTGATGGACAGCCCGAGGCCGCTTCCTTCGGAGGGGCTGCGGGCGGAGTCGGCCTTGTAGAAGCGTTCGAAGACGTGCGGCAGTACGTCGGGGGCAAGCCCGGGGCCGTGGTCGCTGACCTCGAAGAGGATGTGCTCGGCTGTGGCCTGGGTGCGGATCCGGATGGGAGGTTGGCCGTGGTGCAGGGCGTTGCCGACCAGGTTGGCGATCACCACGTCGATCCGGCGGGCGTCGAGGCGGGCGCGTACGCCGGGTTGCAACTGAACTGTCAGGTCGTTTTGCCAGTTGCGTCCTCTGAGGGCCTTGAGGACGAGTTCGGCGACGTCGACGTCGTGCAGGTGGAGGTCTGCGGTGCCGGCGTCGAATCGGGTGATCTCCATGAGGTCTTCCACGAGGCGGGCGAGTTTGGCGGTCTCGTCGACGATCAGTCCCACCGCGACGGCGCTGTCGGGCAGGAGGCCGGGCATGTCGTCGACGAGGACATCGGTGACGACCGACATCGCGGCCAGCGGAGTGCGCAGTTCGTGGGAGACGTCGGCGGCGAAGCGGCGGGCGTTCTCCTCCATCCTGCGTAGTTCGCTGACGGTGGCCTGCAGGGCTGCCGCGGTGTTGTTGAACGTGTGGGCGAGGTCGGCGAGTTCGTGGCCGCCGGAGACGGACAGGCGGACGTCGAGGCGGCCGGCGCCGAGTTGCTGGGCGGCGATGCCGAGATCGCGGACGGGACGCAGGACGCCCCGGGCGAGGAGAAGGGCGAGGAGCAGGGCCAGCAGCACGGCGGGTACGGCGCCGCGCTGCGCGGACCACCACAGGGTGCCCAGGGTGTGCTGCTCGGCCTTGAGGGAGGTGACCAGGTAGACCGTGAGCCCTGAGGGGGTGTTGGCGGAGGAGCCGGCGTAGCTCACGCTGAGCGCGACGGTGAGCAGCGGTTCGCCGTTGTGGACGATTCGCTGGTAGCTGCCGGTGAAGGGTGGGCTGGTCGCGCTGTCGCGCAGTTCTTTGCCGATCAGCGGGGAGGGGTCGGTGGGTGCGCTGGCGGTGATGTGGTCGTATTGTGCCAGGACGCGCCAGGTGCGTGAGCTGCCGCCGGCCGCGACGCGTGCGGCGAATCGGGTGAGTTCGTGCTGGTCGGGTGGGAAGGAGAGTTCGGTGGCGGCGGAGTCCACCTGCTTGCGGAACTCCTTGACCACGGTGTCCTGGGCGTCGTGCAGGACGGTCGCCCGTGCCTCGCGCAGGGTGAGGACGGTGGTGGCCAGCGTGCCGGCCACCGCGACCAGTACGAACGCCAGGACCATTCGCGTCCGCAGGCCGTACGGGAACGCGCGTAGCGGCCGCCTCACCGCAGGCCGAACCGGTAACCGAAGCCGCGGACGGTGTGGATGTAGCGCTGTGCGCCGGACGGGTCCTCAATCTGCTTGCGCAGTCTGGAGACGCATGCGATCACCAGTCGTGGGTCTGCGTAGTGGCTGTGTTCCCAGACGGATTCGAGCAACTGCTGGGGGCTGAAGACACGGCCGGGGGCCGCGGACAGTTCCAGCAGCAGACGCAGCTCCATATAGGCCAATTCGACGGGCTGTCCGGCGAGCCACACCTGGCATCCCGCCCGGTCGATCTGCAACTGCCCGTAAACCTCCGCTGGCTTGGGCGACGTGTCGCCGGTTGCGTCGACCCGGCGCAGTACTGCCCGCAGGCGTGCGTCCAGTACCCGGGCGGTGACCGGTTTGACCACGTAGTCGTCCGCGCCGGCTTCCAGTCCCAGCACGATGTCCTGGTCCTGTCCGCACGCGGTGGCCATGACGATGGCGGCCGGTGAGCATGCCCTGATCCGATGGCAGACCTCGTGGCCGTGCATTCCCGGAAGCATCAGGTCCAGGACGACGGCATCGGGCCTGAAGCCGGGAAGCACCGACAGGCCTTCCTCGCCCGATGCCGCGGCCTGCACCTCGTGGCCCAGTCTGCGCAGAGCGAGAAGCAGGCCCTCGCGCATCGACCGGTTGTCCTCGATCAGCAGCACCCTTGCCATGGGGGGAAGTATCACGTGCGTTTGGCTCGAACTGGTGGACGGGAAAAGGGCTGTTACACAATGGGCACGCTGCCCGGGCCCGCTCATGACCGGGTGGCCGCCTTCATGTGCCGGCACGCAGTGCCTCCGCCGGCTCCAGCCGCGCCGCGCGGAGCGAGGGGTGGAGACCGGCCACCAGGCCGACCAGTGCTCCGGACACCGGTGCCCCCAGGGCCAGTCGCATGTCCAGCACGGGTGTCCAGTCCTGGACGAGGCTGACGCCGACGACTGCCAGGATGCCGAAGCTCGCGCCGATGATCCCGCCGATGAGGCCGATCATTGTCGACTCCGCCAGGAACTGGGCGGCGATGTGCCGCCGGGAGGCTCCCAGCGACCGACGCAGACCGATCTCGCCGACGCGTTCCATCACCGTCACCAAAGTGACGTTGGCGATGCCGATGGCGCCGACCACGAGTGAGACCAGTCCGAGGATCACGAACAGGCCGTTGACGTCGTGCTCCACACCGGCGCGGAGTTTCGCCGGGTCCGGCGGTGCCAGCACCTGCACTTTCTCCGAGCTGCCCGGCGAGAGGGCCAGGGGTGCCTGACGGGCGATCAGCGGCGCTGCGCCGAGCCGGGTGGTGACGAGCACGGTGGTGACCCGCGAGATCCCGAACCGCTGCGCGGCCGTCCTGGGGGGCAGGATGACCGAGGATGCCAGCGTCGCGGCGTCGGGCCGCTGGATGTCCCCCAGGATGCCGATCACGAGAAAGGCGTCGTTGCCGATGAAGACGGCCGGGAGGCCGTTGAGCCGGTAGATGCCCAGCTGTCGCGCGGCCCGCTCGCCGAGCACTGCGACCCGGTCGGCCCGCTGGTCGTCGCCCGCGTCGAAGAAGCGGCCCTGCAGCACGCGGCCCTGGGCAGCTTCCGGCAGGGCCGTGCCGGCCGCGACCACCGGCAGGGTCTCAGCGTCGGCGCCCATCGGGTCGATCAGGTTGTTGGAGCGGACCGGTTCGTTGGACGTGTGGGAGGGCTGGGCCAGGGCAGCGGCGGCGACGACGCCGTTCAACCTGGTGAGCTGTGGCAGGGCGTCCCAGGACACCACCGGCGGTGCGGCGGGGTCGTGCGGCTGGGACTCCTCGGGAATGGTGGCGATGAGCCGAGTGGCCTCCGCCGCGCTGAACGTGCCGCTGATCTGGTTGCCGGCGGTGGCGCCGACACCGAGCGTGATGACCAGGGTGGTGATACCGAGCACTGTGCCCAGCGTCGTCAGCGCCGAGCGGACGGGGCGGGCCAGTACCCCCGCCAGCGCCTCGCTTCCCAGGTCGCGCCAGTGCATGCGCGGTCGCTCGGACCGTGGGCGCCCCTTTCCCGGGCGTCGGGCGCTCACCGGCCGTCTCCGGTGCGCAGGACGGGCGTTGTCCGGGCGCTCTCGGCGGTGTCCGCGGTGTTCGCGGCCTGCCGGTTCTGTGCCGCCTGCGCGGTCTGCACGGTCTCGGTGGTGTCCGCGGTCGGCGCCGCCTGCCGGTTCTGTGCCGCCTGCGCGATCTGCGCCATCTGCACGGTCTCGGCTGTCTCAGCTGTCTGGACGGTCTCGGTGAGAAGGCCGTCCTGGATCCTCACCCGCCGCCGGGCCCGCCGGCTCACCACGGTGTCGTGGGTGATGACCAGCAGTGTGGTGCCCTGCTCCTGGAGCTCGTCGAACAGGTCCAGCATGGAGGCGGTGTTGGCGGTGTCGAGGTTGCCGGTGGGTTCGTCGCACAGCAGCAGCGAGGGACCGCCCAGCAGTGCCCGGGCGATGGCCACCCGTTGGCGCTCGCCACCGGAGAGCCGGTCGGGGCGGAAACCGACCCGGTGGCCCACCCCGACCCGCTCCAGCGTCTCGACCGCGCGCTCTCTGCGGGTGGCCCGGTCCGCCCGCCGGTAGACCTCACCGAGCATGACGTTCTCCTCGACGGTGCGGTGGGCCAGCAGGTGGAAGGACTGGAAGACGAATCCGATCCGGCTGCCACGCAGCCACGTTCTGGCCACGTCCCCAAGGGCGGTGGTCTCCACTCCGTCCAGCAGGTAGCTACCGCTGGTCGGCCGGTCCAGCAGACCGAGCGTGTTGAGCAGGGTGGACTTGCCCGAGCCGGAAGGTCCGACCACGGCGAGGTAGTCACCCGAACGGACCGTCAGATTGACATCGCGCAGTGCGTGGACCGGGGGTTCGGAGGAGAAGGTACGGCTGATCCCTTCCAGCCTGATCACCTCGTGGCGGGCGCCGGTCGCCGGGGACGCAGTCACGAACGGCCCTCCTGACCGGTGCCGATGACGACCTGGTCACCGGGGTTGAGTGCGCCTTTCCGCGCGGGGGTCACCTGCACGTCGCCCGACACCGTCAGGCCGGGGGTGACCGCCACATCGGTGCTCTGCCCGTTGCCGCGGGCGACGCGGACCCAGGACTTGCCGTCGGCCTTGGTGGACAGCGCCGATGCCGGAACGACCAGCACCTGGCCCCCCGTGGAACCGACCTGCACTGTGATCTTGACTGACTGGCCGTTGTAGGAGGCGAGTGCACCGGGTTTCTGCGGCACCACGAGCATCGACGTGGTCGCCTGCGTGCTGCCGCCCTCGGAGGTGGCGCCGTCCGCTCCGCCGGCTGACGCGCCACCGGGCCCCGTACCACCGGAGGCCGGGACGCGAGACGTGCTCGCGCCACCGGTGCCGGATGCCGGGTTCTTGGAAGCGGCGGCCACGCCCAGGGCCGTCACGGTGGCGGGGAACTGCCTTCCGTCCGAGGTCTGGATTGTGGCCTTGGCTCCTGCCTTGAACAACTGGGCGTCGGGTGTCGGTACCTGCGCCTGGACCTGCAGTGCGGAGCTGGAGACCGAGCCGATCTTCCCAGTGGCCGGCGCTCCGACCGAGGCGGATACGTCGGTGAGCCGGGCCGGCAGGTCGGGAAGGAAAATGAGCTCCCCCGAGGGTACGGTCACTGCGGTCGCGGCGGTGGCCGATGCGGTGGCTCGGGCCGCGGTGGCCGGTGACGGAGTTGCCCGGGCCGTGGCGGCGGCGGACGGCTGCCGGCCGCCGTCGGGGGAGCCGGGCTGCTCGGAGGCCGTGGCGGGGGTGTAGTGGTGGCTCGCGTACCACAGGGACACGGCCCGTTCGGTCGCCGTGCCGTAGGTGCCGGTCACCGGGGTGGGGAAGCCGATGTCCGTGAGCCCCTGCTGCAGCTGCCGGACGTCGTCGCCGGTGGACCCGCGAGCCAGCGTGCGGTACATCGGCACGTTTCCCTTGAGCACCAGGACCGGCCGACCGCTTACCTCCAGCAGCACCGAACCTTCGGTGATACTGCCCGTCTGCGCCCCCTTTGTCACCAGCGGTTGCGAGCCGGCGCCCTGGGACGGCGCGACCGTTCCGGCGAAGTTGAGCGGGCGGGCGGCGGCGTAGCCGACCGTCCCCTGAGTGACCACGGTGCTGGTCAGAACACGTTTCTCCACGCCCGCGGTGATCAGTGAGGCCGCGGGCGGCCGGTGAGCCGCGGCCGCGTCCGCGGGGGACTGCACCTGGCTGCCCACTGCCCAGCCCACCACGCCCAGGACCACGACGCCGGACACCACGCAGAGCAGCACTTTCTTCGTCGTTGCCATGGCCGCTACAGTCCGTGCTTCTCGTCGTAGTCCTTGGTGCCCGGGATGTCGGCCAGCGCTTCGGCCTGCTTCTTCCTCTTGGCGTTGGCCAGCGGGAAGTAGTCCTTGCCGCACTTCAGATCATCCAGGGCCGCTTTGATCTCGTCGTTCAGCAGCGGCTGGGCCGTGCCCGCATCCAGCCGCCGGCTGAAGGAGTCGGACAGCTGCACCCGCTTCTGGTAGAAGGGCTCCGCCACGACGTGCTCGACCGAGTTGGGGCGGGTGTCGTTCACGACGTAGCCCTTGCCGCGCAGGCAGGAGGCGTACGTCCGCGCGGCGGCCACCAGCTGCGGATCAGTGTTGAACTCCTGGAACTGGCGTTGGTACAGCCCGTTGAGCTTCTGCAAGTCGGCGGCCGGCGGATGCGTGAGCCCGGCCGCCTTGTCTCCCTGGCCGTCGCACGACTTCGGGTCCTCGGAGTCCTTACCGGACCTGTTCCCGCGGAGCGCCTTGTCATAGGCCTGCTTCTGGTCGGGCGAGAGCTTGGCGACGATGTCGTCGTTGGGATCCTTGTACGTGCTGGAGGCGCCATCGAGACGCGGATCATTGGGATACACGTAGCCGGCGAAAACGCCGAAGCCGTACTTCGTGCGGAACGCCTTCATCTCGCTGTAGGTCGTCGGTGACTTGGTGCTTTCCTGCTGCGGTGGAACGGCTGCCACGTACTGGATCCCTGCTTGTGCATGCACGCAGCGACCGCGTCCGCCCTGACGCGCAGCTTCTCCTGCCGGTCCTGGGCGGACAGGCTCCGCAGCGGTGTGGGCTTCGCGCCGCCGCCCGAGGCGCCGCCGCTTCCCGCGGAGTCCGCGTTGCCTCCTCCGCAGGCGGACAACGCCGTGCACAGCGCCGCGGCTCCCGCCGCGCGGACAAGCAGTGAACTTGATCGAAGGCTCATGGCCGGCTCCCGTTTCCCCGTTCGTCCGTGGTGCGGGGTCGCCCGGCCAACCGGCCTCACCCGCACCTCCTTGGCGATCGATGATGGCCATCGCGGAGCATGAGCCGTGCCGCAGACGCTCATGAGCGTGTAACAGTCCAGGACAGTGCGCGAGAGCCGAATGCGCGGTACCGGAGCGCGCCGGCGGGCCTGTGGCACGACCAGGCCCCGGTGTCACGGGAGGGACTGCGGGGCTCGCTCATACCTGTGTTCGTCGCGCCTCACACCAGGGACGCCCTGCTCAGGGCCTTCCGCCCCCGCGTGAGGCCCGACTCGAAGACAAGCACTTGGTGCGGGGCGGCCCTGGCAGCCGCCCCGCACAGGCGCCGAGGACAGCGAGGACGTCGAGTTCACCGAGCTCTTCGCGTGCTGCTGACGCAGATTCCTCGCGTCAGCGCAGGCTGACGAGTGTTACGCCGATAGCCGCGACCACGAGTCCGGTTTGCTGCAGGGAGCTCAGATGTTCTCGATGGATGAAGTGGGCGAGAGTGACGGTCACCGCGGGATAGAGGGATGTGAGCACGGCCGCGATGCTGAGCATCCCGGCTCGCACCCCCAGGAAGTACAGAATGTTCGCTCCTGTGTCGAGGATTCCTGCGGTGAGAGCGAGTGTGATCGCGCTGTTTCCTGAGGCAAGGGGCGGGCCGACGTCGGAAACAGCGCAGGAGATGCGCTTGCGATTCCACGCAATAGTAGCGATGGCGCTCAGCATGACGACCAGGTTGGCGCAACGTGATGTCACCAATGGCCACAGCTCGCTGTCATTTCCTGATGCGCTCAGCAAGACGAAGAAAATTCCGAAACCCACGCCGGATATCATGGCGAGTCCGGGTCCGCCGGCCCATTTGCGAGGGCTGCGTCGCGCCATGGATGACGAATCGGGATCAACTGGCCGCCCGACTTTCAAGTTGACGCAGAGCAAGGCCGTCCCGCACAGCAGGACACCGAACAAGCGCCGCATCGTCAGGCGCTCTCCCATCAGCACGCCCGCAATGACCGGAAGGCCGGCGGCGACGAGCGCCGAGACGGGTGAGACGACGGTCATGGGGCCCAGGGCCAGGGCTCGGTAAAAAGCCAGGAGACCGATACCGCCGGCCAGGCCGGAAGCGAAACCCCAGATCAGGCCCCGGGGCGAGGGAGTGCCGTGCACCCAGGTCGCCGCAGTGACCAGCAGCACGAGTCCTACGGGGAGGTTCATGAGCAGGACGTTCACGGCGCCTCTGTGACGCGAAGCGATGCCACCGATGAACTCGCCCGTACCGTAGAGCAGTGCGGCCCCGAGCGCCAACAGAATTCCGGTCATCCTCCGCCCGTCAGTGATGCTCTGGGCCGGACGTCGAGCTCGGCGACTGCTCGCTCCTGTAGATGGGTGGATAGGCGTGCACGTTTCCTTGGTAGTCCTGTACCCGGTAGGTGTTGTCGCCGACTGCTTCGATGTACGAGGGACCGATCGGTACCTTTCCCTTACCCCCCGGGATGTCGAGCACGTACGTGGGCTGGCAGACCCCGGACACGCGGCCCCGCAGGGCACGCATCAAGGCCTGGCCCTCTTCGATCGAGGTTCGGAAGTGGCTTGTGCCTCGCGCGAGATCACCATGGTGAAGGTAGTACAGCTTCACGCGGGCCCGGACGAGCGATCGCAGAAGTTGTTCCAAAGTCGCAGGATCGTCGTTCACACCTCGCAGAAGAACGCTCTGGCTCAACACGGGGATGCCGGCGTCGACAAGCCGTGCGATGGCGGCTTCGGCCTCTGCGGTCAACTCGCGGGGATGGTTGCAGTGCACCACCACGTACACCGTCTTGCCCGCCTCCAGAGCCCCGACCATCTCCGCCGACACACGTGCGGAGTCGGCCACTGGGACACGGGTATGCACCCGCATGATGCCGACGTGCTCGATCTCGGCCAGCGCCTCGACCAGGTGCCGTATCCGGTCGGGATGCATGATGAGAGGGTCACCCCCGGTCAGGATGACTTCCCAAATCTCCGCACGGTCTCGGATGTAGTTCAAGGCCCCCCGCAGCTGATCTCGGGACAGGTGTTCAGCCCCGGGCCCCACCTTCTCCCGACGGAAGCAGAATCGGCAATAGACCGGGCAGACGTGGAGCGGCTTGAGCAGCACGCGGTCGGGATAGCGGTGAACGATTCCAGGAACAGCCTCGAACGAATTGTCGCCGATGGGATCGGCTAATTCCTCGGGGGTCGTCAATAATTCATTCTCCGTGGGGATGAATTGCCGGGCGATGGGATCTGTGACATTGTCGCGGTCAATGAGGTCCATCAGCTCCGGTGTTACGGCCATGGAAAATTCCTTGGCCACATCGTCGACAGAGGACAATCGGCGCTCATCCAGAAGCCCCTCACGCGCAAGGTCAGCTGCTCGGCGCGCAGTACGACGCTCAGCCACGCTCTCTCCCTCCGTTCGCCATTGCATGCCCATCTTATACAGAAAGAACGCCGGCAGGCGTGCACGCGTATGCGCCAGATCCTTCATTTTTCGACCTGGCCGTCTGCAGTTGAACAAGCACGGCGCAGCCAGTGTATTGCGCGAGGAATCAGACAATGAGCAGCTAGATGTCGACGACATTCAGTCGCCGATTGGTTTCGGGTCGCGCGCCCGCTTATGGCTTGATGGCTTGCCTCATCGCGGCCGGTCCTTTCTCCGGTTCGCCCGCCGCGTGGTGGTTCAGCGGGCAACGGCAGCCCTCGTCCCGATCGACAGGTGGATCGCAGTCGTGGAACGACGCGAGGCCGAGCGGCGCCGGGGCATGAGACGCGGCCGACCCCACCGGACCGGCTGATCCAGTACGGCCCGAACCGCACCAAGGTCAAGTCGCTGCGCAGCAGCCGAGAGCGGCCGGTGCCGACCGGCCACCGGGCAGCGCGGAACCAGGCGAGCGTTCGTGGCAGAGCTGTTCTTCCACTGCCGCCAGCCCGGCCGTCCTGCACCCGCCCGCGTCGCTGCGACCACCCGGTCCATGACCGATGCCTCTCCCGTCAGCAGGAGTCGATCCGCCGACTCCCGCGCGGGGAGCCGATCGCCAGATGGGAGCGGGTCGACGCGGTCCTGCGCGCCCTGTGCGGGATCGGTGGTCAGGGCATCCGGACCGCGGCGCAGCAGGCGCTGCATCGGCCCGGGCCGCGTATGACCGGCCTGTTCGGCCATACGTCAGCGGTTCTTCCGTTCGACGCTCGACAGCAGCCCGCGCAGGTGAGCGCGGGCTGCGGCCCGGGGCTCAACCCGTCTGAACCTGCCCGCGATCCGGGCCATGACCTGGTCGAACGTCGCCCGCCAGCGGGCAGGGTCTACGCTATGGCCCGCGGCCACCGCACGATCTTCAGGAGTCCACACAACCCCCGATGATCACGCGTGGCCTTCCCTCCTGCGGGCTGGGCCTCAGCGTGGTTGCGGAGTCGTTCGCGTGTCAGGCGGTGAAACCGCCGTCGACATGGATCGAGGCTCCGGTGATGTACGAGCCGTCCGCACTTGCCAGGTGGGCGACGGTGGCCGCGATCTCGGCCGCTCCCGCATAGCGGCCCAGAGCCGTGAAGCCGGCGATCACTTCGGCGTTCGGCCCGTCAGCGGGGTTGGTATCCGTGTCGGTGGGGCCGGGATGCACCAGATTGGCGGTGACTCCACGCGGACCGAATTCCCGGGCCAGGCCCTTCGTCATCCCGACCAGAGCCGTCTTGCTCATCGAGTACAGCGCCAGCCCGGGGAAGACCGCGCGTTCGGCGACATTGCTGCCGATGCTGATGATGCGGCCGCCCTGGCCCATGTGACGCACTGCCGCCTGGGACGCTGCGAACGGCGCCCGGACGTTCACCGCCAGGGTGCGATCGATCTCTGCCGGTCCCAGGTCTTCGAGTGGGCCAACGAGGAAGACGCCGGCGTTATTGACCAGGATGTCGAGTCTGCCGAACATCGCGGCGGCCTCGTCCACCGCGGCGGTGAGTGCCTCAGGGACGGCGCTGTCGGCCTGGATGGCCAGTGCCCGGCGCCCTCTGGCCTTGATCTGCTCCACCACCTCGGTGGCGCGTTCCGTGCTGCTCTCATAGGTCAGGACGACGTCGGCGCCTTCTTCGGCCAGCCGTAACGCCACAGCGGCACCGATGCCCCGGCTGCCGCCCGTGATCAACGCCACGTTTCCTTCAAGTCGCTTCATGACGTTGAGCATTGCGGGCACCAGCGCCGGAAGCCGGCGGGAATCCGACCTGACGTTCGGCCTTCCGGAGGGCAACACCATCCTGATCACGAAAACCGGACTGGAGTACTAGCGCCGGCGGGTGCGGAAGCCGCCGGGGGTGTCGCCGGTCTCGCGGGTGAAGAACTTCCCGAAGTTGGCGGGTTCGGAGAATCCGAGCATCCGGCCGATCGCGGCGACTGGCAGATCGGTGTGAACGAGCAGGCGCTGCGCCTCCAGAGCAACGCGGGCGTCGATGAGTTCTTTGGCGGTGCGGCCGGTGGCGGCCTGGCAGGACCGGGTCAGGGTGCGTGGTGAGTAACCGAGTTGGGTGGCGTACCTCTGTACGGAGCGGGTGGCGGCGAAGGAGCGCTCCAGCTCGTACCGGAAGGCACGGAAGACCTCGCCGCCAGCCCTCGCCGAGGCGGCATGGTCCGGATGGGGCAGCCGAGCCAGACGCAGCAGCACCGCTCCGAGGAGCTGGCGCAGCAGTGGGACGGTGAGGTCGGCGTCCGTGTCCTCCCGGCGGTCCTCAAGGGTGTGGTACTCGGCCGCGATCTCGGACAGGGCCCGGTCGAGGACCTGATGGTTGCCCGGGGAGAGCGTCCAGCCGGGCGGGCCGAAGCCGTCGAGGAGGGACGCGAGCTGAGGCAGGCGCGGTGGGAAGGCGGCGGTGAACAGCACCAGCACGGCATCCAGTTCCGCCAGGCGGCCCTCCGCATCGGCCGGGAACCGCTGGACCTGACCGGGCCGCAGATGCAGCAGTCTGCCCGGTGCGCAGGGCTGGGGGGCGAAATCGACCGTCATGGTTGCCTCGCCGCCTCGCACGAGGAGCAGTTGATGGAAGTCCGGTCGGCTCGCGGTGCGGGCGACGGCCCTTTTCAGGCGGCGGCGCAGGACGTCGAACGTCAGCACCTCGATGCCCAGCCGCGGGCGGTCGGGATTGAGGTAGGCGATGTCGATGACGTCGCGTTGTCCAACTTCGACCATGACAGGTCCCGACTCTACCTCGTCGCGAGAGGCCCTTGGCGGGGATCGTGGAGGCGTCGCCGCGTACCAGGGCCTGCGCCGCTGAGCCCGCGGCGCGCTCGTACATCCCTGCCCCGTTGCGCACACACCAGAGAAGGACCCACCACTGTGAAGACTGCGATCACCGATCCCGCACTCCTGCCCGGCGCGTTCCAGGATGCCCTGAACGGCGGTGACGTCGAGGGCGTGCTGGCCCTGTTCACCCCTGGAGCCACCATGCGCACGCCGGCCGGCGAGGTCATTACCGGTCACGAGGCGCTGCGCCGGGAGATCAGCGGGACCGTCGCCGCCCGTGGACGGCTCACCAACATCCCCCGGCACACCCTGGTCGGCGCCGAGGCCGCGCTGCTGGTCACCGACTGGACCCTCGAAGTCACCGCTCCCAACGGCGAGCGTGTCGCCCCGACCGGCACCACCGCCAACGTCGCGTGCCGAGGCGTCGACGGCTGCTGGCGGTTCGCCGTGCTCAATCCGCTCGGCACGGCCTGAGCGACCGCCTGAGCGCGGAATGTGCCGGCCTCCGCCGGCCCGACGGTGGTCCGTCCCGCAGGGTTCCGCGGCACCGCCGGGGCTCCCAGGCACCGCAAATAGCCCCATCAATAATGGCCCATCCTGCTGACAGCCTGGTCGTGCCAAGGTCCCGTCTCTGGGAAAACCTGCCCCGAGGCGGAAGCCGACACCGGTCGTCGGTCGGGGGCGGGCATGGAGGCTGTACATGACGGGAGCGTAGGTCCCCCAACAGGGTCCTGACGCACGCGACGGTGTTCCGCGGCCGGCCGTCCTCGATCCTCGACGGGATGCGGTACGGCAGGCTGCGCAGCTTCATCCCGCACGCGTGTTGGCGGAGGTTCCCCGTGTGCTGGCCGATCTCAAGCGCGAGGGCGGCGCATCCGATCTCGCGGCGGCGGAGCGGCTGTGGTGGCAGCAGTACGTGCCGCTGCTGCACGTCGTCTGCGTGAACGGGCTGCCGATGACGGCGTCCGCCGACGAGCTCGCTCAGGAGGACATCAGCGACATCGGCCGTATCGCAGACGTACGCAGAGGGGCGAAGAGCAGGCGTGCGAGACGACGAGTTGCGGAGGCCCCGGCCGCCGTCTACCGGGCGCTCCCGGCGCTGTCAACCATCCCGGACGGGGATCAGAGCCACCCGCGGCGAACTGCCTGCGCGCCCGCCTGGAACCGGCTCGTCGCCCCGAGGCGGACGGTCAGGTCGGTGATCCGGCGGCGCAGGGTGCGTTCGCTGAGGCCGAGTTGGCGGGCTATGGTCTCGTCCTTCAGTCCGGCGTGGAGCAAGTGGAGCAGAGCACGCTCCGCCTCGCTGAGGTCGGGATGGTCGTCCGTCTCCCGGGCCGCGCTGCCGAAGACGGGCGTGGCCTGCTGCCAACTCGCCTCGAAGAGGTCGACCAGGGCGTCGCACAGCGGTGACCGGTGGACCAGGGCGGCCGTACTGCGCAGGCCGTCGACGCCGGCGGTGAGCGGAACGATGGCATCGCGGCGGTCGAAGACCAGCATTTTCAGGGGCACATGGGGCAGCACCCGGGCCTGCTCCCCGCGGAGCACGAGGTGCTGGAGCAGTTCCGCGCGTTCGGGGATGGCCAGCACCTGGCTCGAGTAGACCGCCCGTGCCCGCACGCCACGGGCCAGCAGCTCCTCCTCGGACTGCAACGCACTCGCGTCAGCCGTGAGGTAGGGCGGGGTGTCGAAGCACAGCACCTCGTGCTCGGCGCCCGCCATCAGCGCGGTCAACCAGTCGGTGATCGCGGTCGGCCCCTCGATGATCTCGACCAGCCCACTCGGATCGGAGTTGAGCTTGCGTTCGTTGAACTCGGCGCCGTAGGCGTCCAGCGCGGCCTCCGCGCGCTCCAGCTCCAGACGGCGGGCGCGGATCAGAGCGGCCAGGCCGATGCGCGGATCCAGCGGGGCGTAGCGGGTGGGTCGTCCCGCCGAGGGGACCGCGAGGCCCGCCGCGACCAGGTCGTCGAGCATGCGGCGGGCCTGTGCCGTGCCGCAGGACTGATGCCTGGCCATTTCGGTCGCGGTCAGTGGCGGCGAAGCCAGCAGATGGCGGTAGGTGCGCTCGGTCGCATCGTCCAGACCCAGGGACTCCAGCACAGGTTCGCCTCCTCATGTATGTCCCGGCCGAGGCGGCGCATGGCCGCTACCGGCTGCTGACCGGTATCGGCCAGCCGTTCGTCTCCCGGTGAGCCGGGCTCGCTGGAACAGTACCGGCATCCCCCGCAGGGCGGTTCACCAGTGCTTCTTCGACACAACCGCCCTGCTCCCACACGAGAGGCGCGTGGTCACTTGAGAATGCGTGGAAAGGGCATACGCTCCGGCATGGTCGCCACCGTGCTGGGGCTCGCCGCCGGCCTGCTGGTCACACCGTCGGCTCAGGCGGTCCCTCAGCAGGGCGCGAAGAGCGTCCGGCTGACCGCCGCCGCGATCGAGAGGCTCAGCAGGCGGTACGAACCCCGGATCGACGGCACGCCCGGGCAGGTCGCCGCCCAGGAGGGGCCCGCGGCTGCCGCCCCGGTGCTGCCGGGCACGAAGCCGAGCGTGCCGGCCGGCCCGGGCGAGCACACGGACACCTCGTCCTCGTCCGTCGCCCCGGGTTTCCAGCGGACCGGTCGGTGGGAGACCGCCCGTGGCTTCGCCGAGAGCCTGGCGCTCGGCGGCACCAAGGACTGGGTGGGCGTCTTCAGCGGCGGGACCGTCGCCCGGTACGACGCCCAGGGCAGGCAGGTGTGGAGCCGCGGAGCCACCTCCTTGTACAAGGACTGGCAGGTGACCCCCGACAACTGGTTCCAGCCCTACCCGTATCTGCCGAGCCTCTATGCCGGCTACAACCCGTACCAGATGTCGGCCACCGGCAAGCAGCCGTACGTGACGGGCGACTTCGACGGCGACGGTGTCCAGGACGTCGCCGTCGCCTACGCGGTGGGCGACTGGCCGTTCCGGCCGTTCTCCTCACCCGGTTCGAAGGTGGACTACGGCACCTTCGTCACCGTCCTGGACGGCCGTAGCGGGAAGACGGCGTGGAGCAAGCTGGTTCCCGGCTACGTCGGCACCATGCTGTTCCAGGACGGAAAGCTGATCGTCGCCAACACGGTCGGCCCGGACTGGGGCGGCGATCCGGTACCCGAACAGGGCGACAGCCGCAGCAATCTGACCGCCTACAGCTTCGGCCACGCCGGTGACGGCAAGCTCACCGGGACCGCCGACTGGACCTACTCGACGCACGCGCCCTGGGCGTACTGGGGCGATCTGACGACGATGGGAAGCGGCCGGATCGCCGCGTCGTGGTCCGACACCCCGATGGACCTGGGAAGCCCGCGCCCGGCGGACGGCAACGTGCTGGTGCTCGAGACCTCCGACGGCAGCGTCATGGCGCACACCAAGACTCCCGGCTACCCGCGCATGCTGGTGAAGGATCCGGGCGCGGACCGTGTTCTGGTGGTCGAGCAGAACGACCCGTTCGACAAGGTGCGCTGGGACCTGACCGCGATCGATGCGCACAGCGGTGAGCGTGCGGTGCTCGCCTCTCGTGAGGGCACCGTGCCGGAGGCCTTCCACGTCCTGCCGAACGCCAGAGACGGCCGGCCCCGGTTCGCTGTCGCGGAGCTCGGCATCGACGCCGACATGTCCGACGGCCAGAGCACCATCTCCGGCTGGGACGCTCAGGGCCACATCCTCTGGTCGTACACCACGGCATCCACGATCGGCGGACCGAACGCCCCGACCATGGAGCTGGCCTCCGACGCGAAGGGCAGCGAGGTGTTCGCCTCGCTGTCCGACCCGACGACCGCCACCGCCGCCACCCCCGCGGGTCCCGAGCACACCCAGCTCATCGGACTGAACGCCGCGAGCGGTCGACTCGACTGGCGAAAGGACGGCGCCGTCTCCGGCGACACGCTCACCCGGTACCAGGGCGGACTCCTCACCGTCGGCTATGACGACACCGCCTACACGGTCAACCCCCACAGCGGTGCGTCGCACGCCATTCCCCTGGCCGGCGACCCGTACACGGCCGTCGCCACGGACGTGAACCGGGACGGGAGCAAGGACCTGGTCGTCGCCGGCCAGAGCCGTGGTGTCTTCGCCGTCGACGGCAGAACCCTGAAGAAGGCGGCGCCGACCGTTCTGTGGCGGGCCACCGTCGACAGCTCGGTGCACGCCCTGCGCCTCCTGCCGAACCCCGGCAAGGACGCGACCGGCGACTCCGTGGTGGCCGCGACCGACCACGGCTTCGCCCTACTGGACACGCACAGCGGTGAGGTACGCGCGAACGTGCACACCGGCGGCTACGCCGCTTCGCTCACGGTCGTGGGCGACGGCCGCGGCGGATCCGAGATCGTCGTCCCGGGCAGCAGCCTGACCGCATACAGCGAGCAGGGCAAGATGCTGTGGACGTACCGGCCGAAGGGGACGGCGGGCAAGAGCCTGGTCTTCTCCAGCGTCACCACGGACGGCGCCGGACACCTGTTCTTCGAGTACGGCGGCACACACCACGGCATCGGCCTGCCCACGCAGGCCACCGACCCGGCGCCGACGGCGGTCAGCCTGGACGCCGCCACCGGCATCCCGAACTGGACCGAGACCCCGACCGGTTCTGATGCCGTCGCGATCGTGCCGACCAACCCCGCCCTGGCCGACCCGAACATCCCGGGCGCCAACGGGCACGGTGTCGCCTTCGCCTACACCGGCGATTTCAGGAACTACCGCCACCTGGTCCAGATCCTCGATGCGCGCTCCGGCGCGGTGATCAAGAACTACGACAGCCCCGGAACGTCGCAGGGCTTCGTCGCGTCCAAGAAGACCGGCCTGGTCGAGATGCGCGAGTTCAACGACTTCGTGTACCCGGCGAACGGCGGTGAGCCCTACGACGTACCCACCTTCCTCGGCTTCCACTCCGCAGTGTTCGCCAGATCCGTCGGCGGAACCGAGGCGTTCGTCGGTGCCTACCAGAAACTGTGGTCCTACGACACTCCCTTCGCGGACAACGACGGCTTCCTCCGCGAGAGCGCGACGGACTTCGCCCTGGGGGCGAGCCAGGTGAAAACAGCGGCGCTGGGCGACGGCCCCGGTGACGACCTGATCGGTCTCGCGCTCGACTGGCGGGCTCTGAACATCGCGGCGCAGTCGATCGGTGACGCCGTCAACGACATCGACTACTTCCCGCACGGCCTGACCACCTACAAGCTCTCCGAGGACGAGCCCACTCGGATTCCGACTCCTCCGAACGGCGACACGTCGGCCGCGGCCCCGCAGACCGCCGCCAAGGCGGGTCAGTTCAACGGCGACCGGATGCGCAGCGCGAGCCCGCTGAAGGACCTCGGCATGCCGATCGGCACGGCCTCGGTCCCCATCGAGATCCAGTCGAAGGCTCCGGCAGCCAAGAGGCTGAGCGCGGGCCAGGACAACGTCCAGGAGGTCGCCCCCGGCTACACCCCGCAGCAGATCCAGGCACGCCTGGGCCTCAAGGGTGACGGCACGGGCCAGACGATCGCGATCGTCGACGCGTACCACTACCCGACGGCGAAGGCGGACCTGAACCACTTCGCCGCGCACTTCAACCTGCCGCAGACCTGCGATACGGCCGGCACGGGCGAGGACTGCTTCGACTTCCAGCAGGTCTACGCGGACGGTACCCAGCCGGACGTGGACACCGGCTGGAACGAGGAGGCGGCGCTGGACATCGAGTGGGCGCACTCGGCGGCCCCGCACGCCAAGATCGTCCTGGTCGAGGCCAAGGATCCGACCATGGCAGCGCTGTCCCGGGCCCAAGACGTGGCCGCGGCGCTGCACCCGGCCGCGGTCAGCAACAGCTGGGGCGCCGGCGAGTTCTCCGAGGAGGCCTTCTACGACGGCCACTGCAAGCTGGCCGACGCGGTCTGCGTCCAGTCCACCGGAGACTTCGGCTACCCCGGCAGCTACTCCGCCACCAACCCCTACGCCCTGGCCATCGGCGGCACCAACCTCCGACTGGACGCCGACGGCAACACCATCGACGAGACGGCGTGGAGGTCCACCGGCGGCGGCCTGAGCTACTTCGAGCCTCGCCCGGCCTACCAGGACGGCGTGCAGCCCTCGCCACTCAGGGCCACACCGGACGTCAGCTTCGTGGCCGACCCCGCCACCGGCGTGCCGGTCTACCTGACGATGACGTACGGCGGCGCCTCCCACTCCATGTGGTTCAAGGTGGGCGGCACCAGCCTGTCCGCCCCGATCTGGGGTGCGATCATCGCCTCGGCCGACCAGCTCCGGGCCGCCGCCGGCAAGCCGCACCTGGCTTCCGACGGTCCGGACGGTGACACGGCGCACACCGATGTCTACGCGCTCGGCAGCAGCTACCTGCGAGACATCACCGCCGGCTCCAACGGCCGATGCGGCGCGGAGTGCACAGCCGGCCCCGGCTACGACACCGTCACCGGCCTCGGCTCCCCCACCGCGGGCGTCGACGGGGCCCTGGCAGCCATGAAGTAGCCATCCGGTGTGAGCACGCAGGGTCCCGGCGTCCTTCTGGACGCCGGGACCTTGAGCTGTCTGTCGTCGAGGCTCTCAGCCGAGGTCGTGCAGAGGGCGCTGGGTGACCTTACGAGCGGCTGTTCGATTGCCGGTGCTTTTCTGATCTTGGGCACCTTCGCCGGCTTCATGGGGTGGAAAGCTGGCCAGGAATACCAGGCGTTGGCGTACCTCCGCGACCACGGCCGCAGGACCGACGCGACCGTGGTCGAGATCACCGGCCGGTCGGAGGAAGGCTGGGCGACCGCCCGTATCACAGTCGCACATCGTCTTCTCTGTGCGCTGAGCTCTAGGCGATCCACGCGGTGGTGAGCGCCTGGACGGCCGAGCCGTCACCGTCCGTGAGTTTCACGGCGGTGAACGCGCGTGCGGCCTCGGAGGTCTGGACCCGGAAGGCGGGCTTCTGGGCCTCCAGCAGTTCGACGATGCTTGCTGCCGCGCCCTGTGGCGTCTGCGCGGTGGCGAAGGCGTCACGGGTACGGGCCAGGTAGGCCCTCAGCGCGGGCGCGTACGGACCGGCCTGCTCCGGCGCTGTGTCGCGGCCGCCCACGTTGCTGACGAACTCACTGGCCACGGCGCCCGGCTCGACCACGCTGACGGCCACGTCGGCCGTCGCCGCTACCGGGGCGAGGGACTCCATAAAGCCCTCGACGGCGAACTTGGCCGCACAATACGCCTCGTTGAACGGCTGGCCGATCACGCCGCCCACACTGGTCACGGTCACCACGCGGCCCTTGCTCACCCGCAGCAGGGGCAGCGCCGCCTTGGTGACGTTCAGGACGCCGAAGAAGTTGACCTCCATCACGGCGCGTACCTCCTCGATGCTCTCCTGCTCCAGCGTGCCGAGGTGGCCCGCGCCGGCGTTGTTGACCAGCGCCTCGAGCCGGTCGAGACCGGCCAAGCAGGCTGCGACCGAGGCCGGGTCGGTCACATCCAGCGCGCGGACCTCGACGGCCACCCCGGCCTCCTGCGCCGCCGCGCGCAGTGCGCCCGCCTTGGCGGTGTCGCGCATGGTGGCGACGACACGCCAGCCGCGGCGTGCGGCGGCGACGGCCGTGGCCAGGCCGATACCGGAGGACGTGCCGGTGATCAGAACCGTCTTCTCGCTGGTCATCAAGGGTTCTCCTCATCAAGAGCAACTGGCGCCACCCAGTAACCGGGGAACTCCCCGGTTCGTCGCAACGGTAACTGGGGAATTCCCCGGTTGTCCAGTTAGACTGAATCACCCGACGAAGGGAGCAGCCTTGACCACCCGACCGAGCCCGTTGCGCGCCGATGCCCGCCGCAACCGGGAGCGCATCCTCGAAGCGGCCGTACGCGCCTTCTCCGAGAAGGGAGCGGACGTCCCGATCGACACGATCGCCAAGGCTGCGGGCGTCGGCTCGGCCACGCTCTACCGCCACTTCCCCACCCGCGAGGCGCTCATCGAGGCGGCCTACCGCAACGAGCTCGCCCGCGTCTGCGACAGCGCCGCCGAACTGCTGGCCGACAACCCGCCGGACAGGGCCATGCGCCTGTGGATGGACCGGTTCATCGACTACCTGGCCACCAAGCAGGGCATGGCAGACGCCCTGCGGGCCGCGGTCGCCTCAGGCGCGGACCCCTTCGCCCAAACCCTGGACAGGCTCAGCACCGCGGTCGGCACCTTGCTGCACGCCGGCGCCGACGCCGGGCTCCTGCGCTCCGACATCGAGCCCATCGACGTAGGCCTCAGCCTCTCCGGCGTCGCACTGATCACCAGCGCCCCCGCCCAACGCGGACGGGCCGGCCGCCTCCTCGACCTGCTCCTCGACGGGCTCCGCCACAGCGCTACGTCGTAGCGTGTGGCCCCAGGTCTCGACCAGTCGGCCTCGCTCATCGGCGGCCCGCCCGGGGTGATCCCGGACGCCTCCGCCGGCGCCAGGTCCTTCTCGGCCGATCAGCAGGTGGTCGCAGGCCGAACCCGGCACCCACGGTTCGCCGATCGGCAGGCCGCGGTCCAGGTGCAGCCGATGCCCACCGCAGTGGCAGCGGGCCGTCGCCGACGACGAGCAGGGAGACGTCGCGGTGCTCCGGCGGAAGGAACCGGAGGGCGTCCGGTGGATCATCCAGGGGCGCAGGCGACGCCCAGCAGGCCGGCCACGGTGGTGAGGGCCGTCCCCAGCGGGAGCGTGACCCGGGTGAGGGCGTGGCGGTCGCCCCGCGTCGGATCCCGGTTGACGATCAGCACCGGCTTCCCGGCCTGGGCGGCCTGACGGACGAACCGGAGCCCGGACATCACCGTCAGCGAGGAGCCCAGGACCAGCAGCGAGGCCGCTTCACGGACCAGCGTGCGGCAGTGCTCGACCCGCTGCGGCGGAACGGCTTCGCCGAAGAACACCACATCCGGTTTGAGGATGCCGCCGCAGACCGTGCAGGGCACCACGTGGAAGTCCCCGACCTGTTCGTCGGTGAGGTCGGCGTCACCGTCCGGGTTGATTCCCGCGGTCACCGGTTCGAAGCCCGGATTGGCCTCTTCCAGCCGCCGGGCGAGTTGGCGGCGCGGGCTGAAGGCGCCGCAGGAAAGGCAGACGACCCGGTCCAGACGTCCATGGAGGTCCACGACACCCTCACTGCCGGCTGCCTGGTGCAGGCCGTCCACGTTCTGGGTGATCAGACCCGAGAGGAGGCCGTGCCGCCCGAACGCGGCCACGGCCCGGTGCCCGGCGTTGGGGCGGGCCCGGCCGAAGGCGCGCCAGCCGAGGTGGCTGCGCGCCCAGTACCTGCGCCGGGCCTGGGCGCTCGCGGTGAAGTCCTGGTACGTCATGGGGGTGTGCCGGCTCAGACTCCCGCCCTCGCCCCGGTAGTCGGGGATGCCGGACTCCGTGGAGATGCCCGCCCCGCTGAGTACCAGCACACCACCGGTGGCCAGTGCATCGGCGACCGGCTCGAGATCCGTGGTGCCCGGTGGCGAATCCTCGGTGGGAGTCCAGCTCAGAGTGGGGCGCGTGCGCATGTCGCCAGGGTACGGAACAGGCCGCGCATCCGGTCGCGCGCACCGACCGGCAGGATGCGGGAACAGGCGTCCGTGCCCCGTACCTTGATCGTGCGCCACCGCACTCCGGGCGCCGGGCAACCAAGAGGATCGTGGCACTCGTCGCGGCTGACGTGCGCCGCCGGAACCTCCCGCTCGCCGCGCACCGTCAACCATCGGCAGCGGCGGCTGACCGGTGTCGACGGGGCTGGGCCGCGAGGCGGTGCCGGGCGGCGAGGTCGGCTGGTTTCGCCCCGGATCGGCGGGTACCCCCGACTCCATGGGATCTTTGGGTTCGCCACTGTTGCTGGCGTTGTTCATAACCAGTGCTGCTGTCATCTGGATTGCGGGTATCAAGCTGTCGGACACCACCGACGTGCTCGCCGAACGGCTGCACCTCGGCAGCGCGCTGGGCGGTCTCGTCCTGCTGGCGATCGCGACGAACCTCCCCGAGATCGCGATCACCGCGAGTGCGTCGATGGCCGGCCAGCTCGATGTCGCGGTCGGCAACATCCTCGGCGGTATCGCCATCCAGACCATCGTGCTGGCGGTCCTGGACGCGGCCGGAGTCCGCCCGCGCGCCCCGCTGACCCGCCTGGCGGCCAGCTTGCAACTGGTCCTGGAGGGCGCCCTGGTGGTGGTCGTCCTCGCCGTTGTGGTGATGGGCACCCAGCTCTCCCCGAACCTGCACGCCGCCCGCCTGGCCCCCGCTTCGACGGCGATCGCTCTCGTGTGGGTGATCGGCCTGGTCCTGCTCAGCCGGGCCGGCCGGGGTCTGCCGTGGCGGGAGGGCGGCGACGCCCCGGACAGCCAGCCCGAACCGCGCGGCCACTCCAAAGGCAAGAAGGAGAGGGCCGCCAGCGACAAGGGCGTGAGCACCGCACGCGCCGGGCTGGTGTTCGGTGTTTCCGCACTGGCCACACTCGTGGCCGGTGTCGTGATCGAACGCAGCGGTGAGGAGTTCTTCGCCCGGCAGGGCCTGAGCGGTGTGCTGTTCGGCGCGACCGTGCTGGCCGCGGCGACCTCCCTGCCGGAGGTCAGCACCGGCCTGACCTCCACGAAGCTGGGCGACTACCAGCTCGCCGTCAGCGACATCTTCGGCGGCAACGCCTTCCTGCCGGTGCTGTTCCTGCTCGCCACCGTCCTCTCCGGCAAACCGGTCCTTCCGGCCGCGCACGACACCGACATCTACCTCACCGCGCTCGGAATCATCCTCACGGTGGTCTACATGGCGGGGCTGGTCTTCCGTCCGCGCCGCCAGTACGCCCGCATGGGCGTCGACAGCATCGCCGCGGTGGTCGTCTATCTCATCGGCATCGCCGGACTGGCCACCATCGCCACCTGACCGAGAAGCGGCCTGCAGTGTGCGTCCGGCGGGGCGCCGGCATCGGGCGCCGGCGATCACCGTGTGACGACGGAAACCGCCCGGCAGCCGGTGGCCGTCGGCCCGGTGGGGCGATACCAAGGCAGTCGGGCAGGCATGTCCGGCGCACCGTTCCAGACGGTGAGAAGCGGTGACCGGCCGAGCGCCCTGGCGGCGGATCCGGCCGGTCCCGGGGGGTGCGGGCAGCGCGGTCAGTGCAGCTGGTCGAGTGCCTGCTGGAAGGCGGTACCGTGTCGGGCTTCGTCCGCGGCGGTGTCGCGGAAGTAGCGGGCGGCGGCGGTGTCACCGGCGGCGGTGGCCCGGGCGGCGAACCCCGGGTACAGGTTGGTGGCCTCGTTGTGCTCCCCGGTGACGGCCTTGCGCAGGTTCTCCTTGGTGCTGCGCACCAGCCCGGCCAGCACCGCTTCGCCGGCGAAGTGTTCGTGCAGTTCCACCGCGGCTGTGCCCTCGAACAGGCGGGCCAGCGCGGCGTTGCCGGTCTGCTTCGCGCGCGCGGCGAACAGCATGTACTTGGCGTGGGCCAGCGCCTCGCCGTGCATCGCGGTGTCCAGATTGGCCTTCGTACGGGCGGCCTTCACCTTCGGCATCCCCGCGGGCACCGACACGGTGTCGGCCTTCGGCGGTGCCGGAATCGTGCCACGGCCGGTGGTCACGACCGTGAGCGCGGTGCGGAAGGCATCACGGTGGCGACCCTCGTCCCCGGCGATCTCGGTGAACAGCTCGGCGGCGTCCAGGTCCCCGTCCTTGCGTGCCTGGTCTGCGAAACCGCGGTACATGACCTGGTGCTCGTACGTCTCGCCGTTGATGGCCTGGCGCAGGTCGGCAGCGTTCGTGCCGACCACTCCGGCCATGGTGGCCGCCTCTGCCAGGTGCTCGTTCAGCTCGGTCTGCGCTGTGCTGCGGAAGAGCCCGCCGATGGCGGGGCGACCCTCGCGGTCGGCTTGAGCGCCGAAGAGGTTGTAGGACGCGTAGGCGAACGCCTCGCCCTTCATGGCGGTGGTGAGGTCGGCGAGGGTCTGCGGGCGCAGAGCCCGGGCAGCGGCGTGCGTCGCCGAGTGGGGCTCGGCCGGCGAGGCGAGGGCCAGGGCCGCGGCCCCCTGGGACGTGGCACCCAGGGTGCACAGGCCGACCAGGAGCGTGCGTATCGAGTGGTGCAACATGATGTCCTCCTCCAGGGGCCTCTCGGAGAGGAGCGCCCCTCCCTCATACGAGCGGGGAGTGCGTGCCCCTGCCTCCTCACGTAACCCACCCGAGTGATTACTCTTGGTCACACGACTCGACGTGGCCGCGCGGTTCCGGGCGCGCGCCGCCCCTTGAGCCGACGCGCCACTGCTGCCGCCACTCCGTAGCCTGTGTGACGGTGGAGACGGAGCCCACCGCTCCATGGACCGCGCCGCAGGCCGGGGCTCCGGCACGAGACCGGCGCCGGCGCGCACACCGTCGTACGCAGCGGAGAACCGCTGGTGGGAGGAGTCGCCGGAGTGACGGGCTCGACCTGGCAGTACGAGGGCTACACGCCTGCCGAGGAACGCCTGCGGGAGTCCCTGTGCACGCTGGGCAACGGTTACTTCGCCACCCGGGGGGCGCTGCCCGAGTGCGCGGCGGACGACGTGCACTACCCGGGCACCTACGCGGCCGGCTGCTACAACAGGCTCACCTCACAGGTGGCGGGCCGCCGGGTCGAGAACGAGGACATGGTCAACCTTCCCAACTGGCTGCCGCTGCGCTTCCGCCTCACCGGGCGGCAGTGGCTGACGCCGGACACGGGCACGGTGCTGGACCACCGCCAGATACTGCGTCTGTCCTCGGGCCTGCTGGAGCGCCGCACCCGGTACGGGCTCGGCGGCGGGCGTACGCTCACCGTGCGCCAGCAGCGCCTGGTGCACATGGCGGACCCCCACCTCGCCGCCCTCCGCACCGAGTTCACCGCGGAGGGCGCCGCCGTCGCCCTTCAGGTCGAGGCCGCTCTGGACGGCGGTGTCACCAATGCCGGGGTGGCGCGCTACCGAGACCTGGAGGGCCGCCACCTCACCCATGTGCACACCGGTACCGACGCACCGGACACCGTCTGGCTGCGCTGCCGCACCCGCACCTCCGACATCCGGATCGGCCTCGCCGGCAGACTGACCACCCCCGCGCCCGTCGTCATCGGGCACCCGTTCCCCCGCGCCGTCCAGAGCCTGCGCCTCGACCTGGACCCCGGCCGGACCGTCACCGTCGACAAGACCGTAGCCCTGCACACCTCCCGCGACCCCGCCATCAGCGACCCGCTGCAGGCCGCGATCGACCGCGTTCGCCACGCCCCCGGCTTCGACGCACTGCTGGAAAGCCACCGCACCGCCTGGCGGCTGCTGTGGCGACGGGCCGACCTCGACATCCCCGGAGAGGCCGGCCGCGTGCTGCGGCTGCACCTCTTCCACATCCTGCAGACCCTCTCGCCGCACACCGCCGACCTCGATGTGGGCGTGCCCGCCCGTGGTCTGACCGGGGAGGCCTACCGGGGGCACGTCTTCTGGGACGAACTGTTCGTACTGCCGTACCTCAACCTGCACTTCCCGGAGGTCTCCCGGGCCCTCCTCCACTACCGCCACCGTCGCCTCGACCGGGCCCGGGACGCGGCGCGCGCGATCGGCAGGCGAGGGGCGCTGTACCCGTGGCAGAGCGGCAGCGACGGGCGCGAGGAGTCCCAGGAGCTGCACCTGAACCCGCGCTCCGGACGCTGGCTGCCCGACCACAGCCGGCTCCAGCGACACGTCGGCTCCGCCGTGGCGTACAACGTGTGGCAGTACTGCGAGGCCAGCGGCGACGCCGAGTTCCTGCACACCAAGGGCGCGGAGATGCTCCTGCAGATCGCCCGCTTCTGGGCGGACTCGGCCGGCTACGACGAGAGCCTCGGACGGCACCGCATCCGCGGCGTGGTCGGCCCCGACGAGTACCACGACGCCTACCCCGGCGCGGGCGAACCCGGCCTGGACGACAACGCGTACACCAACGTCACCGCGGCCTGGGTGCTCACCCGCACCCTGGAACTGGTGCGCACCCTCCCCGAACCCCGGCGCCTGGAACTCGTCGAGCGCACCGGGCTGAACGACGGTGAACTCCAGCGGTGGGAGGAGGTCTCCCGCACGCTCCACGTGCCGTTCCACGACGACGTCATCAGCCAGTTCGAAGGCTACGGCGACCTCGCCGAACTCGACTGGGACCGATACCGGAAGCGGTACGGCGACATCCGGCGCCTCGACCGGATCCTGGAGGCGGAGGGCGACACCGTCAACCGCTACCGCGCCTCCAAGCAGGCCGACGTCCTCATGCTCGGCTACCTGTTCGCACCGGCGGAGCTGCGGGCCCTCTTCACCCGCCTGGGTCATCGGCTGGACGAGGACACCTGGCGGCGCACCGTCGACTACTACCTCGCCCGCACCAGCCACGGCTCCACCCTCAGCGGCCTGGTCCACGGCTGGGTACTGGCCCGTACGCGGCGCGCCGAGGCATGGGCGTTCTGCCAGGAGACCCTGCGTGGCGACATCGCCGATGTGCAGGGCGGCACCACCGGGGAGGGCATCCACCTCGGCGCCATGGCAGGCACCCTCGACTTCGTCCAGCGCGGACTGACCGGCCTGGAGACCCGCCACGGCGCGCTGTGGCTCGACCCCGTGCCCCTGCCCGAGCTGTCGTCGTACGGGTTCGCCATCCGCTACCAGGGGCACTGGGGCGTGCGGCTGCGGCTGGAGCGCGGCCTGCTGGAGATCACGGTGCCGCCGTCCGACCGTTCCGCCATCGACGTCCGGCTGCCGGACCGCGCGGTGTGCCTCCAGCCGGGAGAGACGGGCCGGTTGGTCGTCCGGGAGTGATGCCGGGGTCGTCCCTGACCACAGGCAGGGCACCAGCGTCCTGACCCTCCGTGACCTGTGCGGATCACTGCGAGGAGGTTCGAGGAACCTCTGTCTGACGGGGCCCGGCGGTGCCGGTCGTGTGCGGTGCGACCGCGGGCGGACGACGGACCGTCCCCGGTCGCCGCAGCCGGGTGACGGTGCTGAAACGTGCCGCGCGGCGGCGCAGGTGCCGGTGCCCGAGGGCCGGTTGCGGCCGGGCCGGTGCGCGGGCCGCCCGGTAGAAGACCCGCTTGCCGATCTCCACGAGCAGGAGGTAGACGACGACCATGGCACCCACCGCGGCGAAGAAGCCGCTCGGCAGGAGCTGGAAGCCGAGGATGCGGGCCGGCGGGGTGGCGGGAAGGGCGGCGCCGAGGGCGACGACGCCCAGCGCCGTCAGTGTCAGGGGCAGGCTGGGGCGGCTTCGCCAGAAGGGGATGCGGCGGGTGCGGATGGCGAAGACCACCAGGGTCTGTGTGGCGAGGGACTCCACGAACCAGCCGGTGTGGAACTGGGCCGCGTCGGCGTGGAAGATCCTCAGCATCACCGCGAAGGTCGCGAAGTCGAACAACGAGCTGATCGGTCCGAAGCACACCATGAAGCGCCGGATGAAGGCGATGTCCCAGTGCGCCGGCCGTCGTACCTGCTCCCCGTCGACCTCGTCGGTGGGGATGGCGAGCTGGCTGGTGTCGTACAGAAGGTTGTTGAGAAGGATCTGGGACGGCAGCATCGGCAGGAAGGGCAGGAACAGTGAGGCGCCTGCCGCGCTGAACATGTTGCCGAAGTTGCTGGACGTACCCATCAGTACGTATTTGATGGTGTTGGCGAAGATCCGCCGCCCCTCCGCGACCCCGTCCGCCAGGACCCCGAGGTCCTTCTCCAGAAGGATCACGTCGGCCGCGTCCTTGGCCACGTCCGTGGCCGAGTCCACCGAGATGCCGACGTCGGCGGCGTGCAGCGCGAGCGCGTCGTTGACGCCGTCACCGAGGAAGGCGACGTCGCCCCCGGTCCGCCGCTGGGTACGTACGATGCGGGCCTTGTGCTCGGGGCTGACCCGGGCGAACACCGTGGTGTGCCGGATGGCGGTGGTGAGCTGGTCGTCGTTCATGGCGTCCAGGTCCGTCCCGGTCAGCACACCGACATCGCTCAGGCCCAGGTCGTGGCAGACCCTGGCGGCCACCGCCGGGTTGTCCCCGGTGACGACCTTCACGGTGATCCCCAGGGCGTTCAGCCGTTCGACCGCCTCGGCCGCCTCGGGCTTGGGCGGATCGAGGAAGACCAGCAGTCCGGCCAGGCGGAGGTCGCGCTCGTCGGCGGCCGTGAGGGCGGTGACCGCCCGGGTGGGCCGGGTCGCCACGGCCACCACACGGTTGGCGGCGGCGAACTCGGCGTCCAGCACCTGACGGGCCGTCGCGGGTACCTCCGTGCAGCGTTCCAGCACCGCCTCGGGGGCGCCTTTGGTGATCAGCGAGGTCGCACCGTCGGGATCGGTGACCGAGACGGAGGCCATCCGCCGCTCATGGTCGAAGGGCAGGACCCCGACCCGCTTCCAGGTCCTGACGGCCGAACGCAGGGAAACAGCGGCCGGAGAGTCCCACAAGGCGGCGTCCAGCGGATTGCCGCCCACCGGTCGTCCCCGGCCGTCGATCTCCGTCTCCGTGCACAGCAGCCCCAGGCGCAGCACCTCCTCCGGCGAGGCACCGCCGAGGGGCACGGCCCGCATGAAGTCGATGCGGCCCTGGGTCAGCGTCCCGGTCTTGTCGGTGAACAGCACATCCACATCGCCGAGGTCCTCGATGCACACCAGCCGCTTGACCAGCACCTTGCGCCGGCTCATCCGCCGCGAGCCCGCGGCCAGGCTGGTGGAGACGACCGCGGGCAGCAACTGCGGAGTGATACCGACCGCGATGGCCAGCGAGAACAACAGGGCGTCGATGAGCGGCTTGTGCAGGGCGACGTTGATGATGAAGATCGACGTGGTCAGCGCAGCGGCGACGTACACCAGCAGCATGGAGAACCGGCGCAGCCCCACCTGGAACTCGGTCTCCAGCTGGTGGCCGCTCAACCCGGCGGCGATCTTTCCGAACTCGGCCTCCGCACCGGTGGCGACCACCACCCCGCGGCCGCTTCCGGAGTGCACCACGGTGCCCATCAGGGAGCATCCGGACAGATCCGCCAGCCCCGTGCCGGCCGGCACGGGGGCGGTGTCCTTGGCGGCCGGCAGCGACTCGCCGGTCAGCACCGACTCGTTGCACTCCAGCCCGGAGACATCGAGCAGCCGCAGATCGGCCGGCACGATGTCGCCCAGCCGCAACTCCACCACGTCACCCGGCACCAGCCGGGTGACCTCCACCTCCTGCGGACGACCGTCACGCAGCACGACCGCCCGGTGACGGATCTTCGCGTGCAGCGACTGGGCGGTCTTCTCCGCCCGGTACTCGTTGACGAAGCCCAGACCGACGGAGAGCGCCACGATCACACCGATGATCAGGGCATCGCTGCGATCACCGACGAAATAGGAGACGAAGGCGGCGGCCAGCAGCAGTCCCAGCAGCGGGGACCGCAGCTGGTGCCACAGGACGAGCCAGCCCCGGGCCCGGTGCGAGTGGACCGCGTTGGGCCCCCAGCGCCTCAGCCGCCGTTCCGCCTCCTCCGATGACAGACCGCCGCCGGACACCCCGAGATCGCACAGCACCTCCGCAGTGGACCGGGTGGCCGCCGCAGCGGCACGCCCAGCGGTCCTGGACCGCTGGGGGGCGGTGGTCACCATCGCTGACCGCCTGCCGTGTCCCCGCCCGGCCCCACAGGGAGACGCACCCACGCCGCACCCGGCCCCGAGGGGCCGGCACACACCCACAGATCCAACGGGCCCCTCATCGTGAGTGCGGGGCACGGACGCGCTGATACCGGTGTCACAGCTCCACCTTCGGGCCGCTGCCGCCCACCCCCAAGGGGCCGTCCGGGCCCTGTCTCCGGGACCTGCGGCGCAGAGCCGGAGGTCGAGGGTTCTCCAGGGCCGTTGGTCCCCGGTCCGGGCGCTGTGGGAAGGGACCTTCGGGACCCCGGCGTGGGCTGTTCGCCCTCTGCGATCAAGGAGTGCACGCGGTGGACTGGAGGGGCCGACAGCGGCAACGACAGTGCAGGAGGCACGGCGATGGCGACACTCTCACGCAGGCAGAGGTTCCCGTTCCCGGAGATTCCCGAGTGGTTCGAGTCGTTCCCCGCGCGTTTCGGGATGCCCACGGCGGGCGACCTCTCCGCGCTGCGGATCGAGGACTACAGGGAAGGCGACCGCTACGTGATGCGGGCGGAGCTTCCGGGCGTCTCGCCCGAGGACATCGACGTCTTCATCAGCGAAGGCGTGCTGACCGTCAAGGCCGAACGCACCGAGCGCGATGTGGAGAAGAACCGCAGCGAGATCCGCTACGGCTCCCTGAGCCGCAGCGTCACCCTCCCACCCGGCGCCGACGAGGACGACGTCAGGGCCGACTACGGCGACGGCATGCTGACCGTCAGTGTGGGACTGGGCCGCCAGAAGGCCGAGGCGAAGCGCATCGAGGTCAGGCATGGTGAGTGAGCGTGCCCCCGCGGACCGCACGTCCCGGCGCCTCGGGCGGTGACTCCGAGAAGGGGGCCGAGGGATGAGACACCGCAGTGTGGGCGATCTGATGACGCCGACTGCCGTGAGCGTGCGACCGCAGACCACGGTCAAGGAGATCGCGCGGCTCCTCGACGAGTACGACGTCACCGCGGTTCCGGTGGTCGACGACGACGGCCGGCCGGTCGGGGTGGTGTCCGAGGCGGACCTGATCCGCAAGCAGATGTCCGCCGGCGTCGGGAGCAGCGCCCGGGAGCTGATGACGAGCCCCGCCGTGGTCGCCGAGCCGGGGTGGAACGCGGTGCGCGCGGCACGAACCATGGAGTGTCGCAAGGTCAAGCGGCTGCCCGTGGTGGACGGCGGCGGACGGCTCATCGGGGTGCTCAGCCGCAGCGACCTGGTGCAGCTCTTCCTCCGCAGGGACCGCGCGATCCAGGAGGAGATCCTCGAGGACGTCATCGTCCGGACGCTCGGCCTGGCTCCCTCCTCGCTGACCGTCGAGGTCACCGACGGCAGGGTCACGCTCAGCGGCACGGTGGAGCGCAGGAGCACGGTCCCGGTCGTCGTGCGGCTGTGCGAGAGCGTCGACGGCGTGGTGGACGTGGTCGACCGGCTCGGCTTCGAACGGGACGACACCGCGCAGGAGACTGCTCCGTAGCGGGGCGGGTCCGGTCGGGCTCGTCCGCGACCGGTTCCGCCGCGGTACGGCCGTGGCATGCTCGGCGGCGCCGGCCGCCGCACGGCGGGGCCCACCGTACGACGTGCGCTGGGGCAGGGGAGGGGTGACGCTGTACTTCCCGGGAGCGGACGCGTGCGTCAAGCACCCGGGTGTACGCGCTGCATGCCCTGAACGCGGCTCATGACGGCTCGCATTCAGGCAGAACGGCTGGAGTTGACCATGGCCCGACCTGATGCCCGCCCGCCGATCGTGGTCGGTGTGGACCCCGACCCCGCGAAGCGGATGGTGCTGGCCTGGGCGGCCGACGAGGCCGCACGGCGGGGGGTGCCCCTCCGACTGGTGCACGCCGAGAGCGTGCCGACCGTCGGGTTCGGGCGAGGGGAGGTACCGCCCTCATGGGAGGCGTGGAACGAGGCGCTGCACCGGGCCGGCGAGCGTGTGCTGAAGGAGGCGGTGTCCTTCGTGGAGGCCCGGCAGCCGCAGGTGAGGGTGTCCGGGCTGCTGGCAGAGGGGAACCCGGCGTGGGTCCTGCGGGAGGAGAGTCGTCAGGCCACGGCCGTCGTGCTGGGCTCGTGGCACCTCAGCCGAGCGCGGGAGGTGTTCGGCTCCACCTCCGTCGTCGTCCCCGTCATGGCGCATGCCCGCTGCCCGGTGGTCGTGGTACCGGAGCCGGAGCACGTCACCCAGCAGCCCGCGCACTTCGTCGTGGGCGTGGACGGCAGCCCGCATTCCGCCGCCGCCGTCGACTTCGCGTTCCAGGAGGCCGCCTTGCGTGGCGCCGCCCTGCGCGCGCTGCTGGTGTGGCAGCCCGGGCCGTTGCACTGGATGTTCGACGAGCAGGCGGAGCAGCAGGAGCACCGACGGGTGCTGTCCGAAGCCGTCGCCGGGCGCCGCGCGGCGTACCCGGACGTGGAACTGCATCACGAACTCGTCAGCGGCCATCCGGTGGAGGCGCTGGCCGAGGCATCCGCCCACGCTCTCGGCCTGGTGGTGGGGACCCGCGGTCGTGGCGGCTTCGCCGGCATGCTGCTCGGCTCGGTGAGCCAGGGCGTGCTGCACTACGCCCGTTGTCCCGTCATCGCCGTCCCGCACGCCTCGGCGTGAGCCGTGAACACGAAGTCAGGTGGCCGTGGCGGGCGGCGGGAGACGAGGGCGGTGCCGGCTCGGCAGGGCCGGCGTCTGCTGGAGTCCGGACTCCCGGTGGCGACCGCAGGCACTCTGCCCGCCGGTGGGATCGCGTGGCTGCCGGGCCGCCGCGATGTCGCCGGTGCCTGCTGGGCGGCCGGCCCCGCGCCGGCCCGCGTGCCCGCGGCCGCCCGGGTGGTGGGCGATCTGCGCGGGGGACGGGCCGGCGTCGATGTGACACGGTGCCGGCACCGGCGGGAACCCTGGCGGTCGGCGAGTACCCGAGGGCGGCCCTGGGCGTGGACGACGCAGGCCACGTACGCGCCGGGCAACCGCCCACCGGAGGAACACGAGCTCTACCCCCGCGCCGGACCGGCGACTCGGCCCGGAGACCACCGACACAGCACGCGCCGCGCCCACGCGGGGACCGAACGCCTGGCGGAGCACATCGCCACCCACGTGCGCCTCGCCGACGGGGAAGAGGGCTCCGGCCGGAGCAGCTCGACGACCCGCGCGCCCGGCTGTACGGCCTCCCCGGTGCGCCTGCATTTCGCGCAGGAGAGCTGCGTCTCGCCGGCGCAGTGCCCGTTCATTGACGGCTCACGGCAACTCCGGTACGACGGCCACCGGGCACTGGGCGTGGTGGAGCAGCGTGTGTCCCACCCTGCCCAGGCGGAGTGCATGGGGGTCGTGGCCGCGGCGGGCCCCGATGACCACGAGGTCCGCGGCGGCCGAGCGGTGCAGCAGCACCTTGTGGGCGGGCCCCTCGACCGTGGTCCTCTTCACCCGGGCGTCCGGGTGATCGGCCGCCGGGTCCTGCAGCAGGGCGTCGATCAACGTGGACGCGCGCTCCTGTTGGTAGAGCGCCGGATCCCCGGTGAGCAGGGGGTGCTGCGGGGGTTCGTGCGCCGGACGGCGCCAGGCACGGACGACATCGAGGACACAGTGGCGCACCTCGGCCTCCCGAAGCGCGAACCGCGCCGCCGCACCGCTCGTGCCGGGTTCGCCGGCGCCGAGCAGGATCCGCTCGTGGCTGCCCCGAAGTCCCGCCTCGTCACCGCGGACGACGATCACGGCTCCGTAGGCGCGGCCCGCGACCGCCAGACTGACCGTGCCGAGGAGCAGCCCCTGCAACTCGCCACGGCCACGGCATCCCGTCACCACGGCGGTGGCGTTGCCACTCTCGCGCAGGAGGGCGTCCACCGGGTCCTCGGGCAGCACCTCCGCGGTGACCTCCACGTCCGGGCAGCGGCGTCGGGCGCGTTCCGCCGCGGTGGTGACGACGATGTCCGTCAGCACCTGGTGGGCCGGCTTCTCCAGACCGGCCGAGGGCAGGACACGGTCGTAACGCTCCCACAGGGACGCGTACACGACCCGCAGAGGCAGGCCGTGCCGAGCTGCCTCGTCGGTCGCCCAGTCCACCGCGAGGAGGCTGGAGTCCGATCCGTCGACGCCCACGACCACGGGCAGTCCCATGCCCTCACCGCCTTTCCCTCAGTCCGGGCCTCTCTTCATCCCGGGCTTTCCTCAGTCCGGGGAACCCGCGCAGGACCAGGTACTGCCACCATCACGCCGACCAGGGGCCACAGGAAGGGCATGTTGCCCTCTTCGGTGCGGCATTCGGCCCAACCCGCCCCGTGCAGGGGGTACACGTCCGCGTCCGGAAGACACGGGTCCGCATGGTCCTCCAAGAGGTCCGAACGGCCCTACCCGGCGTCCCGGGCGCCCCACAGTCTGGAAGGCGATCAACCATCCGGACCGCTTCCGGAGGGGGCTCAGTGACCGCACCGCCCTTGGACGTGTCCGTCATCACCGCATTGGTCGAAGACGCGACGGCCGCCCCGTCTCAGCACAACGCACAGCCCTGGAGATTCCGGTTCCTCGCTGGCAGGGGCGTTCTCCAGCTGTACGCCGACCCAGAACGCACCCTCCCGAAGACCGACCCCGACGGGCGCGGCATGCACGTGGGCTGCGGTGCCGCGCTGTTCAACCTGCGGGTGGCCGCGGTGGCGGCGGGCCGGGAACCCGCCACCCGGCTCCTGCCCGACGCGTCCGCTCCCGAGCTGCTGGCCGAGGTGGACCTCACGGGCGACGCACGCCCCGGCGACGATCTCGCCCTTCTCCGCCCGGCGATCCACCGGCGCCACACCAGCCGGCATCCCTTCCGTGAGGACGACATCCCGGCTGCCCTGAGGGACGGACTGTGCGCGGCGGCCCGCCTCGAAGGCGCCCGGCTCGTGTTCCCCGACGCCTGGCACGTGCGATCGGTCCTGGACCTGGTGCGCGACGCCGAGGGCCGGGAGGCACGCGACCCCGGTGTGCGGGGCGAGACGGCCCGTTGGGCCCGGACCGAGCCCGCCGGCGATACCACGACGTCGGACGGGATCCCCGCCGAGGCGTTCGGCCCCCGCCAGTGGGGAGCCGGCTCCCCCGTACGGGACTTCGCCGCCGGCCGTGAAGTTCCCGGGCGCGGTTGGGCCCCGTTCGAGAAGCGGCCTCGGATCGCACTGCTGGGTACGGCGCAGGACCGGCCGCTGGACTGGCTGCGGGCGGGCCAGGCGCTGGAGCGGGTCTGGCTCCAGGCCACCCTGGACGGCCTCGTCGCCTCTCTGACCTCCCAGGCCCTCGAATGGCCCGAACTGCGGTGGGTGGTGCGGGACCCGACGACGGCCATGGGACACGTGCAGATGGTGATCCGCCTCGGATACGGCCCCGAGGGCGCCCCGACTCCGCGGCGACCCGTGGCCGACGTGCTCGACATCGTCTGACCGCTCACCCGCGCCGCGAACCCCTTTCCACAGCCACGAGGCCTGTGATCACGCCTGGAAGGAGTGGAGACATGCAGCACCGAACAGTCGCCGAGGTCATGACGCACAGCGTCGTCACGGCACGCCCCCTCTGGTCCTTCAAACAGATCGCCCAGTTGTTGCGCGACAACGACGTCACGGCCGTCCCCGTCGTCGACGACGAGGGGCGCCCCCTCGGTGTCGTGTCGGAGGCGGACCTGCTGCGCAAGGCGGCGAGCCTGCCGGACCCGGAGGGACGGCCGATCGGACACCGGCTGGGGCCGGAGGAGCTGGCACGCGCCGGTGCCGAGACCGCGGAAGCGATGATGAGCACACCCGCGGTGATGGCACGTCCGGGCTGGAATGTCGTCGAGACGGCAAGAACCATGTACCGGCACAAGGTGAAGCGGCTGCCCGTGGTCGACGAGACCGGCAGGCTCGTCGGGATCGTCAGCCGGTCGGATCTGCTGCGACCGTTCCTGCGCAGCGACACGGCGATCAGCGACGAGATCCACCAGGACGTGCTGCGGGCGACCCTGGGTCTTCCCTCGGACGCCGTGCAGGTCGACGTGCGGGACGGCGTGGTGACGCTGAAGGGCCGGGTCGAGGAGAGAACGCTGCTTCCGGTCATCGAGCGTCTGTGCCGTTCCGTGGACGGCGTGGTCGCCGTGCACCAGTCCATCGGCTACGTGTACGACGACTTCGGACCCGACCTCGAGCCGCCACGGCTGCCGGGCAGGGGAGGCAGCAGCCACGAAACATCCGCTCACCGCCGGTGGAGGTGATGACCGCCGCGCAACCGGGGGAGCCGTCGGGATCTGATCGATGCCTGGGCCGGTGGGGCTCAGCGGCTTCCAGTTCGCTCGCTGGCCGGACTCGGCGTGGGCCATGCGGTCGTCCCTGCCCGGCCAGGACTTCGCGGGTACGTCCGTCGGCCCGCTGAGGTCTCTGCCCCTGACCTGCCGCCGCCCGTCGGCCGGCGGTGCGACGGCGGAAGGCACTCACCCCACTGGCCCGCTCCTTCGCAGACCTGGTCGGACAGCAGCGCGGGGCGGCCACCGAGAACCCACGCAGCAGCAGTGGCCGACGACGTGACCGATCTCGGCCCGCCGATGCCGGCACAGCACCGGCTTTCGACCGGACGGCGACCAGGCACCGGGGACTACCTGACCGAGTGCCTGAAGGCCCCCCAGGCGCCCCGGCACTCCTCGACCGAGGTGACGCCGCGAAGGATTTCCGGTGCCGACGCCTCGGAAAGCATGCGTTGACGCCGTCTTGCCCCCCACCCGTCGGCATCCGGGAGCAGGTGGCCCACCTATCGGTGCCCGAGATCGCGCCCACCCACCGTCGGACGGAAGCAGGCATGGACGATTTTGCCATCGGGGCAGGGCCGTGCCTGCCATTCGTCGGCGAGGGCGTCCACCAGCAGCATGCCTCGCCCGCCCAGCCGCTGGGTGCTCGGTGGACGAGGGGCGGGCAGGTCCGTGGAGTTGTCGTGCACGGCGACGTGGAGACAGTGTGTGTCCCAGGTCAGCATCAGCTGCGCGGAGCTGCGCGCGTGCAGGTGCGCGTTGGTCACCAGTTCCGAGACGGTCAGGAGTACGGCCTCCACCGTCTGCGGCGCGCTCTCGGTCCAGCCCAGCGACTCCAGATGTGTGCGCGCCCAGTCCCGAGCCGTCTTCACCTCGCTGTTCAGCGGCATGGAGCGTGCCCACCCCACCGCCTTCACCGACGAACCGCTCACGGGTATCCCTCCCTGTGCCGCTGTGCCCACCCCGAGTACCCGTTCGGTAGGCCTTGACGCCAGGCCCGCCGCGACGTCACCTCGTTCCGTCGGCCGGCGTGTTCGGAGGACCGTCAGCCGGCTGGAACCACCGGCTCGTAGCAGGGGCCGGCGGCGCCCGCGATGCCGACGCGAACGGCCCCCGCGACATGCACCACCTGCTGCCGCACCGCACGCTGAGAAGGACCCCACCCCGTCGCACAGCGCCGAGTGCGCCGAGGCCGGTCCCCGCACCCGGGGAGAGGTGAGGGCGCCGGCCGCCGCACGAGGTTGCGAGGGCCGGGGCACGCCGCTCGGCGGCCCCTTCCGGTCAGCTCGTCAGGTGGCGCTGGATCCAGTCGGCCGAGGCCCTGCGGAAGGTGCGGCGGTTGTCCGCGCGCTGGAAGTAGTGACCCTCCTGGTGCAGGATGAGGAGTTCCGCCTCCAGTCCGCGTTCCCTTGCGGCACGGACGAACTGGCGTGATTCGTCCGGCGGCACGTTCGTGTCGTGTTCGCCGTGGACGGCCATGACCGGCACGCGCAGCGCGTCGATCCGGCTCATCGGCGACAGGGCACGCAGCAGATCCCGGTCGCGTTCGGGGTGTCCGTACTTGTGGGCCGCCGACTGCGCGAGCCACGGCTCGGTGCCGGCGAAGAACGTGGTGAAGTCCGACATGCCGCAGACCGCGACGCCGGTGCGGAAGAGGTCCGGATGCCACACCAGGGAAGCCATCACCAGGTAGCCGCCGTAGGAGTGGCCCATCACAGCGAGTCGGCGGGGGTCGGCGAGGCCCGCCACGACGATATGGGCCGCGCAGTCGGCCACATCGTCGATGGCGGCGAACCGGCCCGCGCCCAGGTCCGCTTCGACGAAGGAACGGCCGTAACCGGAGGAGCCGCGTACGTTCGGGGCGAAGACGTCCAGGCCGCGGCCCAGCAACTCGTGGTAGAGGGGATCGAACACCGGGCGTTCCTGATCCTCCGGGCCGCCGTGCAGATGCACGACACAGGGAGCCGGTTCCCCTGCCGGGCGGCCCGGTGCACGGTAGTACCAGCCGCCCAGGGCCAGTCCGTCACGGGCGACGGGGCGCATCGCCACGGGCCGTACGGGCCGGTGGCTTCCCGGAGCCACGTCCTCGTCGGCGGAGGACCACCGGGTGCGCAGGACGGCGTCCTGGTGCAGCCACCACACCCCGGGGCGGCGCTGGGACCCGGAGAGAGCTATGACCGGGGCCCCCGGATCGGCGGTGACGGCCACCCGGGTGACGACCTCGTGTGGTAGCGGAATCCTGCGGCCCGGGCCCACCACCACCCCGGCCGGGGCGGTGGCCCGGGACGAGGGGGCGGTGCCCACGGCACCCTCCTGCCCTTCGTACAGGGGGCGGTCGGCCGGGCCCACCTGGAGCAGCGCATCGACCTCCAGCTCGCTGACGCCCCCTGCGTTCCATGCCAGCACCGCACCCGTGCCGTCCCGGTCAAGGGCCCACAGCTCCAGGTCGCAGTCCTCGCGGTGCGCCGCCACCGTCATGGCGCGCCGTTGCCCGCGCGCATCGAGCCGGACGGCGTACAGGACGGCGTATTCCCGGCCGTCGTCGCTGCGCAGCCAAAGGGTCCGGCCGTCCGGTGCGAAAGCCCCGATCCACGGGTCGCCGTCCGCGACCGGAACCCTGCAGGTCACCCGGAGGTCCCCGGTGCGTACGACGAGAGCCTCGCGATGGCCCCGCGGGCCGCGGCGCAGCAGGGCCAGCGTCCCGTCACTGCTCAGGTCGCACAGGCGCAGGGTGGCCGCGCCGCGTTCACTGGCCACCAGAACGGGGGCGGCCGTGCCCTCCGGATCGACGAGGTAGACCGACAGCGTCTTGGACGACGGCTCACCCGCGGACGTGAGCGCCTCAGCCGCGGTCAGGCCCCCGTCAGTGAGGCGGTCGAGGCGGTACGACGGCCCCGTCGGAGCGGACCACGGACCGGTGGGCGGCGGCGCACCGCCGCCCCCGGCGCCCCGGGGAAACGGAACGTGCTCTGCATGGCCGATGGCTGCCGGGTCGGACGCCCGGTCCTCCGGGAAGCCGGTCGCCACGGCTTCGGCGACGGTCACCGCAACGGCCGCCCCGTCGAGCTGCCAGCAGCCCAGGTGCGCCGAGCTGCCCGGCTCGCCGCCCGCCAGGAGCCGCCGCCCGGTGCCGTCGGGACGCACGCATAGCACCCGTGTGTGTTCGCCGCCGCCGGGCGCGGTGGTGTAGGCGATCCAACGGCCGTCGGGGGACCAGGAGACCTCGGTGACCGGATCGGGATCGGCGTCCAGCAGGTGCACCTCGTCGCCGTCGACCGGGCCGGCCCACAGTTGAGGGATACCGGTCCGGTCACAGACGAACGCCACGTTCCGGCCCTGCGGATCCGCCGACGGGTACCAGCATCCGTGCGCCGTGAGGACATGAGGGACCTCAGGGATGGCGGTGCCGGGCAGCGGAAGGGGAGCGGGCGCGGTCTGCGTGATCGCGGACAGGGCGCCTTCGGGCAGCTCCGTGGCGGACACGGCGTGGGCCGTGTCCGCGGCTGCCATGGCGCGTCGGCCGTGCGGGGCCGCCTCACCGGGCGGCGCAGCACCGCCCGCGGGGCGGGGGAGCGGCGTGGCCTGCGGCTCCTCGGAGGCCGGCCGGGCGGCTCCGTACGCCGTGCGCGGCCGTCCGCCGGTCAGCGGATTCCGTGCGTCTGCAGCCATATTTCCAGCGAAGCGACCTGCCACAGCGTGTTCGCCCCCCGCTTGGTGCGGTGCGCGTTGGGCGCCGCCAGCAGTTCGGCGAGGTATTCCTGGCGGAACACACCCCGGTCCCTGGCTTCGGGGGCGATGAGGGCCTCGTGGACCCGCTGCAGTACCGGTCCGGCCATGTGCTTGATCGCCGGGACGGGGAAGTAGCCTTTGGGCCGGTCGACCACCTCCCGCGGCAGGACCTTGCGGCCGGCGGCCTTCAGCACCCCCTTGCCGCCGTCCGCGAGCTTCAGCTCGGGCGGGCAGGCGGCAGCCAGCTCGACGAGCTCGTGGTCCAGGAACGGCACCCGGGCCTCCAGACCCCAGTCCATCGTCATGTTGTCCACGCGTTTGACGGGGTCGTCGACCATCATCACATGGGTGTCCAGACGGAGATCCGCGTCCAGGGCGGTCTCGGCACCGGGGGCCGCCATGTGCCCGCGTACGAAGTCGCCCGAGAGGTCACGGTCGGGAAGCACGGAGGGGTCGAGCATACGGGCGAGCTCGGTGTGCGACCGGTCGAAGTAGGTCTCGATGTACGCGTCGGCCGCCCGTGGCCGGGGCACCCGCGCCATGGCCGGATACCAGTGGTAGCCCGCGAAGACCTCGTCGGCGCCCTGACCGCTCTGCACGACCTTGACCTCCTTCGCCACCTGCTCGGACAGCAGGTGGAAGGCGACCACGTCATGGCTCATCATCGGTTCGCTCATGGCCTGGACCGCTGCGTCCAGCGCCGTGGAGACCCGGTCGGAGGGCACCATCAGCTGGTGGTGTTCGGTGCCGAAGTGTCGCGCCACCATGTCCGAGTAGCGGAACTCCTCGCCCTCCTCGCCTCCTTCGGAGTCGAAGCCGACACTGAACGTGGCCAGGTCGCTCTGCCCTTCCCCGGCCAGCAGCGCGACGATGAGACTCGAGTCCAGTCCGCCCGACAGCAGCACGCCCACCGGCACGTCGGCGACCATCCGGCGGCGTACGGCGGTGCGCAGCGCCTCGAGGACCGCGTCCGCCCAGTCCCCGGCCGCAAGCTCGGCGTACTCGGGGCGACGGGTGTAGTCGGGCTGCCAGTAGCAGCGGTCCTGGCGCGTGCCGTCCGGTTCGATGACGCGGACGGTGGCCGGCGGTAGTTTGCGCACCCCGTTCAGGATGGTGCGCGGCGCGGGAACGGTGGCGTGCCAGCTGAGGTACTGGTGCAGTGCGACCGGGTCGAGGGAGGTGTCCACGCCGCCGGCGGCCGACAGTGCGGGCAGCGCGGAGGAGAACCGGAGCCGTCCGGGCGTCTCGGCCAGATACAGCGGCTTGATGCCGAGCCGGTCACGGGCCAGGACCACGCGTCCGCTGTCCAGCTCCACGAGCACGAAGGCGAACATACCGTGGAAGTGCTCGACGCAGGAGCTGCCCCACTCCTGGTACGCCTTGATCACGACCTCGGTGTCGGAGTCGGAGAAGAACTGGTGGCCCAGTTCCCGCAACTCGTCGCGCAGTTCGCGGTAGTTGTAGACGCAGCCGTTGAAGACGCCGACGAGGCGTGACCGCGGGTCTGCCATCGGCTGGGCGCCGCTCTCCGACATGTCGATGATCTTCAAGCGGCGGTGGCCGAGCGCGACAGGACCCTGGGACCACAGTCCCCGGCCGTCCGGCCCGCGGGGAGCCAGCCGGTCGGTCATGCGCTCGACCGCCGCCAGATCGGGTTCTTCGCCGTCGAAGCGGATCTCGCCGCTGAGCCCGCACATCAGGAGGACCTCCTTTGCGTAAGGCCGACACGTGCCGCACACAGCACCGCGCCCCGGGCGGCCCGGGGGCCGGGCCGCCCGGGGAAGGACGTCCGTTCCCGGGCTGCGGCGCCCGGTTCGGCGGCGGACGAGGGCGGGGGAGGAGGGATACGGAACATTGGGGTACTGACTCTCCTGGGATACGAGCCCGGGTGCACGTCCGGAGACGGGGCACGGGAAGGGCGCCCTGTGCACCGTGCGACGGGGGGCCGGCCGGGCCGCCGTGGTGACGGGGTCGGCAGCCCGCCGCGATGGTGGGAACCGTCGTGTGTTCGCCGGCTCGGAGCCGTTGCTCTCGGTGGTCATCGGTCAGCCGCCCAT
>NZ_JCAJZO010000031.1:0-66495 GCF_059510295.1 Streptomyces sp. PTL18 | reverse complement strand
AAAACCCCCGTGCTTTACGCACGGGGGTTTTCTGCGTTTAGGGTCGAGCCATGCGCTACGACCTCGTGATCTTCGACAACGACGGCGTCCTCGTCGACAGCGAGCCCATCTCCAACCGGATCCTGGCCGCCCACCTCACCGAGTCGGGACACCCGACCACCTACGAGGACTCCATCCGGGACTACATGGGCTCGGCCATGCACCGCATCCACGACCTCGTCCTGGAGCGGACCGGAGAGCGGCTGCCGGACGACTTCGACGACGTCTTCCACGCACGCGTCTTCGCCGCGTTCGAGCGGGAGTTGAAGCCCGTCGCCGGCGTCGAGGACGTACTGGAGAAGCTGACGGCTGGCGGAGTGCCGTTCTGTGTGGCGTCCTCGGGCAGTCATGAGCGGATCCGGGTCGGGCACCGGACGACCGGGCTCGACCGGTGGTTCGCCGAGGAGCGCGTCTTCAGCTCGCAGGACGTCGGGCGGGGCAAGCCGGCGCCGGACCTGTTCCTGTACGCGGCCGAGCGGGTGGGGGCCGTCCCGCAGAGATGCGTCGTCGTCGAGGACAGTCCGCTCGGTGTGCAGGCCGCCGTGGCCGCCGGCATGGACGTGTACGGGTTCACCGCGATGACGCCCACCGACCGGCTCACCGGCGCCACCCACCTCTTCTCCACCATGGGCGAGTTGGCTGACCTGCTCGTATGACCCGCACCAGGGACTCGGCACTGACATCTGTCATGCCGAGCTCCGGACGATCGTTTCTACTGGCGGACCCCTCCCGGCGGCGAAGCTGAGGGCATGACGACGAACACGGTGTCCCGGAGCCGGAACCAGAGCCAGAGCAAGAAGCAGAACTTCGCGCCGCTCATCATGGACGTGGCGGTGCCCGTCGGGTCGTACTACCTCTTCAAGGACGCCCTCGGCACGAGCACCCTCGCGGCGCTCGCCTGGAGCAGCGTCACGCCCGCCGCGCGCACCGTCCTCGGCGTGGTGAAGGAGCGCAAGGTCAACGCCCTCGCCGTCCTCATCCTCTTCGTGAACGTCGTCGGGCTGCTCCTCGGCTTCGTGTCCGGGGACCCGCGGCTGATGCTTGCCAAGGAGAGCGGTGCGAGCAGCACGATCGGGATCGGGATCCTGGTCTCCGTCGCGCTGGGCAGGCCGATGATGACCGCCGCCGTGAAGCCCTGGCTGGTGAAGGGCGACGCGGCCAAGGAGGCCGCCTGGGCGCGGCTGCAGAGCGGGTCCGCCGCCTTCCGGCGGGCCGAGCGGGTCTTCTCGGTCGTGTGGGGCGTGGTGCTCCTCGGTGAGTGCGTCGTGCGGATCGTGGGCGCCTACACCCTGCCCGTGGACACGATGGTCTGGCTCGGCTCCGTCATCCTCGCGGTGGCGATGCTGCTCGGCTTCTTCGTCAGCGGTGCCCTCGCCGCCGGTCCGATGGCGCACATGCTCGCCGCCGAAGCGAGGGAAGCGACCGCGCCGTCCGGAGCCGTCGACGTGAGCGGCGGCGCGGTTCCGGCCGTCGCCCCCGCACCCGTCCTCGCCAGGTAAAGCTGAACAAAAATCATCTTCGGCTGGATCTACCCACCGGTAGACCGGGGCCCTACGCTCGCCGCCATGACAGATGTGCTGCGGCGCGGCAGGGCCTCGCTGGCGTTCGGCTTCTTCGCTCAAGGCGCCACCTTCGCCCTGCTGGTGACGCGGATTCCGGCCATCCAGGACCGGTACGGGGTCTCCGACGCCCTGCTTCCCGTCTTCCTCGCCGCGGTACCCGTCCTCGCCGGTGTCGGCAGCGTGACGACCGAGCAACTGGTGAAGCGCGTACGCCCCAGCCGGCTGCTGCGCTGGTCGCAGCCCGTCGTCCTGCTCGCCCTCCTCGGTGTGGGCGCCGGCGGACACCTGGCCGAGCTGGCGGTGGCGCTGGCCGCGTTCGGGCTGGCCGTCGGCGCGCTCGACGCCTCGATGAACATGCTCGGGGTGAGCCTCCAGCGGACGTACGGGCGCAGCATCATGCTCGGGTTCCACGCGGCGTACAGCCTCGGCGGGATCGTCGGTGCCTCGCTGGCCTGGGCGGGTGCGCACTGGCATCTGGCGCTGTGGGTGTCGTATCTGCCGGTCGTCGCGGTGCTCCTGCCCGCCGCGCTCGCCGGGAGCCGGTGGTACGTCGACACGGGCTCGGTCCCGGAGGCCGTGAAGGCCGAGGAGGCCGAGGCCGGGAGCGTCGTCTTCCGGCTGCTGCTGCCGCTCTGCCTGGTGATGACCTTCGCCTACATCGGGGACTCCACCGTCTCCAACTGGAGTGCGAAGTACCTCCAGGACACGCTCGGTGGCTCGGAGCAACTGGCGACCGTCCCGTACAACGTCTACATGGTCACCACACTGCTCGGGCGGTCCATCGGCGACTTCGGGGTGCGGCGGTTCGGCGCCGTCGCCGTCGTACGGCTCGGGGCGCTGGTGGCGGCGCTGGGGTTCGCCGTGGTGGCGGGGGCACCGGGGGCGGGAGTGGGGATGCTGGGGTTCACCCTGCTGGGTCTGGGGCTGTGCGTGCTGGTGCCGCAGACGTTCGCGGCCGCCGGGCGGATGTTCCCGGGGGCTTCGGACGCCGCGATCGCGCGGCTGAACATCTTCAACTACGTGGGCTTTCTCATCGGATCCCCCTTGGTGGGCGCGCTCGGGGACGCCTGGAACTACCGGGGCGCCATGCTCGTGCCGATGGCGTTGGTCCTGGTGACACTGGTGTACGCCCGTTCGTTCAAGCCCGGACAAGACCGATACGGTGGCGGACATGAGCGGCCGCGCACAGCTGATGTGGGACGAGGAAGTAACGGGCTATGACTTCGGTCCGGAGCATCCGATGGATCCGGTCCGGCTCGCGCTGACCCGGAGACTGGTCGACGCCTTCGGCCTCGACCGGGACGTCGACGTGGTCGCGGCGAAGCCCGCGGGCGAGTCGACGCTGCGGCTGGTGCACCGCGAGGACTACGTGGCGGCGGTGAAGGCCGCGTCCGCGGACCCGGGGGCGGCCGACGGGGCGTACGGGATCGGGACTCCGGACGATCCCGCGTTCGCCGGGATGCACGAGGTGTCCGCGCTGATCGCGGGGCAGTCGGTCGGGGCGGCGGAGGCGGTGTGGCGCGGGGACGCGCTGCACGCGGTGAACTTCGCGGGCGGGCTGCACCATGCGATGCCGGGCAGCGCGTCGGGATTCTGCATCTACAACGACGCCGCGCTCGCCGTCGCCCGGCTGCTGGAGCTGGGGGCGGAACGAGTGGCGTACGTCGACGTGGACGTGCACCACGGGGACGGGGTCCAGGCGGCGTTCTGGGACGACCCTCGGGTGCTGACGGTGTCGTTGCACGAGCATCCGCGCACACTGTTCCCGCAGACCGGATGGCCGGAGGAGACGGGCGGGCCGAACGCGGAGGGCAGCGCGGTGAACGTGGCGCTGCCGGCGGGGACGGGCGACGCGGGGTGGGTGCGGGCCTTCCACGCCGTCGTGCCGGAGCTGATCGCGGACTTCCGGCCGCAGGTGCTGGTCACGCAGCACGGGGCCGACACCCACTTCGAGGATCCGCTCGCGCATCTCGCGGTGTCGCTGGACGCGCAGCGGGCGGTGCAGATGGCGTGTCACGACCTGGCGCACGAGTACGCGGAGGGGCGGTGGGTCGCGCTGGGCGGGGGCGGCTATGCGGTCGTGGAGGTCGTGCCGCGGTCCTGGACGCATCTCGTGGCGATCGCGGCGGGGCGGCCGGTCGAGCCGTCGACGGTGATTCCGGAGGGATGGCGGCAGCACGTCTTCGCGCGCACGCGGCAGTTGGCGCCGGCGCGGATGACGGACGGGCGGTGGCCGGTGGAGTTCTCGGGCTGGGAGTCCGGGTACGATCCGGCGGATCGGCTGGACCAGGCGGTGCTGGCGGCGCGGAAGGCGGCGTTTCCGCTGCGCGGACTGCTGCCGTAGCAGCCGGGCGCGCACCGGGTGTTCTCGCCTCCCGCCGCCACCTGCCCCTCCGGTACCCGGGGACTGCGCCCCCAGATCGCCGCTTCGGCGCGCCACTCTGTGGATGTGATTGGCTGATGACCTGCCATGCGCGTGACTCCTCCGCGTGGCGGGCAGATCGCCGGCCCGGAGACGTTATGGCCATGGCGTTCGGCGCTGTCAGCCCAGGAAATCCATCAGCCGCTCGTTCAACTGCTTCGGCGCGGTGAGTGGCAGGGAGTGGTGGGTGGCTCCGGGGAGCAGTGCCGCCTCGCCCTGCGAGAGCGTCCGGCGGGCTCTGTCGGCGACCTTGACGGCGTGGTGGGCGCGGCTGTGCTCCGCGAGCAGGACCAGCACCGGCATGCGGAGGTCGGCGGTCCGGGGGCGGCCGCCGGCGACGAGCTTGCGGCCGGGAACAGTGGTGGCCAGCGCGTAGAGACGCTGCCAGGTCTCGTCCGGGTGGACGTCTGCGGTCTCCCAGGACAGGAAGGCCCGGGCACGGGCCTCGCTCGGGCGGATCAGGGTGGGCAGTGCGCGCAGCAGGTAGCCGGGGCGGAATCCGGCGAAGACCCGGGTCGGGTCGATGAGGGCGAGGCGGCCGACCCGCTGTGGTGCATGAAGTGCGTACCTGACGGCCAGCCAGGCGCCGTACGAGTGACCGCACAGGTGCACGCGGGCAAGCCCGAGCCCGTCCAGCAGCGCATCCAGCCAGGCCGTCAGATCGTCGGCGCTCTTCAACGGTGCGCCCCGGCGTTCGGTGCGGCCGGCGTCGCCCACCAGATCAACCGCATGGACCCGGTATTGCCTGCCGAGAGCCGGTGCGTTGGCGAACCAGACCAGGCCGGTGGCTGAGCCGCCGGGCAGCAGCACGAGCGGGCTGCCGTCCGCTCGGCCGTACACATGAACCCGGGTGCGCCCGTACGGGGTAACGACGTCGCGCTCCTCGGTGGACTCGGGCCAGCGGGCACGGAGCTCGTCGTAGACGAGATCGAAAGCGGACGGAGACACAGGCATCCCTCTCGCTCGGCGATAATCTCGTTCAGCGAGATATTAGCCGGAGGTCCGAGGGAGTGTGCATGGACGATCAGAGCCGGGTGATGGGACTGGTTCACTTGCTGCGCGCGGTGACGGTGGAGTTCGACCTGCTCGGCGCCGAGTTCGCCGCGCGCCACGGGCTGCATCCCACCGATGTGCGCGCGCTGATCCAACTGCTGGATGGGGCACGGGCCGGTACGCGTGCCACGCCCGGGTGGCTTGGTGAGCAACTGCGTCTGAACTCGGCCGGGACCACCGCCCTGGTGGATCGGCTGGAGCGGCTCGGACTGGTCCGGCGCAGCAGGGACACAGCCGATCGGCGACGCGTGCTGCTGGAGGTGGAGGAGAAGGCCACGGAACTCGGGTGGACCTTCTTCGGGCCGGTGATCGGCGAGGTGGTGGTGGCCGCGGAAGGTTTCGAGGCGGGCGAGTTGGAGACGGTGCGTCGCTTTCTGACCTCGGTGTTGGAGTCCGCCGGGCGGGCGCGTTCAGCCTGAGCAGGGTCGGGGCCAGCGCAGTGGCCCACGGTCCGCATGACACGTCGGCCGGGGCTTCGACGCAGGTCGGAGCCTGCCCGGGAGCGGGCGCCAGCTGATCGGACACTGCCCGTCCTGCCTAGGCGAGTGCCGTTCGACGCGGTGGCGGACGCCGAGCCCGCGAGCGCGTCGTCCCGGAGGCCTCCGGGGCTCGTTCATCCCGGTGTCCCTCTTCTGCCGCCCCGCCGGTCGGCGCGGGGGTCCACCCCGACGTACGACGACCTGCCGCAGACCGCGGACGCCTCGGCCTGCCCATCAGTCAAGAAATCCACCGGCATGCGGCGGACGGTGGCCATGCCCCGGCAGCGATCGAGGAGCTTCCTCCACGCCTCCGCACCGGACCGATCACGTGTGCCAGACGACCGTGATCGTTCTCACCGGGATGTCCTGTACCTCAACCCCTCGCACCCGGATTACGCCGACTGTGGGGTGTTCCCCGCGTTCCGGGCCTGCGGCGGCGGCGATTGGGACAGCATCGCTGGCGTGTTGAGCACCGGCGCACTGCGTGCGCATCTGCTGGCCGCCCGGCTGGCCGGGCCCGTGGCCACCTCCCGGGAGGAGAGCCTGCGCAGCTATCGGCTCTTCGCTGCCCGCGACCCCCGCGCACTGATCGGACTCGATCCCGAATGGACATGGCGTCCTGAGGACTTGATCGAGTTGATGGCGGACAAGTGTGGAGTTTCGGCCGATCCGCGATATGTCTCCGGCCATGATGTGATTGACCCGGACCGCACACTGGAGGGGCTCGAGGCCTTCGCCGAGCGCGTCGCCAGGGCCGCACGCCACCGTGAGGCGGTGCTGCTCGGTACCGGGCACCCGCACCGGCTGCTCGGGTTCTACGCCGCCCTCGCGGACGCCCTGTCGGCGGCGGGATGTACCGTCCTCACTCCGGCGCAGGGTCGCTGTGTCGACATAACGACCCGGTTCGGTCTACGTACGTGCATCGTCGACTACGTACGAGGAGTCGCCCTCGTACGGGAACCGGGATCCGCGAGAGCCGGTTGTGAGCCCGGCGCGCACACGCACTCGCCGCTCCCGGTTCGCACCGCCCTGGCCGCCGCGGCGGAAGCCGGCGGGCCGTTGCCGGAACTCGTCATCGGGGATCACGGCTGGGTCTGCGGGGCAGGTCAGCTGGGGTTCGACGCGATCGGTCTGGCCGACACGGACGATCCCGCACTGTTCGTGGGAGAGGCGGAGGGGCGGGTGTCCGTCGTCGTTCCACTTGATGACGCTGTGCGGTCTGATTACTACCGACCGCTTACTCGCTATGTACTCAATCGAGCGTGTCTGTCACAGTAGGCCGCGGATGCCATCCCCTCTTCCCCACTTGCATCATCCGCACCTACATTGGGGAGTGAGCACGCAGCGACGAAGAGTCACCGGAAGGGGAAGCCGGTGGCCGTCGAGTGCGGAAGGTGCAGGTGTGTCATGGCTGCAGCTGGCGAGAGGCCTCTGAACGAGGTTCAGTTCCTGACCGTGGCGGAAGTCGCCTCGGTGATGCGAGTGTCGAAGATGACCGTGTACCGGCTGGTGCACAGCGGTCATCTGCCGGCGATCCGGGTGGGGAGGTCCTTCCGGGTCCCGGAGCAAGCGGTTCACGAGTACCTCCGCGACAGCTATGTGGGGGTGGAGACGGTCTGACGGCGTCCCGCCGGAGGTGCGTTGCGACCTTCGGCGGGACCTCGATTACACCCTCGCGCTCGGGTTGGGTAGGCTAGCCCCTCGTAGGTCGTATGGGCCCATGGCGCCCAGCACCGAGTGATGAGAAGTGAGCGAGGGTAGTCGTGGGCTCTGTTATCAAGAAGCGGCGCAAGCGGATGGCCAAGAAGAAGCACCGCAAGCTGCTCAAGCGCACTCGCGTTCAGCGTCGCAACAAGAAGTAGGGCGCGGCCCCGTCCAGGGGCGCCTCTGCTTCTGTGCGTGAGCGCGCGGAAGACCCCCCACCACCAGTGGGGGGTCTTTGTCGTTTTCCGGGTGGCGGTTGTGGTCTGCGGTGGGGCTCCGGGCGGCCGGAAGTCTCCTGGGGCGCGCTGTGCGTACGCCTGCGAGGCGAATGGCTTGCTCTGGTCGTACGTACGGGTGTGTCGTCACTTCGTGCATCGGGCGGTCATCACAGCGCAACACGGACCGGCTAAGTTGGCCCCATACGGGGAACGCGGCAGGCTGGCGGACAGAGCTACGTCCACCACTGGGATGCGACGGGAAGAGAGGCGCCGATCTTGGGCAAGGTCGTGCTCGTGACCGGAGTGGCCCGCCGGCTCGGCGGCCGGTTCGTACGACGGATCCAGCGTGACCCGGAGGTCGACCGCGTCATCGCGGTGGACGCGGTACCCCCCGAGCACCATCTGGGCGGCGCGGAGTTCATTCGGGCCGACATCCGCCAGCCCACCATCGCCCGGGTGCTCGCCGAGCACTCCGTGGACACGGTGGTCCACATGGACGTGACCGGCACCGCGCTGGGCAGCGGCAGCCGGGCCACGGTCAAGGAGACCAACGTCATAGGCACGATGCAGCTGCTGGGCGCCTGCCAGAAGTCCCCGAGCGTCAAACGGCTCGTCGTGAAGTCCAGCACGAACGTGTACGGCTCCGCGCCCCGCGACCCGGCCGTGTTCACCGAGACGACCCCGCCCAAGTCCCTGCCGAGCGGGGGCTTCGCGAAGGACACCGTCGAGGTCGAGGGGTACGTGCGCGGCTTCGCGCGGCGGCGGCCCGATGTCGCCGTGTGCGTGCTGCGGTTCGCCAACATCCTCGGTCCGCACGCCGACACCCCCCTCGCGTCGTACTTCTCGCTGCCGGTCCTGCCCACCGTGTTCGGCTACGACCCGCGGCTGCAGTTCGTGCACGAGGACGACGTGATCGAGGTGTTGCGGATCGGTGCCCACGAGCCGCGGCGCGGCACCCTCAACAGCGGCACGTTCAACATCGCCGGCGACGGTGTGCTGCTGTTGTCGCAGTGTGCGCGGCGCCTGGGGCGGCCCACCGTGCCGCTGCTGCTGCCCGCCGTCACCTGGGTCGGGTCCGCGATGCGCACGCTGAGCATGACGGACTTCTCGCCCGAGCAGATCAGGCTGCTCACCCACGGCCGGGTCGTGGCGACGGACCAGATGCGTGAGACGCTGGGTTACGAGCCGAAGTACACGACCGCGGAGACCTTCGCGGACTTCGCGCGCAGCCGCGGGCCCGGGCTGCTGCCGCCGGAGGTCCTCGCGGGGGCCGTCGACCGGATCGCCGCACTGCCCGTCCTGGGCGGTGGCCACCCCCCGACGCCCACCGCGGACTGAGGAGCGCATCAACGATGGCGGACGCCAAGGTCATTCCGTTCGACGACGACCGGTCCCGGGGTGCTGCCGTGCAGCGGCCGTCGCGGCGCCGGGGCGCGGGAAGCAGCCGGCTGAAGGAGCCCGCGGTGGTCCGCGAGGTGCAGTCCCTGCACGGCGGGGCCCGGCCGCAGGATGATGTTCCCGTGACAGGTGAGGAAGCTCCCGAAAGGCCGCAGGCCCACTCCCGGGAGGGGGGCCTGGAGCGGCGTATCGCCGGGGGGCTGGCCTTCCTGCGCCGACGCCTGACGGGCGACTACGAGGTCGACGAGTTCGGCTACGACGAGGAGCTGACCGACCAGGTCCTGATGTCGCTGCTGCGGCCGGTGTACGAGAAGTACTTCCGGGTCGAGGTGAAGGGCGTCGAGAACATCCCGGACAAGGGCGGGGCGCTGATCGTCGCCAACCACTCCGGGACGCTGCCGCTGGACGGCCTGATGATGCAGGTCGCCGTGCACGACAACCATCCGGCGGGACGCCATCTGCGGCTGCTGGCAGCCGACTTGGTGTTCGTGCTGCCGGTGGTGAACGAACTGGCCCGCAAGGCCGGCCACACCCTGGCGTGCGCGGAGGACGCCGAGCGGCTCCTCGAGCGCGGTGAGGTGGTCGGGGTGATGCCGGAGGGCTTCAAGGGGATCGGGAAGCCGTTCAACGAGCGGTACAAGCTGCAGCGGTTCGGGCGGGGCGGGTTCGTGTCCACGGCGCTGCGGGCCGGGGCGCCGATCATTCCGTGCTCGATCGTCGGGGCGGAGGAGATCTACCCGATGATCGGCAACGCGAAGACGCTGGCGCGGCTGCTCGGGTTCCCGTACTTCCCGATCACGCCGACCTTCCCCTGGCTGGGGCCGCTCGGGGCGATTCCGCTGCCGACGAAGTGGACGATTCAGTTCGGGGAGCCGATCGCGACGGACGGGTATCCGCCGGAGGCCGCGGAGGATCCGATGCTGATGTTCAACCTGACGGACCAGGTGCGGGAGCAGATCCAGCACACGTTGTACAAGCTGCTGGTGCAGCGGAGGTCTGTGTTCTTCTGAGCCGTGTTCCTCTGAGCCGTGCCGCGCCCGCGTCTGCGGTACGGCGATGGGGGCGCCCCTGGCGAGGGGCGCCCCCATCGGCTTCCTATCTGTTCTCCTCGCCTTCGATGCCCAGGCCCGGGAGCAGGCCCGGAAGCAACGGCGGGAGCGTGACGTTCGGTCCTGTGGACGGGCTTTTGCCGGTCGACGGGGAGCTGCCGGCGCTGTCCTTCGGGGGGTCGAGGAGACCGCCCGTGTTGCCGCCGAGCAGGCCGTCGCCGGTGCTGTCGGAGCTGGACGGCTGGGGGTTGCCGCTGCTGCCGTGGGCGCCGGGGGCGGAGCCGCCGGTGGTGCTGGGCGCCGGGGCGCCGGGGCCGGCGGAGCCGGTGGAGCCCGGTGTGGAGCTCCGGTGCCGGCCGGGGCCGCCCTGGGGCGGGGGCTGCGGCAGCAGCGACTGCAGCGGTGCGACGTCCCGGTCTATGGCGTCGAAGACCGACGAGACCTGCTGACTGACGTCGCCGAGCTGGGCGGGCAGCCGTTCGCGCAGGGCTCCCCAGGCCTCGCGGTGGGACCGGGAGAAGGCGGAGAGGGTCTGGATGGGGGCGAGTGAGCCGTCGCGCTCGTACGCCTCGTGCAGCAGGCGGTGGCCTTCGGCCGCGTCGTGCCGCATCCCCGTGAGGGTGCGGCGGATCTCGGTGACGGACTCGTGGTCGAGGTGGCCGCCGCGATCGCGCTCCATCAGCCGGCGGGCCTCGTTCAGCCGGGTCGACGCCTGGTCGAGGTAGACCTGTCCGCGGTCGTTGTCCCCGTCGGCCAAGTCGAGTTTGACGTCCTCGATGCCGCGTTTGAGGCCGTAGAGGGAGTCACCGGGCAGGGCGTCGGAGCTCGCGGCGGCGACTCCGCCGAAGGAGGCCGCGGCCACGCCGACGCCGAGTCCGCCCGCGGCGAGGCCCTTGGTGAGCCGTGTCCGCGGTCGCAGCTTCCCCAGCGTGGTCGCCCGGTGGGCACCCCGCGCCCTTCGCTGTCCCGGCACCGTGGGGTCCGGCGCCTCGCCCGCCGGGGCCGCGCCCTCCCGGAACATGGCCTCCATGGCGGCCACCAGCCGCGCGCGCTGGACGACCTTGACCTCGGGGTCGAGCACCGGCCTGGGCAGCTCGCCGAGACGGGTCGCGAGGCCCAGCAGGCGGGTCTCGTCGGTCCGTTCCGCAGCAGCCGGTTCCGGTCCTTCGGGCTGCTCGGCCGCCGTGCCCCGGTCGTCGGACTGCTCCTCCAGGGCCTGGGCGAAGGCGTTCGCCCGCCGGTGCGCCGATACGTTCGCGATCACTGGCGGCACCTCCTCTCGTCATGACGGTCGACTCCCCAGGGGGTCCTGAGGGTTGCACCCGCTGACCGCATCCACACGATCGAGTGATCAAAGAGGGCCAGGGTGTGACCACAGGGAGCCTGTATCCCGCACAACGAGCGGCTCGGGACTTGGGTTACGGACGGCGGATGATCGGATCGCGAACACAACGGGCGTGCACGGAGGGTGAGTTGACGGTTGCGCTGTGTGCTTGCGCCGGGGTGGGTGAAGGTGCTCCCGGGGTCCGGGGTCCGGGGGGTCTCAGCGGGCGTCTTCGGGGAGGAGCCGGGCGAGGGTGCGGACGGCCCGGTACTGGAGCGTCTTGATCGCGCCCTCGTTCTTGCCCATCACACGGGCGGTCTCGGCGACGGACAGGCCCTGGAGGAAGCGGAGCGTGACGCACTCCTGCTGCTGCGGGTTGAGTCGCCGTACGGCGTCGAGGAGGGCGGCGTTGGAGAGCGACTCCAGGACGGAGTCCTCCGGGGAGCGCTCCACCTCGTTGGCGTCGAGCATCTCACCGGTCGTCACCTCCAGCCGGAAGCGGCTGGACTTGAAGTGGTCGGCGACCAGGTTGCGGGCGATGGTGACGAGCCAGGCGCCGAAGTCGCGGCCCTGCCAGGTGAAGGTGCCGATCCGGCGCAGGGCGCGCAGGAAGGTCTCGCTGGTGAGGTCCTCGGCGGTGGCCCTGCCTCCGACCCGGTAGTAGATGTAGCGGTAGACGGTGTCGCTGTACTGGTCGTACAGGCGCCCGAAGGCGTCGGCCTCGCCGGCCTGGGCGCGCTCCACGAGATCCATCATGCGGGCGCTGTCGCTGTCCGCGGCCGGGCGGCGTGCGGGGGCCGCGCCCGAGCGGCCGCGCCTGCCGACCGCGGCGCTGCCGTCCGCCAGTGCGTAGCACGGGCCGACGGGCGTGGCGGTGGCGAAGGCGGGGGCGGCGTACGCGGTGGGGACGAAGCCGCGCAACAGCTCGTGGACCGTCGCGCGGAGCGTAGCCAGGCCCGAGGCGTCAACCCCGACGTGTGGGTACACGGGACTCCCAGAGGCAGAGCTTCCATCACGTGCAGTGCGGGACCGTTCACCCGTCGTAGCGACGGAGGGGTACCGGTTTGCGTCTGAGGAGAATAACGCTTAGTACAGGCAGCACTACACCCAGTTGCTCAAATCATCGATTACGTCGCTTCTGTAGCCGATTAACGTCTACTGAAGTGCCGCACCGTGAACGTTTGTTGATCGATTGAGTTCGAGTTCCGTTTGAGTGCGGGGCGTGTTGTGGCCGGGTGTGCGACGTGGGGAGTGCTTGGCCCCGGGTCCGGGTAGAACACGCGGAATGCGCGGCACGCCTCCGGCCGCCCGGGCCCGGCGGGCGAGTGGCCCGAGTCGCCCGGCGAACCGCGCGGAGCCGCGCCGGCCGCAATGTTCACGGCTCATCAATCGAGTCGACATCAATACAGCCGGCCTGTGACGACGACGGTGCGTTGACTGTGTGCCTCCGCTCTTCCGAAGGGTTGATCGCACATGGCCAAAAAGAGACGTGGCGTCATTGCCGTAGGGGTGGCTACCAGCGTGATCGGCGCCGGTTTCGTCCTGTCCTCCGGTGTCGCCGACGCCGGCGACGGTCCCGGTGGCTGGTCCTCGGTTCCGGCCGTCACCGACGTCCGGGGCGTGACCGCGCCGAACACCCTGTCGCCGGGGCTCACCGAGCACCCGGTGGCCCAGGGCTCGCTGAAGCTGGAGAACCCGACCGCCGAGGTGCCGTACTACGGTTACCTCGGCGACGGCACGCTGCTGCCGGACCCCGCCGTCAAGCAGGCCCCGGGCGTGAGGATCGAGGCCGGCAAGACCGAGCCCGACAAGAACACCTACCTGAGACTGCACGGCCTGCACGGCGCCGACCCGTCCTACCCGTACGGCTCGCACTTCCTCTTCCAGGCGCACACCGGGCTCGACAACGTCACCTTCCTCGACCGGACCCACGTCGCGTTCGTCGAGGACGCGAGCGACACGGTCCACACGCAGCGCGGCGCCTTCGACTCCGGTTACGTCTTCGACACGACCACCGACTACTCCCGCGGCGCCCAGCCGGTGCGCTTCCTCGCCGAGGGCCGCGACCCGTCGGCGACCCTGGACAACATGCTGTCCTCGGTGAACGGCGGCATCCAGAACGACGGTGACAACGAGATCACCGGCATCCACGTGTCCGACGGCGACCCGGGCACGGACGGCATTCTCGGCGCGAAGACGCCGAAGCTGTTCCGTGACGGCTGGCGCCTGTTCTGGACCCAGCAGCACGGCGACAACACCACGTGGGAGATCACCCCGTCCGGCGACTAGGGCGTTTCGTCCGGACCGGGCCGGATCGGATCAGGGAGCGGGGGCCTGGTGCCGTGCCTCGCAAGGTGGAGGAGGGCGTCATGGCGGAGCCACGGCAACCGACGACAACGCGGCGAGGCGCGGTGCCGGACCCCGTGAGCCCGGCATGATCCGAACGACAGGCCGCGGGGCGTGCCCCGCCACGGCGGAGGACCCCCCGCGACGGGCGCCGGCCCGTCGCGGGGCGCGGCACTGCCGTATGCGTCCGGCGGCAGCCGTGACCGTCCGGTGAGCCCTCAGCGGCGGCGGCGGTGCAGGGCGATCGCCGCCGCTGTGCCGCCCGCCACCGCGCCCACGCCGGCCGCCGCCGGCAGGCCGACCTTCGCGGCCTTGCGGGCGGTGCGGTAGTCGCGCAGGCGCCAGTCGCAGGCCCGGGCGTGTTTGCGGAGCTTGGCGTCCGGGTTGATCGCGTAGGGGTGGCCCACCAGCGAGAGCATCGGGATGTCGTTGTGCGAGTCGCTGTACGCCGCGCAGCGCGAGAGGTCCAGCCCCTCCGCCATCGCCAGTGCGCGGACCGCCTCCGCCTTCGCCGGGCCGTGGAGGGGCTCGCCCACCAGGCGGCCGGTGTAGACGCCGTCGATCGACTCCGCCACCGTGCCCAGGGCTCCGGTGAGGCCCAGCCTGCGCGCGATCACCGTGGCGATCTCCACCGGCGCGGCCGTCACCAGCCACACCTTCTGACCGGCGTCCAGGTGCGCCTGCGCCAGCGCTCGCGTGCCCGGCCAGATCCGCTCGGCCATGTACTCGTCGTAGATCTCCTCGCCGATCGACATCAGCTCGGAGACCCGGTGGCCCTTCACGATCGACAGCGCCGAGTCCCGCGCGTCCTGCATGTGCTCGGGGTCCTCCACCCCGGCCAGCCGGAACCACGCCTGCTGCCAGGCGAACTTCGCCAGGTCGCGGGTCTCGAAGAACTTCCGCTTGTACAGGCCCCGCCCGAAGTGGAACAGCGCGGCGCCCTGCATCACCGTGTTGTCCAGGTCGAAGAACGCCGCCGCCATGTGGTCGCCGTGGACCGGGAACTGCTGTTCCTGGTCGGAGACGTCCTGCGAGGTCTTGCGCGCGGCCTCCGCAGAGGCCTCGCCTGCCAACACACTCCGCGCCGTGGCGGAGCGCCTACGGGGAGTGAGCCATCCGAGAGCGGCCATGACGCGAGCATAGCCACTCTGTTCGGTGATTCCGGACTCAAGAGGTTTGGAGGCTGTGAACTCTCCGCGACCTCGTCATTAAGGGACTTGGCAGAGGACTCGGCAGAGGACCCGACAGGAGTGCCGGTCGGCGTGGCGCGGGCGGCGGGCCTCTGCTCACGGGGGTGCGACGGTGAGGGCTGCAGCCGTCCGCCTCCGGAGTGAGAATGGCCGACATGAGTCCCATCTTTCGGCGCAACGGCAGCAGCGGTGGTCGGAACCCCCGCGAGCGGCTCGTCACCCTCATCCGCAAGCCCGGGTGCCATCTCTGCGACGACGCGCAGGTCGTCATCGAGAAGGTGTGCGGCGAGCTCGGCGTGCCCTGGGAGCAGAAGGACATCACCCAGGACCAGCGGCTCCACGACGCGTACTGGGAGCAGATCCCCGTCGTCCTGGTCGACGGCGCCCAGCACACCTTCTGGCGCGTCGACGAGCGGCGGCTGCGCAAGGCGCTGACCGGCTAGTCCAAGGGGTTCGTGAAAGTCGCCTAGGATCGAGGGCGACTGGTTCAGGGGGCGGGATCGTTGAGGAGAGTGTGCGGTGATGCCCCCAGGAGGACCGCGCGTGACCCCGGTCACGTTGGCCGGGCAAATCGGACACCATCTTTGTGCACGCGTTCACAAAGACATAGCCTGCATTCGACGGGGCGGTCTGGGGACGTATGACCGCCCGCAGCCCCGCTCTACCCGCAGGAGCACCGTGGCAACTGGCCGAACTCACCGACCGGCGACCCGTGGCCGAGGGATTCCCGAGGCCACCGTCGCCAGGCTTCCGCTGTACCTCCGGGCCCTGACCGCGCTGTCGGAGCGCTCGGTGCCCACGGTCTCCTCCGAAGAGCTGGCCGCCGCCGCGGGCGTGAACTCCGCGAAGCTGCGCAAGGACTTCTCCTACCTCGGCTCCTACGGCACCCGGGGTGTGGGCTACGACGTCGAGTATCTCGTCTACCAGATCTCCCGGGAACTGGGCCTGACCCAGGACTGGCCGGTTGTGATCGTCGGTATCGGCAACCTCGGCGCGGCGCTGGCCAACTACGGCGGGTTCGCCTCCCGCGGCTTCCGGGTCGCGGCCCTCATCGACGCCGACCCGGCGCTCACGGGCAAGGCCGTCGCCGGCATCCCCGTCCAGCACACCGATGATCTGGAGAAGATCATCAAGGACAACGGCGTTTCGATTGGCGTGATCGCGACCCCCGCGGGCGCCGCCCAGCCGGTCTGCGACCGGCTCGTGGGCGCGGGCGTGACCTCCATCCTGAACTTCGCGCCGACCGTGCTCACCGTCCCGGACGGTGTCGACGTCCGCAAGGTCGACCTCTCCATCGAGCTGCAGATCCTCGCCTTCCACGAGCAGCGCAAGGCCGGCGAGGAGGCCATCGCGGAAGCGCTGCCCGACGGCCTGCCGGGCACCGCCGCCACGGCCACGGAGTCCGCCGACAAGGGGCCCGACGGGGACGTTCCCGCCGTGATGCCGGCATGAGCCTCCTCGTCGTCGGGCTGAGTCACCGCAGCGCACCGGTCAGCGTCCTGGAGCGGGCCGCGCTGCCCGCGGACGCCCAGATCAAGCTGGTCCACGACACGGTCGCCGCCGAGCCGGCCACCGAGGCCGCGGTGCTCGCCACCTGCAACCGCATCGAGCTGTACGCGGACGTAGACAAGTTCCACGCCGGTGTCGCCGAGCTGTCCACCCTGCTCGCCCGGCACAGCGGGGTCGGCCTCGACGAGCTGACCCCCTACCTCTACGTCCACTACGAGGACCGGGCCGTCCACCACCTGTTCTCGGTGGCCTGCGGGCTGGACTCCATGGTCGTCGGTGAGGGACAGATCCTCGGGCAGATCAAGGACTCCCTGGCCACCGCGCAGGAGCAGCACACCGCCGGACGCCTGCTGAACGACCTGTTCCAGCAGTCCCTCAGGGTCGGCAAGCGCGCCCACTCCGAGACGGGCATCGACCGTGCCGGGCAGTCCCTGGTCACCTTCGGCCTGGAGCAGCTCTCGGCCGGTGCGCCGGTGGAGACGTGGGCCAAGGGCAAGCGTGCCCTGGTGATCGGCGCCGGCTCCATGTCGTCGCTGGCCGCCGCGACGCTCGCGCGCGCCGGGGTCGCCGAGGTCGTGATCGCCAACCGCACCCTGGAACGCGCCGAGCGCCTGGCGCAGATCCTCACCGAAGGGGACGACACGGACGTACGGGCGGGTGCGGTGCCGATGACGACGGTTCCGGACGAGCTGACACGTGCCGACGTCGTGGTGTCCTGCACGGGCGCGACCGGTCTCGTCCTCACGGCCCAGGCGGTCGCCGCGGCCCTCGAGGGCCGGGTGCGGGGACCGCTCGCCCCGGACACCGGATCCGCGCCTGCCCCGGGTGCCGACGGGCCCACCCCGATACGCGCCGACCTGCCGCCCACCGGTCCCGGCACCGAGGACGGCTGCCCGCTGGAGAAGTCGGCCGTGCGGAGCACCGCCCACTTCTCGGTGCTGGGCGAGGCCGCCGTGGCCGGAATGCCGGCCGCCGAGCTGGAGCAGCACGCCGCGTGGGTCGACAAGGGCTCCGAGGAGCCGCGCGGCGGTCGTACGGCCGCCGCGGCGGACCCGGAGAGCGAGGCCGAGCTGATCAGCGCGCTCGCCGCGACCGTCGCCACGATCGGCCGGATCCCGGAGCGCCGCCGTCCGGAGCCCGTCGCCGAGGCACCCCGTCCCGCGCCCGTGCTGTCGCTGCTCGACCTCGCGATGCCCCGCGACATCGACGCGGCCGTGCACCGGCTGCTCGGGGTGCGGCTCGTCGACATCGAGTCGCTCGCCGAGGCCTCCGCCGACGCGCCGATGGCCGCCGACGTCGACCAGGTCAGGCGTATCGTCTCCGAGGAGGTCGCCGCGTTCGGCGCCGCCCAGCGTGCCGCGCACATCACACCGACCGTCGTCGCGCTGCGCTCGATGGCCGCAGACGTGGTGGCCGGCGAGATCGCGCGCCTGGAGGGGCGGCTGCCCGGCCTCGACGACAAGCACCGCGCCGAGATCACGCAGACCGTGCGGCGCGTCGTCGACAAGCTGCTGCACGCGCCGACGGTACGGGTCAAGCAGCTCGCGGCCGAGCCGGGCGGTGCCGGCTACGCGGACGCGCTGCGCACCCTGTTCGACCTGGACCCCGAGACGGTCGCCTCCGTCTCCCGGGCCGACGACACCAAGAGCACCGAGAACACCGAGAACGCCAAGAACCGAGGGCGAGCATGAGTGAGCATTCACCACTGAGGCTCGGGACCAGGCGCAGCAAGCTGGCCATGGCCCAGTCCGGCCAGGTCGCGGACGCCGTGCGCCGGGTCACGGGACGGCCCGTGGAGCTCGTGGAGATCACGACGTACGGGGACACCTCCCGCGAGCACCTCGCGCAGATCGGTGGCACCGGTGTGTTCGTGACGGCTCTGCGCGACGCGCTGCTGCGCGGCGAGGTCGACTTCGCGGTGCACTCCCTGAAGGACCTGCCGACCGCGCAGCCCGAGGAGCTGGCCCTGGCCGCCGTGCCGGTGCGCGAGGACCCCCGGGACGTGATCGTCGCGCGCGACGCCCTGAAACTCACCGACCTGCCCCGCGGGGCGCGTGTCGGCACCGGTTCGCCGCGCCGCATGGCGCAGCTGAACGCGTACGCGCGCAGTCGCGGCCTCGACATCGAGACCGTCCCGATCCGGGGCAACATCGACACCCGCGTCGGATACGTCCGCAGCGGTGAGCTGGACGCCGTGGTCCTCGCCGCGGCCGGGCTCAACCGCATCGGGCGGATCGGCGAGGTGACCGACTTCCTGTCGGTCGACACGGTTCTGCCCGCCCCCGGCCAGGGGGCACTGGCGATCGAGTGCACCGCGGACGACGCGGACCTGATCGCGGCGCTCGCCGAGCTCGACGACCCGTTCACCCGGGCCGCCGTGACCGCCGAGCGGTCCCTGCTCGCCGCCCTGGAGGCCGGTTGCAGCGCCCCCGTGGGCGCGTTGGCCGACCTTCCCCCACTCTCGGCTCCGCTCGAGCGGGGGGACCCCCACGTCGACGGGCAGGTTGTCAAGGAAATGCGCCTGCGCGGTGTCGTCGGTACGCCCGACGGCCGCACGCTGGTGCAGCTGTCCACCACCGGTCCCGTGCCCGAGACGCACGACCAGGCAATGGCGCTCGGTCGCGAACTCGCCGCCGAGATGCTCAGCAAGGGCGCGGCCGGTCTGATGGGGGAGCGAGCACATTGAGCCCCACCACCCTTCCCGCCGGCCTTGAACACGGGCACGTCACCTTCCTGGGTGCCGGACCCGGAGATCCGGGACTTCTCACACTGCGCGCCGTGGAGGCGCTGGCCCACGCGGACGTCCTCGTCGGTGAGCACGAGGTGCTCGACGTGGTGCGCACGCATGCCAGATCGGGCGTCGCCGTGCTCAACACGGACACGGACCCCTCCACGGGTGCGTATCCGGGCGCGGGCACGCCCCAGCTGACGGTTGTCGACGGCGAGTCAACAGCCGCTGGTGTCCCTGCGTTGCGGGATGCCGCACATCTTGTCATGGAGGCTGCGCGGGGCGGCAAGCGGGTCGTCCGTGCGGTGTCCGGCGACCCGGGCCTGGACGTGTACGCGGCCGGCGAGATGCTGGCGTGCGCCGCCGGGGGCGTGCCGTTCGAAGTCGTCCCCGGTGTCGCGACGGCCGTGGGCGTGCCCGCGTACGCGGGCGTGCCGCTCAGGGACGCGCAGGGCGCGGACGTCCGGTTCGTGGACGCCCGGACCGCCTCCGACCGCTGCTGGACGGAGGTCGGAGCGTCCGACGGCACGGTCGTGGTGTCCACGACGCTGGACTCGGTGGCGGCCGCGGCCGGTGAGCTGGTGGCCGCGGGCCGCAAGCCGGACACCCCGTTGACGGTGACGATCGCCGGTACGACGACGCGGCAGCGCACCTGGTGCGCCACGCTCGGCTCGATCGCGCAGACGCTGAAGCAGGCGAAGGTCCTGCCGTCCCCCGAGGGCGGCCGGCCGGTGATAGCCGTGGTCGGTGAGCGCAGTGCCGCCGCCCAGCGCGACCAGCTGTCGTGGTTCGAGAACAAGCCGCTGTTCGGCTGGAAGGTCCTCGTACCGCGTACGAAGGAGCAGGCGGCGTCGCTCTCCGACCAGCTGAGGTCCTACGGGGCCGTGCCGCACGAGGTGCCGACGATCGCCGTCGAGCCGCCGCGCACGCCCCAGCAGATGGAGCGGGCGGTCAAGGGCCTGGTGACGGGCCGGTACGAGTGGATCGCGTTCACGTCGGTCAACGCGGTCAGGGCGGTGAGGGAGAAGTTCGAGGAGTACGGCCTCGACGCCCGTGCCTTCGCCGGCATCAAGGTGGCCGCGGTGGGCGAGCAGACGGCGAAGGCCCTGGTGGCCTTCGGCGTGAAGCCCGACCTGGTCCCCTCGGGTGAGCAGTCCGCGGCGGGCCTCCTGGAGGACTGGCCCCCGTACGACCCGGTCTTCGACCCGATCGACCGCGTCTTCCTGCCGCGCGCCGACATCGCGACCGAGACCCTGGTCGCCGGCCTGATCGAACTGGGCTGGGAGGTCGACGACGTGACGGCCTACCGGACGGTCCGCGCCTCGCCTCCGCCGGCCGAGACCCGCGAGGCGATCAAGGGCGGCGGCTTCGACGCGGTCCTGTTCACGTCCTCCTCCACGGTCCGGAACCTGGTCGGCATCGCGGGTAAGCCGCACAACGTGACGGTGATCGCCTGCATCGGTCCGGCGACCGCGAAGACGGCGGAGGAGCACGGCCTGCGCGTGGACGTCATGGCCCCGGAGCCGTCGGTCCACAAGCTGGTGGAGGCACTCGCGGACTTCGGCGTCAAGCGCCGTGCCGCGGCGCTGGCAGCCGGGGAACCGGTGACGCGTCCGAGCGAGCGGAGGCCGGGGGCGCGGAGGCGTCGGTCGACGACGTGAGGTGGGGCGGAGCGCTCCTCGGCGGTGCGCTCCGCCCCGTGTGTTCACCTTTGCCGCTGAGCCGGCGCGACGCCCTCGCCGCCCCGCCCGACAAGCGCGGGTCTGGTCCTGGCCAACCCACCCTTCGGCAAGAAGTCGTTCATCACCGTCTATGGCGACGACGGTTCTGCCGCCCGCGAGGCCATCGCCTGCGAACGTCGCGACTTCTGGGTCACCACGACCAACAAACAGCTCAACGCGGGTGGAGACCGAGCGCTTCAAGGCGTTCATGCACGAGGAGCTGATCGCCCGCGACAAGGCCGATCTCGATATCACCTGGCTCCGCGCCCCGAGCCTCGACGACGCGGACAACCTCCGGTGCCCGAGGTGCCGGCCCCTGAGATCGTTGAGGACCTTCGGGCGGCACGCTCGTCGACATCGGCGTCCACACGGATTCCGGCCAGGACCCCAGAGGGGGAGTCCACCACGATGCGTCGATGGGTGCTGCAGGAACAGGTGTGGATCAAGCTGCTCGACGAGGTGGGGTTCACAGGGATCAGTCTCGACCTCCTGCCCGGCAGAACGGGGCCACGCACTGCCGATGCGCTACTCGTGACCGCGCATCGCTCGTCGTGAGCATGGGCTCGGCTGGCTGGGATCGCCTGTCCGTCTTCCGGCTGCTGCTGACTCGCCGTGCCTGACGGTCTGCCGGCCGTTGACGGATCACCGGACGGCGGGAGCCACCTCGTCCACAATGGCCGGATGGGGTGGAGAGACGAAGCACGTAAGAGGCGGGAAGCGGACGAGGAGCGGCGCAGCAGGGCGCTCGAGATGGAAGCGAGCACGCTCAGCCGTGCGTCACGGCCCTTCACGGAGGGCACGGTGATCTGGGGCGCGGCCGGGAAGACCATGGAAGACGCCTACGAGGAGCTGCTGCTCAGGGCGGTCGACCTCGGTTACGACGCGGTGCTGGGGGTCGGCTTCACGTCCCCCGCGCACCCGCCGGGCAGGAGCAGCCTGGCGGGGCACAGCTCCGTGAACATCATCGCGTACGGGACCGGCGTGCAGTGGGTGAGTGACGGCGACCGATCGGGTCGCGAGGCCTGAGGAAGCCCCGCCACCGGGGCCGACGCGGCGTCGGCAAAAGGACTTCCGGGCCGGGCGTAGCGTAGAAGGCATGTCGAAGCACGGATCCTTCCCCGGTACCCGTCCCCGGCGGCTGCGGACCTCCCCCGTCATGCGGCGGATGGTCGCCGAGACGCGGCTTCATCCCGCCGACTTCATCCTCCCGGCGTTCGTCCGCGAGGGCATCAGCGAGCCCGTGCCGATCGGGACCATGCCCGGTGTCGTACAGCACACCCGGGACAGCCTGAAGAAGGCCGCGCTGGAGGCCGTGGAGGCCGGGGTCTCCGGGATCATGCTCTTCGGTGTGCCCGAGGAGTCGAAGAAGGACGCCGTCGGGACGCCGGGCACCGATCCGGACGGGATCCTGCAGGTCGCCATCCGGGACGTGCGGGCCGAGGTCGGCGACGACCTCCTCGTCATGTCGGACGTGTGCCTGGACGAGACCACCGATCACGGGCACTGCGGTGTGCTCGACGCCGAGGGCCGGGTCGACAACGACGCCACCCTCGAGCGGTACGCCGAGATGGCGCAGGTCCAGGCCGACGCCGGCGCCCATGTCGTCGGGCCCAGCGGGATGATGGACGGGCAGATCGGCGTCATCCGCGACGCGCTCGACCGGATCGGGCGCGAGGACGTCGCGATCCTCGCCTACACCGCCAAGTACTCCTCCGCCTTCTACGGACCCTTCCGGGAGGCCGTCGCCTCCTCGCTGAAGGGCGACCGGAAGACCTACCAGCAGGACCCCGCCAACTGGCGCGAGTCGCTGCGCGAACTCGCCCTCGACCTCGAGGAGGGCGCCGACATGGTGATGGTCAAGCCTGCCGGGCCCTACCTCGACGTTCTGGCGAGGGTGGCCGACGCCGTGGACGTGCCCGTGGCCGCGTACCAGATCTCCGGCGAGTACGCCATGATCGAGGCCGCCGCCGAGAAGGGCTGGGTCGACCGCGACCGGGCCATCCTGGAGACCCTGACCGGCATCAAGCGCGCCGGTGCGCGGAACATCCTCACCTACTGGGCCACCGAGGTCGCCCGCAAGCTCCATCAGGACGCCTAGGACCGCCTGGTACGCCAGGACGCACCCTAGAACTCCAGCGCCGCCTTCCGGCTCGGCTGCCAGCACGTCACCCGCAGTGTGTCGTCGACGTACACGCCCTTCGACGGGAGTGCCGGGCGGGCGTCCGGGCCGGTGGGGAGCGTGATCGTGAGGGACGTGACGGTGCGGCCGTGGCCGCCGCCGTTCCCCGCCGACAGCAGCAGGCCGGCGTAGGCGGACTCGCCGGGAGAGAGCGTGACCCAGTGCCCCCGGGGCTTCGGCCCCCGGGCCGGCGGCGTGAGGGAACCGGAATCGCCGAAGCGGGCCTTCGGGTAGCCGTTGAGGGAGCAGTTCACGGCCCCCGTGTTCGTCACCGTCAGCAGCAGGTGGTTCACCGGCTCGCCCACCCGCGTCACCGTCGTCCGCATGTGCCTGCCCGAGCAGGGGACCGCCCTGCCCGGGCGCCCGGTGTCCCGGGCGGAGGAGCGGGGCAGTGAGGAGGGGCCCTCGTCCCGTACGCCTTCGCCGTTCTGGCAGGCCGAGAGCGCGAGCGCGGCGAGCGCGACCGTGGCGGCGGTGAGCAGTCGGCGACGGACGGCGCGGGTGGGGCGGGCGGTACGAGCGGAGGACATGGTCGGGGCCCTTCGGACGTGCGAGTTGGGGGGTGGCACCTCCACTCGACCGGTCGGCGGGAGCGGAGACCCAGGGCCTGTCTTCCGGGATCAGCTCGGCGTCGCGGGGCGTGGCAGGCACATCTGCGGCGTTGTCGTCGGTCCCCGACGCTCCGCGTCGACTCCCTCCTCCGCCTGGCAGCTGCACGCACCACGCCCCGCTCGGCCGGGCTGAAAAGGACTGCTGCTTGCGGCCGACCTGATCCGAAAGACAGGCCCTGCACGGCCCAGCCTGACCGGTGGTTCGTCCGCCCGCCACAGTCGCCGCCGAATTCGGGACGCCGGGGCGGTGGGATGCCTGTCGACCTGCGTAAACGCCGTCCCAGGGAAGGCGAATCCGGGACGGCCGACGTGGCTGGAAGTGGATCGGGCACTTCCAACTGGCCCCAGCAGTTACGTTGTTGACCATCACTTCGGTCGCTTGAGGAACAGCCGGGGGACGGCCGACCGGCCGATGGAACGACCCACTCCTTACGCCGACCGCCGACCACCAGGGAGACGCCATGTCCGGGGACGCCCTCCGTCACGACCCGTCCGAGCTGCGCAAGCGGATCGACACCAGCAAGGCCCATCCGGCCCGCGTCTACGACGTCTTCCTCGGCGGCAAGGACAACTACCCGGTGGACCGCGCGGCGGCCGCCGCCGCGCTCGCCGCCAACCCGCGCGGCTACCTCGACGTCCGGCACAACCGCGACTTCCTGCGCCGTGCGGTGACCCGTCTGGCGAAGGAGGACGGCATCCGGCAGTTCCTCGATGTCGGCACCGGCCTGCCGACCGCGGAGAACGTCCACCAGATCGCCCAGCGCATCCACCCCGGCTCCCGTGTCGTCTACGTCGACAACGACCCGGTCGTCCTGGCGCACGCCCGCGCCCTGCTCACCAGCGGACCCGAGGGCCGCACGGACTACATGGACGCCGACCTCAAGAGCCCCGGGCGGATACTCGAACAGGCCGCGAAGGTCCTCGACTTCGGCCGGCCGGTCGCCCTCGTCCTCGTGGCGGTCCTGCACTTCGTCGAGGACGAGGAGGCGTACGCGATCGTGCGCGAGCTGATGGACGCGCTGCCCGCCGGGAGCCGGCTGGTGCTCAGCCACCTCACCGAGGACCTCAACCCGGAGAACATCCGCGCCGTCCAGCGCACCTACACCGAGCGCGGCTTCACCTTCGTGCTGCGCTCCAAGGACGAGATCGCCCGGTTCTTCACCGGCACCCCGGGAGTCACGCTGGAGGAGCCGGGCGTCGTCCCGGTCCACCACTGGCACCAGGACGGCGCGGCACCCGTCCCCGAGGCCGTGGACCCCGCCTACCTCGCGACCCTCGACGACATCGAGAAGGTCCGCTACCGCGACATCAACGACGTCACGGACGCCGACATCAACGTCTACGCGGCCACCGGCCGAAAGGCCTGACCCCCCTGGCCCCGGAAGCCGTTCCCCGAATCAGCCGTCCGTGCCGAACCACAGCTCGGCGAGCGCGTCGAGACGTGGTTCGGCCGGATGCGGCAGCTCGTGCAGGTGGAAGGGCAGATCGCTGTAGACGTGCAGCAGCGCGTACGCCATCAGCTGGTCCGGGTCGTGCGGGGTACGTCCGTAGGCCTCGTAGAAGCGGCGGAGCTGGCGCGGGTCGGCACGGGTGAGGAACAGGCCGACGCCCGCGAAGTCGTACGCCGGGTCGCCGATCATCGCCGGCTCGAAGTCGAACATGCCGGTGAGCACGCGTCCGCCGCGCATGTCGATGGTCAGGTGCTCCCTGAAGAACTCGGTGTGCAACAGCACGCGTTCGGTGGACGCGGGCAGCGGCACGGAGTCGAGGAACTCGGGGATCCGGCTCAGCCAGGGCTCGGTCACCCGGCAGTGGCGGTGCCACTCGAGGGCACCGGCGCGCTGTTCGCGCAGGAACGCCGTCCAGTCCGGCGGTCCCACGATGTCCGTCAGGGGGTTCCAGAACATGCCGTGCAGCGAGGCCAGCGCCTCGGCCGACTCCGTGACGATACGGTCCTGTTCCGCGGTGGTGAGCCGGTGCCAGACGTCGTTGAGGGTCCAGCCGGGCAGCCGGGACATCAGCACCCACCGCCAGCCGTTCACGAACTCCTCGGTGCCGATCAGGCGCGGAGTGGGAAGCTTGAGCTGACCCCACAGGTGGTGCAGCACCCGCGCCTCACGCACGGCTTCCCGCGCCTCGAAGCGCGGATACAGCTTCAGCACCATGTCGCCCCCGACGGCGTACACGGGCAGGGTCCCGTCCGGGAAGCGGCGCACCGCGAGTCCGACGAGGCCCAGCTGGTCGAGCAGATGCAGCACGGCCGGGCGTAACACCTCCTCGTCCGAGACGATGGCTTTCAACTCGTCGTTCGTGTCCACGCTCGGCAGCATGCGCCGCATGCTAGGGCCCCCGGACCGTCGTCCGCATGGCGAAACGAGACTGTTGTACGGGACAGCGATATCCCTAAAGTGCACGAACGAGCCGTTTTCGAATGGCGTTCCCCAATTTCGGAGTACCCGCGCAGGCACCGCAGGGCGAGCTGGCCCTCGCGTCCTCCAGATATGCCGCAGTGTTTCCCTGCCGAGTTGACGCTTGTCAAGGGCATTGGCCGACTGGGAGACTGCTTGTGTGCAGAGGCTCACCCTGAGTGATCTTTTTCGGTCGGGTCACCCGAACACCGACGAGGTCCGCGCGACTTTGTGGTCCGACGGAGTCGGCGAGGCCACATACGGGACTGGTGGGAACCTTTACCAGGGTGCCCTGTTGGAGCAGTACAAGTTGTACGTGGAGATGACCGACCGGGTCAGCGCCCGCAGGGCAACGATGAACGGGTTCTTCCTCAGCCTCAACACAGCTCTTGCCACCGGGGTGTCGTTCGTCTGGGGCCTGCAGAGGACTTCGGTGTGGATCCTGGTGTTCCCCCTGCTGATGCTGCTCGTCCTGTCCGGAACGTGGTTCTGCCTGATCAAGTCCTACCGCCAGCTCAACACCGCCAAGTTCACCGTCATAGGGCTGCTGGAGGAGAAACTGCCGTCGTCGCCCTACGTGCGTGCGGAATGGACCGCACTGGGCGAGGGCAAGGACCGGGCCCTCTACTGGCCCATGAGCCGGCTTGAGCAAGGGGTGCCGATCGTCTTCGCCGTGCTCTACACGATCGCCTTCGTCGTGGTCGCGGCCACCCACCGCTGAGGCGCTGCTTCACCCGAACCGGGTCCGGCCGGCACCCGGCTCTCCGTCCAACCCATCGCAAAGGGGATGCCCGATGCACTGGTCCCCGACCCTGATCGCCAATGCGTCCCCGGCTGCGATCCTGGTTGCTGTTCTTCTGCTTCACGGGATCGGCAGGTCCCGACACAAGGTGGTTCACGCACTACCCGACGCCGCGCCGAACTGGCACGACGTCGGCCCCGCGGTGGTGGCCCTGCGGCGACGCGCGCGCCGGTGGCGCCTGATGATCCTGATCCGAAGAACGCTGGTGATCGCTGGGATCTATACCGGCTGGTTCGTACTCGAAGGGCTGCTCGCGGACAAACCCACCACGGGCGACGGCGCATGGTTCCTACTGGCGTTCATCTCGGTGGGTGGGGGTTTCGCTCTCACACCGCTGTGCCGCAAGCTGTCCCATCCCATGTACTCCCCGCCACAAAGCTCCCGTGGCCGACGGGAGCGCCATTCTCTGCACGGCTCGCTGCTCCGTATCAGTGCGGCGGCCCTCTACTACCCTGCTCTCTTCGTCATCATGGTGCCGATCATGCTCGTCGCGGCAGCCGTGGTCGTCATGGCGGTGATCGGCGATTTCGGTGCCCTCGGCGGCATCGTCGCCCTGTTCGGCGTGGCGATGGGCCTTCTTGTGCTGAAGGCATTCACCTCGGTCGTACGCCGGATGGATCAGCGGGGTCTGCGTTACCGCTCGCCTCACGTCGCCACCCTGCTGAACGAGGACCAGCGCCCCTACTTCCTGTACCTGAGAACGTTCCAGGACGACGCGGTCGAGATCCGAGCCGGCGGGACCAGTCGGCGGGGGCTGATCACCGCCCTGTCGTTCCGGCGACGGCTTCCGTTCGAGGAGGTCATCGCCTGGCGCTTTCAACACTACGGGCCCATCATCGCCGGCAACGACCCCAACGCCGCAGGCCTGGCCACTCTGGGCGCGGCCAAGATGTTCCTCTCGACGACACCGCGGAACAGGTGGAAGCACGAGGTCGAGCACTATGCCCGAAACAGCCGGGCCGTCCTGGTCTCCGCCGCGCCGGTCGAGCTGCGCGACGGTGTCCGGTACGAGCTGGAGATGCTGGGGGAGAAAATGCCCCCTCACCCCATGGTGCTGATCGTGCCCCCGGACCGGCCCTGGACGCCGTGGCCGGAGGCCTTGGTACGGGCGAACCGGGCTGTGCGGACCGTGCTGCGGAGCGTGCCGGAGTACAGGCCGGAGCGCAGCGTCGCCCAACGCTGGGTCGCATTCAACGAATTCGTCGAGAAATGGCCGGTGTTCCGGGAAATCCGGGAGCTCAACACGACCGGCGCGGCGCACGTGCTCCTGTACGTCCCCGGTGAGGGCTGGTCGGCTTGGGGCGCCGAACGGCGTACCGAATGGACGTACGCGGTGTCCATCATGCAGGCAATGGATCACGCCAATGATCACTGGCCCGCAGTGCCCGGGTCCTCGGTGAGACCGCCGAGTTCCTACCCGGTCGCCCCGCCTCCGCACCAACCTCCGCCGTATCCGTGGCCATCGGCTCCGGTGGTGCGTCGGAAGCCGCCCGCGATCCCCGGCGTTGTCGGACGCTCCCTCGGACTCATGCTGTCGGCCATGGCGCTGTACATACCCGCGGCTTTCGTGGTCACCGGCACCATCCGTCAGGAAATGCGATCCGACCCCTACGCCCCCGTCGGCGCGTCCGGGCCGACCGCGAGTCCGTTCGGCGCGATACTCGCCCTCGAACTGGCGGTCCCCCTCCTGCCATGGATCTGGATCGCGTGGCTCTGCTCGCGCGGCAGCAACAGGGCACGCAGCGCCGCGACCGTCATGTTCGGGCTCGGATTCCTGATCTCCATGATGATCGTCGGCCGGGTCCAGGGCACCGGTTCGCGTGTCATGGCCCTCGCATATCTCGCTCCCGCACTCGCTTCGGTCGCCCTGTTGTGGCGCAGAGATTCATCGGCGTTCTTCGAGGCCGACAGCGTCGGCAGGTCGCCGCTGCAACCATGGCCCGGCGTCCGGTGGCAGACCCTCGGGGACGACCAGCCCGCAACAGCCACCGGTCGGACCTCGGCCCACGACGCGGAGGGCCACCGTCAGCCGCCCCCGCCGCAGCCCTCCGCAAACCCGTTGCACCTGCTGGGTCCTCAAACGCACCAGATCGACTGGAACCGCATTCCTGTCACCGTCAGGACCTCGATCGGGCTCATGTGTGCGGGAATGGCGACCTTCGCGACTGCCACGTACGTCGTCCTCTACCGCCTGCTGCACGCGGCGCAGGCCGCCCCTTCGACGCCCGAGCCCGTGAACACCCAGGTTCGGCAGATGTCCGACACCATGAGTGTGCCTCTGGTCGTCCTGCTTGCCGGCGCCGTGCTGGCGCTGTGGACCTGGACCACCGTGCAGTGCCGGCGTGGCAAACCGCGAGGCAGGGTGGTGGCCACCGTCTGCTACGGCCTGACGTGCGTGGCCGTTCTGGCGCGGCTGCTGGTCAGTTCCGCCGACCCGACGTTGTCCGCTTGCTCCGCCTTGCTCTTCCTCCTTGGCCTCGTCGCCACCGCTCTCCTGTGGAGCACACGGTCGACACCGCACTTCGTCACGCCCTCGGATCTGCCGTCACAAGAAGAACGTCATGTGACCGGGTAGTCGATCGTCCTGGAGTCCCCGCAACCATCCATCGGCCTCTGGCGATTCCAGGAACGGGGGCTCGACCCGAGTGCCGGATGTCGTCACGTCCCTGCCTTGGAGGCCCTCGGCGGCAGGCTCGGACGCCGGCACCCGTGGTGGAGGTGTCGGGCGGTCAGCCTCGCGCTGCCCCGTCCGGCCAGATGACAACGACCGGAATATGCCGACCGCGGGCCTCGGCAACTGCTCCACCGGTACCACCCCGGTCGGGCGCAGACCGACCGTCCCAGACGGCGACCAGCTCATCGATCGAATTGAGCATCACGTCGTTCGCCGCCGCGTACGCATCGGGGCCCGCGGTGTCGAACGGTAGAACGGTGACGGCGTCGGCGACCGCGAGCGCTGCGTCGAACCGCGGGGCCTCAGCCGCGGAGATTTTCGTCCGACGGTAGTCGACGGAAGGAATCAGTACCTCCAGTCGGCCACCGAGCTCGACGATGATGTCCGCGAACATGAGGTCCGCACCCGGAGCCAGACAACTGACCCCGATCAGATCGTCCCGGTCGAGGCTGCGGAGGTGGCTGCGTATCGCCTCCCCCACCAGCCGGCACGTCTCTCCGGTGAGGTCCATGTGCCCCGTGACTCCGATGCGCAAGGCGCCTGTCCTCTCGCCGACGACGGATCCGGCTCCAGGATGTCAGCATCGCGCGAAAGCGGTCATCCGGAGGGCCGGCCCGAAGGGCTGGGTGCGGGCGTCGGCACATGGCCGTCCACGCAGACCGGTCGGCCGGGCGCCGCCGGGCGGAAGCAGGCCCGGACCGTGGTGCCGGGGCGGGTGGCGACCATGGGGGTGTAGACATAGGAGGCCGCGTCGTCGGCGTCCCTGATCCGGGCGGACCGGGTGTGCCCGGGCGTGGACACCTCGATCCGGTCGCCGACGCGCGTCCCCCACACCCGGGCCCAACTCGCACCGCACTCCCGGCTGTAGCGCAGCTCGATGCCGACGCCTGCGGTGGTGTGGTGCGAGACCAGGGTGGCCGGGTGGGGTCCGCAGTGCAGGGCCAGTGGGTTCCCGCCCTCGCAGGTGGCGCCCCCGCAGAGCGGGGCGAGGACCGGTCGGGGCGGGGACGGGGACGGCCGTGGGGCGCCGCCCGGGTGCGGCAGGACGAAGAGGGCCAGGGCCACGACTCCGGTGACGAGGGCGCTCACGGCGGCGAGCACCGCGGCGGCCGCGCCCTTCCGCACGGCGTGCCCGGTCTCCTCCATCGGGTCCGGGGCGGTGTCGGTGTCCGTGGCCGGGGAAGGGGACGATTCCGGAGGTGCCGGTGGGGGAGGCTGCCGTGCCGGGGCCGTGGGCGGCCTCTCCGCGCGGGCGCGTCCGCTCGACTCCGACTCCGCCAGCTCCCACAGGGCCAGGCAGCGGCCCGCGGGTTCGCGGGCCAGGCGGCACAGGTCAAGAACGGCCTGGCGCGGCGGCAGCGTCTTGCCGTTGAGATAGCGCTCCCAGGACGACTTGCTGTACGGGGTGCGTTGCTCCAGGCGGGCCAGGCTCAGCCCGGTGCGTGCCTTCAACTCGCGCAACTCGGCGGCCAGCCGCGCCCGTTCCGCGGACGTCGTCCCCTGCGTCCCCGTCGGCCGGGTCACTGTCGCAGCGCCCCCCAGGTGTGCGGGCCGACGATCCCGTCCGTGGGCAGACCGGCCCGCTTCTGCAGGTCCTTGACCGCGCGCTCGGTCAGCGGTCCGTAGACGCCGTCGATTCCCCCCGGGGAGAAGCCCGCCCGGCGCAGCAGGCACTGCGCCTCGGCCACGTCCGGCCCCGCCTGGCCCTGGGTGAGGATCGCGCCCTGCGTACGGCTGTTGCCCGCGTACCAGTGACCGTCGATCCGCTGGACGCGGCAGGCGTACGTGGGGGCCGAGCCCGACGCCGGTGCGGCGGGGGCCGAGGAGCCGAGCGAGCCCGCCGTCTCCCGGCCGTCGGAGCCGTGGTCCGTGAGACGCACGGTGAGGAGGACCGCGCAGACGACGGCCAGCGCCAGGGCCACGGCCCCGGCCACGACCGCGATGCGCAACGAACGCCCGTGCGCTCGCGTCGGCTTGCCGTCCGCCGGAGGCGGGCTCTCCTCTCCCGCCTCCGCCTCCGTTTCCTGAGCGGCCTTCCCGTCCAGTTCCGCCCCGGACGGGTCCCGGCGCCGCTTCCCCCAGGCCTCCGCGGCCAGTTCGTGCAGCACCAGCAGCCGTGTCGGATCGTCGCCGCCCACCTGGGCCAAGGCCTCCACGGCCTCCCTGGGCGGCAGCGACCTGCCGTTCAGATACCGCTCCCACGACTTCTGGCTGTAGCCGGTCTTCGCCGCCAGCCGGTGCATGCTCAGGCCGCCGTGGTCCTTCAGCCGCCGTAATCGCACCACCAACTGCCGCACGCGCGGATCCAAGTCTGCGGGCAGCGCCTTCCAACGCGACATGTTCCCCCTACTCGCGTCCCGGGGCCCTGGCCGGTGGGTCCCCGTCTCCGCCGCATTCTGCATGACCTTTCACGGCGTACCCCAGACATCGGTTCCCGCGCCGGTACCGAACAGGCCACCCGTCCACCCCGTCCGCTCCCCGCAGACCTCCCATCGGAGCGTCCCGCGCAGGCGTCCCCCCGGGAGGCGTCTTTGCAGGTCGGCGGCGGGGACATCCCGCGAGGACGTCACTTGGGCGGGATCCGTCGCGCACCTCGCCGTCCGCCCCGCACTCTCGATCCGTCAGCGGCGCCCACCACGTCGGGCGCCGCCCGATCTCACCCGAAAGGGACACACATGCGACCGAACCTCATGGCGAGGGCCCTCGTCACCGCGACCGCCGTCGCCGGGATCGCCGCCGGGAGCCTCGCGGGTGCGACCGCGGGCTTCGCGGCCTCCGCACCGGCCGCCAAGCCGGCCGTGAGCGCTCAGGCCGTCTCCGTGCAGGCGGTGAACAACCTCGGCCTGAACACGAACGAGGCCAAGGCCATCCAGCGGGTGCTGAAGCGCGACTGGGGCTACAAGGGCAAGATCGACGGCCTGCTCGGCACCGACAGCTGGAAGGCCATGCAGCGCTACCTCCACAAGTACTGGGGCTACAACAAGAAGATCGACGGCATCGTCGGCAGCGACACGGTGAAGGCGCTGCAGCGCCTGCTGAAGAACTATGGCGGCTACAAGGGCAAGATCGACGGAATCGCAGGGAAGGACACCAGGGCCGCCTTCAAGCGGTTCGCCGACCGGTACGTCTGACGGCCGCCCGCGACAGGCGCCGTGCCCGAAACGCCGCGGCCCGTCCTCCCCACGGGGGAGAGGACGGGCCGCGGCCCTGCCATGGCGGGGCTCAGAGCCGCTCGGGCGTCCGGATGCCCAGCAGCGCCATCCCCCGGTGCAGGGTCCGGGCCGTGACGTCGCACAGGAACAGGCGGTTCTCCACCTGCTGGGGCGTCGGAGCCTTCAGCACCGGGCACTTGTCGTAGAACGACGTGTAGAGGGACGCCAGCTGGTACAGGTACGCCGCCATCTTGTGCGGGGCGTACTCCGCCGCCGCCTCCGCCACCGTCTCCGCGAAGGCGTCCACGTGCAGGCCGAGCGCCCGCTCCGCGTCCGCCAGCGGCAGCTCCGGATGCGCGGCGGGCCGTACGTCGCCCGCCTTGCGCAGGATCGACCGGATACGGGCGTAGGCGTACTGGAGGTACACGGACGTGTCGCCGTTCAGCGAGACCATCTGGTCCAGGTCGAACTTGTAGTCCCGGTTCGCCGACGTCGACAGGTCCGCGTACTTCACCGCGCCGATGCCCACCTGGGCGCCCCGCTCGGCGATCTCCTCCTCGGACAGGTCCTGCGCCTTCTCCCGGACGACGGCCGAGGCGCGGTCGACCGCCTCGTCCAGCAGGTCCACCAGCCGCACCGTCTCGCCCTCACGGGTCTTGAACGGCTTGCCGTCCTTGCCGAGGACCGTGCCGAAGGCCAGCTGGTAGGCCTTCACGTCGTCGTTGAGCCAGCCGGCCCGCCGCGCCGTCTCGAAGACCATCTTGAAGTGCAGCGACTGGCGGGCGTCCACGACGTAGATGATCGAGTTCGCCTTCAGGTTGAAGACACGGTCCCTGATCGCGGACAGGTCCGTCGCCGCGTAGCCGTAGCCGCCGTCCGACTTCTGCACGATCAGCGGGACCGGCTTGCCGTCGGGGCCCTTGACGTCGTCGAAGAAGACGCACAGCGCGCCCTCGGAGCGGACCGCGACGCCCGACTCCTCCAGCAGCCGGCAGGTCTCGGCCAGCATGTCGTTGTACCCGGACTCGCCGACGATGTCGGGGTCCTGGATCTCCATGTCCAGCTTCTCGAAGACGGAGAAGAAGTAGATCTTCGACTCGTCGACGAACTTCTGCCAGATGGCGAGCGTGCGCGGCTCACCGGCCTGGAGGTCGACCACCCGGCGCCGGGCCCGCGTCTTGAACTCCTCGTCGGAGTCGAAGAGCCTGCGCGCGGCCTTGTAGAGCCGGTCGAGGTTCGACATCGCCTCCTCGCCGGAGGCCGCGGTGTCCTCGGTGGACGTCTTGTGGTCCAGCTCGTGCGGGTGCTCGTCCAGGTACTGGATGAGCATGCCGAACTGGGTGCCCCAGTCACCGATGTGGTGCCGGCGGACCACCGTCTCGCCGGTGAACTCCAGAAGCCTGACGACCGAGTCGCCGATCACCGCGGAGCGCAGATGGCCGACGTGCATCTCCTTCGCCACGTTCGGCTGGGCGTAGTCGATCACCGTGGTGCCCGGCTGCTCGGCGCACGGCACGCCCAGGCGGCCCTCGGCGTCGGCGGAGCGGGCGGCGAGGTTCTCGGTGATCGCCGTGTCCGTGACCGTGATGTTGAGGAAGCCGGGGCCCGAGACCTCGACCTTCCCGATCAGGTCACCGGTCACCACCTGGCCGACGACCTGCGTCGCCAGCTCCCGCGGGTTCGCCTTCGCCTTCTTCGCCAGCGCCAGGATCCCGTTGGCCTGGAAGTCCGCCCGGTCGCTGCGTCGCAGCAGCGGGTCCGCGTCGGCGGCCTCGGGCAGAGCAGCCGAGAGGGCGGACGCGAGGCGCTGGTGGACGGCGGACGTGAGGGACGTGACCGAGGCCATAGGAGTGGGTGCCGTTCTCCTCGTGGGGATGGATAGACACGGCCAGTATCCCATGGGGGGTAAAGCCAATTTTCCTCTCGCCGGGTGAACGGCGGGCCCCGTCCGCCCGTCCAACGCGTTGAAAAGGCGTTTTCGTGGATGTGGCGCAGCCTGGGAGAATGGAGCGGTCAGCCGTGCGACCGTACCGCTGCCCTTGGAGAAAGAAGGACGTGCCGATCGTGGCTCAGAGCACCGAGACCACCGACTGGGTCTCCCGTTTCGCGGATGAGGTCATCGAGGAGTCGGAGCGCCGGGCCCCGGGCAAACCGGTCGTCGTCGCGTCCGGACTGTCGCCGTCCGGACCCATCCACCTGGGGAACCTGCGCGAGGTCATGACCCCGCACCTGGTCGCCGACGAGGTCCGCCGGCGCGGGTACGAGGTGCGGCACCTGATCTCCTGGGACGACTACGACCGGTACCGGAAGGTGCCGGCCGGTGTCGCCGGCGTGGACGAGTCGTGGGCCGAGCACATCGGCAGGCCGCTCACCTCCGTCCCGGCCCCGCGGGGCTCGGAGTACCCGAACTGGGCCGAGCACTTCAAGGCCGCCATGATCGCCTCGCTCGCCGAGCTGGGCGTGGAGTTCGACGGGATCAGCCAGACCGCGCAGTACACCTCCGGCGCCTACCGGGACCAGATCCTGCACGCGATGAGGCACCGGGGCGACATCGACGCGATCCTCGCCCAGTACCGCACCAAGCCGAAGGCCGCCAAGAAGCAGCAGCAGAAGCTCGTCGACGAGGCCGAACTGGAGGCCGAGGAGGGATCGGGCGCCGCGTCCGAGGACGACGGCAGCTCCGGCGCCGCCGGCTACTTCCCGTACAAGCCCTACTGCGGCAGCTGCGGCAAGGACTTCACCACGGTCACCGCCTACGACGACGACTCGACCGAGATGACGTACACCTGCACCGCGTGCGGCTTCTCCGAGACGGTCCGGCTGAGCGAGTTCAACCGCGGCAAGCTGGTCTGGAAGGTCGACTGGCCGATGCGCTGGGCCCACGAGGGCGTGATCTTCGAGCCGAGCGGCGTCGACCACTCGTCCCCCGGCTCGTCGTACCAGGTCGGCGGGCAGATCGTCGGCATCTTCGGCGGCAGGCAGCCCATCGGGCCCATGTACGCCTTCGTCGGCATCTCCGGCATGGCGAAGATGTCGTCCTCACGCGGCGGCGTCCCCACCCCGGCCGACGCCCTGCAGATCATGGAGCCCCAGCTGCTGCGCTGGCTCTACGCCCGACGCAGGCCGAACCAGTCCTTCAAGATCGCCTTCGACCAGGAGATCCAGCGCCTCTACGACGAGTGGGACAAGCTGGCGGGCAAGGTCGCCGACGGCTCCGCCCTCCCGGGCGACGTCGCCGCGTACTCGCGCGCGGTGGGCACCGCCGCCGGTGAGCTGCCCAGGACGCCCCGACCGCTGCCCTACCGCACCCTCGCGTCCGTCGCCGACATCACCGCCGGCCACCAGGACCAGGCGCTGCGCATCCTGTCCGACCTCGACCCGGCCAACCCGCTGGCCTCGCTCGACGAGGCCCGCCCGCGGTACGACAAGGCCGAGGCGTGGATCAACACCCACGTCCCCGCCGACCAGCGCACCATCGTCCGCGACGAGCCCGACGCCGAGCTGCTGAAGTCGCTCGACGAGCCGTCCCGGCAGTCGATCCGGCTGCTGCTCGACGGCCTGGAGAAGCACTGGTCCCTGGACGGGCTGACCCACCTCGTGTACGGCGTGCCCAAGGTCCAAGCCGGGTTCTCCGCGGACGCCACCCCGAAGGAGCTGCCGCCGGAGATCAAGACGGCCCAGCGGTCGTTCTTCGCGCTCCTGTACCACCTGCTCGTCGGCCGCGACACCGGCCCGCGCCTGCCCACGCTGCTGCTCGCGGTGGGCCAGGACCGGGTGCGGGCCCTGCTCGGGGAGTAGGCGGCAACCGGAAAGGGGCCCGGAACGAGGGCCCCTTTTCTTGTGCCTGTCAGGCGGTGTTCCTTGTGCCTGTCAGGCGATGTGCTCGTCCGTCAGTTCCGCGTTGAGGCGGTTGGAGAAGCGGTTCACCATGCGCTTGGACTCCGCCTCGGGGAGCGTGATGCCGTACGTGGCCTCGACGTCTGCGATGAACCCGCGAGGGGTGGGCGCTCCGTTCCCGCTCTTCGTCGACTCGCGGAAGACCTGGTAGTACGCGTCCTCGTCAGGCTCGAAGGGCGGGGTGCCGCCGCCCTCGCCGAGCTCACGGGTGCGGTTCGGGCCGACGGGGATGGGGAAGCTGCCGGTGTCCTCGGGGGACGGCTGCGGGGGTCCCTGCGGGCCGGGCTGCTGCGAGCCCTGCGGGACGGGCGCCTGGAACCTCTGCGGGACGGTCTGCTCGAACTGCTCCGCGTGCTGGTCCTCGTACCAGTCGTCGTACGGGGGTTCCGGCTCGTACGACGGGTCGTAGCCGCCGTGGTAGTCGATCTGGCGCTGGGCCTGGAACCAGGGGCTCTGGTCGTCCGGCTCCTCGTATCCCGGCTGCCCGGGGTTCTGGGCGCCCGCGAGCCCGGGGCGCTGCCCGCCCAGCGGTGCGGCTGACTGCGGGCCGGGCACACCCTGGGCACCATGAAGGTCCGCCGCCGCGTTCACCTGCGGCGCCGGGGGTATCAGCGCCGGTTCGATGCCCGCCGCCGCCAGGCCCGCCGGAGCCGTCTTTGCCAGCGGGACGCCGTACCTCGCCAGCCTCAGCGGCATCAGCGACTCCACCGGGGCCTTGCGACGCCATGCCCGGCCGAAGCGGGAGCGCAGGCGGGCCTGGTAGACGAGACGTTCCTGCTCCAGCTTGATCACCTGGTCGTAGGAGCGGAGCTCCCACAGCTTCATACGGCGCCAGAGCAGGAACGTGGGCACGGGGGAGAGGAGCCAGCGGGTCAGGCGGACGCCCTCCATGTGCTTGTCCGCCGTGATGTCCGCGATCCGGCCGATCGCATGCCGGGCCGCCTCGACCGCGACCACGAACAGCACCGGGATCACCGCGTGCATGCCCACACCCAGCGGGTCCGGCCACGCCGCCGCGCCGTTGAACGCGATCGTCGCCGCCGTCAGCAGCCACGCCGTCTGGCGCAGCAGCGGGAAGGGGATGCGGATCCAGGTCAGCAGCAGGTCCAGGGCCAGCAGCACACAGATGCCCGCGTCGATGCCGACCGGGAAGACATAGCTGAAGTTCCCGAAGCCCTTCTTGATGGCCAGTGCACGGACGGCCGCGTACGAACCCGCGAAGCCGATCCCGGCGATGATGACAGCACCGGTGACCACCACGCCGATGAGAACCCGGTGCATCCGTGTCAACTGCAGTGGCGCGGCCACCCGTACTCCCCTCCCAGTGCCTGTTGTTGCGCGCAACAGGGTGGCACACACGTGCGGTGAACGGGTGGCCGGTATGGGGATACCCCCCTCCCGCACCGGGCCGGCCTCCCGCAACCGCCCTCTGCGCGACAGGAGTTCCGCGGCAGCCGGCTCAGCTCTTCGGTGAGGCGGACGCCGACGGAGACCCGCTCTTCGCGGGGCCCGCCGACGCGGACGACGACGCCGACTTCGACGGCGAGGCGCTCTTCGACGCCTCCTGCGACGGGGACCCGCCTCCCGCCTTGCCGGCGCCGTTCGCCGCCGACACCGCGGACACCGCCTCCTTGACGGCGTCCTCCGCCGCCTTGGTCAGGTCGTCCGCGTTCGGCGTCTTGTCGCCGGCCAGGCCCGCGCCGTTGTAGTCGACGGTGACCACGACGTTCTCCACACGCGCCACCACCGTCTGCTGCTTGAAGTCGCCTTCCTTCTTCTTCAGGTCGTACGTCACGGCCGTCGCCGCGTCGGCCGCCCCCGACACCGGTACCGCCTTGGTGTTCTTCGCGCCGTCGACCGCCTTGGCGTCCTGCACCTGCCGGTCGTAGTACTGCTGCGCCAGCCTGTTGCCGTCGCCGCGCGTGGCGTCCGACTCGAAGCGCAGCAGGGAAACGTTCAGCCAGCGGAACTGGGAGCCCTTGACGCCGTTGTTCTGCAGACTGCTCCACGAGCAGCTGGACCGCGTCTTCGCATCGTCCGTCGAGCCCGCCTTGCCCGACTTCGCGCCCTTGGGGACCAGGTCGCCCAGGGTCTTCTGGGACAGCACCGAGCAGGGCTGGGGCAGCGTCGCGTACGCGGCGGGCCGCACCGCGTTCGCCGAAGCGCTCTGCGAGGGCCGCGCGCTCGGCGCCTGCGCCTGCGGCTTGGCGTCGCCGCCCGAACCGGAACCGGAGGAGCCCGAGGAGCACCCGGCGGCGACGAGCACCGCCGGGACGGCCGCCGCGCACACGAGGAGGCGGCCCACGCGCGAACCCCGCCGGCCCGGCCGGCGCTCGCCCGGCTCACTGTGCTCGTTCCCCCACTGCCTGAACGGCGTGGGCGGTACCTCCAGGTCTCGCTGTGCAGGTCGGTGCATGGTTCCTTCACTCATGACGCTTGTGACGCTCGTGGTCTGCGGTCGGAACGGTTCCGAGGAGCCACGGTACGCGGTGGGGACGCGTGCGCGGTGAGGTTCGGTTCCCTCGCCGGCGCCCGGCGAGGGGGCCCGTCAGCCGAGCGAGCCGGCCAGCTGTCCGGCCAGTTTCCTGGCCTTGTCCTGCATGTCCTTGCTGCTCGGGGCGATTCCGGGGGCGGCCGGCTGCTCGTCGTACTCGATGGTCACGATCACGTTGGACGTGCGGAACACCACAGTCACGGTCCGCTGCTGGGCGGTGCTCACCCGGTCGTCGATGAACGCCTCGTCGCCGAGGTCGTCGAGTGTGCGGGGCTGGAGCTCGGCCGGGGTTCCGGTGGCTGAGGGACTGCCGGACGGGGAGCCGGAGGCCGATGCGGAGGGCTTGGGACCGCCACTGGCGCGGGCGGCGGAGACGGAGGGGGACGCGGAAACCGAGCCGGAGTTTTGACCGGCACCCGGGCTCGAGGGGGAGCCGGAACTCGAAGGGGAACCCGAACCGGCCGCGGGAATGTTCGCGGCCTGCTCCTTGGTGGCGTAGACCTGGCGGGCGGCGTCGTCGTCGGAGACCGTGTTGTCGTACGACACCACCCGCTCGAGGTCGACGAACAGATGGTCCGTGGCGTCGGTGGACTCGGCCTTCCAACGGCAGCCGGAGCGGCGGTCGTTGTTGTAGGTGAGGGCGGCCTCGCCCTGGTAGGCCTTGTCGCGCTGCTCCTGGTCCGCTATCTGCTTCAGGCCCGGCAGGAGTGAGTCGAGGGTGTCGTGGCTCACGGCACCGCAGGCGTCGGCGAGGGTGCGGTACTTGCCCGGCTGCGGGGCGGCGGCGCTCGTGGTGGAACCGGCCTTGGGGTCCGTGGCCCGGCCACCGCTGCCGGACCCGCCGGTGCAGGCGGCCAACAGGACCGCGAGGAGCGCGGCGGCGCCCGGTACGTACGCCTTCCGCTGCACGGTGAGGCTCCTCTCGACGGTGTTCCGCGGGACGGGGGCCGTTGGTTATTCGGTTGCCGCACGGGGCGGGCCCCTGGGGACAATGTGTATCGCACGCACTGCCGTGGACGCCGGTCCGTTGTCCTTTACGTCGACCTTGGCGCGGGTTTTTGCGTTTGCAGACTTTTTTTGTGATTCCGGGGGGTTGAGGAAGAGATGTCGTACGTAGAGGTGCCGGGGGCGAAGGTTCCGATCCGTATGTGGGCGGACCCGGCGACGGTCGAGGACGCCGCGATGCAGCAGCTGCGGAACGTGTCGACGCTGCCGTGGATCGAGGGCCTGGCGGTCATGCCGGACGTCCACTACGGCAAGGGCGCGACGGTCGGCTCGGTGATCGCGATGCGGGACGCGGTGTGCCCGGCGGCGGTGGGGGTGGACATCGGCTGCGGGATGTCGGCCGTGAAGACGTCGCTCACCGCGAACGACCTTCCCGGGGACCTGTCCCGACTGCGCTCGAAGATCGAGCAGGCGATTCCGGTGGGGCGGGGGATGCATGACGAGCCCGTGGACCCGGGCCGGCTGCACGGGTTCGCCACCTCGGGGTGGGCGGAGTTCTGGGGGCGGTTCGGTGGGGTGGCCGAGGCGGTCAGGTTCCGTGAGGGCCGGGCGCTCAGGCAGATGGGAACTCTTGGAGCCGGGAACCACCTGGTCGAGTGCTGCACGGACAGCGAGGGTGCCGTTTGGCTCATGCTGCACTCCGGCTCCCGGAACATCGGCAAGGAACTGGCCGAGTACCACATCGGCGTCGCGCAGAAGCTCCCGCACAACCAGGGTCTTGCAGACCGTGACCTGGCGGTATTCGTCTCGGACACACCGCAGATGGCCGCATACCGAAACGACCTCTACTGGGCGCAGGAGTACGCCAAGTACAACCGTGCGATCATGATGGCGCTTCTGAAGGATGTCATCCGGAAGGAGTTCAAGAAGGCGAAGCCGACCTTCGAGCCGGAGATCTCGTGCCACCACAACTACGTGGCCGAGGAGCGGTATGAGGGTGTGGACCTGCTGGTCACCCGTAAGGGTGCGATCCGTGCGGGTTCCGGTGAGTTCGGAATCATCCCGGGCTCGATGGGCACCAGCTCGTACATCGTGAAGGGTCTTGGGAACGAGAAGGCCTTCAACTCGGCGTCACACGGGGCTGGTCGGCGTATGAGCCGGAACGCGGCGAAGCGGCGCTTCACCGTACGCGACCTGGAGGAGCAGACGCGGGGCGTCGAGTGCCGCAAGGACGCGGGAGTCCTGGACGAGATTCCTGCCGCTTACAAGAACATCGACCAGGTGATGGCGCAGCAGCGGGACCTCGTCGAGGTCGTCGCGAAGCTGAAGCAGTTCATCTGTGTGAAGGGCTGAAGCACGAGGCCCCCGTCGGGAACCGAGGCCTCGCCCAGGCCTGTCGGGGCACCAGCGACAGTCGCCGCGGTGGTCGCGGGCCGAGCACGCGGTGTGCGGCGGTGCGGTCCTTTGTGACTCGGAGCCGTATGGAGGGCCGAGTTCGTTGAGCTCGGCCCTGACTCCGGTGAGTCACCCGTCGCCGTGTCGTCGAGCGCGCTGACAGACACCGGCTCCCTGGCGTCTCACTTCGCGTGCCGCACGGCGTAGATCATCACGAACGCCACGAGGTGGATGCCGAAGAGGAAGTACGCCAGGTAGTACCAGACGTAGCGTTCGCGCTTCTTCTCCAGGGAGAGGCGCTGCTGTTCCGCCGCGCGGTCGGGGTCGGGGGCGGGATCGGGCATCACAGGTCCCTGTGCACCTTCGTGTTCGAGGCCTGGGCGCGGGGGCGGACCACCAGGAGGTCGATGTTGACGTGGCCGGGGCGGGTGACCGCCCAGGCGATCGTATCGGCCACGTCGTCCGCCGTCAGGGGCTCGGCGACGCCCTGGTAGACCTTCGCGGCCTTCTCCTGGTCGCCGCCGAAGCGGGTCAGCGCGAACTCGTCCGTCTTCACCATGCCGGGCGCGATCTCGATCACGCGGACCGGGGTGCCGACGATCTCCAGGCGCAGGGTCTCGGCGAGGACGTGCTCGGCGTGCTTGGCGGCGACGTACCCGCCGCCGCCCTCGTAGGTGGCGTGGCCGGCGGTGGAGGAGACGACCACCACCGTGCCGTCGCCGCTCGCGGTCAGGGCGGGGAGCAGGGCCTGGGTGACGTTGAGGGTGCCGAGGACGTTCGTCTCGTACATCCGGCGCCAGTCCTCGGGATCACCGGTCGCGACCGGGTCGGCGCCGAGCGCGCCGCCCGCGTTGTTCACGAGGACGCCGATCGTCTTGAAGGCGGTGGCGAACTCGTCGACCGCCGCGCGGTCGGTGACGTCGAGCGCGTACGCCGTCGCCGAGTGGCCCGCGTCCGTCAGCTCCTCGGCGAGCGTCTCGATACGGTCCTTGCGGCGGGCGGTGAGGACGACGCGGTAGCCCGCGGCGGCGAGCTGACGGGCCGTCGCGGCGCCGATTCCGCTGCTCGCGCCCGTGACGACGGCGATGCGGGAGGCGGCGGAGGGTGCTGCGGCGGTCATGGGCGACTCCTCGACGGTCGTTCGACAGCTTGCGCCCAGGATAGGTGGCGGGGGCACGCGCCCGGCGGGGGTGCCCGAAGCGTGGTCAGCGGCCGCGCGGCGCCCACATGATCACGGCCATTCCGGCGAGGCAGATCAGCGCCCCGGTCACGTCCCAGCGGTCGGGGCGGTAGCCGTCGGCCACCATGCCCCAGGCCAGTGAGCCGGCCACGAAGACACCGCCGTAAGCCGCCAGGACGCGCCCGAAGTGGGCGTCCGGCTGGAATGTGGCGACGAAGCCGTAGACGCCGAGGGCCATGACGCCCGCGCCGATCCACAGCCCTCCGCGGTGTTCGCGCACGCCCTGCCAGACGAGCCAGGCGCCGCCGATCTCGAACAGTGCGGCGAGCAGGAACAGGACGGCGGAGCGGAGGATCAGCATGCGGCCACCTTCGCATGCCGTCCGCCGGGCCCCGGCCGGCCCCTGCGGCGTTCTCACCTCACCTGCCCGGCGGCGCCTGTCCCGTCGTCCGCGTGGCATACATGCGGTGATGTGCGGGGGCCGACGCGGAGGACGTGGACGTATGCGGAAGCGGATCGCAGGCGGGCTGGGCGTGGTGCTGGCGGTGGGCGCGGCCGTGCCCGCCGTGGCGGCGGGGCCCAGGGTCGCCCTCGCCTCCCACGGGTATGTGACCCTGAGCGGCGGCCGGGCCGACGTACGGCTCACCCCGCGCAACGACGGGTGGGCCGCCGTCGCCGGCGCGACCGTACGGCTGCACTTCTCCCGCGCCCTGGACGGTCCGCAGCGGTTGCCGGAGGGTTGTGCGGTGTTCGATCCGAGCACGGTGTTGTGCGGTACGGGGCCGCTCGCGGGGGGTGGTGCGGGCCGGGAGCTCCGGCTGCGGGTGGCCCTTGAGGGAGCGCCGGCCGAGGTGCGGCTCGAGGTCGACACCCTGCGCGACGGCGACGCCGCCGACCGGGACCCCGCCGGCGACCGGCAGCACGTGCTCGCCCTCGAGACGGGGGACGAGTACGCGTTCTAGACCAGGCCACCTGCGGGAACGCCCTGGCCCGGGGCGGGCCGGGAAGGGAGGGAATCGCCGGACAGGCCCTAGTGGGGGCGGTGCTGGACGTAGGCCGTGGGGGGTACTCCCACCGTCGCCGTGAAGTCCCTCACCAGGTGGGCCTGGTCCGCGTAGCCCAGGTCGGCCGCCAGGCCCGCCCAGTCCACCGCCCTCTCGGTCTCCGCGCGTTCCAGGGCCTCGTGGATGCGGTATCGGAGGATCACCCACTTCGGCCCCACCCCCACGTACGTGGCGAACAGGCGCTGCATGACCCGTACGGACATGCCCCGGGCCCGGGCGAAGTCGGTGACGCGGCGGATCGTGCGGTCCGTGCGGATGCGGTCGACCAGGGCCACGGCGAGGTCGGCCTGTGGGTCGGGGCGGGGGGCGAGGTTCAGGAGGAACGTGTCCAGGGCGGCGACTCGGGCGTCCTCGTCATCGGGGGCGAGGACGGCGTGCGCGTCGGCTTCCGGGAGCACGATCCGCCGGCCGGTCCACTCCGAGACGGCCGGTCGGGGAAGAAGGGGCGGAAGCCGCCCGGGCGGAACTGGATGCCGCAGACCCGGCCCTTTCCCTCCAGTTTCTGGGTGAAGAGCTCCAGGCCGATGCCGGCGACCTCGGCGAACGGCTCCTGGTTCGCGTACTGCTGGAAGACGATGTTGACGGACGGGTGCGGGACCACGTGTGAGGCGTAGGGGCGGGTCAGGTCCCAGTCGATCAGCCAGTAGTGCTCCAGGTGGGGCCGCAGGGGTGCGGCTGGTTCACGGCGGCGGAAGTCCACGTGTGCGAAGAGCTCCGCAGCGTCGACGATGCCTCGGGTGTCGCGGCGTGGTGCGGCCATGTCCGGATCGTACGGGGGGCCACTGACAGCGAGCCGGTACTGCGGGTTCGGTGCCGGAGCAGCTCGACATGCTCGGTGAGGAGGTCGTGGCGGTGCTGCGGAAGGAGTTCGCGAAGGGCCGGCCGGGGTGCCCGAGGCGCCGACGCACGCGTCGTCGCGGGCCGCCGGGGACGCCGGGCAGAACGACGGGACGAGCGTTCCGGCGGGACCCGGGCGCGTGGGTGAGGGTGGGCCGCCGCCGTCGTGCGTACCGGCCCACCCTGCCGCGTCGGCCGGTCTCCGGGCCGGGGGAGCACTCGGGACCGGCCGGGCGGACCCCCACCCGGCCACGCCCTGGGATGGCGGGCCGGGTGGGCTCGGGGACGCTGCGGGACCGGCATGTGACGCCGGTGACGGGGCCGCGCCGGCCGACGCACGCGACCGCGGCATCGCGGTCCGCCCCGATGGCCTCCGCGTGCCCCTCCCCGGAGGGGCACGCGGTGACGTGACATGGCCGACACAGTGGCCCGACCAGGTAAGTCACCGCGCTCCGGGCGGTGAGAGGCGGGTAAGAAGCCCCTTCCCCGCTCCACCACCCGCTGGTGCACCGCCGTGACCTTGGCAGACTGGGGGCGTGACCCAGACAGTGCTGCTCGCCGAGGACGACCGCGCCATCCGTCATGCCCTGGAACGCGCGCTGTCGCTGGAGGGTTACCAGGTGACCGCTGTGGCCGACGGGGTGGAGGCGCTGGCCCAGGCCCACCGCACCAAGCCCGACGTGCTCCTCCTCGATGTGATGATGCCCGGCATCGACGGCCTCCAGGTGTGCCGTGTGCTGCGTGCCGAGGGCGACCGCACGCCCATCCTGATGCTCACCGCACTCGTGGAGACCGCCGACCGCATCGCCGGCCTGGACGCGGGCGCCGACGACTACGTCGTGAAGCCGTTCGACGTCGAGGAGGTCTTCGCCCGGCTCCGGGCCCTGCTGCGCCGCAGCAACGGCGGCTCCTTCGAGGCCCCCAGGGAAGAGGACAAGACCCCGACCGGCCAGGTGTCCGTGGCCGGACTGCGCATGGACGTGCAGGCGCGCCGGGCCTGGCGCGGGGAGCGCGAGCTGGAACTCACCCGCACCGAGTTCGACCTGCTGGAACTGCTCGCCCGCAACGCCGGCATCGTCCTGGACCACGCCACCATCTACGACCGCATCTGGGGTTACGACTTCGGTCCCGGATCCAAGAACCTCGCCGTCTACGTGGGCTATCTGCGGCGCAAGCTCGACGAGCCGGGCGCACCCGCGCTCATCCACACGGTCCGCGGCGTGGGGTACGTCCTGAGGGAGGACTAGGTGCCTCCACCAGCCCGTTCCGGCGCCGATGCGGACGTCGGGTTCTGGATGCGCCTGTGGTACCGGCTGCCGCCCGGGCTGCGCCGCCGGCTGCGGCTGCGGGCCCGGCTGCGGAAGGTCTCCTCGCTGCGGACGACCTTCACCGTGTCGTTCGCGGCCGTCGCCGCCGGCGTCACCGTCCTCGTCGGCTTCCTGAGCTACGACGCCGCCGCCCGCCTGGTGCGCGTCGACCAGCAGACCGTGTTCGCCCAGGTCGTGGCCGACCTGCGCAGCCAGGTCAGCCAGAAGCAGCTGATGCCGGAAGACTTCGCCATGTCCGACAGGGACCACGACACCCCGCGCGACGACATCATCCGGCCCGCGCGCACGGTCGTGCAGGTGCTCGGCCCCGGCGGCACGGTCGTGGACCACTCCAATCCGCCGCTGCCCGTGGACGCCGCCGACCGAGGGATCGCCGACACCGCCAAGGCCGCCAAGCTGGTGGAGCACAAGAACGTCGATGTCGGCGGCGATGTCTACCGGGTCGCGACCGTGGCGCTCGGCCGCGGCCGGGGCGGGGTGCAGGTCGCCCAGGAACTCAGCTCCACCGAGGGGCTGCTGCGCAGCCTCCAGCAGCGCACGGCCCTGTTGATGGGGGCGGTCGTGATAGCGGCCGGCCTGTTCGGCTGGTGGCTGGCCCGGCGGATCACCCGGCGGCTGGTCGTCCTCGCCGGGGCCGCCGAGGACGTGGCGCGCACGCGGCGGCTGGGCATCCAGGTGCCGGTCACCGGGAACGACGAGGTGGGCCGTCTCGGCCGCTCCTTCGACCGCATGCTCGGGCGGCTCGCCCAGTCGGAGGAGGACCAGCGGCGCCTCGTGCAGGACGCGGGCCACGAGCTGCGCACGCCGCTCACCTCGCTGCGCACGAACATCTCCCTGCTGCGCCGGATGGACGAGCTGCCGCCCGCCGCCCGCGAGGAGCTGGTCGCCGACCTCGCCGAGGAGTCCCGTGAGCTGACCGACCTGGTGAACGAACTCGTCGCGCTGGCGGCCGGGCAGTCGGACACCGAGACGGTGCAGCGGCTGACGCTGGCCGATGTCGCGGAGGACGCGGCGTCGATCGCCCGGCGGCGCACGGGGCGCGAGATCGTCGTCCGCGCGAGCGGTGACACGACGGTCGACGGCCGCACCACGGCCTTGCAGCGGGCGGTGTCGAACCTGCTGGAGAACGCCGCGAAGTTCGACCGCGACGCCAAGGCGCCGATCGAGGTCGTCGTGACCGGCCCGGAGCATCCGCTCCGGCTGGAGGACTCGGACGAGCCGGGGGGCGGGGTGCCGCTGGGGATCGTACGGGTGGAGGTGCTGGACCGGGGGCCCGGGATCGAGGAGGTGGATCTCATGCGCGTCTTCGACCGGTTCTACCGGGCCGCGGACGCGCGGGGCCTGCCGGGGTCGGGGCTCGGGTTGTCGATCGTGCGTGAGGTCGCCACCTCGCACGGCGGTGGCTCGTTCGCGTACCGGCGTGAGGGCGGCGGGGCGGTCATCGGGTTCACGGTGGGCGGGGGAGCGGGGGCCGGGGGCGACTGACGGGGTCACCCCACGTGCACACGTGGCCGGCGCGCGCGGTTCGGTTCCGCCTCCCGCAGGACCTCCCGGGTGACCGGTGCCACCTCGCCCTGACCGAAGAGGAAGAAGCGCAGGAAGTTGGCGAACGGGTTGCCCTCGGTCCACTCGAAGTAGATGTGCGGGATGCGGCCGGTGCTCTCCCGGACGTGCAGCAGCAGGGCCGCGAGGGCGTTGGGGATCGAGGACGACTCCAGGGTGAGCACCCGGTAGCGGCCGTGCAGGACCTCCCCGCGGACCGTCATGCCCGACTCGAACTCCGAGGGGTCGCCGACGGTCACCTCCACGAAGACGAAGTCCTCCTGCACCGGGAGGTCGTTGTCGTTGCGGATCTGCTCGATCTTCCCCCGGTACTCGTCGAGGTCCCGGTTGTCCGGCTCGTTGGCGATGAAGCGGATACGGCGGCTGGCGATGTCCCTGACGAAGCGTTCCGCCATGTCGTCGAGCGTCACGCTGGTCACGCGCAGCTCGAAGGAGCGGGCGAGCCGGGACAGCAAGGAGACGAGGAGGATCCCGGCGATGAAGCAGGCGCCGATCTTCACACCGTCCGGCCGCTCCAGGACGTTCACGACCGTCGTGTACAGGAACACCGCGGAGATCACCGCGAAGACGGCCACCAGTCGGCGCTGGCGGGCCTTGCGGGCGGCGATGGTCACCGCGATCGCCGCGGAACTGATCAGCACCAGGACGCCGGTGGCATAGGCGCCGCCCTGGGCGTCGACGTCGGCCTTGAAGATCCAGGTGACCAGGAAGGCGATCAGCGTGAAGACGATGACCATGGGGCGTACCGCGCGGGCCCACTGCGGGGCCATGCCGTAGCGGGGCAGGTAGCGGGGCATCAGGTTCAGCAGCCCGGCCATGGCGGAGGCGCCCGCGAACCACAGGATCGCGATCGTCGAGATGTCGTAGACCGAGCCGAAGCCGCCGCCCAGATACTGGTGCGCCAGATACGCCAGCGCGCGTCCGTTGGCGGGGCCGCCCGCCTTGAACGCGGGTCCCGGGATCAGCAGGGTCGTGATGAAACTGGTGGCGATCAGGAAGACGCTCATGATGAGGGCGGCCGTGGTCAGCAGCTTCTTGGTGTCGCGGATACGGCCGGTGGGCTTCTCCTCGGTGTCGCCGGGGTCGCCGCGGACATGGGGCATGACGGCGACGCCGGTCTCGAAGCCGGACAGGCCGAGCGCCAGCTTGGGGAAGACGATCAGGGCGACCCCGACCATGACGAGCACGTTTCCGTGCTGGGCGGTCAGGGCGCCGGTCCAGTCGGTCACCACGTGGTCGGCGGTCAGGACGTGCCACAGGCCCACCACCACGACGAAGGCGTTCAGCGCCAGGTACACGCCGACCAGGACGACCGCGACACCGATGGCCTCCAGGAAGCCCTTGAGGAAGACGGCACCGAGAAGGGCGATCAGGAGCAGGGTGATCAGCATCTGGTGGCTGTGCAGGGCGCCGGTCAGGTGGGGGTTCTGGATCAGGTGGGTGGAGGCGTCGGCGGCGGAAAGGGTGATGGTGATCAGGAAGTCGGTGGCGGCGAAGCCGAGCAGAGTGAGGACGAACAGCTTGCCCTGCCAGAAGGAGAGCAGGCGCTCCAGCATGGCGATGGAGCCTTCGCCGTGCGGGCTCTCCTCGGCGACACGGCGGTACACGGGCAGGGCGCCGGCCAGGGTGACGGCGATCAGGACCAGGGTGGCGACGGGGGAGAGCAGGCCGGCGGCGAGGGCGGCGATGCCGGGCTGGTAGCCGAGGGTGGAGAAGTAGTCGACACCGGTCAGGCACATCACCCGGTACCAGGGCTGTCCCTTGTGCGGTGGCTCGGGCTGGGCGTACGGACCCTGCGGGACCTCCGCCTTGCCCATGTCGGACAGGCCCTGCAGCATCCACGCCCGCAACCGGCTCGGACGAGCGTGCTCCGTGGCGGCCATCGGCGTGCACTCCTGCCATACGGGCTCTACGAGCGGCCCCGGCCGTGTACGGCACATACGTCGTACGGCTGTGTACGTCCCCTACATGGCCATGCAGCAGGCCGCGCTACCAGCGTAGGCAGAGGAGGCAACGGAGGCCTGCGCAGGGGCGACGGGCAAGAAGCAACCCGCCGAGGTGACCGGATCCACCTGCCCTGATGACAAGAGGTAACCGGATCGGAGGCGTGGCCGTTACTGCGACTCGGTGACATCCGGGTCGCCGCGGGATCGGTTGCATGGAAGCCTCATGAGTGCGCGCGCTGGGGGACTCCGTCAGTGGGGGATCTGCCGAAGCACAGGAGACCAACGTGAAATCCTCACTTCGCACCCGCTCCACCCGTGCCCTTGCCGCCGGTGCGCTCTCCGTCGCGCTGCTGACGTCCGCGGCGGCCGCCGCGTTCGCCGCCGGCCCGGTCGCACCGAGCCCGATGCCCAGCATGTCGATGATGTCGCCGAGCCCCACGGCGACGACGTCGGAGAAGCCCGCGCGCAAGCCGGCCGTGACCAAGGCCTCGATCACCATTCGTGCCAACAGGACCAACGTGAAGTCCGGTCACTCGGTGACGTTCACGGGCCGCACCAGGGGCCTGAAGGTCGGCAACAGGCTCGACCTCCAGCGCTACGACGGCAGGAAGTGGGTCACCGTGAAGACCGTCACGGTCAAGAGGGGCAGCAACTACACCCTGGTCGTGAAGCTCTCCGGCATGGGCAAGGAGAAGCTGCGCGTGGTCCACGGCAAGACGATGTCGCCTACGGTGACCGTCACCGTGAAGTGACGCCGTGGGGAGGCGGGGGCGCCCCGGACCGGGGCGCCCCCGCCTTCGCGCGGGTGCCGTCGTCCGATCCCGTTGTTCAATCGGTGCATGATCTACCACGTCGTACCGCTCGCCGACTGGAACGCGGCTCCCGATCGCCCGTACGCCCCCGCGTCTCTCGCGGAGGACGGTTTCGTCCACTGCTCTCCCGACGAGGAGACGACGCTGGCCGTCGTCAACGCCTTCTACCGTGGCGCGCCGAGGCCGCTGCTTGCGCTGCTCCTCGACGAGAACCGGCTCACCGCACGGTGCGTATGGGAGCGGGCGGCCCCCGCGCCGCCGCCCGGAGTGTCCGAGGGCACCCTGTTCCCCCATGTGTTCGGCCCGATCGACCGCGAGGCCGTCACACGGACCCTGGAGGTCCAGTGGGACGAGGAGGGCAGGGCGACGGGGCTGACGGACGTGGACTGACGGGCGGACACGCATCCTTGCCGAAGGCAGGCAGCAGCCGGCCACGGAGGCCGTGCGGTACACCGGCTAGTGGGTGGCCCGCCGTCCGCGCGAGGAGCTGGAGGCGGGGCCGGCCGAAGGACTGCGGGCGTTCCCCGCCCTTTGGCGCGCGATCGCCGTGGAGAGCGACTTTCGCGCCGGCTGCCCGGTCCTGGCCGTGGCCATCGAGGAGCCCCCGGCCGACGATGAGATCCCGCCCGCCCTGGCTGCCGCTGCCGAGGTCTTCGACCAGTGGGAGACCTGGGTCACGCACCCGGTGCGGCGCGGACGGCCTTGGCCTTCTCCCCGGTGAACACGCCGCTGTCCAGAAGGCCCTCAGTGTGCCCTGGCGCCCTGACGGCCCCTCTCCGCACATGACGAGGCGGGGTCGTAAGACCCCGCCCGAAACCGGCGAAACCCCAGCTCACGGCCACACCAGGCAATAAGGCTGATGCCCCGCCTCATGCAGCCGATGGCTGAAGTCCTGCCACTCGTGCAGCGAATGGGAGGGGCGGGGCGCTGGCCTGGGGTTTCTCTGTGAAGCGTGCGTTGACCTGCGGAAACACTCCTCGGTAGTTCTCACGGGTCAACGCCGTTTCCCGGACTCATGTGCCCTGGATGTGCCCTCCGGGGACCTGGCTGGGGAGGCGTTCATGCCCAGTTTTCGCGCCTAGGGAGCTCTCGACATGCGACGGACGTCCTGTGTGCTGCATCCGTTCCCTCCGGGGCCGGACGAGGGGGAGCTTCGGAGATGCCCGTCGCGCGTGACACCAGGAGTAACGTGGCAGGTGCGAGGCGGAGTCCCGTCGTCGCACCAGCCCTCAGACGGGTGGTCATCATGACCAGCTCGGATACACCACCTGTTCCCCGGCGTCTGCCCAGCGGCGTCCACGAGGCGGTGTGGCCAGGGTGTGCGCTTCTCCGGCTGGAAACGACCGAATCACGCGAAGGCGTCCTCGACGGCGCGTGGTGGCCGCGCTCGCGCGACATCGGTGCTGAGCTGCCCGCGCTCCTGAGCGCCCTCATTGCCCACCTCGGCCCCGTGACCCGTGTGGGACTGGACACCGCGGCCTGGGAAGGTCTCCCGACGCGTATCGCCGTGGACGACCGGGTGGTGCACATCGATGCCTTCCCGGTCGGTGACGACACGGTCCTGATTACCCGGGGCGACACGGACATCTTCTCTCTGCTCGTGGTCCCGCCGGACGCGGCACCGGACGCCGCCCGCGCCGCGATGGCCCAGGCGGTCCGGGCAGACAACATCAGCCAGGCGGAACAGATTCTCATCGACACCGGGAGCGGGCACGGTTCGCCGGGCTGACGGGCCTGCCGCTGGGCGTGACCGGCCGAGCGGTGTCGGACGGCGGGGGAGATCAGCCGCGCCACTCCACCATGAGCAGCGTTGCGTCATCGCTGGTCTGTCCGCCCCGCGCCTGCTTGAGCGTGTGGGACAGGGAGCGCGTCACCGCCCGGATGCCGCGGCCGGTCCTCTCCAGATGGTTCACGCAGTCGATCAGCTGGTCCTCCCCGAACTCCTCCCCACCGCTCCTGTGCTCCTCGACCACTCCGTCGGTGAAGCAGAGGACTCGGTCCCCGGGTACCAGCCCCAGCTCGCTGATCCGGGGCTCCGAACCACCGAGGCCGACGGGGAGGGTCGTCGGGGCGGCCAGACGCCGCGCGACGCGGTGGTCGCGGACGAGGATCGGCGGCGGGTGTCCGGCGTTGACCCACTGCACCCGTCCCGTCGTCGTGTCCAGCTGCATCATCTGCGCGGTGACGAAATGCTCGGGACCGAATTGCCTGGCCACGGCGCGGTCCATGAACGCGTAGATCTCCGACAGTCCGATGCCGGCGCGGCGGGCGTGGCGGTAGGCGCCGATGGCCACCGTGGCCATGGTGGCTGCGTCCAGTCCGTGGCCCATCGCGTCGATCATGGCCACGTGGAGGACGTCGTGGTTGAGCGCGTAGTCGAAGCTGTCGCCGCCCACGTCGTAGGCGGGTTCCAGGATCCCGGCCACAGCGACCCGGGGCATGATCATCGCAAGCGGTGGCAGCAGTGACCACTGGATCTCCGCGGCGACGCTCATCGCCTCACCGCGTCGGACGTCGAAGAACAGGTCGGAGTAGCCGTGCTTGGTCACCAGAAGGTCGGCCACCAGGCCGGAGATCCTGAGCAGCAGGCGGCGGTCGTGGGCGTCGATGCTGTCCAGCGTCACCGCCATGACCCCTACCTGGTCACCGCCGTCCAGCAGAGGCAGATGGATCCGGACGCCGTCTTCCTGGGGCACCTCCACGGGGACCGCGTCGAGAAAGCAGCGGCCCGCCTCGGAGTCGTCGATAACCTGCGGTTCCCCGCCGGCGAGGCACTCACCGGGCAGCGGTACGAGCAGCAGCTGGCCGTAGTCCTGCAACAGCACCTGTGGACGGCGGCCACCGAGCCGCTCCACGACGTCGGCGACCAGGGGCCCGATGAGGTGGGGCGGGAGTTCGTGCGCGCTGTCGAGGATCTTTCCCAGGAGAGCTTCCCCGAAGCTTTCGGACCGGTCCGTACGCTGTACTGCCGTCATCCCCTCACCTGCCGCGGTCACGCTTCGTGTGGGGGCGGGCCAGGATGACGAAGGGTCTGTCGGTGCCATGGCTCCATCACGGGGTCGTGGACGCCCGGCCTGCCGGCCACGGAGTCGGCCGGGTCGGGCTGCTCATCTCGGTCCGGCTCCGCCTTCCGACTCCCAAGCGTTCTGTCCGTCGAGGCCGCTCTCGGCGAGTGCCAGCAGGCGCGGAGCCGACAGTGGGTTCCCGGCGTCGGCGGCGGCGGTCAGCAGCCTGGTGGCTACTCCGACCGGCTCGTCCGGGGGGATCACCAGCAGTTCCCAGCGTCCCACGGTGCCGCAGTCCACGGTGATGGCATGCGCCTCGGCGGCCGAATCGGTCAGGACCACCTCGATCACGTGGCCGGGCGCCATCACCTCCTGCGGAGCATCGGGCCAGGCGGCGGACCCCACGGTAACGCGGGTGACGGTGCCGCTGCTCGGATCCAGAAAACCGACCAGCGCGGGCAATTCGAGTTCGAGTGCGTCGCAGCGCGGCCACCATGCGCCGTCCAGCGGGCCATGGCTGACGTCCGGCGTGAGGCGCAGCCGGGGCATGGGCATCCGGTAGGAGTGTCCGTAACCTGGCGCGGTACCTTCGGCGGGCTTTGTGATGGCGTTCATCGTGCGATCCCGTTCCGGGCGCTGCTTTCCGGCTGCCCGTGTCAGTCACTCGCCGGGAACGGCGCCGCCGTGGTCGTACGCCCGGAAGTTCTCGGTACCTCCCACGCTACTCCCAGCCGTGGCGGGCGGCGTGGTGCGCAGCCATCGCGCCGAGAGGCAGGCAGCCATCGCGTGGAGGCACCTCGGTACGGCGGACGACGGGTCACGTGACCGCCCCGGCCGGTACGACCGCCGGCTCATCGCTCCTCTGCCACGTCATCGGCGTGCCGAGGGCTGCCCTTCGGCGGACAGGGTCAACACGCAGGGGGCTACGGAGCCGGGCAGCCCGACGACCTCACCCATGTTCTGCCAGCCCCAGGACGAGAAGGCGGCTTGTCCTGCCCGGTCGGCAGGATGCAGCAGGGTGATCCCGAGGGAGGAGTGCAGCTCTGTGAGCAGACGCTGTTGCAGCCGGCGGGCGATGTCGCGGTGCTGAACGTGCGGGTGGGCCACGACCTGGGTGAGGACGACGAACCGTGCGCGGGAGGTGAGCCGCTGGATGATCTCCTGGAGCGTTCCGTCGGACCCCCGGCTGCCGGGGCCTTCAGAGCCCATCGGAAAACCGAAGGCGCAACCGACCAGCACCGTCGTCTCGGCGACCAGCAGGGCGAAGCCGGGGCGGCGGGCGGTGATCGACAAGCGGTGCAGGAAGTCCCCGCGGTTGTGGTACCGCTCGCCCGTGGTGCCTGCGACGGACTCCGCAGCCAGGTCCGCGATGTCTGCGCCCATGTCTTCTGCCTGCCAGCGGGTCAGCCGACGAAGGCGGATCCCGTCCTTGAGGACCGGCTGGTCCGGTCGGCGAGCGGAGTCCTCGGGCGCCCCCGTCGCCGCACTCATGAAGCCGTCGGATGCGGCGGGCGGCACGGGACTCGCGGGGGCCGTAGGGAGCAGCGAAGTCGATCCCGTGGCATCGAGGACCCGGGTGATCTGAGCGCACGGATGGTGCAGCCGCAGGCGAGCGTGGACCCGGCCGGCGCGCTGTGCTGCCGACAGGAGGACGTCCAAGCCCCTGGCGTCGCAGGAGCCGACTGTGGTCAGGTCGATGTCGATCACGGTGACACCGTCCAGCAGACACTGCTCCACTGCGGCCCGCAGCAGCGGCGTCGTGGCCGGCCCGATGTCGCCGGCAAGCGTGACGAGCGTCCGCTCTCCTCGGTTTCGCCGATGGATGTCCAGCCGGGAAAAGGTCATCACGTCTCCCCTCGGCGAGGTTGCGGACCTGCACGGGCGCTCAGCGCGACCCTTGCCGTGATGAGCTTGCGCTGAGTTGCTTCGACCGCGGCGTACATGGCCCCGACCCGTCTCCGCGCCGACCGCTGGGGCGGCCCGGATTCACTCGTCTCTCGCCGAGGACGACCCGGCGTGGTCGCCCGGAGTGCGTGATGCCCTCGGTACTTCAACCGTACGTCTGCCGCAACCGGAAGCGGCTGGGTCGAAGGGCGCGGCACGGTAGGGGCCGCGTCACTTGAAAGGCCGTTCTCATATCCGGGCCCTCACTCCGACGCCAGGACAAACGCCCGGATCAGGTGGGAACCCGTACACCACTTCCCAGGACGCAACCGCTGCTGGTACGTGTGCACCTCACAGCCGAGGGCCGGCAGGGTAAGGGGGCACCACCTCGCCCCTGCCCTGTCGCGACAGGTGCCCGGATGCGCGCCGCTCTGGACACAACACTGGCCGCCGCGCAGTTCCCCTGGACACAGCACAACACTGCCGCCCGCGATCGAAGCCGGGCGGCAGAGCGGGCGGACGAATTGAATGCCAGCTCACTTCCGAACCCACACGCGACACGACCTCCACTCACCGGGTCTCCGAACCCATTCGAGCGAAACGTCGCACGCCAGGAGGATCGGTCCCTACGTGAAAGCCAGCTTTCGAAAGGCGTTGCGGACACCAGTCAGCGGTTCGCGGTCACGGGTGTAGTAGAGCTTGTTGGTCAGAAGCACCGCCCAGCGACCCTCGGTAGGGGAGATCCACATGCCCGTGCCGGTGAAGCCGTAGTGGACCCAGACGTCCTCCTCGGCAGTGGTGCCGGGAGCCGGGTGCCAGAACAGGCCACGAGCTGGCTGGAGATCACCCGTCTGGATGGCCAGGGAGCGGGTGATCCACTCGGCCCCGAAGCCAGCCCGGAACTGGGAAGCGGCAGGGGCGAGCATGTACCGCAGGACGGCAGCCAGGTCGTCGAGCACGGTGAAGACGCCTGCGATCCCGCAGATGCCGCCGAGGAGGCGGGCCGAGAAGTCGTGGGCGACTCCCTTGAGGTGAGTGTCGGTTTCTTGGTCGAGTTCGGTGGGAGCGCAGCGGGCGGCGAGGTCGGCGGGGAGGGGGCCGAAGCGGGTGCCGGCCATGCCCAGCGGGTGCCAGGTGCGGGCGGTGGCCAGCTGGTCCAAGCGGCGGCCGGAGAGGTGTTCGGCGAGGTAGCCGAGGATGAGGGCGGCCCGGTCGGTGTACTCGACGGCTTCGCCGGGCGAGCGGTGGAGTGGCTCGTGCAGTACGCCGTGGCGGATGTCGTCCGGATTGGTGCCGTAGAGGTTCTTCAGCTGAGCTCGCAGTGGGACGCCGGCGGTGTGTGTCAGCAGTTGCTGGGCGGTGACGGCGCCGAGGGGGTGTCCGGTGACCTCTTGCCAGAAGTTGCCGAGCGGCTCGTCGAGGTCAAGGGTGCCGTCCTCCCACAGGGCGCCGGTGGAGGACCAGACGGCCAGGATCTTGGTGAGGCTGGCGGCGTCGAAGACGGTGTCGGTGCGCATCGGCACGTCCGGCTCGTCGGGGTCGAGGACGCCGGTGGCGCCCTGGGCGAGGGTGCCGGTGGCGTCGCCGAGGGCCCACACGGCGCCTGGGTACACCTTGTCGCGGAGTCCCTCGTCGAGCAGGGCTTCGATGCGGTCGCGGTCGTACGTCATGGTCTCCCTCTTCACCGACGTGTCTTGTCGGGCGTTCACTGAGGAAACCTGGGAACGCTGAACGCGGTCACTCATCACACCGTGGGGCGAGACGCTTTCCCGGAAAAGGCGCTCAGTTGGTTCCAGCCGTCCAGCGACACCTGGGGCCCGCCGCTGAGGTAGCGGTGGAGGGCGCTGGCGGTGGTCTCGACGAATTCGTCGGGGATGGCGTGGGCATCGACCCAGCGGACTTGGGCGTGCTTGCGCGGTTCGCGGTTTTCGGGCTCGCCGGACCATTCGTCGGCGACGAAGACGACGGTGAGGAAGCCGTTGGGGGCTTCCACACCCCAGGCGCCGTGGATGATGTGGGCGACCTTGAGCGCTTCTGGCTTGACGGTCAGACCGGTCTCTTCGTACAGCTCGCGGACGGCCGTCGCGGTGATCGGCTCGCCGGGCTCGCTCTTGCCGACGGGGAGGTCCCACCTGCCCTTGGCGAATTTGGCCTGGTCGCTGCGCTGGAGGAGGACCACGCGGTCGGTGGCCTTGTCGTGGACGATGACGGCGGCGACCAGCAAGGTCATGGATTCCAGGGCGGGCCTGAGCGCCTCGCGCTGGTCATCGGTTGTCGGCTGAGCCACGGGGGTCCCTTCGTCGGCGGGATTGGTGGGCATGTTAGGCGAGCGCCTCACGGGCGCGGCGGGCGAGTTCGGCGGCGCCGGGTACTTTGCGCCGCTGGTAGACCGCCAGGGTCGAGCGAATGGAGGTGATCGCCTTGCGGGTGCGGTCGGAGGTCATGCCGTCCATCAGCGTGAGAGCCTCGCTCCAGGCGGCGACCGCCTCATCGGCGCGGGCCTGGACGGCGAGGCTGTCGCCGAGGTCGGCGTATGTGAGGGCGTGGACGCGCTTGTACTTCTCAGGATCCCAGCGGACGAGCGCGTCGCGGTGCTGTTGCTCCGTACCGACGTGATCGGCGAGGTCGGTGAGAGTACGGGCCGTGTGGCTGGCGACGGTGCCGGCAGCGGGTCCGCTGACGAGGGAGAAGCTGGGTTGTGGCCCGTCGTCGCGGAGCAGAGCGTCTTCGGCGGCGAGCAGGGCGCGGGCCGCTGCGGGTTTCTCGTGGACTGCGGCGAAGGCGCGGGCGTGGGTGATGTGGAGTAGTGCCTCGGTCTGACCGTCCACGTGGCCGAGTCCACGGCGGAGGGCGCCTTCCACAAGGTCGACGCAGTGGTGGGGCTGCTTGAGGCTGAGGGCCTGGTGGGCGAGGGCGCGCATCATCCAGGCGGCGTGGCCGTGCGCATCGGCTTCGCAGGCGAGTTGGTAGCCGACCTGGTAGTAGCGCTGGGCGGCACCTTCGTGGCCGAGGTCGTGGTGCTTCCAGCCCGCGAGATAGGCCAGCTCGGCGACGGCGCCGAAGGCTGCTCGGCGTAAGGCTTCAGAGGCGAAGCGGGCACGCAGCATGGGGGCGGCGGTGTCGGCGAGGTAGGCGGTAACGGTGGTCAGCCCGTGGCCGCCGCCCAGGCGTTCGTCGGCCGCGCTGAACGCGGCGGTGATCTGGCGGACAACGTCGACGTCTTCCGCTCCCACCAGCGCCCGGCCCGTGCGTGTGCGGAGCATCCGTGATGCGGCTTCGTGGTCGTAGGCCAGGGGCATGGCCACGCCTGCGGTGGTGAAGGCGGCCACGGCGAGGAAGCGGCGCCGTTCCATGTCGGCGCGGCCCAGGTGGGTGACCGTGACGACGGGATCGGGGTCGTCAGGGACGGCGACCTCGGGGTCGCGTAGGCCGATCTCGGTGAGGGTTACGGGGCAGCCGGCCCGGCGGGAGAGGGCCTCCGCCAGGTAACGGCCGGTCCGTCCGGTGGGCTGACGCGTGCCATTTACCCAGTGGGAGATCGCCGACTTGTTGGTGTGGATGATCTCGCCGTTCTCCGCGGCGATCCGGCGCACGTCCTTGGCCAGCGCGTCGTAGGTGCAGCCGATCGCGTCGATGGCCTCGCGTAAACAGACATTGGGCCTGTTGGGTGCCGCCATGACCTCCTCCGTCCTGGGGCTGTAAACCGTGTATACCGCTTGGCCTTGCCCACACCGTACCCACTGTGCGTGACGGACTGTTCACTTAATCACAGCCGCCCGGAACTGCCCGACTGCAGTCCTGGTTCTCCCCACGGCTCCGGGCGGCTCCCTGAAGTTCCGTACGCCCGCTCCGGGTTCGGGCACTCCTGTGCCCGAACCCGGCCGATCAGAGACGGAGACACGGTGACCACCATCGACACCAAGGCCATCACGGTCGAACTGCCGCAGGCGTTCGACGAGCGCTGGAGCCGCCTGCCGGGCATCCAGGTCGACGGCCGGCGCATCACGATCGACCCGGCCGAGTACTTCTTCCGCTTCGAGTCGAATACCTGGCTCGTCGCTGACTGGGACTTGGTCAAGTCCCAGCTCCTGGACGCGCGGGAGACCACCGAGAGCGCGGTCGAGCAGCTCGCGCTGGACTTCATCAAGACCCACGGTGAGTCCACCTCGGACGCCGCCCGCGTGCTGGCGACCGCCTACGAGGTCTACGCCTACCTGTTCCGCGACGAGCACCTCGCCGGCCTCGGCCTGCCGCAGATCACCGCCGAGCACCTGCGCATGCTGCGCGAGGCGGCCACGCTCATGGCACTCAACAAGGTCGAGCTGGACGGGCACATCTCCAACGTCGGCCCGTGCTGGTTCTTCCCCGCCGCCACCTCGGTCGTCTTCGACCTGGACGACGAGATGGGCGGGATGCTGGACGAGGTCTACCACGGCGGCTGGTTCAACGAGCACCGCCGCATCGAGTCCATCAAGGCCCACGCCGCCCTCGGCGGACGCCTGGTGCACGGCTGCCAGTCCGTGCCGGACCAGTCCGGCGGCGTCGTCGCGCCCTACGGTGCGTCGATGGCGAACTTCCGTGGCGACCTGGCCGCCTTCAAGGCCGGCTGGATCGAGCAGGTCTACGCCCAGCGCGTGGCCCCCGCCGCGTAACGCCCAGCAGCAAGGCTCCGGGGCGGGCAGGCTCGCTCGCCCTGGATGCCGCCACCACCGTGATGGAGTCCTCGTGAACGAGAACCTGACCACCGATCTCCTCGCCAACCTGTGCATCGTCGCGAACCAGACCACCGCCAAGCGCGAGGAGGTGAGGGTGTGGTCGATGTCCGGCGTCGAACGCGTGACCTTTCCCGACGGCAGCACGCGGATCTTCAAGTACGCCAAAAGGCCCTTCGACAGCGAGGACCAGGCTCTACGACTGGCCGACACCCTCGGCATCCCCGTCCCGAAGGTCTACCACTCGGTCCGGATCGAGGGCTGGCTCGGCATGTTCCTGGAAGACCTCGGCACTCCTACCCGGGAAGCGGACGATCTCGACGGCGCCGCTGCGGCCGTGGTCCTCCACCGCACCCGCACTGCCGGCGCGCTGCCTGTACTGCACGAGGAAGGGCTGCGGGCCCTGCCCGGCCGCGCCCTGGACCACCTCGACCAGCTCCGCAAGGCCGACCGCTGGCCGGACACCGGCGACATCGAGCACGCCCTCGACCAGATCGCCCAGGCCGCTGGCACCCGCGCACGAGGAACTACCGTCGCCCCGTTCGGCTGGGTGCACTCCGAGTTTCACCCCACCAGCCTCCACATCGGCCGGCGCGGCTGGCGCCTGCTGGACTTCGCCCGCGCCTTCACCGGACCGGGCCTGCTCGACCTCGCCAGCTGGCACGGCACCCTCGACGACCCCGACCCCGTATGCGTGCGCGTCTTCCTGGAGTCCTACGTCACCGAGGGCGGTACTCCCGACGCCCTCGCCGAGCGCGGTGGCCTGCCCGCCGAGAAGTGGGCGCTGGGATGGCACCGCATGTGGGCCGTCGAGTGGTTCATGGAGCAGTCCATCCGCTGGATCAACGACCCCGCCACCGATCCCACCTACATCAAGGTCGTACGCCGACACCTCACCGACGCCCTCCAGCTCCTGGAGGTGTAAGTGCTCGCCCAAGCTTCCCCCTGGTACGCCCACGCCCTCCAGCGCACGGCCGCGGGTCCGGCCGAGCCGCTCGCCCCACCGCCGCGGATGGAGTGGACCACACGGCCGGGCATTGGGCCCGGAGCCGAAATCCTCGGCTCCGACCTGCGCCGCAAGCGCGTGGTGGAACTCGGTTGCGGCCCCGGCCACAACGCCGCCTACCTCGCCACCCGGCACGCGGCCCACGTCACCGGCGTCGACCTGGTCGGCTTGCAAGTCCGTCGCGCCCGCTCACACTACGGACGGCTGAACAACCTCACCTTCGTCGCCGGCCACGCCCTGCACTGCCTGCACACCTCCGACGAGCAGTTCGGCGCGATCTACTCCGTATTCGGAGCTGTCGGCCTCGTCGCCCCCGAACTCCTGCTCCCCGCCATCACCCACCGCCTCAAGCCCGGCTGCACCCTGGCCTTCTCCGTCCCCCACCCCCAGCGCGGCGGTCGACCGCCCTCCGCAGACGACCGCCCCCGCCGCGACCACGTCACGCTGCCCGACCGCACCCGCCTGCCCGTCGCGCGCTGGGACTTCGACGCTGCCCGCTGGGAGAAGCACCTCGGCCGCGCGGGCCTGTGGCTCGCCTCGGCCCAGGAGTTCCACGACCCCCGACAGGGCCGCTGGCCCACCACCCTGCTGATCACCGCGCGCAAGCTCTGACCCTCGGCTCCCCGTGGAGGAATCGATGCGCCCGCCCTACCTGCTCCTCGACATCGACGGCGTCCTCATACCCTTCCCCGACGCGGACGGCGCCACCCCGGCCTCCCACGTTCGCCACGACGTCGTCCCCACCGGCCGCAGCGCAGACGACCCGGTCACCATCTGGCTCAACCCCGACCACGGCCCCATGCTCATGGACGTGATCCGTACGGGCCTGATCACACCGATCTGGTGTACGAGCTGGAGGCAGGACGCCACCACGCTGATCGGCCCACTCCTCGACCTCCCGCCCCTGCCGCACGTCGACCTGCCACGCCCCGACATCACCACCAGCCATCCCAACGGCTATCTGTGGAAACGCGACCACGTCGACGCCTGGCTGGGCGACGAGCCCGCTGTGTGGATCGACGACGACTTCACCGGCCTCGACCACGAATGGTCAGCCGAGCGTGTCGCCCGCGGCCTGCCAACTCTCCTCATCCAGCCCAATCCCCGAGTAGGTATCGAGCCACAGCACCTGGCCGAGATCTCGGCATGGGCCACGGAGGTTTCGGCACTCCGCGCAAGCGTGTCCTTGACTCCGCGTGGGGCTGAAGCCGCATAGGTAGAGGTAGAGGCGGCTGCCGCGAATCCCCCGCCGGCTGGTGTCGCCACGCATGGCTCGTACGGGTGGCCGTCGTCCCTCATAGCGGTCGTCGTCGCTGCTCGCGACGTGCCGGTCGCGCTGGCGCGCTCGTGTGGGCTTGGGCGGCTCGTGCTCGGGCGCTGGGCACCTGCCGGGCGGCCAGGCGTTGGATGCGCCAGGTGAGGGTGCTGGCGGTGGAGCGGGCGTCGTCCAGGGCGCGTTGCCGTGCGGTGTGCTGGAGGAGCTGTTCGGGGTCGTGGCCGGCGTTCTCGGCTTCGGTCAGGGCGGCGGCCAGTGCCGGCCAGGCGGGGTCGTCGAGGATCTGCTGGGCGTGGTCGGGCAGGATCACGAGGATGCGCTGGGTGTGCCGTTCTATGGTGCGGGCCGGTGGTTGGCGCTGAGCCAGGGCGGCCAGCGGCCCGGCAGCAGCCTGTCGGTAGGCGGTCTGGAGATGGGCCAGGGTCTGGTGGGCGGCGGCGACCTGCTGGTTGTGCCGGCGGGCTTGGTGCCAGCGAGCTGTGGCGATGACGATGAGGACGGCGATGTCGAGGAACATCGCCAGCCCGGAGCCGTCGCTGGTGACCGGCGCGGTGCGCAGGGCTCGGACGGCACCCCGCAGGGCGCGGGCCTGGTCCTGCTGGGCGCGGATGCGGGAGCGGGTGGCGCGCTCGAAGGCGACGGCGGCCTGCTGCAGATGTGGCCGCAGGTGGCTGGGGGCGAGCAGCGGCAGGACGTCGATGGCTTCGCCGAGCGCAGCGATGTGGGCCTGGGCGGCTTCGTCGTCGCCGTGGTCGAGGTGGTGGAGGATGCGCTCGGCTGCTGCCGTGGCCTGGTGCCACGGGTTGGGCCTGCGTCGGCTGCCCGGCTCCGCTGCGGGCGGGGCATCGATGGCGGTGAGGCGTTCGCGGATCTTGGGGAAGGACAGGTCGGGGGCGAGTTTGGCGCCGGAGAACCAGATCGGCTCGCCGGCGGCGTTGATGTCGCCTTCCACGGCGACCTTGTACCCGCGCACGTCACCGGAGGGAAAGTGCTGCACGTCCACAAGGACGCCCTCGACGCCGTCGAGCAGAAGGAGGAATTCCTCCGGGCTGGTGGCGATGGACACTAGCTGGCGGACGGTGGTGCGCAGGCGTTCGCGGGAGGTCTGGGTCTTGCCGGCGCGGCGGGCTTTCTCCGTCTCGGCGCGGGTGGGGCGCTTGGCGGCGGTGCGGTCGCCGCGCACGACCTGCTTGAGGCCGTATTCCTTCTCGATGGCGGCGAGTTCCTTGTCGGCGGTCAGGTAGTCGTTCCAGTGGCGGGCGGTGCGCAGGTCGCCACGGACCTTGGTGGCGGCGATGTGGATGTGGTCGTCGGCGTGGCGGACGGCGACCCACCGGCACCCGTCCGGATCGCCTTGTGGCGCGATGCCAGTGGCCGCCACAACGCGGCGCGCGATGTCCGCCCACTCGGCGTCGGTGAGGTGCCGGTCGCCGGGGGCGGCACGTACCGAGCAGTGCCACACGTGCCGCTCGGGCGCCCGGCCCAGTCGGCGGGCTTGCTTAACCCGCAGGTCGAGGTCGGCCACGAGCCGCTTCTTTGTGGCGTCGAAGCCGTCGGCGCGGCCGGGATCGGGAGCGAAGCCGTCCCAGGAAGCGACCAGGTGCGGGTCGGTGTGGTCCTTGGCCTTCTTCGTGTCGAACAGATACCGGATCAGGCCGGCGGTGCTCTTGCCGCTGCCGATCTTGGCGATCACCAGGCCGCCTTCACGGAGACGGCGTGGTTCATGGTCTGCGCGATGTCGCTGATGGCGCCGCGGACGGCGACCAGGGTGCGTTCGGTCTGGGCGAGGACGGTGGCGTCCACAGGGTGTGGATCGCCTCCGGCGTTGAGGCGGTGCGCGATCTGGTTGACGTTGTTGCCGATGCGCGCGACTTCGGCCCGTAGGGCGTCGAGCTTGTCGAGGCAGTCATCGAGCTGGGTGCGCTGCCCGGCCAGGCCCACGGCGAGATCACCGTCGAGGTAGGCCGTGATCACGGCGCCGACGAGGTGGGCGCCGGCGATGCCCATCTTGCGGGCACGGGTAAGGATCCGGGCCTTCTCATCGCTGCTGTAGCGGACATCGACACGTTGCTTGCGCTGGACGCTCTCGCGGGTACGGTGGCGAGCGATGCGACGCAGGGTGACTTCGTCGGCGGGGGCGGCGGGCGACTGTTCGGCTGCGTCGCCGGGCGTTACCTCCTCGGGCACCCCCTGGTGCCCGAGGTCCTCCGCCACCCCCGGGGCGGAGGTGCCTGCGTCGGACCGGCCCTTGGACGGTCCAACGCCATACCTTGCTGCGCTGGTGGCGATGGTCATCATCTGCGTCCGGTCGGTGGCGAGTTCGGGGTGCTGGTCGTGCATTGAGGGGTTCTCCGTGCGGTGTTGGGGGGCGAGGCCGTGTCGCCTAGTGGGCCGCTCGTCCCCGCTCCGGGCTGTGCGGGAACGAGCGGAGGGGGTCGATCGGGGTGGGGCGGCGGTCCTCAGCGCGTGCCGACGGGGGCCGTGTCGGGCTCGGCCTGTCGCTGGCGGGCAGCCCGGTCGAGGCGGTCCTTGAGCTGAGTGAGACGGTCCTTGCCGATGCGGTACTCAGCGGCTCGGATGGCCGCCTCGATGTTGCGGCGTGAGGCACGGTCCCCGCGTCCCAGCGGTGCGGTGCGGGCGATGGCGAGGAGTTCGTCGAAGGTGACATCCCGTTCGTGGCCCTCGTCTTTGGAGAGCGGCTTCGGGGCCCGCGGCACGTTGGCGGCTGCCTCCGCCAGGTCTGGGCGCTCGGCCACGTCACGCGAGCTCTGTGCCTCCTTCGGCAGGAAGTCATCGTCTTGCGAACGGGCAGGCCGCATGGCGCTGTGCGTGCCGTTGTGGCTGTGGCCAGAGGAGTTGTGGCCCGGTGTGGCGGCGGCCTCTTCGCGCAGACTCGTGGGGTGGCGGCGGATGACGAGGTCGAGGTGGACCGCGCCGGCCAGGGCGAGCGGAGCTATCGCGGACAGGGCGCCGACGGTGACATCGTCCAGATGGAGCCCGGCGGTGTGTGCCTGCTGGTTGAGGCGGACGGCGTGCAGAGCGTTCGCCCAGATGCTCGTGACGGTGGCGAGGCCGACCAGTGCCCAGACGTACAGGCGAGAACGCCAGGGCGCGGTACGGAGGATGAGCAGGGCGGCGACGCCGATGGCGATGAACCCGTCGATCACGAGGGGGAAGGCGTAGGTGAGGACTCCGCGGATGTGGATGGCGACGGCCATCTGCCGCAGGGCGTCGTAGGAGAGGGCGAAGCCGATCGTGCCGACCAGGGCGACCCCGAGGCGGATCGCTACGGTCACTGGCGGCACGGGGGCTTGGGCGGTGCGTGAGGGCAAGCGTGGTACTCCAGGGGGAGACGGGTGCCTAGGCACGGTGCGGGGTTGCCAGTGGGGAGGGCGGCGGACTCGTCGCACCCGTCGCATGCCTGGTCAGGGCAGGTACGGGAACCTGGCGTGATACGGGAGGACCCGTCACAGTTGCCGGACCCGTCACGGGGATGACCTGCGGTGCGACGTGTGCGACGGGTGTTTACGGGTGTACGGCCGACCCGTGACGTGTGGTCTCACCGCCGTCGGGTGGCTGCTCCTCGGGGCAGTAGCGGGCCCAGGCATCGGTGAACTGTGCGTGGGTGAATCCCCGGGCCTGCCGTCCGCCTTCGAAGCGGAGGACGGCTGCCTGGATACCGAAGTCCTTCAGCAGGATCCCCAGGTAGCGCGGGGTCAGACCGGTGTTGCGGTACTCCGCCCACGGCGCCTCCTGGTCCTTGAGTAGCTCTTCCAGTAGGTCCCGCGTGCGCACGGTGTCAGGATCGCCGTAGCACGCGAAGACGCGGCGGATGTCCTTCAGCAGGCGTGTCTTCACGTTGGACTCGTCGTCCTGGCCGACCTCGGCGGCACACATGGCCACGCACGCTTCGCGTGCTCGCTCCGGCCAGGAGTCGCCTGCCAGTTCGGCGACGACCACCAGCGGTTCCCAGGTGTCGGCCGCACGGTCCTGCACCGGCATCGGCGGCACCAGGTCGGCTGCGGTGTCCATCAGCGGGCGCAGCCAGGCAGTCAGCCGGTCACGTAGGGCGTGCAGGGCGGGTATGTCGCGGCGGGAGCGGAACTGTTCCACCCGCTCACCTGGCTTGCGCCGCTGCATTCGGATCACCACGGCCCGGTCCATGACCGTGTCCGGCAGGTCCCCGATGCCGGCGAGCGCGGCCATGGCGAAGGTGGGGAACGCCTGCGGCTTGTGCTCCGGCCCGGAGATCCGCAGGGCGGGCCGGTTGCGCTGGTGGCCGGCGTTGAGGAGGCCACGCAGCTCCTCGTTCTTTTCGGCGGCCTTGATGCTGCCGAAGATGGTGTCGGCCTCGTCCACCAGCAGGGTGGGCGGGTCCGCACCGATGGCGCGGAAGACCACCGCCGGGCTGGTGTTGACCGTGATCAGCGGCTCGCGCACAGTCTCGGTGAGCACGTCCAGCAGGCGGGACTTACCGCACCGCTTCGCAGGCCCGACCACGGCGAGGCGAGGTGCGTGCTGGAGGGCGGGCTGGATGTGCGTGGCCGCCACCCACAGCGTGACGGCGGTCAGCGCCTCACTGC
>NZ_JCAJZO010000030.1:0-84347 GCF_059510295.1 Streptomyces sp. PTL18 | reverse complement strand
CACTGCACCCCCACCGGCATCAGCCACGCTGCCCGGTGGCGACGTCCGTCAGAGCATGCAGCAATGACGGAACCGTGGTGACGAAGCTTTGGGGCCCAGGGAACGCACCAGCAGGCGGCCTCAACGGGCCGGGGCCAGATTGGGCGGTCTGAGCGCTCGGACCCGGCCTGGGCGTAACGACCCCACACAAGCACGGCTCTGGGTAGCCTGCCTCCGTGCAGCCGGACAGCATGGCGAAACTACGCAAGGCCGAAGAGTTCTTGGCCGTTGCCGACACGGCCTTGTTCAGCGAGTGCTTCGACGCGACCGTCAGCCTCTCAGTTTCGGCAGCCATTAACGGCTCTGATGTTTTGTGCTTGGAGATTCTAGGCAGATACTCTACCGGGAAGGGGCACGACGAAGCGCTATCCCTTTTACGGAAGTGCGGAACGGCAGGGTCTGCAGTTTCACGCCACCTCCAAAAGGCACTAAGAATAAAGACAAAGGCGCAATACTCCTCCGCGAGATGCCTCAAAAAGGAGGCCGAAGATACATATAAACACGCAGAAAGATTGATCGACTTGGTAAAAACATGGATGAAGCAGAACGGAAGATAGGTGGGATTCTCGGGATGGCTAGGTGTTTCGTAATCGGACCCATCGGTAACAAGTTCGCTTCGATCGACGATCCCGGGCGCCAGATCTACGAGGACTCTCTGCAAGTCTTCGAAGAAGTGATTCAAAGGGCCTGCGAAAAGGTTGGCATCGACCCGGTGCGGGCGGATCAGATCGCCGTTGCAGGGGAAATCACCGAGCAGGTATTCCGCCACCTACTCGAAGACGACGTAGTTATTGCCGACGTAAGCGGCGGCAACCCGAACGTTATGTACGAGCTAGGCCTGCGCCACACAACCGGAAAGCTCACTATCCAAATCGGCGAATTCGGTCAGCTCCCCTTCGACATTACAGCGATTCGCACCATCCAATTCTCGCGCTCGCCTAGGGGGTTGATCGACGCGAGGAAGGAGCTGGAGAGGGCGCTGCAGGCAGGGCTGCTTGACGGGCAAGATCCCCTTACAGCTACGCGGGTCTGGCAGGATGTGCAGAGCGGAAAGCCAGATGTTGAGCTGCCCTCGCCCGAATATTCGGTGACAGAGGCGCTAGAGGATGACGAGCCGGGCCTCCTGGAAATGATGGGACAAGTGGAGGACGGGCTGCAAACCATGGTTGATGATGCAAATAGCATCACTGAGGCCATCGAACAAATTGGCATGATTACAGAAGCCTCCGGAACTGAGATGGAGAAGGCTAATCAGTCCGGCGCGCCGAACAGTAGCCGTCTTGCGCTCGTCGCTAAGTACGCAGCCAACATCAAGGAACCGGTCGAAAAACTCGAAGAGGCTTCCGACAGTTTCGCGAGCCACATGAGCTCGATCAACGGCGGAGTGAGAGCTCTGCTGCAGATTATCCAGGCTGCCGAACCTGATGACCGTCCCGAAGGGTGGAACGATTTCTTGGACCAACTGATCGGCATGGCCGAGTCATCACGCGAAGGGATGGAAGGACTGAACTCGTTCGGTGCTGCTGCAGAAGGCATGGGTTCCCTTAGTAGGCAACTTCGCGGACCGGGGAAGAAGATCAATGCTGCAGTAGCCAACATGCGCAAGGCGATCGCCGATATTGATGGTTGGGAGCGTACTGCTCGTTCCATCCAGAACGCGACGAAGGCGTAGCGAGTTTGGCCGGTGGCCTGCCTGGGCTGGGGTCGAGCATGGTCAGGAGGTCGTGCGCTGGTTGATAATTTAGGCGCTCCTCTAGACCGGCCCGCAATGTGCACGAGTGGCCCCTTGGTCTTGCTCCACGCGGGACCCGGACCGGGGGCTAAAGCCGTGGAGCCAGCCGGCCCAGCCCAGATGCGCCCTTTCTACGCCAAACTACTGATGCTCTGCGAGCGGCACGGGCGCCGGCCGGGCTGGAGCGGGACGGAGGCAGGAGCGCAGGCCCGGCCGGTGGTCGGGCCGCGCGCGGGGAGCGGAGCGAGCCGCCTTGAACCCGTAGAGAAAGTTGTAACTCAGTCGGGGGCGTGGGGTTTGAAGTCGTAGGCGCACGTGGGTAGTTCGGCGTCCAGTCGGTGTGCGAGTGGCAGGAAGAGAACCGGTCGGATGGTCCATGTCACGCGGGTGCTGGCGTGGGTGATGGTCACCGTGCAGGGCTCGGCTTGCAAGAGGGCTCGTCTGGTCTGGATGCGGCCTTCGTACAGCCATTCCCACGCATCGTCGGAGGCTTCCGGGTCGAGTGCTGGAGAGATGGTGCGGAGTGCGACTGCGATCCATCTGTCGGCCTGGGGTGCCGAGTAGGCGTCGAAGGATGCCAGGAGTGCCGGCGGTCGGTCGTCGTTGAGGTCTTGCGTCCAGCATTCGCACCAGTAGCCGCGAACGGGGCCCTTCACGATGCCGCTCCTCGGGGGTAGGCCACGAGTACGTAGCGGGTGCTGTCGTCGTAGAGGGTGAGCTGGTAGGGCGTTCCGGTGGCCAGGTAGGCGAGGGCGCGTTCTTGCTCCGCCTCGTCGGTGAGCCAGTGGCGACCTGGCTGCGCGTATGCGGTGTCGAGTTGGTCGGTGATGTGGCTCGTGCGTTCCCGGAGCCAGCGCGATGCCAGGCGAGGGCTCGCGGCGCGGTGCGATCCCAGTGCGATGGATCGGACCTCGTGCAGAGGGTAGGCGGCAGCCCAGCATTGGTATGAGGTGTGCTGTCCGCCTGCGGTCGACTCTTCAGGCCTGGTCGACGTCAGCACGGGCGTCCTCCTGGCCGGGGCTGCGTGAAGAGTTCCGCGGTGACCGTGTAGCCGCCGTGGCTGTCGTGGACGACGACCCGGTGTGCGATCGCGCTGACCATTCCTAAGCCTCGGCCGTGCACTGCGTCCTCCCCGGGGCGCTCGACCTTGGGGGCGGAGTCCGTCCCGCCGTCGTCCGTGACCGACAGCGCGATCACCTGCGGTGAGACAGCCAGCGCCAGGTGGAAGCGGCCGGATGCCTGGCCGCTGGCCGTGTGCAGAATCGCGTTCGCGCTCAGTTCGCTGACGATCAGCTCGGCGTCCTCGGCCAGGGGTGAGCCGCGCAGGATGTCCCGCGTCCAGCGGCGGGCCCGGCTGACCTCTTCCGGAAAACCTGGGCAAGTGAGTCCCCAAGTCCGGACCTGACTCGTATACTCGTGCATACAAGTTCCTTCGTGCTGATAGGCCGCCATGTGCAGCGGGTTCGGGCTAGACGAGTTTCACGCCGTCATGGGCGCGGATAGCGGGTGGAGACGCCGCGTCCATCGCGTCCAGGACGCGAATCGCGTACGCCTCGTCGGCGAGCTCGGTGACCTCTTCACGGGTGACCCAACGCAACGCCCGGGTCTCGTCACCAGTGGTGGGGCTGCCGTCGGCGGCCTCGCAGCGGAAGACCAGCGAGACGATCAAGCCCTTCATGTTCTTGTAGACGCCGGTCAGAGTCGCGGGAAGCGCGATCTTGATTCCGGTCTCTTCGAGAACTTCACGCTGGAGAGCCTCAGGGATGGTCTCCTCGCGTTCGAGGACGCCGCCCGGGGGCTCCCAGTGGCCGTTGTCACGGCGTTGGATCAAGAGGGCTCGGCCCTGGTCGTCGACGACGACTCCGGCAACGCTCACGGAGTGCGGACGGTCAGTACTCACAATCCCCTGCCCTCTCGGCTGGCTAGGCTCTCCACCGTAGCAACAAGACTCGGCCACTCGTCTAGATACCTAAAGGAGTACTCGTGAGCCCTCTCCCTTCCGGCCTCCTCGGCGACCTCGATCCCACGAGCGACCGTGCGGTCTTCCGCCAGATCGCCGACCAGTTGCGCGAGGCCATCGATCGCGGGCGGTTCAAGGAGGGCGACAAGCTGCCCTCCGAGGCCGATCTTGTCGAGCACTACGGGGTTTCCCGAATGACGGTCCGGAACTCCTTCTCCATCCTCCAGGGCGAGGGCCTGGTGCACGCCGAGCACGGCAAGGGCGTGTTCGTACGACCACGCCCCCCTGTGCGACGCCTTGCCTCAGACCGGTTCGCCCGGCGGCACAGGGAGCAGGGGAAGTCCGCGTTCATCGTCGAAGCGAACGCGGCCGGCAGTCACCCACAGGTCGACAGCCTGGAGGTCAAGGAGGAGAAGGCCAGTCAGGACGTCTCCGCCCGGCTCGGTTCCGTGCGGCGTGTGCTGGCTCGTCGGCGCCGGTATCTGCTGGACGGGCGGCCGGTCGAGTTCGCCACGTCGTATCTGCCGCTCGACATCGCGCGCGATACGCCGATCGCCGAGCCCAACCCTGGCCCCGGCGGCATCTATGCCCGTCTCGAAGAGCTGGGCCATCGCCTCGACCACTTCGAGGAGGAGATCCGGGCCCGGATGCCCTCGCCTGCTGAGGTCAAGACGCTCCGGCTGGCGTCCGGCGTGCCGGTCATTCACCTGATCCGGACCGCCTACGACACCGAGGGTCGGGCCGTGGAGGTCTGCGACACGGTGATGGCGGCGGACGCGTACGTCCTGTCGTACCAGCTCCCGGCGACGTGATCGCATGAGCGGCAGTGGTCTTCAGTGCCAGTGCTGTGCGGGCGGACGCGTGGCGACGCTATGCGGTGGGTGGTTCTGCCGCGTCAGTGGTGGGCAGCTCGAACATGGAGCCGATGTTGTTCCACATGAAGCCTTCCCGCCAGTCCGGTTTGCTGGCCGCCCAGCCGAGGAGCGCCTTCAGGACCTTCTCCTGCGAGACGGTCTGCGTCTGGTAGTGCTCGGCGGCGACACCATCGCGGTACTCCAACTGGTAGGTGTTGTTGTGGCGCATCAGGACCTGGCTGTACCAGTCGCCCAGGAGATCCTCGTCTTGCCGCTCAAGAATCAGGTGCCCGCCGCGCTGCAGGTTGGCGAGCATGGTGCCAATGGCCGGCTTCGAGGGGCGCTTGACCACGTGGCCCCGGGCGTTCGTCGCAATCAGCATGGACAGATCCTGTCGGATGGGTCTGACAGTCGCCTATCGCAACGGGTGGGCGGGCTCGCTGCGTTTCATGAGTCGACCGTCTGGAGTGGCCGCTTCCTCGAACTCGTACACCCCAACACGCTTACTCGTATAGACGAGTGGGCAAGTTGTGTGGCAAGGTAGTCGCGCGATCCCGGAAGTCGGGTTCGCACAACGCATCATGTATAGACGAGTAGATAGGAACGTGTCTTGCGTACCATCCGTGTGGAGACCTCGGCCGCGACGATCCTGCTGACCGAGGCGCCCGAGCCCAAGGTCCGCGACCGGCAGACCGGCGAGATCGCCAAGGACGCGAACAGCGGTGAGGCGCTGATGACGATCGGCGTCGTCTACATCGAGGACGGCGAGTCGTCGCTGATCAAGGTCACCGTCCCGGAAGGCGGCATCTCGGAGGGGCTGACCCTCGGGGCGCCGGTCTCGCTGCCGGGACTGGTGGCCCGGCCGTGGGAGAGCGTCTTCAACGGGCAGCAGCGCCATGGCATCGCTTTCCGCGCCGCCGCCGTGACTCCGGCCGCCTTCCCAGCAGCCTCGGGGGCCGCTGCCTGATGACCGACCTGACGACGCTTCTGGAGGTTGGTGGTCCTGTCGCCGCGCTCGGCGGCGGGGCCGCCTACGCCCGGGCCCAACACCCGGGCGTCTACTGGTCCACGATCGGTCTTCCGATATCAACGGTCCGGCTGCTGAGCTCGTACAGCTCGGTCATGGAGGCGTGTGGGCTGACCGTGGCGCCGTCCCGGCTGCGGGTCCTCGCGATCAAGGCCACCACCCGGCGTGAGGTCCGTCCCGTTCCGCCGCGTCGGGGGATCATCCGGCCCACGTCGACCGGGCTGCGGCTTCGACTGAGGCTCGCTCCGGGACAGGAACCCGCCGATGTCGCCGCCTCGGCCGAACGGCTGCGGCACGCCTGGGGAGTGCACGCCGTCTACGTCACAACCATCAAGCCGGGCGTCGTCGAACTGCGGCTCGTCGGCTTCGACGTCCTGCGCAAGGTCCGAATGCCGCGCAAGATCGAGGCAGGCTTCCTCAAGGTGCCAGTGGCACTGCGGGAAGACGCCACACCCTTCGTGCGCGACTACCGGACCATCCCGCACCAACTGACCCTTGGGGCCACGCTGTCGGGCAAGTCCATGTACCTGCGCCACCTGATCGCCGGACTCGCCCGGCAACCGGTCGCTCTGGTCGGCGTCGACTGCAAGCGGGGTGTGGAGCTGGCACCGTTCGCGCCGAGGCTCTCGGCCCTGGCCACCGACCCGGAACAGGCGGCCGAACTGCTGCCTGCGCTCGTCAAGGAGATGGAAGACCGATACGACCTGATCAAAGCCCGGCAGGGCATCGCACCGGACACTCCGGAGGAGGAGATCACCTCGGACATCTGGGGACTGCCCGAGAGCGAACGCCCGGTACCGATCGTGCTGTTCGTCGACGAGGTGGCAGAACTGTTCCTCGTCGCCACGAAGAAGGAGGAGGAACGGCGCGACGAGATGGTCACCCAGCTCATCCGTCTCGCCCAACTCGGCCGCGCCGCCGGCATCTACCTGGAAGTGTGCGGACAACGCTTCGGCGCCGAACTGGGCAAGGGCGCCACGATGCTCCGGGCCCAGTTGACCGGCCGCGTCTGCCACCGCGTGAACGACGAGGCGTCCGCCAAGATGGCGCTCGGCGACATCGTACCCGAGGCGGTCATGGCTGCCTGCGCCATCGCCCCCGAACGCCCCGGCCTGGCCGTCGCGGGAGACACCTCCGGTGGCTGGTCCCGCATCCGCACGCCGTACCTCTCCCTCGGCGACGCCGCCAAGATCTGCCAGGACTCGGCCCACCTCGTGCCTGACGTGCCCTCTCTCAAGCCGTTCCAGCCCGACGTACCCGCGCGGCCGGTCGAGAAATCGGCACCGGCTGCCCGGCCGCTCCCGGCGACCGACTGACCCTCCCACCTGCCCCGCACCGGTCGGCGTGACCGCCTCACGCCAAGTCCCTACCCCTCCCATGCCTGAACCCGGAAGGAGCCGCATCGTGCGCGCCCAACTGGCCCGCGTGGACGCGGTGCTCATCCAAGCGGTCATCGCCGCAGCGCTGTCCTTCGCCCACCTGCACGACATCGCCTCGGCCGCCGGGCAGGACGGTTGGAAAGCGTGGGCCTATCCCATCTCGGTCGACCTGCTGCTGGTCGCCGCCTGGCGCCGACTGCGGGCCACTGACGCGAAAACGGCCGGGTGGTGCTGGTTCGTCATCGCGCTCGCCGCCTCCCTCGGCGCGAACGTCGCCACAGCCGGACTGCTCGACGTGCACCAGGTGCCGGCCTGGCTGCGCATCCTCGTCGCGGGCTGGCCCGCGGTCGCCTTCCTCGGCGGAACCCTCCTCGCACACACCGCGCCAACGACGACGGATGAGCCCAATGCCGAAGCAGCCAAGGACATCGAGGACCAGGAGGACGCGCCCGAAGCGTCGACCGAACCTCCTGCGCAACCGGCTTCCGTGGAGCCACCGCCCGAGCGTCCCGCCGTGCCCGTCCCGGCTGCCCTCGTCGAACACGCCCGCAAGGTCGCCGACGAACACCGCACCCGCACCGGAACCCCCATCGACACCCCCACCCTGCGCGCCCGGCTCGGCGTCCCAGTGCCCATGGCCGAAGCCATCGCTACCCACCTCACCCCGACAGGGAGCTGACCTGTGCCCCTCTTCAACTTCAACACCGCCTCTGACTACCTCGACGCGGCCCGCCAGATGGCCGTGAGCGGCCGGACGGCACTCGCCCGGCTCCTCGCCGAAGCCGCCGCCGAGCTCACCTCCGACCCCGCAGAAGCGGCCCGGATCCTCAACGACTTCCCCGCCACGAACCCGCGACAGGAGGACTGACAGTGACCGCCAACCGCCGCTTCCGCGACGTCACCCGCATCGGCCCCGTACAGGTCGGCACGTTCAACGACCGCCGGGGCCGTGAGAAGCACACCGCCGCCTGCACGGCTCCCCGCTGCGGCTTCTCCGCCGACTACGACAGCCGCGCCGCCGCCGAGCTCGCCGCCCGCACCCACCGCTGCCCCGTCCGCTGAAAGGACACGCCCCTTGACCGTCAGCCTGCCGCTCGTCGTCGTCCTCGGCCTCTTCGCCTGGGGAGCGGTCAAGTTCCTCGGCGTCCGCACCTGGATCGTCGTCGTGATCGCACTCTTCGGCTTCTGGCTCTCGCACACCTTCCTGGCCCCGGCCATCGAGTCCGGCACCCGCTCCGGCGTGGACGTCATAAACGGCACACATGACTAGACGAGTAGATGAGGAGAGCTTCGCTGTGTTCCTGCCCAAGTACCCCGACAACCCCACGCCGCCGCCCGCACACACCCACTCTCCGGTCGATCCGGCGTCCGCACGCCGAGCGCTCCCGCGGGTCCCCGTCAGCACCGGCGCGGTAGCGGCCGTGGTCGTCGGTGTCGTGGTCCTCACCGCGCTCCTGGCCGCCGTCGCCGTCTCCGCCATCTCCGTGGCCATAGCCGCCGTGGTCCTGCGCTCCCTGCTCCGAGACCACCACCGGCGCTGAACGACGCCTGACACCCGGGGCGGCACGACACGACCAAGCATCCGCCGCCCCGGGGCCCATCCCTCTCGACCGTGCCAGTCAGAAGGAGACAGCCATCATCACCGGCACCACCCCGCCCCCGCTCCCGGAACTCGCAAGGATGGCCCAGCACGGCACCCTGCCGGGTATCCTCCGGCAGCTCTCCGGGCTCGGCGGCTGCACCAATCCCATCCGGCTCGACGGCCACCGCACCGAGTACGACGTGGACACGCGGACCGGCGAGATCGGCCGCGTGCTCCAGCACCTCGACTCGTCGGAGCTCCCGGCCGGTCAGCTTCTCGTCCGCTGTAACAACCGCCGCACGACCCGCTGCCCGGCCTGCGCGGAGGTCTACCGCCGCGACACCTTCCACCTGATCACCTCCGGCCTGCGCGGCGGCAAGGGCATTCCCGAACACGTCGCCGCGCACCCGCGCGTCTTCGCCACCTTCACCGCACCCAGCTTCGGCCCGGTGCACAACCGCCCGACCGGCCGGGCCGGCACTGTTCGCCCCTGTCGCTGCGGTGTCCTCCACGACCAGGAGGACGCCGACCTCGGCACCCCGCTCGACCCGGACACGTACGACTACGAAGCGGCCGTTCTGTGGAATGCGCACGCCGGTGCGCTTTGGCGGCGCTTCTCGGTCTACCTCCGCCGAGAGGTCGCCAAGCGTGCGGGGCTGTCACAGCGGAGGTTCCGCGACCACGCCCGCGTGTCCTTCGCCAAGGTCGCCGAGTATCAGAAGCGCGGCGCCGTCCACTTCCACGCCGTCATCCGTCTCGACGGTCCCGGCGGGGGAGACACCCCGCCTCCGCCCTGGGCCACCGCAGAGCTGCTGACGGACGCCATCCGTGCCGCCACTGCAAAGGTCCGCGTGGACGGTCCGGTCATCGACGGCCGCGCGCACGTCTTCAGCTTCGGCCGCCAACTCGACGTCCGCACCATCCGCTCGGCTGACTTCAGCGGCGGCCAGGAGCTGACCGAGCGGGCCGTGGCCGCGTACATCGCCAAGTACGCCACCAAGGGCGCCGAGACCGCGACGGGTGCCCTGGACCGGCCGCTGAAGTTCGTCGCAGAGCTGGCCCAGCTCGACATCAGCGACCACGCCCGCCGCCTCATCCGGACGGCATGGACCCTGGGCGCACGCAAGGACCTCGAACACCTCCGGCTGCGCGCGTGGGCCCACATGCTCGGCTTCCGCGGCCACTTCTCCACCAAGTCCCGCCGCTACTCCACGACCCTCGGTGCCCTGCGCGATGCCCGCGCCGAATGGCGCCGCGCCCAAGCGGCAGCAGCCAACGGCCCCGAGCCCGACACGACGTACGTCCTCGCGCACTGGGTGTTCGCCGGAACAGGCCTGTCGTCCGCCGAAGCCTGGCTTGCCGCCTCCCTCGAACCCGCCCCAGGAACGGAAGGAGAACCCACTCGTGGCTGACCGCTACCTCACCGTGGCGCAGGTTGCCGAAGTCCTCGGCACCACTGAACGCTTTCCGCGCCGCCTCATCGCGGAGCGGCGCATCACGTTCGTCAAGGTCGGCCGGCACGTGCGCATCCCCGAGAGTGCGTTGGGTGCGTTCATCGATGCCCACACTGTTCAGCCGCTCGGCCCCGCGGTTGCAGACTGCGGAGGGCCGCCTGATGGCCAACAAGAAGGGACAGCGCCGCAGCTTCGGTTCCGTCCGTCAGCTTCCCTCCGGTCGCTGGCAGGTCCGCTATCGCGACCCCGAGACGGGGCAACTTCGTCCAGCCGAGAAGACCTACCCGACGAAGTCGGATGCCCAAGTCGCCCTGACCCACATCGAGGCGGACATCACGCGCGGTCAGTGGTCCGACCCGGATGCCGGGGCAGTGAACTTCGAGGAGTACGCGACGGCATGGCTGCGGGACCGGAAGCTGGCCGACCGTACCCGCGAGCGGAACGAGTCCGTGATGCGGCTGCACATCCTTCCGACCTTCGGCGCGGGATCGGTGGCCGACGTCACCACCGCTCGCGTACGGAGTTGGCGAGGGAAGCTCCTGGCTGCCGAGATCGGGGAGCCCACGGTGGTCAAGGCGTACCAACTGCTGCGTGCGTTGATGAACACGGCCGTGGACGACGAGCTCATCCGACGCAATCCTTGCCGGATCAAGGGCGCGGACCGCTACGACGTGCCAGAGCGGCCAGTACTCACGGTCGGGGAGGTCTTCGCCGTCGCCGACGCCATCGCACCCCGTTACCGCTTGCTCGTCCTCCTGGCGGCTTTCACCACTCTCCGCTTCGGAGAGCTGGCGGCCCTGCGGCGCAGGGACATCGACCTGGATGCGCTGACCGTGACCGTTCGGCGTGCGCAGGCCGAGTTGCAGAACGGCCGGCTCTTCGACAAGGCCCCGAAGTCCGCGGCCGGGGTACGCGCGGTGTCGTTCCCCGCCGAACTGCTCGACGAGATCACACGCCACCTGGAGCAGTACGCCGCTCGCGGCCGTGACGGCCACGTCTTCGTCGGTCCGCAGGGCGGACAACTACGCCGGAGCAACTTCCGGGACGACTGGGTCAAGGCGCGGAAGGCTGCGGGCGTCACGGCCGAGCTGCACTTCCACGACCTTCGGCACACGGGCAACACGCTCGCCTCGACGGCCGGGGCCAGCACCCGGGAGCTGATGACCCGCACGGGCCACAGCAGCTCGCGGGCCGCGCTGATCTATCAGCACATGACCAGCGACCGTGACCGGACCATCGCCGACCAGCTCGGCGCCATGATCCGGGGCGGTGGGGGAGCGGCCTCTGCCTCCTCCGAGGAGGACCCCGCAGCCCCGTAGTGGCACGCCTGTGGCACGCCCCCTGAAACGCCGAAGGGCCAGCCTGGGAGGAAACCCCTCCTGAGCTGGCCCTTTCTTCTGTGCCCCCGGCAGGATTCGAACCTGCGACACCCGCTTTAGGAGAGCGGTGCTCTATCCCCTGAGCTACGAAGGCCGGGTCTTGCTGGGGCATGGCCGAGTACTCCGAGTGAGTATTCGACCGCGCTCGGCAAGGTCGGGACCGCCGGTGGCGGCGGCCCTTGACAGGGTAGCGGATGGGGCGGGGCGGTGGGGGAGGCCCGGGGTCGATTTGTGATCTCCGTGGTGGGGTCGCGTCGTCGCTCGGTCTGGGGCTTCCGTGTCGGCGTCGGAGCAGTGCGGTCTTCGTGGTGGGGGCTGCGCTGGTGGACGGCCTTGGCCGCCGAGTGGTCGTGCGGGGGATGTGGGGCCGCGTGTCGGCGTCGGCTACGCCCCTGCGGAGTGGGCATTCCCTTCGGGTACTGCTCTTCGGGTACCGCTCTTGGGGGGGTGTCTCGGGGGTCTGCCCCGGATCCCCGGGCTCGCCCTCCCGGGGGCCGGCCTCCGGGGGCGGCCGGTCAATGGATCTGTGGTCTCGGAAGCCGGTCGGCGGGTGTTGTACCTGCCGCCTCGGCCGTCGCCTCGAGCGCGGTGCGGCCGGGGGCGGACGCCGTTGCTCCGCCGGGTCGTCGGCTACGCCTCCTTCATGGTCCGCACGACGGAGCCGCCGCTCGCGATCGGGATCGCCGACAGCATCTCCGCCGGGAAGTCGAAGCCGTCGACCAGGGTCATCATGTACGGCTCCAGGGCGGCGACGGATGTGTCCAGGGTCTTCGGCAGCGCCCGGACCTGGTCCGCGGTCAGGTGTCCTTCGACCAGCAGGTCACCGGTGTGCTCACGGATCTGGCGGAGCAGGAACAGGCGGCACAGGGAGCGCAGCAGATCACGGGTGCTGGGGTGCGCGGCCCTGTCGGCCGCCGCGATGAACGCGTCGGCCGCCTGCAGGCGGGCGTGTGCCGAGACCATCTCCAGGGCGGCGGCCGAGGTGACGTTCCACCGGCCGACCGGATCGCCGGACGGGCCCTCGCGCAGGGCGGTGCGGGCCCGTGCCTGCCAGAGCGCCTCTACCTGGGCGAGCAGGCCGCGCAGGAAGGAGAGGTCCGTGAGGTCGCCGGTCGGTACGGTGGCCTCTGTCGCCTGCGACCGGTGGCCGAAGACCATCTCGGAGGCGGCCTTCACCCAGATCACCAGGTTGTCGCCCTCGGCGGTGATGCCACCCTCGATGTTCGCCGCCAGGTCCGAGATGCCGTTGGCCGGGAAAAGGCCCTGCGCACCGCACCGTTCGCGGCACTCGGTGGTGATCGTGCGGGCCTGCCAGGTGATCCAGCCCTTGGCGATCGCCGCGAGCCGCTCGACCTCCTCGCGGTCCTCCTCGGTGTGCGCGGCGAACCGGTCCACCACCGTGCGGTGCAGGAACGTCATCGCGTACACCGTCGCCAGACCGTCGAGCAGCCGGCTGTGGTGGCTGCGGTGCGCGGCGACCGGTATGCGCTCCCCGGCCCTGGGGCCGGCGATCAGGCGGCTCTGGGAGTAGCGGACGGCGATGGCGAGCGCGGCGCGGGTCATGCCCAGGGTGCCGGCGCTCATGCACAGCTTGCCCATGGTGACGCGGTTGATGGAGCGCAGGAACCGTTTGCGCTTGTTGCCGAGCTTGCTGGCCAGGGTGCCGTCCGGGTCGAGGCGGCCGTGGTCGGCCTCCAGGAGCGCCTCGCGCGGCAGCCATACGTGGTCGAAGGACGTGAGGGCGTGGTCGACCGGGGTGCCGGTGCGCTCCGGCAGTCGGCGGACCGTCACCCCCGGCAGGTGCCCTCTCTCGTCGCTGAGCGGGGTGAGGAAGAGGAACACCCCCTGGTCCTCGCCGTCCACGACGAGCCGGGCGGCGACGACCGCGGTCTTGGGGCCGCCCGCAAGGGTGGTGTTGGGCATGAACTTCTGCGCGCCGGGCGTCGGCGTGTGCAGACGGAAGCCGCCGCCGGTGCGGTCGAGAACGGCGACGGTCTCCAGCGCGGCCACGTCGTTCCCGTGTTCCAGCTCGGTACAGAGAAACGTTCCTGTGTGGCGGAGGGAGCTGAAGGCGGACAGGTCGCGGTCCGCGTGGTCGTGGTCGACGAGGCTGCCGAGGAAGAGGTTGTAGTGAATGCTCGCGACGGTGGTGAGCCCGCCGTCCACCGGCCCGATCCACTCGTGCAACGCGGCCAGTCGGTGCGGGTCGGCGGCGAACCGCAGGGGATCGTCGAGGATGTCGTTGAGGATGTCGTTGAGGAGGCGCAGACGGTCGTAGGAAAGAGCGGTCCGCTCGGCCGCGGACAGGCCGGGCCGGTAGGCGAACGCCCGGCCGCAGATCGCCGAGCGCCAGACGCCGTGGGTACGATCACGGCGAGCGCCCTCGAAGAGGAGGCGTGCCAGATCGTCGGCCATCGGGTGTGCCTGGTCCTCGGCTTCCGCCGCTGACGTTGCTTCGGTTCCTGACGTCGTCTCGGTCCTTGGCATCTCGGACGTCATGACAGTCATTGAGCATCCCCTGGTGTGGGTCTGGTTCTCGAGTCAGGCGTGAAGCAGGTTCGAAGATACGTACCAACCGGTTTTCTTTTCAAGCCCTGTAGTGGCCTCGCAGGGCTCACCTTCCCACTGTTCAGCCCGTTTCCGCTCCTGAGGCGGCCGTTTGCCGCTGGGGAACACCAGGGTTGTAAAACCGTTTGCCTGGTTTTATTGTCCGGTGCGACGAGAGGGGACTGCTTGTGGCGCGGCAGGAACGGGCCATTCGTACGCGGCGGGCCATCCTGGTCGCCGCTGCTCAGGTGTTCGACGAGGTCGGGTACGAGGCGGCGACGATCTCCGACGTGCTGAACAGGTCGGGGGTGACCAAGGGCGCCCTGTACTTCCACTTCGGTTCGAAGGAGGAGCTCGCCCAGGCGGTCCTGGCCGAGCAGGTCTCCTCCATGCCACGGGTCCCCCAGCAGGAGCTGAAGCTGCAGGAGTCGCTGGACGAGGCGCTGCTGCTGTCGTACCTGCTCCGCAGCGACACCGGTGACCCGATCGTCCAGGGCAGCGTGCGCCTGACCGTGGATCAGGGGTCGCCCAAGGACCACCTCAACCGACGGGTGCCGATGCAGGAGTGGACCGAGCACACGCAGGCCCTCTTCGAGGAGGCCAAGCAGAGGGGCGAACTCCTCCCGCACGTCGACGTCGCCGCGCTCGCCAAGCTGTTCGTCGGCGCGTTCACCGGGGTTCAGGTCCTGTCGCGGATCATGACGAGCCGGGTGGACCTGGCCGAACGGGTGGCCGATCTCTATCGGTTCCTGATGCCGTCCGTAGCGGTGCCGGGGGTCCTGGTGCGCCTCGACTTCTCGCCGGAGCGGGGGCCGAAGGTGTTCGAAGCCGCGATGAGACTGCGCGAGGAAGAACGTGCGTAGAGGACGACCGGGCGTGGAGCACGGCTGCGCGCGGAGGGCGACTGCGCGCGGAGGGCGACTGCGCATGGAGCACGACTACGCGTAGAGGAAGAACGCGCCTAGAGGCAGAACGCGCACAAGGAAGAACGCGCGAGAGGGCCGGGCCAAGAGGATCGACCGACCGAACGGAGTGCACCCCATGGACGCGACCGCGTGCCCGTACGTTCTTGACGTGACCGGACGTGACCTGCCGGGAGAGACCGCGCGGTTACGGTCTCAGGGGCCCGCCGTCGAGGTGGAGCTGCCGGGTGGGGTGCGCGCCTGGGCCGTCGTACGGCAGAAGTACGTCAAGCGACTCCTGACGGACCCGCGGGTGTCCAAGGACGCCCGGCGGCACTGGCCCGACTTCATCGCCGGGCGCATAGGCGAGGACTGGCCGCTGTATCCATGGGTGGCGAACGAGAACATGCTCTTCGCCTACGGGGACAGCCATGCGCGGCTGCGCCGGCTGGTCGCCGCCGCCTTCACCGTCCGCCGCACCGAGGCGCTGCGGCCCCGCGTCGAGCAGCTCACCGGCGAACTGCTGGACGAGCTGGAGGCGCTGCCGGACGGCGAAGTGGTCGACCTGCGTGACCGGTTCGCCAAGGTGCTGCCGATGCGGGTGATCTGCGAGCTGTTCGGGGTCCCCGGGGAGCGGCGCGACCCGCTGTGCGCCGACCTCGAGTTGGTGTTCGGTACGGCCGTACCCGGCGACGAGATGGCCGCGGCGCAGGTGCGGGTCTTCGGGATGCTCGGCGAGCTGGTCGCGGAGAAACGAGCCCGGCCCGGCGACGATCTGACGACCGCGCTGATCGAGGTCCGGGACAGCGACGACGGCCGGCTGACCGAGCAGGAACTCCTCGGCACGCTCTACCTGATGATCGCCGCCGGCCAGGAGACGACCTGCACCCTCATCGCCAACGCGGTCGGCGCCCTGTGCGCGCACCCGGAGCAGCGCGCGTACGTCCTTCAGGGCCGCGCGGACTGGGCCGACGTGGTGGCCGAGACGTTGCGTACGCACGCGCCCGCCGCGTACTCGCCGATGCGGTTCGCCGTCGAGGACATCGACCTGGACGGGGTACGCATCGAGAAGGGGGATCCGATCCTGGTGTCCTTCGCGGGTGCGGCCTCGGACCCCGAGGCGTACGGGGACGAAGTGGGCGTCTTCGACGTGCTGCGGCCCGGCCGGAGGGACGATCCGGCCTTCGGGCACGGTGTCCACCGCTGTCTGGGGGCGCCCCTGGCCCGGTTGGAGGCGACGTCCGCGCTGGCGGCGCTCTTCACCCGGTTCCCGGACCTGGAGTCGGTAGCTCCGCTCGATGGGATCGAGCCGTTGCGGTCCTTCATCGTTCACGGCTACGGAGCCCTGCCCGTCGTGCTCCGCCCCAACTGACGGAATCGACGCATGCCGCAGAACCGGGGCACGTGAGGCGTATCAAACCGCACGGACGGTTTGTTATTCTGTGGGTACCCGCGCAGTAACGGAGCGTCTGATGGTCAAGCAGGAACGTGCTGTCCGCACGCGCAACGCCCTGATCGAGTCCGCCGCCGAGCTGTTCGGCCGCGACGGCTATGAGCTGGTGCCGCTGGCAGCGATCAGCGCCAGGGCCGGGGTCAGCAACGGCGCGCTGCACTTCCACTTCCCCAGCAAGGCCGACCTCGCCGCCGCGGTGCGGGGCGCGGCGGCCGAGCGGTTCGACCGGATCGTCTCCGCCGAGCGACCGCCGCTCCAGCTCGGCGGTGCGCTGCAGGCGCTGGTCGACACCAGTCACGCACTGCTGCTGAGCCTGCGTCATGACCTGGTGCTGCGCGCCGGGTTTTGTCTCGACGGGGTCGCCGATGACACCGGTAGTGGCGTCAGTCTCCACGATCGGTGGCACGCCTGGGTGGAGGACGTCGTCGCCCGGTGCGCGCGGGAAGGGCTGCTCTCCGACGTCGCACCCCGGGACCTCGTGGCCACGGTGGTGGGCGCGACGGTCGGTTTCGCCGAGTTGGGCGGGCACGACGTGCGCTGGCTGTCCCGCAGCACGCTCACCCGCTTCTGGTCGCTGCTCCTGCCGCGTATCGCCACGGCGCCGATGCGGCGCCGGGTGGTGGCCACGGGGAGACCGGCGGAGGTCGTCTGATCGGATCGGAGGCCGTCTGATCGCTTCGACCCGCTCCCTCGCGAGCGCGCCAGGCCGCGGACGCGCCAGGCCGCGAGCACGAGAGGCGCCGGCGCGTCAGGCCGCGAGCGCGAGGGGTTGCCGGCGCGTCAGGCCGCCCACGTGTCAGGCCGCGAGCGCGCCGGTTCGCGGGGCGTCGCTTCGTCAGGTGTTCGGCGCCGTCAGGTGTTCGGCACCTTCCGGAACCGCCCCGCCACCCGCAGGTCCGCCTCGATCCGCGCCGCCGTCGCGTGCAGTTGCGGCAGGATGTCCGTCACGCACTCCTCGGGCGTACGGCGGCTGCTGTGCATGGCCACGTTGACCGCCGCCACCACCCGGCCTCCGTGTCCCCGCACCGGTACCGCGATCGCTCGCAGCCCCTCCTCCAGTTCCCCGTCGACCAGGGCGTGGCCGTCGCGCCGTACGCGGTCCAGTACGGCCCTGAGCTCGGCCGGGTCCGTGACCGTCAGCCGTGTCAGCCGGGCCGGTTCGGACAGCGGCGGCTCCGGCAGGTCCGCCAGCATCACCCGGCCCAGCGAGGTCGCGTAGGCCGGCAGCCGGGTGCCGACCGTGATGTCGACGCTCATGATGCGGCGCGGGGCCACCCGGGCCGTGTACTGGATGTCGTCGCCCGTCAACACGGCCAGAGACGTCGACTCGCGCACCCGGTCGGACAGGGCGGTCAGATGCGGGGTCGCGATGTCCGACAGGGTCGTCCGTGACAGCGGCGGAAAGCCGAGACCCAGCACGCGCGGGGTGAGCCGGAAGAAGCGGCCGTGGGCGGTGACGTAGCCGAGGTGTTCCAGCGTGATGAGCGCCCGCCGTGCGGTGGCCCGGGCGAGCCCCGTCGCCTCGGCCACCTCCGTCAGCGTCAGCTCGGAGCGGCCCTCCCCGAAGGCCGTGATCACCGTCAGACCGCGGGCCAGCGACTCCACGAACTCCCGCCCCAGCTCCTGTTTGGACGCCCCCGTCCAGGCCGCGAGCCCCGTCGGCGCCGTGGGCACGGCGGGCGGCGCCTCGCGCAACTCCCGCTCCATCGCCGTGACCGCCGTGCGCAGCCGCGGCAGCAGCGCCCGGCGCAGATCGTCCGCCGTGTGCCGGCTGGTGTGGCTCACCACGCTCACCACACAGGCGATCCGGCCGCTCTCCTCCCGCACCGGCATGGACAGCGCCACCAGACCCGGCTCGATCAACTGGTCGTCCAGCGCCCACTCCTGCGCCCGCGCCCGCCCGGTGCGCTCCTCGAAGTCGTCGCCCAGGCCGTGGCCTGGGGAACCGTCGAGCGGGCGGCTGCGCGCCGGCACCGCCGGGAAGCTGCGGTCCTCGGGGTCCGCCGCCCGCCGCGCGTGCCACCGTGCCCAGTCGTCCTCGTCCCACTCGGTCGCGAACAGCGGCCCCGGAGCGGTGCGTTCCGCGGGCAGCAGGTCGCCGATGCGGAAGCTCAGCGACATCGCGCGGCGCCGGGTCGCCTGGTGGATGAAGCGGATGCCGTCCAGGTCGGCGACCGCGAGCGACACCGACTCGTCCAGCTCGTCGGCGAGCGCGTCCGCGTGCGCGTCCAGCAGCTTCGGCAGTCGCAGCGCCGCGAGGTAGGCGTTGCCCAGCTCCATCAGCCGCGGCGCGAGCACGACGTCCCGGCCGTCGAACCGTACGAACTCCATGCGGGCGAGGGTCGCCGTGATCCGGTCGACCGTCGAACGGGCGAGTCCGCTGGCCCGCTCCAGGGCGCTGAGGCTGCAGCTGCCGTCGGCGTCGGTGAGCCGCCGCAGCACCATGAGGCCGCGCATGAGGGGCGCGACGGCTTCGGCGGGGGCGGCGGTGTCCGGGGCCGGGGTGACGTTCGGGAGCATGGGGTCACGGTAATGCGGGGTCCGCCGCGTGCGCCGTGTCACCCACGGCGCACGGCGCCCTGACCTCCGGATGCCTCCCGTGGGGCACCTCCGGGTGCGTCATCGGCGGGTGCGTCATCGGCGGGTCACCCGGACCCTGTAGTCGCCGGACGGCTGCTTCGCCTCGACGGTGACGACGATCCCCTCCTTGGGGTCCGCGAAGCTCTGTCCGGGCACGAACGGCGCGTCGGACAGCTCGGCCTGCACGTTCGGGCTGCGGGTGCAGCCGCCGCTGTCGTGTGTGGAGTCGTAGACCTGGATGGGGCCGTTGCCGGTGTCGACGTCCGCGTCGACGCGGTAGACGAGGATGCCGGGCCGGCACACCGCCGCGTCGTTGCCCTCGTGGGTGCGCAGCTCCAGGGCGTAGCCCGCGCGGGGGCTGATCGGCAGGAAGATCAGTTTGCGGCCGCCGGCGCGGGCCAGCGGCGTCAGCGTGTAGGCGCCGGTGCCGTGTGCGGTCACACAGGCGATCTGCGAGTCGTCGAGCCAGCCGAGCTTCCACTTGTGCCAGGCGAGCATGTCGTTGTCGGCGCCCCAGTCCTCGCTCATGATGTCCCAGTGCCCGACGGCGGTGCCGCCCTCCTGGGTGTAGAGGTCGGGCAGGCCGAAGACGTGGCCGTTCTCGTGGGGCAGCACCCGGAAGCCGGTCTGCGGGTAGGAGCCGGAGCCGTCGTCCTGGCGGCTGTAGATGAAGGAGGCGTTGGAGACGGGGACACCGTCGGCGACCGGGGCCTCGGTGTTGCCGGCGAACGTCACCGACAGGACGGTGTCCAGGGCGGAGGGACCGGCGTTCGGGGTGACGAGTACGTTCACCAGGTCGTAGTGGCGGAAGTCGACCTCGGCGTCGGCGGCGGTCACGATGTCCTGCAGCAGTTCGCGGTAGCCGGGGTCGAAGGGCGCGCCGCGCTGTATCCCGTACGCCCTGAACGGCTTGGGCATGCGCAGCCAGTGACGTATCGGGGCCTCGGGGCGGTAGTCGAGGCGGCCGTAGGAGCTGATGGTGAACCACTGGCGGGTCTTCGGGAAGAACTCCGCGAGCCGGTCGAGCGGGCTGCCCCGGCCGGGGGCGTCGGAGAAGTCGATCATCAGGTTCAGGGCGTGGACGGTGCCGGTGGAGCGGGCGTAGCCGGTGGGGGTGGGCACGCTCTCCGGCATCAGCACCCGGTTGTGACCGTGGAGCATGCAGGGGCGCAGCGTCGAGGAGCGGGCCGGGGCTATGGGGCCCGCCGTCGCGGAACCCGCCGTCAGGGGTGCCGTGCCGGCGGAGGTGGAGACCGCCAGCGTCAGGACCGTGACCGAGGCGAGCGAGACCGCGCGACGCGGGCGTATCCGGCGGCGGGACGGCTGCATGCGGGGGCCCTTCGCTCCACGGCAGCCGCGCCTTACCGGCTGCACCCTTGCGATCACCCTGTTCCGGGGGTGCGGGAGGCGCGCGCTGAGCGAGGCCGAACGAGGGGTGGGGGAGCGGGGGATGGGTGAGGGCGGGGGCGGGGAGGTGTGGAAGGAGGCGGGGGACGGGTGAGGGCGGGGCGGGAGGCGTGGGGGCCGGCGGGCGGGCCGCGACTCGGGCTGGATGTGACTCAGGTCACAGCACATTGCGCCGGGGCGGGGAAATAACCGGGGACCGATTCCCCGTTTAGACGTGTGTCCGAGCGAAACGGGGACTGACTCCCCGGATCGCGATCCACCCAGACCCCGAGGAGTACACCGTGCCGACCGCCACTCCCTTGCAGCGACGGGCGTCCCGGCCGCGGGCCGATGCCCTGCGCAACCGGGAGCGGATCGTCACCGCCGCCCAGGAGATGTTCGTCGAGTTCGGCCCCGACGTGCCGTTCGACGAGATCGCCCGCCGGGCCGGCGTCGGCAACGCCACGGTGTACCGCAACTTCCCCGACCGCGACGCACTCGTCCGCGAGGTCGTCTGCTCGGTCATGGACCGCACCTCCGAGGCCGCCGAACAGGCGCTCGCCGAGGAGACCGACCCCTTCGAGGCGCTGGAGCGATTCACACACGCCGCCGCCGACGAGCGGGTCAGCGCGCTGTGCCCGATGCTCTCCGGCACATTCGACAAGCACCACCCGGACCTGGAAGCCGCCCGTCGGCGCGTCGAGCGACTCATCGAGGAGCTCATGGACCGCGCCAGGGCGGCCGGCACCCTCCGCCCCGACGTGGGCGTCGGCGACCTGATGGTCGCCGTGGCCCAGCTCAGCCGGCCCCCGGCCGGCACCGTGTGCTTCAACGCCGACCGCTTCGTCCACCGCCATCTTCAGCTGTTCCTGGACGGACTGCGGGCTCCAGCCCGCTCGACCCTGCCGGGCACGGCCGTGACCGTGGAGGAGCTGCGCCAGTCCTGAGCCATCCGGAGCAGCCGGTACCGATCAGTTCCGCGCTCCGCGCAAGTCATCCCTCACAGCACAGCTTCCGGCCGTCAACGATGACGAGCCGTCACGTCCGACACCTTTTCCCTCTGCTTCCCTCTGCTTCCCTCTGCTTCTCTCTACGACGTCCCGGAGTGGGTACCCTCATGTCTGAAACAGCCTCAACGGCCCCTGGCGTCCCCGACGCCAACCGCTGGAGGGCGCTCGTCTTCATCGCGCTCGCCCAGCTGATGGTCGTCCTCGACGCGACCATCGTGAACATCGCCCTGCCCTCCGCCCAGCAGGACCTTGGCATCTCGGACGGCAACCGCCAGTGGGTCGTCACGGCCTACGCGCTCGCCTTCGGCGGGCTGCTGCTCTTCGGCGGCCGCATAGCCGACCTGTGGGGCCGCAAGCGTGCCTTCGTCATCGGTCTGACCGGCTTCGCCGCCGCCTCCGCGCTCGGCGGGGCGGCCACCACCGGCGCGATGATGTTCGGCGCCCGCGCCCTGCAGGGCGTCTTCGGCGCCATGCTCGCCCCCGCCGCGCTCTCCCTGCTCGCCGTGATGTTCACGGACGCCAAGGAGCGCGCCAAGGCCTTCGGCATCTACGGCGCGATCGCCGGCGGCGGCGGCGCCGTCGGCTTCATCCTCGGCGGCGTGCTCACCGAGTACCTGGACTGGCGCTGGACGTTCTTCGTGAACATCCCGTTCGCCGCGGTCGCCGCGCTGGGTGCGTACTTCGTCATCCGGGAGCCGGAGGGCGGCCGCAACCGCAACCCGCTCGACATCCCGGGTGTCCTGCTGTCCACCCTCGGTCTGGTCTCGCTGGTCTACGGCTTCACCCGTGCCGAGTCCGACGGCTGGGGCGACTCGACGACCGTCTCCCTGTTCGTCGCCTCGGCGGTACTGCTGGTCGCCTTCGTCGTCACCGAGGCGAAGACCAGGGCGCCGCTGCTCCCGCTGCGCGTGGTGACCGACCGGAACCGCGGCGGTGTGTATCTCTCGCTCGGCATCGCCATCATCGCGATGTTCGGCACCTTCCTCTTCCTGACCTACTACCTCCAGGTCGTCAAGGGGTACTCGCCGATCAAGACCGGCTTCGCGTTCCTGCCGATGATCGCGGGCATGATGACCGGCTCGACCCAGATCGGCACCCGTCTGATGACCCGGGTCCCGGCCCGGGCGCTGATGAGCCCCGGCTTCCTGGTCGCCGCGGCCGGCATGTTCCTGCTGACCCAGCTGGAGATCGGCTCGTCGTACGCCTCGACGGTCCTGCCCTCGATGGTGCTGCTCGGTCTCGGCATGGGTACGGCGTTCATGCCCGCCATGTCCCTGGCCACCCAGGGCGTCGAGCCCCGGGACGCCGGTGTCGCCTCCGCGATGGTCAACACCTCGCAGCAGGTGGGCGGCGCGATCGGCACGGCCCTGCTGAACACCATCGCCGCGTCCGCGACGACCTCGTACATCAAGGACCACATCGCCTCCGCCACCGCCCGGCCCCAGCAGCAGCTGGTCCAGCTGGAGGGCATGGTGCACGGCTACACCGCCGCGGTCTGGTTCGCCGTCGGCATCCTGGTCCTCGCCTCCGTGATCGCCCTGACCTTCGTGAACGCCGGCCGCCCGGGTACGGCGTCGGTCTCCGGCCAGGGCGCGGGCGAGGGCACCGAGGACGAGGTGCAGGTCCCGGTGGTCGCCCACTGAGGCGCCTGCACAGGGGTGTCCGCAGAGAACCGAGCCGGTACGTGCGGACGAGGAAGGGGACGTCTCGCCCGTACGCCTGAAGGGGTCCGCCCCGGCTCCGCCGATCCGGCGGGGCCGGGGCGGACCTGTCTCGGCGGAACTCGGCGGAGCTCAGCGGAGCCAGGGCAGGTCCGCCCCCGCGTCCTTGGGCTGGAGTCCCTCCGCGATGATCGACATCATCTCGCCGAGGGACCTCTGCTGTTCGGGGGTGAGCCGGTCGAACAGGGCCTGGCGCACGGCCGCCACGTGCCCCGGCGCGGTGCGCGCCAGCACCTCGTACCCGTCGTCCGTGAGGACCGCGAGCTGCCCCCGCTTGTCGGAGGGACAGTCCTCACGCCGGACCCAGCCGTTCTTCTCCAGGCGCGCGACGGCGTGCGAGAGCCGGGAGCGAGTGATCTTCGCCCGCATGGCCAGCTCGGTCATCCGCAGCCTCCGCCGCGGCGCCTCGGCCAGCTGGACGAGCAGCCCGTAGTAGACGTGCGGCATGCCCGCGTCGCGCTGCAGCTGGCGGTCGAGGTGGTCCTCGAGAAGGGTGACTGCGTGCATGTACGCACGCCAGATGTGCTGCTCCTCGTCGGTGAGCCAGCGGGTGTCATCAGCGGGTGCCGTCTTCATGTACACCACTGTACGAGCCGTCTTCTTGAACTTTAAACAAGTGAGGCGTAATCTCGTCGATGAGTGCTTGAGTTTTCAAGTACACAGTGCTTCAGGGGTGCGTCGCACCGTTGCCGTATGAAGGGAGCCGCCGCCATGTCCGCCGCGATCGAGGAGCGCACCGCGCCCCGGCGTATGCCCGCCCTCTACCTGAGCCATGGTGCGCCGCCGCTGGCCGACGACCCGGTCTGGCCCGGCCAGCTCGCCGCCTGGTCCGCCGACCTGCCGTGCCCCAAGGCGATCCTGATGGTCTCCGCCCACTGGGAGGAGGCCCCGCTCGCCCTCGGCGCCATGCGCACCGTCCCGCTGGTCTACGATTTCTGGGGCTTCCCCGAGCACTACTACCGGGTGCGGTACGAGGCCCCTGGCGCCCCGCGGCTCGCCGATGCCGTCCGCAAGCTGCTGCGCGCTCCCGGTACCCCCGTCCAGGACATCCCGGACCGCGGCCTGGACCACGGCGCGTACGTCCCGCTCGTCGAGATGTTCCCCGAGGCCGACATCCCGGTCCTGCAGATCTCCATGCCGACCCTGGACCCGGTGAAGCTGATGGAGATCGGCCGCAAGCTGGCCCCGCTGCGCGACGAGGGCGTCCTGATCGTCGGCTCGGGCTTCTTCACCCACAACCTGGCCGCCCTGCGGCACACGGGCGGCGGAGTGCCCACCTGGTCCTCGGAGTTCGACGACTGGGGCCGCCGCGCCCTGGCGGCCCGCGACTGGGACGCCCTGCTGGACTTCCTGGACAAGGCCCCGGCCGGCCGGTACGCCCACCCGCGCACCGAGCACTTCGCCCCGCTGTTCGTGACCATGGGCGCGGCGGAGGCCGGTGGTGAGCTCGACGCCCAGAAGTCCGTGATCGACGGCTTCTGGATGGGAATGGCGAAGCGGTCGGTGCAGTTCGGCTGAGCCGACCCGCGGCCGGGGGCTACAGCTCCTTCTCGTACCAGGCCACGTCCCAGTACCGGCCGAACTTGCGGCCCACCTCCCGGTAGGTGCCGACGTGGCGGAAGCCGAAGCGTTCGTGCAGGCGGACGGAGGAGTCGTTGGGCTGGGCGATGCCCGCGTAGGCCCGGTGCACGTCCTCGCCGGCGAGGGCCTCGAAGAGCGCCTTGTACAGGTGGGTGCCGAGACCGCGGCCCGTCGCGTGGGGCGCGAGGTAGATCGTGACCTCCACGGAGGTCGCGTACGCCGGCTTCGGACGGAAGGCGCTCGAGGTCGCGTAACCCAGGACTTCCTGTGTGTCCGCGTCCGTGGCAACCATCAGCCGGTGCGGTCCGTCTTCAGGGTGGGAGAGCAGCCAGGGGTGTCGCTCCTGCGTGGTGAAGACCGCGGTGTCGAAGGTGATGGGCGTCTCGCGCACGTAGTGGTTGTAGATGTCGGTGAGGGCTTCGAGGTCACCCTCGACTCCCGGCCTGACGCGTACCTCGGCACGCTCTGAAGTCATCTGGCCTCCCTGCGTGGTCGGACAGGGTACTGCATGATCAGAAAAAATGAGGGGCGGGTTGGGAATTCTGTCCGGATTCCAGTCGTTGTTTCCTTCGGATGCCGGGCACCCGGAAGGGTGGCCGAATCGTTACCAGACCATCCGCTAGCCCACCATCGCAAGGGAGCACGCATGGCAACCCGTGCCGTCGCCCGTCGCCAGGCCGCCGAGGGCGAAACCATCGACGCCGCGGCAAGCAGTGTTCGCGCCCAGGGCGGAGACATCGCCGACCGTGACCTGGTCGGCATGTACCTCGACGAGATCGCGCGTACGCCCCTGCTCGACGCCGCCAAGGAAGTCGAGCTCTCCCAGATCATCGAGGCGGGCGTGTTCGCACGGCAGATCCTCGACGGCGAGGAGGAGGCCAAGGCGGATGCCACCCGTGAGGAGCTCCAGGCCCTGATCGACGACGGGGAGCGGGCCAAGGACGTCTTCATCCGCTCCAACCTCCGTCTGGTCGTCGCCGTCGCGCGCCGCTACCCGCGCAGCGGCCTGCCGCTGCTCGACCTGATCCAGGAGGGGAACGCGGGCCTGGTACGCGCCGTCGAGAAGTTCGACTACCGCAAGGGCTTCAAGTTCTCCACCTACGCCACCTGGTGGATCCGCCAGGCCATCACGCGGTCGATAGCCGACCAGTCGCGCACCATCCGGCTGCCCGTCCACCTGGTCGAGGAGCTCGGCCGTATCCGGCGCGTCCAGCGCGAGTTCAACCGCGAGAACGGCCGGGACCCCGAGCCCGCCGAGATCGCGGGCGAGCTGGACTCCACGGCGGAGCGCATCAGCGACGTCCTCGACTGGGCCCGTGACCCGGTCTCGCTGAACATGTCGGTGGACGACGAGGGCGAGACCCAGTTCGGCGACCTGCTCGAGGACACCTCGGCGGTGTCGCCGGAGCAGTCGGTGCTCACGCTGCTGCGCAGCGAGGAGCTGGACGACCTGATCGGCCGGCTCGACGACCGCACGGCCTCGATCATCAAGATGCGGTACGGCATCGAGGACGGCAGGGAGCGCACGCTGACGGAGGTCGGCAAGGAGCACGGCCTGACCCGCGAGCGCATCCGCCAGATCGAGAAGCACGCCCTGCTGGAGCTGAAGAAGCTGGCCCGCCAGACCGGCTTCGACGCGGCTGCGTAAGGGCCGTGGGGGCCCGCATCGAACACGCGGGTCCCGGGCGCAGGACGGATGCCCCGCAAGCGGTTGCCCGGCATCGAACACGCGGGTCCGGGCACAAGACCTCCGGGTCCCGCGACCGCACGGTCACGGTCCCCGCGTCCACGGAGCCGCGTCCCGACGCACTCCCCCCGGTGTCGGGACTCCTCCCCGGGCCGGGCCCCGGCGCCACTCCCCCTGGCGCCGGGCCCCGGCTTTTCGTCCGGCCGGATGTCACGGCAGGGGCATGTCAACGGGTCGCCCCGGACCTGAACCCCGGGGCGGCCCGATTGGCAGATTCTGCCACAGCGGCACAAGGCCACCCACTTCACCGGGGCCCACCGGTGGACCGGGGCCGTCCCGATGCCTCCGCCGCCCTCACCCCGCCGCCCGGCTCAGCCGCGCCCCCAGGTCCCGTACCGAGGCGACGAGGTCGGCCGGGCGGTGCACCGTGAACTCGCAGTCGACCAGCGCGAGCCGTACCGCCAGCCACTCCACCGAGTCGCTCGACGTCCCCCGCAGCCGGCAGCTGTGCTCGTCCAGCGGCTCCGGCGTGCCGATCCATCCGGGTACGCGGGCCGCGACGAAGTCGACGGGGGCGGCGAAGGTCGCCTCGAACTCGTAGGTCTCCTGCCGCCCGTACACCGACTGCCGCAGATACTCCGCCGCGCTCCCCGCCGGCAGCTCCCGCGGCGTGAACCGGGCGCCCGTCGCGAACGGCTCGGCGACCCGGTCGACGCGGAACGTCCGCCAGTCCTCGCGCTGAAGGTCATGGGCGACCAGGTACCAGCGGCGTCCCGTCGACACCAGCCGGTACGGTTCCGCCAGGCGCCGCGACAACGTGCCGTCCCCGGAGCGGTACACGAACCGCAGCCGCTCCCGGCCCGCGATCGCCGAGGCGATGACGGTCAGTGTCTCCGGCGCGATGCTCGCCCCGTCCCCGCTGGTCAGAGGTGTGGTGGCGGCCTGCAGCGTGGCGACGCGGTGGCGCAGCCGACTCGGCAGCACCTGTTCGAGCTTGGCCAGCGCCCGTACGGACGCCTCCTCCACGCCCTCGACCGCGTGCCCGGCGCCCGCGCGCAGCCCGACGGCGATGGCCACGGCCTCCTCGTCATCGAGGACCAGCGGCGGCATGGCCGTCCCGGCGACCAGCCGGTACCCGCCGTCGGCCCCCTTGGTCGCCTGTACCGGGTAGCCCAGCTCGCGCAGCCGGTCGATGTCCCGCCGGACGGTGCGCCGCGACACCCCGAGCCGGTCGGCCAGCTCGCCGCCGGGCCACTCGCGCGGGGTCTGGAGCAGGGAGAGCAACTGCAGGATCCGGGCCGGAGCGTCCGTCGTCATGGGATCGAGGATGCCGCGGAAATAGGACGGGATCCGGCCTAATGGCCCCCTAGCCTCGGGGCATGACCTCCCCGGAGAACACCCTCGGCTCTGCCACGCCGGTCGCGGGCGTGAGCGGCGACCGCCGTCGCTGGTTCGCGCTCGCGATCGTGATGACCGCGGCCTTCATGGACCTCGTCGACGTCACGATCGTCAACATCGCCATCCCCTCCATCCAGCGGGACGCGGGCGCTTCCTTCAGCCAGATCCAGTGGATCACCGCCGGATACGCGCTCGCCTTCGCCGCCGGACTCATCACCGGCGGCCGCCTGGGCGACATCCACGGCCGCAAACGGCTCTTCCTGATCGGCATCGGCGGCTTCACGCTCGCCTCGGCGCTGTGCGGCTTCGCCGCGAACCCGGAGATGCTCGTCGCCTCCCGCATCCTGCAGGGCGCGATGGCCGCGATGATGGTGCCGCAGGTGCTGTCGATCGTGCACGCCACCTTCCCGGCGCACGAGCGGGGCAAGGTCTTCGGCCTGTTCGGCGCGATCGTGGGGCTGGGTGCCGTCTCCGGGCCGCTGCTCGGAGCGCTGCTGACCGAGTGGAACCTGTTCGGGCTTCAGTGGCGGCCCATCTTCCTGATCAACCTGCCGGTCGGCGTCGCCGCGTACCTCCTGGGCCGGCGTTTCATCACCGAGTCCAGGGCTCCGCGGGCCCTGCGCCTCGACCTCGTCGGCGTCGCCCTCGTCACGCTGGGCCTGCTGATGCTGCTCTACCCGCTCACCCGCGGCCGGGAGCTGGGCTGGCCGCTGTGGGGGTATGCGTCGATGGCGGGCGCCCTCGTCGTCTTCGGGGCGCTGGTGGCGTACGAGAGGCGGAAGGCCGCGCGCGACGGTTCCCCGCTGGTCGAGCTGTCCCTGTTCCGGGTGAAGAGCTTCGCGGCGGGTATCGCGGTGCAGACGGTGCTCGGGGTCGGGCTCGGCATCTTCTTCCTGGTCTGGACGCTGTACATGCAGGTCGGTCTCGGCTGGAGCGCGCTGCGGGCGGGACTGACGGGCGTGCCGTTCTCGGTCGCGGTCTCCATGGCGGCCGGGATGTCGGTGCAGAAGCTGGTCCCGCGCTTCGGCCGCAGGGTGCTGCAGGCGGGCGCGCTGGTGCTGGCGGTGGGCGTGCTCCTCTACGTGGCGGAGGCCCACCGGTACGGCCAGTCGATCGCCTCCTGGCAGATGGCGCTGCCGCTGGTGGTCATGGGGGCGGGTATGGGGCTGGTCGTCGCCCCGCTGACGGACGCCATCCTGTCCGAGGTGCCCCGCGAGCACGCCGGTTCGGCGTCCGGCCTGATCAACACCGTCCAGCAGATGGGCAACGCGCTGGGACTCGGGCTCGTGTCGGTGGTCTTCTTCGGCGAGATCGACGACCGGCTGTCCCCTGCCCAGGTGGGCCCGGCCTTCGTCCACGCCTTCCAGCACGCCCTCGGCTGGGTGGCGGCGGTGATGCTGGTGATCTTCCTGCTGATGTTCGCCCTGCCCAAGCGGCCGGCACAGCACGTGGAGGGTGCGGAGCTCCCCGGGAGCGGCACCGGGAACGGCGCGGGCGATCAGCTGCTTTCCGCGGACGAGGTACGACCGGCCGGGGCGACCCGGTAGCCGAACCGGGGCGCCGCTCAGCCTCACCGATGCCCGGTCGTGTCCGTTCCGTAGCTCCAAGCTGTTTACTTTCCGGACATTCGGACGTAGTCTGCGACTGAAACCACACGTTCGGGCATGAGGCGGGGGTAATCGGGCATGTACGCTCCGGAGCGGCAGCAGGAGATCCTGCGGCTCGCCCGTGACGGCGGCCGGGTCGATGTCGTCTCGCTGGCCGAGGAGTTCCAGGTCACGGCCGAGACGATCCGCCGCGACCTCAAGGCCCTCGACCGCGCGGGCCTGCTACGCCGGGTGCACGGCGGCGCCATCCCCGCCGGGCGCCTGGACTTCGAGCCGGATCTCGCCGAGCGGGAGTCCACGGCGGCCGACGAGAAGGACCGGATCGCCAAGGCGGCCCTCGCGGAGCTGCCGAGCGAGGGCACGATGATCCTCGACGCCGGTTCGACGGTCGCCCGGCTGGCGGGGGCGATCCCGCTGGACGCGCGGCTCACCGTCGTCACCCACAGCCTGCCCACCGCCGCGCGCCTCGCGGACCACCCCGGCATCCAGCTCCATCTGGTCGGCGGGCGCGTCCGGCACCGTACGCGTGCCGCCGTGGACGCCTGGGCGCTGCGCGCCTACGCGGAGATACGCGCCGACGTCCTGTTCGTCGCCGCCAACGGCTTCTCCGCCGACCACGGACTGACCACGCCCGACCTCGCCGAGGCCGCCGTCAAGCGGGCGGCGATCCGCGCCGCGCGCCGGGTGGTGCTGCTCGCCGACTCCTCCAAGCACGGCCAGGAGCACTTCGCCCGGTTCGGCGACCTCGGCGATGTGGACCTGCTGATCACCGACAGCGGGTTGAGCCCCGAGGACGCCACCGCCATCGAGCGCGGCGGCACGGAAGTAGTACGCGCATGATTCTCACGGTCACCCCGAACCCTTCCCTCGACCGCACCTACGAGGTCCGCTCCCTGGATCGCGGCGAGGTCATCCGGGCCACCGGCGAACAGGTGGATCCGGGCGGCAAGGGCGTGAACGTCTCACGCGCGGCCGCGGCGGCCGGACAGCGCACGGTGGCCGTCCTGCCGCTCGGCGGTGCGCCGGGCGCACTCGTCGCCGACCTGCTGCACACCCAGGGCATCGACGTCGCACCGGTCCCGATCGCCGGAGCCACCCGCTCCAACATCGCGGTGGCCGAACCCGACGGCACCCTCACCAAGATCAACGCACCAGGGCCGGAGCTGTCCCCCGCCGAGGCCGAACTCCTCCTGGAGACGGTCCGCGCGCAGTACCGGGCGAACGACACCACCTGGATCACCTGCTGCGGCAGCCTCCCGCGCGGCCTGGCCCCGTCCTGGTACGCCGACCTGGTCGCCCGTGCCCACGCCGCGGGCGCCCGGATCGCGCTCGACACCTCCGGCCCCGCGCTGCTCGCGGCCCTCCGCGAGCACCCGGACGTGGTGAAGCCGAACGCCGAGGAACTCGCGGAGGCCGTCGGGCGCCCCCTCGCCACCGTGGGCGACGCGGCCAAGGCGGCCGAGGAACTGCGTGCGATGGGCGCGGGTGCCGTGCTGGCGAGCCTCGGCGCGGCCGGTCAGCTGCTCGTGGACGCCGCCGGCACATGGTTCGGCAGCGCCCGCGTCGATGCCGTACGCTCCGACGTCGGAGCCGGTGACTCCTCCCTCGCCGGATTCCTGATCGCGGGCGGCAGCGGCCCGGAGGCCCTGGCCTCGGCCGTCGCCCATGGCGCCGCGGCGGTGCAGCTGCCCGGCAGTGTGATGCCGACCCCCGCCGACCTCGACCTCTCCGCTGTGACCGTCATGTCGGAGGTACCCGTGGACCGCGCGCTGACGGAGCCCGGCTCATGAGCGCACACCCGAACCGGCAGAAGGCGACCGATTCCGCCGCGGCCGCCGGGAAGCGGGGTTTCCCCGGCCCAGAAGCCGCTCAAGCCGCTCCCTGTCTGCCTGGAGCACCTCACCTCACCCCCGTCCCCACCCGCGCCCACGACAACCCCCGGGCGATATGCGCGCGAAGGAGCCCGCGATGAGCGAGATGATCACCGCGGACCTGGTCGACCTCGACCTGTCCGCCGACACCAAGGAAGCGGCGGCCCGTGCCCTCGCCCGGCGAATGGTGGCCCAGGGCCGGGTGACGGACCTGGAGGGCTACCTGGCCGACGTGGCGGCCCGCGAGGCACAGATGCCGACCGGCCTCGACGGCGGCATCGGCATCCCGCACTGTCGCAGCGAGCACGTCACCGAGCCGACCCTCGCCTTCGGGCGCAGCGCCCGGGGCATCGACTTCGGTGCCGCGGACGGCCCTGCCGACCTGGTCTTCCTGATCGCCGCCCCGGCGGGCGCGGACGACGCGCACCTGACCATCCTGTCCTCGCTGGCCCGTCAGCTGATGAACACCGAGTTCACGTCCGCGCTGCGGTCCGTGAAGGACGCGGCGGCCGCGGCCGCCCTCATCCGCGGCGACGAGGCCCCGGCGGCGGACCGGGCCGCGGCGGCGGACCGGGCCCCGGCGGCGGACGAGGCCCCGGCGGCGGACGAGGCCCCCGCGGCGGCCGGGGAGCCCGCTTCCGGGGCCTCTGCCGAGGCGGCCGACGAGGCGGCGGCCGAGCGCCCGTTCCGTGTCGTCGCCGTCACCTCCTGCCCGACCGGTATCGCACACACGTACATGGCCGCCGAGTCGCTGGAGACCGCGGGCCGCGAGGCGGGGGTCGAACTCGTCGTCGAGACGCAGGGCTCGGCCGGCTTCACCCGGCTCGACCCGGCCGTCATCGCGGCGGCGGACGCCGTGATCTTCGCCCATGACGTGCCCGTGCGCGAGAAGGACCGCTTCGCCGGCAAGCCGACCGTCGATGTCGGCGTGAAGGCGGGCATCAACCGGCCCGCCGAGCTGATCGCCGAGGTGCGCGCGAAGGCGGCACGCGGTGAGGTGACGTCCGGTTCCGCGCCGACTCCGGTGGAGCGGACCGGTGACTCGAGTGAGGGGTACGGCACCAAGCTCCGCAAGTGGCTGATGTCCGGCGTGAGCTACATGGTCCCGTTCGTCGCCGCGGGCGGTCTGCTGATCGCCCTCGGCTTCGCGATCGGCGGCTACAAGATAAACAAGGCGCCGTCGGTCATGGACCACTTCGTGTGGACCCAGGGTGACAGCTGGGCCGCGCTGCTCTTCCAGATCGGTGCCGTGTCCTTCGGCTTCCTCGTCCCGGTCCTGGCCGGCTACATCGCCTACGGCATGGCGGACCGCCCCGGTCTGGTGCCCGGCTTCGTCGGCGGCTCGATCGCCCTCACCATCAACGCCGGCTTCCTCGGCGGCCTGGTGGCCGGTCTCCTCGCCGGCGGCGTGGTGATGGCGATCCAGAGGATCGACATCCCTCAGGCGCTGCGCGGCATCATGCCGGTGGTGGTGATACCGCTCATCTCCTCGGCGATCGTCGGATTCCTGATGTTCGTCGTCATCGGCAAGCCCATCGCCGCCGCGCAGAAGGGCCTCACCGGCTGGCTGAACGGCCTGTCCGGCACCAACGCCATCGTGCTCGGCGCGCTGCTCGGCCTGATGATGTGCTTCGACCTCGGCGGTCCGGTCAACAAGGTCGCGTACACCTTCGCCACCGCCGGTATCGCGGTCTCCAACCCGAGCGACTCCGCGATGAAGATCATGGCCGCGGTGATGGCCGCCGGTATGGTCCCGCCCCTGGCGATGGCGCTGGCCACTACTCTGCGGGGCAAGCTCTTCACGCAGGCCGAGCGCGAGAACGGCAAGGCCGCCTGGGTGCTCGGCGCCTCCTTCATCTCCGAGGGCGCCATCCCGTTCGCGGCGGCCGACCCGCTGCGCGTCATCCCCTCCTCCATGATCGGCGGTGCGATCACCGGCGGTCTGTCGATGGGCTTCGGCGCCACGCTGCGCGCCCCGCACGGCGGCATCTTCGTGGTCCCGCTGATCGGCAACCCGTTCCTCTACCTGATCGCCCTCGTGGCCGGTGTCTGTGTCTCCACGGCCCTGGTGGTGATCCTGAAGGGCATGCGCAAGCAGAGCTCCGAGGGCTCCGCCAAGGAGGCCGCGGGAGCGTCGGCACCGGCCCGTGACTCCAAGCAGCCCGTCGCCGCCTGAGCTTAAGCTCAGAGGTCGTTTTCTCTCGATGTTTCATCCCGGAATGAGTGTTTGATCCCCCAGATGTTGGGTCGCGCGAGGAGAGGGTGGCTTCACCGGTGACGCGGTGGGCCATCAGATCGGTCATGACGAGGGGGATCATGGTTTCGGAGCGGGCTGGGAGGGTCTCGTAGGCGCGGGCCAGGCGGCGGTGGAACATCAGCCACCCGTAGGTGCGCTCCACGGTCCAGCGCTTGGGCAGCGGGGTGAACCCCCCTGGCCCCGGGGTGCGTTGGACGATTTCCATGTCGATGCCGAGGGCGGCGGCGTGCTCGACGAGGTGCCGGCGGTGGCCGCCGTCCACTTTGCGGATCGAGGGATGGGCGGCAGCAACCTGGTCGATTCTTCACGCTCTGCGCTCGATCACGCACGCGGACGGCTCCGCGTGCTTGCCCTCCTGCTGCCGTGACAGCCTGCGCAGCACGCCGGTGAGCTGGGCGAAGACACCGTCCTTCTGCCACTTGGCGAAGCAGCCGTACACCGTCTCCCAGGGCGGAAAATCGTGCGGCAGGTAGCGCCACTGCACCCCGGTGCGGTCCACGTGCAAGATCGCATTCATGACTTCGCGCAGGTCGTGCTCGGGCGGGCAGCCGATGTTCAGCGCATACCTGCGCCGCTCGGCCTGCCAGGCACTCCGGACCGGCTCGACCAACTCCCAGCGGGCATCTGACAGATCACTCGGATACGCACGACGTTCGCCCATGGCCTGGACGTACCGCGGGGAACGGCTGAGGCTGGGAGCCCGGCCCGGGGCGGAATTCTGTGATCGCCGCTCTCGACGCGGCAGCCAGCGACCCCGGCCACGTCGGCGCCCTGTCCTACAACCCGCTCCGGTGTGGAGCCATGCGGGGTGCGTGTCAGGCTTTCAGGTGCTCGGTGAGCTGTTCGGCGGCCCAGTGGGCCCACTGCTCGGCGGTCTCGGAACCCCGTAGGCCGTATTCGAGCATGAGCCAGCCGCAGATTTGAACGGGGTCCCCCACCCACTCCGCGTTGTCGCGGATGGCCTCCAGCGCCGCGAGTCGCTCACGGTTGTGGCCGGCGAACTTCTCCAGGTACGCGGTGCCTTCGCTGCGGGTGAGGGTCCACAGGAAGAAGACGCGAAGCAGCGCGGCGCTGCGGAAGGCGAGGTCGATGTCGGGCTCGGTGAGCCAGCGTCGCAGTTCCGCGCGCCCGGCGTCGGTGATGCCGTACTCGCGGCGTTGGCGGGCGCCGGTCCCGGTGATCTCGATCAGACCGTTCTTGTTGAGCTTGGCCAGCTCGCCGTAGACCTGGCTCTTCTGTGCGGGCCACACGATCGACAGCCCCGCTTCGAACCGCTTGAGCAGGTCGTATCCGCTGGCGGGCTGTTCGGAGAGGAGCCCGAGGAGGGCGTGGGGCAGGCTCATGGCCTCACCCTACCGTTCCGGAATTCACCCGTCACAGCTAGACAGTTCAAGATTGACTGGTCATACTTCGACCGTCCAATATTGGACTCTCGATTCACGGAGGAGACACCGGTGAACTACATCCGCGGTTTCGCGCCCTGGCTGTGTTACGCGGCCCTGAGCCCGGTCGGCTGGCGACTGGGTACGGGCGCCGCCGCACTGGCCGCGCTGTGTCTTCTCGCCGGGCAGCTCCGCGCTCGTAGTGTCGACCTGCTGGGCGCTGCCACCTGCGCCTTCTTCGTGGCCATGGCTATGGTCGCACTGGCGGACCCGGCCTCGGGGCTGCGGCACTGGATCTGCGCGCTGGCCAACGGCACCCTGGCGGCCACGGCCCTGGCCTCCATCGCCGTACGCCGCCCGTTCACCCTGACCTTCGCCCGCGCCGAGGTGCCCCCAGAGTTCTGGAACGCGCCCAGGTTCATCAGGGTCAACATGGTCCTGACGACCATCTGGGCAACCGCGTTCACCCTAGGCGCGCTCGCCTGTGCCTTCGTGATCCAGTACGAGCACGCCGCGACCGTGCCGCTGGTCACGGTCCAGATCCTGGCGTTCGTCGTCCCGTTCGTCCTCTCCGGCCGCTACGCCGACCGAGCCAAGGCTGCTGCCGGACGGGCCATGGCATGACCACTCACACGGAGACGCACGAGCAGGCCGACCAGACCGAGCCGGCGAGTCCTGAGCGGCTGACTTATTTCTCGGACGCGGTGGTGGCCATCGCCATCACACTGCTGGCCCTGGAACTGCCGGTCCCGGGCGCAGACGTCCACGGCAATACGGGCGTTCTGCACTTCCTGCGCGAGCACCTGACGGAGTACTTCGCGTTCCTCGTCAGCTTCAGCACCATCGCCGTGCAGTGGATGCTCCATCAGCGCCTCTTCCGGTACGCGACCGGACTGTCGGGCGGCGCCATCCGCTGGAACCTGCTGTGGCTGCTGATGATCGTCATCATGCCGTTCACGACGAAACTGCTGACCAGTGAGGCCGACGCCTTCCAGGTCCAGTTCATCATGTACGCGACCAACCAGGCCCTCACCGGCCTGCTCTTCAGACTGGCCTTCGCGGACCTGCGCAGGTCCGGGATGCTGCACCCCGACGCACCGCGCGGGGTTGTCGCGGACACCCTGACATGGGTAGACGCGATGATCCTGACGTTCGTGGTCTCGATCCCTGTCGCACTGATCACGCACTGGGCATCCCTGTGCTGGGCGCTACTGCCGGTGACGCGCAGGGCTCTGCGTCTCGTCAAATGACAAGGAGGGGCCGCCCGGCAACCCCAGTGATCAGAGCACGATCGTCGACACCTGGTACTGGGAACGGGCACTGAGCAGGGCCGGGGGACTGGCGCGGTGGCTGACGCTCCGTTTCCAGTCCCCGACCCTACTGAGCTTGAGCATGGTGGCAGGCCCCGCCGCCGATACCGATGACGATCTAGACCTTCCGGTCTGCGGTCTTCTCGATCAGGCGGCGGCAGGGAGCGGATCCGCTCCGACAGGCCTTGCTGGTCCAGTTCCGCGCGACGTACTGAGGCTGATGCCAGGGCACTGAGCAGCGCCGCAAGCGCAGACGGCCTCCCTCGGGGAGCGCGGTGAACGACCGGAGGTCGAGCACGGCCACACCACGACACCACGGCCCAAGTCACTGCATCGGGGAGGGATCAAAAACACGCACTGATCCGGCGGCGGTACCGACGCGGTTGGGCCGCGCCCCTCAACGGGGGTGCGGCCCAACCGCGTTGGTGGTGCCCTTACCTCGTCCTTTGCCCGTCTTTTCCGCGACTCGTCGTACTCGTCGTACTCATCACAGTGGTCGCACCTGCGACATCGGTCACGGTCCGCGGCCTGAAGCCCGGTTGGTGGTGTCTACTGGAGGCATGCCCGCGCACGAGTCGATCCTCCTGTTGGTCACCGTGGCCGTCGCAGCCCTGGCGACCGGCCTGTGGGTGATCGGCCTGCTGCAGATCCTGCGCCGCCACCGAGGGGACAACGCGAACCGGCGTCACCGCGGAACGCTTCGGGGCCTGCCCCGGCAGGGCCGGGCCGCTCCCCACTGGGACTCCGTCGAACTCACCGCGGCCGAACGGGACGCCTTCGCCGGTCTGGTACGGCGTTTCCGTGACGGGCACCCCAAGGGCCGGGGACTCTCCGGGAACTAGACGCTGTCCGCCGGCTGTCCCAGCGCCGCCGCGCGGCGCTCCATCGCCTCCCGGGCCGCCTCCTCGGACGGGTACACCTCGCACATGTGCCGGCCGTCCGGGGTCGCCGTGTGCTCGACCTCCCACAGGGACAGCTCCCGGCCGTCCCGCAGCAGGAACGCGTGCTCGTACAGGGAGAAGCACAGCCCTGCCCGTCCGGCCCGGCACGGCTGTCCGAACGCCTGGGTGATCTCGTGGGCGCAGGCCGATCCCAGCAGTAACGTCGCCAGGTCCGAGTCCGGTCGGTCCGGGTTCTCCGCCCGGCGCAGCAGCCGGCGCGCGTGGTCCGCCGAGTCGTCCGGCAGATACGCGTGACGGGGCTCGGGAACCGGGGACGACTGCGGCAGGGCCGGCAGTTCGAAGTCGGGCGTGTCCGGCGGTAGCGGGAGCCGGGCCGTGGCGGTGCGCAGCTCCTCGTCGTCCACGTACACCTCGTGCTCCAGACGGCCGCCGGGCGCCGTGTTGTGAACGAGCTCCCACAGGGTGACCGCCGAGCCGTCCGGAAGCAGCCAGGTGTGCCGGTACGTCTCGCGGTGCAGCCCCGCGCTGTGGTGCGCGGAGTGCAGCGAACTGTCGTGCGCCAGCGCGCAGTCCAGGCGCCCGATCGCCGCGTCGGGCAGCTCGAAGGAGTTCAGGGCACGGCCGAGGAGTCGCGCGAGGTGCTCCTCAGGGGACTCCGGCGACCCGGCCGGCTCGTACGCTGCCGTCTGGTACGGAACGCTCAAGGTTTCTCCCGGCATTGCTGCATGTCACCTTGTGGATGCATACCGTAGCCCCTTGCTCGGACATCGTGTCCGAGAACCCGGAAATTTGCGGTGGGAAATCGGACGGGCCGCGCGGCAGGTTCCCGCGCGGCCCGATCCGCTGTCGTACGCCCCCCGGTGGTACGGCAGCTCGCCGGCTGGTCATGCGGCCGTCACGGGGCCGGTCACGCGGTGCTTCCGGCGGTCCACTCGCTCCACGGCATGTTCCAGCCGTTGAGACCGTTGTCCGGCGCGACCGCCGTGTCGGGGGAGTTCCTGACGATCACCACGTCACCGATCAGCGAGTTGTCGTAGAACCACTTGGCGGTCGTGTCGCCCCGCGCGCCCTGTGTGTCCTCCATGCCTACGCAGCCGTGGCTGGTGCCCTCACGGCCGAAGGGCGGATTGCCCTGGTTGTACCAGTAGTTGCCGTGGATGAAGGTCCCGGAGGTCGTCAGCCGCATCGCGTGCGGCACGTCCGGGATGTCGTACTCGCCGCCGAGGCCGACCGTCTGGCTGTTCATGCGCGTCTGCGTGAACTTCTCGGAGATCACCATCTGCCCGTTGTACGTGGTGTGCTGCGGACTGCCGGTCGACACCGGAACCGTCCTGAGGGTCCGGCCGTCCCGCACGACCGTCATGGTCTGGGACCTCACGTCGACCGTGGAGACCTGGGAGCGGCCGATGGTGAACGTGACGGTCTTCCTCTGCACGCCGCGGACCCCGTTCGCGCCCGCCACACCGTCCAGGTCGATCTTCATCGTGACCTTGGAGCCCGCCTTCCAGTAGTCCCGGGGCCGGAAGTCCAGGCGCTGCGCGCCGAACCAGTGCCCCACCACCTGCTGGCCGCTGCTGGACGTCACCGTGATGTGCGACTGCACGGTCCTTCTGTCGGTGATCGCCTTGTCGAACGTGAAGGACACCGGCATGCCGACACCGACCGTCGCCCCGTCGTCGGGCGTGTACGTGCCGATGAAGCTGCCCGCCTGGGTGACCGTGGTGAAAATGGAGTTGGCGGCGGCGACCCGGTCGTCGGCGTCCTTCGCGGTGGCCGAGATCTGGTACTTCGTCCCGCGCTCCAGCCGCTCCTTCGGCTTCCAGGCCGTCCCGTCCGAAAAGACCTCCCCCGGCACCGCCGCGCCGGTCCCCGCGACCGTCATCTTGACCTCGGTCAGCTTCCCGCCGCTGACCCTCACTCCGGTGGTGTTGATCGACGCCGCGGTCGAACCGTCCTTGGCGGAGATGGTGATCCTGGCGGTGGACACCTTGCCGGACTCCTTGGAGTCCTTACCGCCCTTGTCGTTGTCGGCGTTGGCGCTGCCGACACACGCGGTGAGGGTCAGGGCGCCGACCACCAGGGCGGCACAGGCCCCCAGTGCGCGCCGCGCTCGCATGTCCGGCGTTGTCACAGGCTTCTCCAGGTCGTCGGGGGTGCGTTCGGTTGCGTGATCCGCTCGAGTACGTGGAGAGAGAGCGAACGCCGCGCTGAAGGGTTCCCGCCCGCCACGCCGCACGCCCTTACGTGACAGAACCGGGACAATCACCCGTCCCCCCGGGGTCTTTCGGCCTCTCGTGCCCTCCCGTCATATCGCCGCCGCCGCGCCGTACAACTCCTCGTACGACGGCCAGGCTCCGCCCGGCCCCTCCACCGGCTGCGCGGCACGCACCGCCCGTACGATCGCGCGCGTCACGAGGTCCGCGCCCGCCGCAAGCACCGCATTCAGCGCGAGGGGGCCGGTGGCGGCGAGCGGACGGGCGCCGGTCGCCAGCGCGAACACCGTGTCCCCGTCGTGCAGCAGATGCGCCGGCCGCACGGCGCGCGCCAGACCGTCGTGCGCGACGCCGGCGAACTTCTGCGCCTGCGCCTTGGTGAGGTCGGCGTCGGTCGCGACCACGGCGAGGGTCGTGTTCAGCGGCGGGCGCGGCAGCCGCGCGGCGGTCTCGGCGAGCCGTCGCCGCGCGGCCTCGTGCACCTCCCGCGCCGGACGGTCGACCCGTCCCTGGAGCAACTCGCCGTACAGCGCGCCCGTCTCCGGGTCCATCGCCGAGCCCACCGCGTTGCACACCACCAGGGCACCCACCGTGATCCCCGAGTCCAGCACCGTGCTCGCCGTGCCGACGCCGCCCTTGAGCGGTCCGGCCGTCGCGCCGGTGCCCGCCCCCACGCAGCCCTCCGCCACGGGCGCGCCCGGCTCGCTCGCGGCGGCCGCCTCGACCGCGGCCCGGCCCATGGCCGCGTCCGGGCGGGCCTTGAAGTCGCCGCCGCGTCCCAGGTCGAAGACGCAGGCGGCGGGCACCACCGGCACCACGTGCAACGGATCGGGACCCACCCGCACCCCGCGGCCGTGCTCCTCCAGCCAGGCCATGACGCCCGACGCCGCGTCGAGTCCGTAGGCGCTCCCCCCGGTCAGGACGACCGCCTCGACCTTCTGCACCAGGTTGCGTGGATCGAGCGCGTCGGTCTCCTTGGTGCCGGGCCCGCCCCCACGCACGTCCACCGCCGCGACCGCGCCGCTCTCCGGGGCGAGGACGACCGTGGTCCCGGTGAGCCAGCCGTCCCCGATCCGGGTGGCGTGACCCACACGCAGACCGGCGACATCTGTCAGAGCGTCACATCTCATGCACCCATGATCCGTCGCCCTGCGCCGGTCATGACGCCATACCGCGCAATCCGCGCCGTCGGTGTCACCGCCGGGGCGAGCGGCCCTCCCGCTGAGGCCGCGCCGCCTCGTCCCGGTGCCGCGCACGTACGCTGGAGGTATGAGCGCCACCTCGACGTCCACCCCCGGCCGCGAACCGCGGGATGCGAAGCCCGAGCCCAGGGACGCCCTGGTCTTCGACGACCCGCTGAGCGCGCAGTCGTCGGACGACACGGACCTGGGCTGGGGCGAGCGGCCCCGCTGGAGCGGCGACAGCGCCGCCGATCTGGCACGCTTCCTGGACGAGAAGCCGCCCCACCACCTGTGAGAGAAGCCCCCCGCCACCTGTGAGGGCCGTCACAGGGTCGGTTGTGGGCCCTGTTCCGCGTCCTGCGATGCGTCCCGGCGCATGTCAGACCTCGGTCCGGTTCGAGCCGCGCTGCGCGAGGAGGGCGTCGCGGATCTCCTCGAGCACCTCCAGTTCGGTCACCTCGGGCACCTCCCTGTTGCCGTGCTTCGCCTTGCGGCGGGCCTCCTGCCGGGCCAGGAACTTGGACATGGGCAGGACCATGAGGAAGTAGACGACGGCAGCGGTGATCAAGAAGTTGAGCGTCGCGCCGAGGACCGAACCCCAGAGTATGCGGACGCCCGTCGCGCCCGCTCCGGTCCCTGTGCACGGTGCCTTCAGGCAGGAGCTGTAGCTGTCCAGGCTCTTGGTGCCGAGCGCACCGACGACCGGGCTGATGATCCCCTTCACCACGGAGTTCACGATGCCGGTGAAGGCGGCGCCGATGACCACCGCGACCGCCAGGTCGACGACGTTCCCCCGCATCAGGAAGGCCTTGAAGCCCTGCAGGACACCCGGCATCTTCATCTCGCTCACCACTGGGACCCTTCTCGACTGCGCACGCTTTCGAACGAACAGCTCCGCAACCTACGGCAGGGCGTACCAGGGCTGTCCACCCGCATGCCGTCAGGAGCCGGACCGCCGGGCTCAGCACAGCGTCACCGCCAGCCGTGAGGCGGCTCCGGCGCCGGCGAGGCGTGCGGCCGTGGGGCGTGGTACGGAGAGCAGCAGCAGCGCGCCGTTCTCCGTCGGGTCGGAATCGGGCACCTGTATCACCCGGGCCCTGGCCGCGACGACCCTGGCCTGGCCGCCGCCGTCGGCCGCGATCACGTCGACCCGGTCGCCGGGCCGCAGCAGCCGGACGGTCGCCGCGTCCGCGATCCGTACCGGCGCCGTCACCGTCTCCACCGGTTGCGGCTCCCGTACGGCCGCGGTGGCGGGGCGGGCGCCGGCGTCCGGACGCCCGTGCGCGCCTTCCGAGTCACCGGGGCCCGCCGCCACGAGCGCGGCGGCGGTGACGGCCAGTCCCGCGGCCACGGCCCGCCTCCGGCACCGCAGCATCCGCCGTAGCCGCTGCCGCCCTCCCCGCACGCGTAGGGGAGCGAAGTGGGGCACGGCACACGTGGGAGGCGTGTCGGAACGGGGGGAGGGGCCGGCGGCGGGCGGGCACATGGGCGCGGGAACCGCCGTGCAGGGCGGAGGGGCGGAGGGGGAGATGCGGGGCATGCTGGTCACCACCTGCGTCGTGGGTGAGATCGGGTCGCGATCCACGATGACGCTTCGCGGTGGAGGCCGCCGACGGCTGTGGGCCAGCTCGCGGTTGTGGACAACTCGCTCACCCGAACGGGGCGTTCCGCACGGCCGCCCCCGCCCGCCCCCTTCGCGGCCGGTGGTGGCCCGGTTCGGACCCGTCCCTTCGCGGCCGGTGGTGGCCCGGTTCGGACCCGTCCCGTCGCGGCCGGTGGTGGCCCGGTTCGGACCCGTCCCGTCACGGCCGGTAGTTACCCGGTTCCGCCCCCCCCGTCACGGCTGACGCCACACCCCGTCAAGGCAGCCCCAGTCCGGTCACGGCAGCTCGAACCCGGGGTCCATCCCGCCGAGTGCGTTCACGCACAGGCACTCCCGCTCCCCGGTGGCCGGCAGTGCGGCCACCGCGTCGAACAGCACGCCCCGCAACCGGTCCACGTTCGCCGCGAACACCTCCAGCACCTCGTCGTGCGAGACGCCCTCCCCCGTCTCCGCCCCCGCGTCCAGATCCGTGACCAGGGTCAAGGACGTGTAGCACAGCTGGAGTTCACGGGCGAGTGCGGCCTCGGGATGGCCGGTCATGCCCACCACGGACCAGCCCTGCGCCCGGTGCCACAACGATTCGGCGCGAGTGGAGAACCGCGGCCCCTCGACCACGACCAGCGTGCCGCCGTCCACCGGCTCCCAGTCCCGCCCGCGCGCGGCCTTCAGCGCGGCGGCCCGCCCGACCGGGCAGTAGGGGTCGGCGAGGGAGACGTGCACCACGTTCGGAACGGTGCCGTCCGGCAGCGGCAGCCCGTCGAAGTACGTCTGCACCCGGGTCTTCGTACGGTCCACCAGCTGGTCGGGTATCAGCAGCGTGCCCGGCCCGTACTCGGGGCGCAGTCCGCCCACCGCGCACGGGCCGAGGACCTGACGCACGCCGACGGAGCGCAGCGCCCACAGGTTGGCGCGGTAGTTGATCCGGTGCGGCGGCAGATGGTGGCCGCGGCCGTGGCGGGGGAGGAACGCGACCCGCCGGCCGGCGACCTCGCCGAGGAAGAGGGAGTCGCTGGGAGCCCCGTACGGGGTGTCGACCCGGACCTCGGTCACCTCGTCGAGGAAGGAGTAGAAGCCAGAGCCGCCGATGACACCGATCTCCGCGTTCGTCATGGCGAGCACACTAGCTTCCCCGGCCGGGCGTGCGAGTCGGCGGGAGAGAACTCCGCAGCCGTCGCCCGCGGCGGCCCGGAAGCCCGAGGACCCCGCCGTCGCACGACGGCGGGGTCCCGCGGCACGGACCTATGCGGCGGAGGAGGTGGTGCTCGACGACGAGGACGACGAGCCGGAGTCGGACGACGAACCGGAGCCGGACGACGAGCCGGAGTCGGAGGACGAGGTGGAACTCGACGACTTCGACGACGCCGGGCTGCTGCTCGACGACGAGCCGCGGCTGTCGTTGCGGTAGAAGCCGGAGCCCTTGAAGACGATGCCGACCGCGGAGAACACCTTCTTCAGGCGGCCACCGCAGTTGGGGCACTCGGTCAGGGCGTCGTCGGTGAACTTCTGCACCGCCTCGAGGCCCTCGCCGCACTCGGTGCACTGGTACTGGTAGGTCGGCACTTGTCTTCCTCCTGGCACTCTCACTCAATGAGTGCTAACGACCATCCATAGTGACCTATTCCGCGGGATCAGTCCACCGTCACCGGCGCGCGGTGACCGACGCCACGTGCCACGGTGCGACCGGACGGCCGCGTGACCAGTCGCGACCGCAGGGACAGCAGAGTCAGCAGAGCCAGCACCGTACCGGCCATCGGGACGAGGAAGCCGGCGCCGGTCCACAGCCGGTCCTCCAGCTGCCCGGCGACCGTGACCGCCGCCGCCTGGCCGAGCGCGACGGCGCCGGTCAGCCAGGTGAAGGCCTCGGTGCGGGCGCCGTCCGGGACCAGGGCCTCGACGAGGGTGTAGCCGGTGATCAGGGACGGCGCGATGCACATGCCGACCAGGAGACCGAGTGCGGCCAGCGCGGGGACGGAGTGCGCGGTCCACAGGGCGCAGGCGGCCAGCGCGAGGGCCGTGTAGCCGATCACGAGGCGGCGCTGCGGGGCGGCCTTCCAGGCGACGGCGCCGCACACGACGCCGGACAGCATGTTGCCGGCGGCGAAGACGCCGTACAGGACGCCGTTCAGGCCCGGCTCGCCGATCGACTGGCTGAAGGCGGAGAGCGAGACCTGCATGCCGCCGAAGACGGACCCGATGCCCAGGAAGGTCATGATCAGAACCCGCACCCCGGGGACGCGCAGGGCGGACGCGTGCTCCACGCGCGCGTGCGTCACGGCGGCGACGGCCGGCTGCGTACGCTTCTGCGCCGCGAACAGCACACCGCCCACCAGTGTCAGCGCCGCCTCCGTGAGCAGACCCGCCGCAGGGGCCACGACGGTGCACAGGGCCGTCGCCAGCAGTGGACCGAGCACGAAGGTCAGCTCGTCGGTGACCGACTCGAAGGCCGCCGCCGTCGACATCAGGGGCGAGTCCTCCAGCTTCACACCCCAGCGGGCGCGGACCATGGGGCCGATCTGCGGCACCGAGGCGCCGGTCGGGACTGCCGCCGCGAACAGGGCCCACAGCGGGGCGTGGGCGAGTGCGAGCGCGGTCAGCGAGGCGCCTGCCAGGGCGTGCGCCAGCACGCCGGGCAGCAGCACCGCCCGCTGTCCGTGGCGGTCGGCGAGACGGCCGCTGTACGGCGCGAAAAGGGCCATGGACACACCGGTGGCCGCCGCGACGGCGCCCGCGGCCCCGTAGGAGCCGGTGGTGTGCCGTACGAGCAGAACGATGGAGAGGGTGAGCATCGCGAACGGCTGACGCGCCGCGAAGCCGGGGAGCAGAAACGTCCAGGCGCCAGGGGTGCGCAGCAGCTGCCCGTAGCCGGGGCGGGACGCCTTGGAGGTGACCGTGGATGCCACGGCCCGTGCCTTTCCGCTGCCTGGTAGCGCGGATGCGCGCCGAGAGCTGTCCTCTTGCGCGGACTGCGGTAGATGCCGGCCCCTGCGATGAGGAAGGGCGCCCGGCCGCCATACGGTCGCGCCAGCTCTGCGTCAGGCAGAGTTGGTTCGATCAGGGTGCGCCTGGATTGTACAGGGACAGTGCGCTGAGCGCCTGTGAAATGGAGCACCGTCGGGCCCTGGGCCTGGGATTCCCGGCGGTGTGAACGGTACGAAACGCGCCGTTCACCAAGGAGCTCAACGCCCCGGCGTCCCGTTCCCGGTCGTTCCCAGCCAGCCCGCCAGCTTGCCGCCCTGCCCGACCGCCCGCAGTCGCCTCTCCGCCGCGTCGCGGACCTGGTCCGTGGCGACCACGAGCAGTTCGTCCCCGCGCCGCAGCACCGTCGTCGGCAGCGGAACGAACGATTTTCCTTCCCGGACGACGAGGGTGACCGCGGCCCCGGCCGGCAACCGCAGCTCGTTGATCTCGACGCCGTGCATCCGCGACCCGTCGGGGATCGTGACGGACAGCAGATGGCCGCGCAGCCGCTCCAGGGGTGCCGATTCGATGCCGAGGTCCGCGGCCTCGGGGCCCTGACCGAGGCGCAGTGTGCGGGCCAGCCAGGGCAGGGTCGGCCCCTGGACGAGGGTGTAGACGACGACCAGGACGAAGACGATGTTGAAGATGCGGCGGCTGCCGGTGACGCCGTTCACCATGGGGATCGTCGCCAGGATGATGGGCACCGCACCGCGCAGCCCGGCCCACGACAGCAGCGTCTGCTCCTGCCACGGCAGCCGGAACGGCACAAGGCTCGTCACGACGCTCAGCGGACGCGCCACCATGGTCAGCACCATGCCGATGACCAGGGCGGGCAGCACGTCGTCGGCCAGTTCGTGCGGGGTCACCAGCAGACCGAGCAGGACGAACATGCCGATCTGGGCGATCCAGCCGAGCCCTTCGGCGAAGCCCCGGGTCGCGGGCCAGTGCGGCAGCTTGGCGTTGCCGAGCATCATCGAGGCGAGGTACACCGCGAGGAAGCCGCTGCCGTGGGCCAGTGAGCCGGCCGCGTACGCCATCACCGCGATGGCCATGACCGCGATCGGGTAGAGGCCGGAGGCGGGGAGGGCCACGTGCTTCAGGCCCCAGGAGCCGACCCAGCCCACCGCGAGGCCGATGGCCGCGCCGATGGCCAGCTCCAGAAGTATCGTGCCCAGCAGCGTGTACCAGTGCTCGACCGGTCCGGCCGCGCAGAACGCGACGACGAGGATGACGACGGGGGCGTCGTTGAAGCCGGACTCGGCTTCCAGTACGCCCGTCACGCGCGCGGGGAGAGGCACTTTCCGCAGGACCGAGAAGACCGCCGCCGCGTCGGTCGACGACACCACCGCCCCGATGATGAGCGCCTGCCGCCACTGCAGACCGCTGAGGTAGTGCGCGCCCGCGGCGGTCACGCCGACGCTCACCGCGACGCCGACCAGCGCCAGCGCGGAGGCCGCCGGGAGGGCCGGCTTGATCTGCTTCCACTTCGTGCCGAGACCGCCCTCGGCCAGGATCACGACCAGGGCCGCGTATCCCATGACCTGGGTGAGCTCGGCGTTGTTGAAGCGGATGCCGAACCCGTCCTGGCCCATGGCGATACCGATGCCCAGGTAGATGAGCAGGCTGGGCAGGCCGCTGCGCGACGAGATCCGAACCGCTGCCACCGCGACGAGCAGGACGAGCGAGCAGAGGAGCAGGAGCTGGTTGAGGTGGTGGACAGTCAGCGGCCGTTCCCTTCTCGCCAATCCGCGGGCCGCGATGCGACGCCACGATCCGAGGACGCGAAGCCCGGTACTGGGGGGACTTCACTCCGACTAGTTCATTAGCTTACCTAACTCTTGACGCTTTCTTGACGCTTCGGGTCGCGTGATCGAACTCCGGTCCGGGCTGGTTCCCGACTCCGCGTCAAGGCGATCCAGGCCCTGCGCCTATGGTTGCTCCAGCGCTCAGTAGAAAGCACAGCCCGCCCTGCCGCTCGTGTTTAGGACAGCAAGGACAGCGATGCCCTCCAACACCACCGCCTCTTCCGGCCAGAAGCCCGGCAAGTCCGGCAGGAAGAAGGGACGCAGAGCCCGACTGCTCTTGATTGTCCTGGTTGTGGCCCTTGTGGGAGGTTTCGGATTCGGCGGTTACTGGTCCGTCAGCACCGTACGCGCCTCCTTCCCGCAGACCACGGGGACGATCACCCTCCAAGGCCTGTCGGGCCCCGTCGACGTCAAGCGGGACGGCTACGGGATCCCGCAGATCTACGCGTCGTCCGACGAGGACCTGTTCATGGCGCAGGGGTACGTCCAGGCCCAGGACCGGTTCTACGAGATGGACGTGCGCCGCCACATGACGTCCGGACGCCTGTCCGAGATGTTCGGCAAGAGCCAGGTCGCGAACGACGCGTTCCTGCGGACCCTGGGCTGGGACCGGGTGGCGCGGAAGGAGTACGACACCAAGCTGTCGGCCGCCACGAAGAGGTACCTCCAGGCGTACGCCAAGGGAGTCAACGCCTACCTCAAGGGCAAGGACGGCAAGGAGATCTCCCTGGAGTACGCGGCCCTGGGCCTGACCAACGACTACAGGCCCGAGCCGTGGACCCCCGTCGACTCGGTCTCCTGGCTCAAGGCGATGGCCTGGGACCTGCGCGACAACATGCAGGACGAGATCGACCGCTCTCTGATGACCACCCGCCTGGGCCCCAAGCAGATCGCGGACCTCTACCCGGAGTACCCGTACAGCCGCAACAAGCCGATCGTCCAGGAGGGCGAGTACAACGCCCTCACGAAGGCGTTCGAGCAGGGCGGCTCGACGGGGGCCGCGGGAACCACGGGAACGGCGGGCTCGACGGGCACCACGGGCACGACCCGTACGGCAGGCACGGGGTCGACGACCGGACGGCCGGCCTCCACCTCGGCCGCCTCCTCTTCGTCCCTGCGCGGCCAGCTGGCGCGCCTCACGAACGTCCTGGCCGACGTCCCGACCGCCGTGGGCGTGAACGGCCACGGCATCGGCTCCAACTCCTGGGTCGTCGCCGGCAGCCACACCATCACCGGCAAGCCGCTGCTGGCCAACGACCCGCACCTGTCGGCCTCACTGCCGTCGGTCTGGTACCAGATGGGGCTGCACTGCACGACCGTCTCCAGCAAGTGCGGGTACGACGTCACCGGCTACACCTTCGCAGGCATGCCCGGCGTGGTCATCGGCCACAACCAGAACATCGCCTGGGGGATGACCAACTCGGGCGTGGACGTGACCGACCTGTACCTGGAGAAGCTCTCCGGCAACGGCTACCTGAGGGACGGCAAGACCGTGCCGTTCACCAGCCGCACCGAGACGATCAAGGTGGCGGGCGGCGACTCGAAGAAGATCGTCGTCCGTGAGACGAACAACGGCCCGCTGCTGTCCGACCGCGACGACGAACTCGTCAAGGTCGGCAAGAAGGCCACCGTCGACACCGCGGCCCCCGACCGCGCCGACGGCTACGGTGTCGCCCTGCGCTGGACCGCGCTGGACCCCGGCACCACCATGGACGCCGTCTTCGCGATCGACAAGGCGTCGAACTGGACCGAGTTCCGCCAGGCGGCCCGCTCCTTCGACGTGCCCTCGCAGAACCTGATCTACGCCGACACCCGGGGGAACATCGGCTACCAGCTGCCGGGCAGGATCCCCACGCGCACCCAGGGCGACGACGGTTCGATCCCGGCGCCCGGCTGGAACTCGAAGTACGACTGGACCGGCTACATCCCGCAGTCCGCGCTGCCCTACGAGTTCAATCCCAGGCGCGGGTACATCGTCACCGCCAACCAGGCCGTGATCGACAAGGACAGGTACCCCTACACGCTCATCACGGACTGGGGCTACGGCTCACGCAGCCAGCGGATCACCGACCTGATCGAGTCGAAGATCAAGGGCGGCGGCAAGATCTCGACCGACGACATGCGGCAGATGCAGCTCGACAACAGCAGCGAGATCGCCAAGCTGCTGGTGCCCAAGCTGCTCAAGATCGACGTCTCGGACAAGCACGTCCGCGCGGCGCAGAAGCTGCTGGAGGGCTGGGACTACACCCAGGACTCCGACTCGGCGGCGACCGCGTACTTCAACGCCGTGTGGCGCAACATCCTCAAGCTGGCCTTCGGCAACAAGCTTCCCAAGGAGCTGAGGGTCAAGGGCCAGTGCCTGTGGGTGGAGCCCGCCGACTCCACCGGGCCGGCCGACGAGGACCGCAAGGTGCGCGAGTGCGGCCAGCGCGAGGCCGACCAGGCGCAGCCGGACGGCGGGGACCGCTGGTTCGAGGTGGTGCGCAACATCGTCGACGACGAGAAGAACGACTGGTGGCAGACGCCCGCGACGCGCACCGACCCGGCCGCGACGACGCGTGACGAGCTGTTCGGGCGCGCCATGAAGGACGCGACCTGGGAACTGGTCGCCAAGCTCGGCAAGGACATGGACACCTGGAGCTGGGGCCGGCTGCACCGCCTGTTCCTGAAGAACCAGACCCTGGGCACCGACGGCCCGCGCATACTGCAGTACATGCTCAACCGCGGCCCCTGGAAGCTGGACGGCGGCGAGGCCACCGTGAACGCCACCGGCTGGAACGCGGCGGGCGGCTACAACGCCCTGTGGGTGCCGTCGATGCGGATGGTGGTCAACCTGGACGACCTCGACAAGTCCAGGTGGATCAACCTCAGCGGTGCCTCGGGCCACGCCTACAGCGCCCACTACACCGACCAGACGGAGAAGTGGGTGGAGGGCGAGCTGCTGCCGTGGGACTTCTCGAAGAACGCGGTGGACAAGAGCACGACCGACACGTTGGAGCTCAAGCCCTGACGGGCCCGCACGCTCCGTGAAAACGGTCCTCCACGCGCGTGTGGAGGACCGTTTTTCTCTCGAGGGCGCATTTCCCCTCGGTGGCGTCGAACGTCGTCGGGGGCCGCCTTTCTCGTCGAGGGTCGCTTTCACACGAATACGGCTCTCATACGGCTCTCACGACCGGCGGCGGAACCGGCGTACTCCCGAGGGGGTCACCACGGCGTGCACCGGCCGGTCGTGCGCCTCCTCGGGGACGCGCTCGACGACCTCCGCGTCGTACAGGAGCACCACCAGGGCGGGGTCGGCGCCCGCGCGTTCCAGACGGGCCAGCACCCGGTCGTAGGAGCCGCCGCCACGCCCGAGGCGCATACCGCGGGCGTCCACGGCCAGCCCCGGCAGCAGCATGGCGTCGGCCTCCCGGACGGCCTCGGGGCCCAGGCGTTCGCCCGCGGGTTCCAGCAGGGCCATCCGACCGCCGTGCCGCACGCTCACCAGGGAACCCGGCCCGGCATACGTCCCCCAGTCGAGGTCGTTGTCCGGCAGGAGCACCGGGAGCAGTACGCGCACGCCACGGGCGTGAAGTGCGTCCAGGAGCGCGAGCGTGCCGGGTTCGCTCCCCACGGAGACGTACGCCGCCACCGTGCGCGCGTCCGCCAGCTCGGGCAGCTCCAGGGCCCGCTCGGCCAGAGCCGTCGCCGACTCCCGCACGTCATCGGCGGTCAATCCGCTCCTCACAGAGAGGAAGCCTCGCCGCAACATTCGCTTGCCAGAATCCGTCCGGCGTTCCATGGGACCCACGGGTCGGTGGCCTCCTCATTCATAATGCGCTCATAGGAGAGCGGACTGACCGGAGCCACAGTTTCCGCACATATCCACCGGATATCGTTGCGGACATGACTCAGTCGCACCCCAGGATCACCAAGGCTGTCATTCCCGCTGCCGGCCTCGGTACCCGGTTCCTGCCGGCCACCAAGGCCACGCCCAAGGAAATGCTGCCGGTCGTCGACAAGCCCGCGATCCAGTACGTGGTCGAGGAAGCCGTGTCCGCGGGGCTCGACGACGTCCTGATGGTCACCGGACGCAACAAGCGCCCTCTGGAGGACCACTTCGACCGCAACTACGAGCTCGAGTCGGCCCTGGAGAAGAAGGGCGACGCCGAGCGGCTCGCGAAGGTCCGGGAGTCCAGTGACCTCGCCACCATGCACTACGTCCGCCAGGGCGACCCCAAGGGCCTCGGCCACGCCGTCCTGTGCGCCGCCCCGCACGTCGGCCGGGAGCCCTTCGCGGTCCTCCTCGGCGACGACCTGATCGATCCGCGCGACCCGCTGCTCAAGCGGATGATCGAGGTCCAGGAGCAGTACGGCGGCAGCGTGATCGCGCTCATGGAGGTCTCGCCCGAGCAGATCCACCTCTACGGCTGCGCGGCCGTGGACACCACCGAGGACAGCGACGTCGTCCAGGTGACCGGCCTGGTGGAGAAGCCGGACCCGGCGGACGCCCCGTCGAACTACGCCGTCATCGGCCGCTACGTCCTCGACCCGCACATCTTCGACATCCTGCGCAAGACCGAACCGGGCCGCAGCAACGAGATCCAGCTGACCGACGCCCTCCAGCAGCTCGCCGCGGACGAGAAGGTCGGCGGCCCGGTGCACGGCGTGGTCTTCAAGGGCCGCCGCTATGACACCGGCGACCGTGGCGACTATCTGCGTGCCATTGTCAGACTCGCATGCGAACGTGAGGACCTGGGCCGGGACTTCCGGACCTGGCTTCGCAGCTTCGTAGCCGAGGAGATGTAGCGACTTGAGCGCCGCCGCGACCCGCACCACCGGCCAGGACCGCCTGTGGTCGGTGGACGAACACCTGGAGGACGTCCTCGCCACCGTCCGCCCCCTGGAGCCGATCGAGCTGAACCTGCTCGACGCCCAGGACTGCGTCCTGGTCGACGACGTCACGGTGCCCCTGTCCCTGCCGCCGTTCGACAACAGCTCCATGGACGGGTACGCGGTGCGGGTCGCGGACGTCGCGGGGGCGAGCGAGGAGTTCCCGGCCGTCCTCACGGTGATCGGCGACGTCGCGGCGGGCGCGGCCGACCTGCTGCACGTCGGGCCCGGCCAGGCCGCGCGCATCATGACCGGCGCCCCGCTGCCGCCCGGCGCCGAGGCCGTCGTCCCCGTGGAGTGGACCGACGGCGGGCTGGGCGGGGGCCCCGTCTCCGGGATGTCTGCCCGCAGCCTCGCGCCCGACGGGGCCACCGGACAGGTGCGGGTCCACCGTCCGGCCGAGGCACGGGCGCACGTGCGCGCCGAGGGCAGCGACGTCCGGGCCGGTGACCTCGCCCTGGCGGCCGGCACCGTCCTCGGGCCACCGCAGATCGCCTTGCTCGCCGCGATCGGCCGCGGCACGGTACGTGTGCGCCCGCGCCCGCGCGTGGTCGTCCTGTCCACCGGAAGCGAACTCGTGCAGCCCGGCGAGGAACTGGCGGCCGGCCAGATCTACGACTCCAACAGCTTCGCCCTCACCGCCGCCGCCCGGGACGCGGGCGCCATCGCCTACCGGGTCGGCGCGGTCGCCGACGACGCGGACACGCTGCGCTCCACCATCGAGGACCAGCTCGTCAGGGCCGACCTCATGGTCACCACCGGTGGGGTGAGCGTGGGCGCGTACGACGTCGTCAAGGAGGCGCTGTCCGCCGCGGGCGACGCGGACGAGGCGGGCGGCGGCGTCGAGTTCCGCAGGCTCGCCATGCAACCCGGCAAGCCCCAGGGCTTCGGCTCCATCGGCCCCGACCACACGCCGCTGCTGGCGCTGCCGGGCAACCCGGTGTCGTCGTACGTCTCCTTCGAGCTGTTCGTACGCCCGGCGATCCGCGCCCTGATGGGCCTGCCGGACGTGCACCGCCCCCGGACCAGAGCCGTTCTCCAGGCGGACAAGGCCCTGACATCGCCCGCGGGCCGCCGGCAGTTCCTGCGCGGCACGTATGCCGACGGCACGGTGACCCCGGTGGGCGGCGCCGGCTCCCATCTGATCGCGGCCCTCGCCCAGGCGGACGCCCTGATCGTGGTCCCGGAGGACGACACATCCGTCGAGCCGGGCACGGAGGTCGAGGTGGTCCTGCTCGGCTGACCGCGGAACCTGTCCGGACCCCGGACCTCGGCCGGATACCCGGGCGACTTGGCGGTACGGTGTCGCGCACAGCAGCCCGCGTGCCGGGCCCGGACCGGGAGTGCCGCAGCACATGAGTTCGCAGGACAGACTGACCCATATCGACGACGCGGGCGCGGCCCGCATGGTCGACGTCTCCGGGAAGGACGTCACCGAGCGCACCGCCCGCGCCAGCGGCCGTGTGCTGGTCTCGCCGCGCGTAATCGACCTGCTGCGCGGTGAGGGGGTGCCCAAGGGCGACGCGCTGGCCACCGCGCGCATCGCGGGCATCATGGGCGCCAAGCGCACCCCCGACCTCATCCCTCTGTGTCACCCGCTCGCGGTCTCCGGTGTGAAGCTGGATCTGTCGGTCGCGGACGACGCCGTGGAGATCACGGCCACCGTGAAGACCACCGACCGCACGGGTGTCGAGATGGAGGCGCTCACCGCGGTCAGTGTCGCGGCGCTCACCGTGATCGACATGGTCAAGGCGGTCGACAAGGCGGCGGTGATCACGGACGTGCGCGTGGAGGAGAAGACGGGCGGGAAGTCGGGCGACTGGAGCCGGGCATGAAGGCACCGGCCGAGCCGCCGGTCGGCGGTGCCCTCCCGGCGCCGTACGCGGCCCTGGTGGTGACCGCCTCGAACCGCGCGGCCGCGGGCGTGTACGAGGACAAGGGCGGACCGCTGATCGCCGAGGCGCTCGTCCGCTTCGGCTTCGCGGTCGACGGCCCCTGGGTCGTCCCGGACGGTGACCCGGTTCGGGACGCCCTGCGGACGGGCTCGCGCGCCGGCTACGACGTGATCGTGACCACCGGGGGCACCGGCATGTCCCCGACCGACCGCACCCCGGAGGCGACCCGCGCGGTGATCGACTACGAGGTGCCGGGCATTCCCGAGGCCATCAGAGCGTTCGGAAGGGAGAAGGTGCCCACGGCGGCGCTCTCCCGGGGACTGGCCGGAGTCGCCGACGGGACGCTGATCGTCAATCTGCCGGGGTCCACCGGCGGGGTGAGGGACGGACTGGCCGTCCTGGAGCCCCTTTTGATCCATGCCGTCGACCAGATCCGCGGCGGGGACCACCCCCGGGCCGACGCCGGCGGGTCCGCGGTCCGCGAGGACCGCCCCAGACCGAGTGGGGGTGCGAGCTGAACGGCCCATCCTGGCCCGTCGAGCTGGTGGACGGCGATGTCGTCCTCCGGCCGATACGGCTGCGCGACCAGCGGGCCTGGCGCGAGGTCAACCGGCGCAACCGGGAGTGGCTGCGGCCGTGGGAGGCGACCATTCCGCCGCCCGGGCCCGGCGGCCCGACAGCGCACCGGCCGACCTACCGGCAGATGGTCCGGCATCTGCGCGCCGAGGCCAGGGCCGGCCGGATGCTGCCCTTCGTCATCGAGTACCAGGGGCGCATGGTGGGGCAGTTGACGGTGGCCGGGATCACCTGGGGCTCGATGTGCTCGGGGCACGTCGGCTACTGGGTGGACGAGGCGGTCGCGGGCCGTGGGGTGATGCCGACGGCCGTGGCGCTCGTCGTCGACCACTGCTTCCGCACCGTGGGACTGCATCGCATCGAGGTCTGCATTCGCCCCGAGAACCGTCCGAGCCGCCGGGTCGTGGAGAAACTCGGATTCCGCGAGGAAGGGCTCCGGCCGCGTTATCTGCACATCGACGGGGCCTGGCGGGACCATCTGGTCTTCGCGCTCACCGCGGAAGAGGTGCCCGAGGGACTGCTGGCGCGCTGGCGCCGGGCACGCTCTCAGCAGACCCACCCCGGGAAATAAAAACTGTGTTCGAATTTGATCGAGTGGCGATCGTCTCGCGTCCGTCTCGGGGCAATGAATTAGCGGCCTCGGCGGTCCGCTGATCGCATCGGTCCCAAAAAAAGTTCGAAATATCAGCCAGATCGTGCGACACACCGGCCCAATTGGCAGATGGCCTCACGCAAACCCCTCTACCGTGTGAGGCGTGAGCAGCAGCGGCCTCATCTACGCAGTCATTGTCGGGGCCTGGGCCGCCTACTTGGTGCCGATGTGGCTCCGTAGGCAGGACGAGTTGAACGAGTCTCGTCCGACGGAACGCTTCAGCACCGCCATCCGGTTGCTGTCCGGACGGGCGGGCATGGAGCGCCGATACGCCAAGGACCTGCGGGCGCGCTCCGCCGACGAGGGGGAGCCCGGCGCGCGGCCGGACGGTGTCACCGGATCGGTGGACGTCCGGGCCTTCGCCATGCCCCCGACCGAGCGGCAGCCCCGGGCGCGAGTGGAGGCGGAGCCGGAGCCGGAGGACCGGTCCCGGCAGCAGCAGGAGCGGGCGGAGCCGAGGGAGCCGCGAGCGGCCGAGCCGGGCGCCCCCGGACGTGTGCCCCGGGCGCGGAAGGCCACCTCGGCGGAGGCCATGGCGCGCGCTCGGCGCTCGAAGGTGCTCGCGCGCCGGCGGCGTACGACGGTGTTCCTCTTCCTGGCGTTCACGCTCGGCGCGATCGTGGCCGCGGTCGGAGGCCTCGCGTTCCTGTGGGCGCCGGGTGTGCCGGCTGTGCTGCTGAGCGGGTACATCGCGTATCTGCGGGCGCAGGAGCGCAAGCGGTTCACGTACACGATGGACCGGCGGCGGGCCGAGGCGGCGGCGCAGCGGTTGCGGGAGCGGCAGCCGAGGCGGCGGCCGCCGGGCGGCTCCGATGCCGACGAGGTGGAGGACGGCCCCGAGCCGGAGTACGACCCCGGGCCGTCCGCACTGGCCGCCGACCGGCGCGCACTCGTGGAGCAGACGGACCACGCGGAGTGGGTGGACCAGCAGCGGGAGCGGCAGCGCAGGCCCGGGCACGGGGAGAGCTGGGACCCGGTGCCGGTGCCGCTGCCGACGTATGTGACCGCGCCGGTCGCCCCGCGGGCGACGCCGAGCGTCGATCTCGGGGCGCCGGACGCGTGGAGCTCGGCGCGGTCGAGTGCGGCGGAGGCGGCGCCCTCGGCGGGCGGCGCTGAACCGGGGGCCGGGGCGGAGCCGGGGGAGCGGGCGGAGGCTGCCGACGCGGATGCCTCCGACCGGAGCGATGCCCGACGTGCGGCGTCGGCTCGGCGGTCGCGGGAGCGGGGGCGGACGCCGCTGTTCGACCAGTACGAGGAGGGGAACCGGCCTCGGGCCGCCAACGAGTAGGGGACGGCCCCGGGTGCGGCCCCGGGTGCGGGTGCCCGGTGTCCGTGCGATGCCCGGCAGCTGCGGTCACCCGGGGGGACCGCGGCAGCCGGCGCTCACGGGGCGCCTCTCCGGAGCGGGCGCCCCGGCGCCCGCCCGTGCCGCCCATGGGGGGTCCCCGGGCCGTCAGGGCACCGGAGGCGGCACGATCGCCCGCAGCGGGGGCGGCTTCGGCGGCACGATCGCCCGCAGGTGGGGAGGCCGGGGAACGGATTTCCTGACCAGGCGAGGGGGATGCTAGAGTTTCACTCGTTGCAAGGGCCTGTGGCGCAGTCCGGTAGCGCACCTCGTTCGCATCGAGGGGGCCAGGGGTTCAAATCCCCTCAGGTCCACGCAGCATGGAGGCCCGTCCCCTCGGGGGCGGGCCTCTTGCCGTGTGTCCGGCGCGCGGCGGTGAGGCGGGTCAACTCCTCGTACGCGTCAGGCGGGAAGCAGCGTGCGGCGGTACCACCGCGCCGACTCGGGGAAGTCGGCGGCGAATTCCGGGCCCGGGACCAGACGCAGATCGCGCCACAGCGGCACGCCGTCGAACCAGTGGTCGGTCCTCAGCATGTCGAGCGCACGCGACGACTGACTGTCCGCCGCGAGAAGCTCCCGGGCCTGTGGCACCGAGAGCCGCCGCTGCGGCCAGGTGAGCGAGGCGCACCCGGCCGCAGCGCGGAGCAGGGTTTCCGCGGTGACCCGCACCGGGTGGGTCGCGTGGTACGTGAGCGACGTCAGGTCGGCAGCGGGCGCGAGACCGGAACCGACCACGAGGCGGGCCAGGTCCCGTACGGAGATGACGGACATCCGGGCGGTCCAGCCCTCGACGGTACCGGGCAGGGCACGCAGAAGACGGACCAGGCCAGGTACCACCCAGGTGTCCCCTGGGCCGTAGACGAGATGCGGACGCAGGACCACCCCGCCCGCCTCGAGGACGGCGTCCTCGGCCGCGGCGCGGGACAGCGAGGTGGGCGATCCCGGATTCCGTACCAGCTGTGCGGGGTCGGCGCCCCGAAAGGTGCCGCGCCCGTAGACGGAGGCCGTGCTCACGTACACGATGCGGGACACGCCGGCGCGGTGGGCCTCGGCAAGGAGGTTCCGTGTTCCCTGGGCGTTGACGGACTCGTTGGCCTCCGGCGTGGTGCCGACGTACGAGGCGCAGTGCAGCAGAACGTCCACGCCCTCGCACATACCGTGCAGTGAGTCGGGATCGGTGAGGTCGGCCGGCACGACGCGACGACCGGACCCCGCGGCGTGCACGGGCCGGCGGTGCGACATCAGGGTCAGGGCCGCGCCCCGCCGCTCGGCTTCCTGGGCGACATGACCGCCGAGGAAGCCCGCGGCGCCGGTGATCAGAACGGTGCGCATGACACGGCTCTCCAGGTCCTTCAGGCGGTACGACAGGTCAGGGGGCCGGACGCAGTACCAACTCGGCGGCGAAGACCTGCTCGCCCTGCTGGGTGCCCCGCACCTGGACGCGAAGATCCCCGCCCGCGTCGCGGCGTGGTACGCGGGCCTCCATCCAGCAGGGGGCGTCGAGCTCGGCATAGCGCGTGAACTTGCTGTCCAGGGCCAGGAGGAGAGCGCCGGGCTGCCGGGTCGCCGCACGGGCCGTCTGCCGGGCGGCCTCGATCAGCAGCATGCCGGGCACGTGGTCGACCGGGTGGTCGAAGAAGATCGGGTGACCGGTGTCGACGCGAAGCTCCCACCGGTTCCCCCCGGCTGCCACCGGAGCGGCGAGCAGGACGTGCTGCGGGTTGGTGTGACCCACCCGGGCCGGGTCCACCGGCGCGGGCAGGGGGCGGTCGGTCGTGGTGGGGCGTCCGCCGCGCAGCCGCCGGTGCGCGGCGGGGCTCGTGCAGCTGAATCCGGCGCTGCCGGTCGCCACGGGGACCCCGTCGCGCCGGACGGAGACGTCGTAGCGCATCCCCGCCAGGGTCCTGCCGCGTCGGACGATGTCGTGGCAGACGGTCCGCAGCTCGACATCCGTCGGGCTGGAGCCGACGGCGAACGCCGAGGCGCCGGCGGCGAAGGAGAGGTCCCACATCAGGAACTGATGGCCGAACGGAACGCCGTACTCGGCGTGGGACAGCAGCATTCCGGCCTGGCGTATCGACTCCAGCAGCAGCAGCGGGTCCTGGTGGTCGCCGACCGGTGCGAACACCGCGTGACTCCGGGGCCACTGCGCTCGGACCGTATAGGAGTCGGGCAGATGACCGGTCCCGTGGCTCGGGGCCTCCTCCCATCCGGTGAGGAACACCTCGGCCACGGAGGCCCGATGGACGTATTCACGGGGAACCGTCGTGGTGAGCGGCGCTCCGGTCACCGAAGCGCTGCCGATCCCGGGAGTTTCGACCGACGTCAGCATCCGCGGCACTCCTGTCTGTGTGCGGACAGGGCGGACCAGACCGCGCGCCCGGACCTCCCCCGTCACTGGTTGAACGCGTGTAGCAACCAACATACAGGCAGGCCGGTCTGTTTTGCGAGTAAAGCGAGTGCAAAATTGGGTCAATCTGCTTGGTTTAAGGCCTGGTTACGTTCACTTCTCACACCCGTGAATTGAGGAGGGGTAGTCCCCGGAAGGGGACGGTGATGCGAAATGCCATGGTTTCTCCCCTGGTGGGGTGCATGTTCGGAGTCGCTGCTGTCGGGTTCGTGAACGTGCTGCCTGCCGGGTGCCGGTTGACAATCAGACAACCTTGCCTGGTAACTTCCCAAGGGAGTGAACGCTCAACAGTTCGATCTGTCGTACCCGGGGGAGGGCGTTGGATGAACGGGCAGGTCATGGATTCGGTCCGAGCGCGTGCGACGGAGCGCGGTCGGCGGTCCGGCGGAGGGCCGCCCGACGGCACACCGCCGCAGGCCGAGGCGGAGGCGGAGCCCGTGAAGTCCGATGGCGGGCAGGCGCTGCAGGTATTGGTCGTCGAGGACACCCAGGCCGCCGGCACCCTGGTGCAGGAACTGCGCCGGCACGGCTACGCGGCCAGGAGTGTGGCCACGGGGGCCCAGGCGCTGGAGGCTCACCACGGTGTCGACCTGGTGCTGCTCGACCTCGACCTCCCTGACCTGGACGGACTGGAGGTGTGCCGGCGGATACGGGAGGTCGGCGACGTTCCGATCATCACCGTGACCGCGCGGGGAGCCGAACTCGACTGCGTGCTCGGGTTGCAGGCGGGGTCGGACGACTACGTCGTGAAGCCGTACGGCCTGCGGGAACTGCTGGCCCGGATGGAGGCGGTGATGCGCCGGGCCCGTCCTCGGAGACCGGGGGGCCGGGTCGTGACGTACGGGCCGCTGCGCATGGACGCGGACACCCGTGAGCTGCTGGTGGAGGGCCGGCGCGTGGAGCTCACCCCCAAGGAGTTCGACCTGCTGCACCTGCTCGTCTCGGAGCCGGGCGCCACCCACTCCCGCCGCCGGCTGATGAGCCAGGTGTGGGGGGACGACTGGTCCCACCGGGGACGCACGATCGACACGCACGTCAGCAGCCTGCGCAGCAAGCTCGGATCGAGCAGCTGGATCATCGCGGTGCGCGGAGTCGGCTTCCGTCTCGGACGGCCGTGACGCGATGTGCTTCCCAAGGGTGGCGCCCATGTCCGGGTCCCATACAATGCAGACAGGTTTGTATGTTTCCTGGCGTGAGATGCGAGGTCTGGGGATGGCTCGACAGGAGCGAGGGATCAGGTCGAGACACTCGATCCTGGAAGCCGCCGCAGACGTGTTCGGCGAGCGGGGATACGACGCGGCGAGCACCAACGAGATCCTGGCCAGGGCCGGTCTCACGCGCGGGGCCCTGTACCACCACTTCCCCTCGAAAGAGGCGATCGCCATGGCGCTGGTGGAGGCCCAGGGCGAGGCTCTCGTGGTACCGGACCAGGCGGTGAAGCTCCAGGCGGCCATTGATCTCACGCTGGGCTTCGCCCGCCGGCTGCAGACCGACACGGTGCTCAGGGCCAGCGTGCGGCTGGCCGTCGAGCAGTCGTCCTTCTCGTTCCCGGCCCAGGCGCCGTACAACCAGTCGGTCTCCGTGGTGGAGGACCTTCTCCGGCAGGCGGAGAAGCAGGGTGAACTGCTGCCGGGGATGGACCTGGCAGAGGTGGCCTCGACCGTGGTCGGGGCCTTCACCGGCCTGCAAGTGATGTCGCAGGCCTACAGCAACCGGCGGGACCTGCCCGCCCGGATCTCCGCGCTGTGGCGGCTCCTCCTGCCGGGGATCGCCGTCCCGGGCATACTCCCGCGACTGCGGACGACCCCGCCGGCGGACGCCGAGGGGTCGTCGGCAAGGAAGGTGTCCGGATCGTTCTGAGGGGGCGCGGCGTCCGCGCCGCCGACGGCGCACGGACCCCGGTGCCGCCGAACACCGCGTCGACCCAAGGGCGTCGGGCCGGCGCGCGTCGCCGTCAGGGTCGGTGCGGCCGCGGTGTCGGCGGCACGGGACCTCTGCCGTCCGGGCGGTGCGGAGGAGGCGGTTGAGGCCGTGAACGTCCCGGGCCGCACGTCACGAGGCGGGCAGTGGCACGTCAGGAGGTGAGGAGCTGAGCCACGTGGACATCCCCGACGCTTCGCCCGAGTTCCTCGATGAGCCAGGTGATGTGCTCTTCGTCGCGCCGGTAGTGGGTCCACTTGCCGACGCGTGTGGAGCGGACGAGACCCGCGCGTTCGAGTACGGCCATGTAGGCGGAGACCGTGGACTGGGCGAGTCCGGTCTTGGCCTGGATGTGGCTGACGCAGACGCCGACCGCGCGCGGGTCGGTGACGGCCGGGTTGACCGGGAAGTGGTCTTCCGGTTCGCGCAGCCACTGGAGCACTTGGAGTCGCACGGGGTTGGCGAGTGCCTTGAGCGGTTCGAGCAGGGGCGCGAGCTCCTCTGCCGCAGGCGTGTCGTGTGTCGTCATGAGCCTTCCGGGGCGGACGCGGGGCCGACTGTGATGTATCGATGATAGGCGATACGTTACGGCTTCGTAAGCTGCCGGCCGCCCGGCCGGGTCCCACCCGTACCCCCTTGACATCACATATCGATGTTCTGCGATACTTCGATGCGTCAGCGTTCCGCAACGGCACGCCCCGTACCGCATGCCACTGCAACGGAGGGTTTTTCTCATGCCTATCGGGCTCATCGCCCTGGCGCTGGGGGGCTTCGGCATCGGCCTCACAGAGTTCGGGATCGTAGGCCTGCTGCCGGAGGTAGCAGGCGACTTCGACGTCTCGGAATCGGTCGCCGGGTACCTGGTCTCCGGTTACGCGCTCAGTGTCGCGATCGGCGCCCTCGCGCTGACCGCCGCCCTCTCCCGCTTCGACCGCAAGAAGGTCCTGGTCGGCCTGATGGTGCTGTTCATCGCGGGCAACCTGATCTCCGCGATCGCTCCCACCTACGCGCTGCTGATGGTCGGCCGGGTGGTCGCGGCCCTGTGCCACGGAGCGTTCTTCAGTGTCGGCGCGGTCGTCGCCTCGGACATGGTCGCCGAGAACAAGAAGGCCAGCGCGATCGCGCTCATGTTCGGCGGACTGACCGCCGCGAACGTGCTCGGGGTGCCGCTGGGCACCTTCCTCGGCCAGCAGCTCGGCTGGCGCTCCACCTTCTGGGCCATCACGGTCATCGGCGTGGTCACGCTGGTCGGCATCCAGGCCCTGGTCCCGCAGACCACGGCGGCCACGCCGACCAACCTGCGCAACGAACTGGCCGTCTTCCGCCGCGGTCAGGTGTGGGTGTCCATCGCGCTCAGCATCCTCGCCTTCGGCGGCGTCATCGGCGGCTACACCTACATCGCCTTCACGCTCACCAAGGTCAGCGGGTTCTCCAACAGCACCGTGCCCTGGCTGCTGGTCCTGTTCGGTGTGGGCACCTTCATCGGCAACTTCATCGGCGGCAAGGCCGCCGACAAGTCCCTCAACGCCGCTCTGATCGGCAACATGGCCGTCCTCGCGGTGGTCATGGCCGTCTTCGCCCTCGCGGCGGAGAACAAGGTGGCCACGGTCCTGTCGCTGCTGCTGATGGGCACCATCGGCCTCGCGACGGCGCCCGGCCTGCAGGTGCGGACCATGAAGTACGCCGCCGACGCGCCCACCATGGCCTCCGGCGCCAACATCGCGGCCTTCAACGTCGGCAACGCGATCGGCGCCTGGCTCGGCGGGCTGGCCCTCGCTGCCGGGTACGGGTACGTCTCCCCGCTGTGGGTCGGAGCCGGTCTCGCCCTCGCCGGGCTCGTCGTGGTGGCGGGAGGATCCCTGGGTGGCGCCCCCGCCGCCTCCAGGACCGCGCCGGCCGCCGCCCGTCGGGCGGACCAACTGGAAGCCGGCGCGCAATAGGGCCGCCCACTGCGGGGGTAAACGTCTCGAACAAGGGTCTCGAAAAGCGGATCCGAGGAACCTTCAGGTTCCTCGGATCCGCTTTTCTATTTTTCGTTCAGCAGGTGTGGATAGTTGTTTTTCGTCGGGGTGGCGGCAGGTGGTCCGTCGACTTGCCTGAACCGTCTTGACCAGCACTTTTGATATTTCTCTGACATTTTCTTGAGTATTCTTGATGTGTGTCTTGCGCGGCTTGAAGAGGTCTGACAAACCCTGTATCGGTGTCTGTTGAAATAGGTCGGGCGGGTGGAAAGAATTTCCATGGGAGCCCGATGTGATGCGTCGGTCGAATTCCCGAAGTGCGTTCCTCGGGAACGCCCCCTCCCGCGCCCGAAGGCGAGCGCGTGACGCACCTCGACGGAACGAAGGTGCCTTCCGTTTCCGCCCAGAACACCCGAGAAGGGGATGCCTGTGTCCCGCTCTCTTTCCCATGCCGATCCGATGCCGGACACCCTTGGACGGCCCGCCCTCGTGGAGGACGTCCTCAGTACCAGGGACCGCGTCCGCGTGGCCGGGTTCTTCCCCGGTCTCGGCAGCCGGGCCTTCTACCAGGGTCTCGGCCGGTCCCTCTTCGACTCCGGGATCCCGGAGATCACCGACCTCTACCGGGAGGCCGCCCGCGCCCTCGGTTTCGCCGCCCGGCCCGACCTCCTCCTCATGGCCCCCGAGAACCTTCCGGAGGGCACGATGGAGCGCCAGGGCTTCATCGGGGCAGCCCTGCTGGTGCACAGCCTGGCCCTGGACGCCTGTCTGCGGCACCGGATCGCCGAAACCGGAACCCGCGCCGGTTTCATCGCCTACACCGGCGAGAGTTTCGGCATCCTGACGGCCGCGGTGGCGAGCGGATCCCTTTCGGTCTCCGACGGTGCGCGGATCGCCCAGGCCTTCACGCCGCTGATGCTCCTGGCCGCCGGCGCCCGGAGCACCGACGAGGCGTTCGCCCGGAACATCGCCTCGTATCTGGACGACTCCGTCCGGCGGACACCCCTGGTTCCCGAGCCCTTCCACGTGGTCGCCGTGAAGGCGCGGACCCCTGAGGGCCTCGCGGACGTTCTCGACGCGACAGGCGCCGCGTACCCGGTCGCGGATGTCGAACTGCACAAGACGTACTCGCCGACACAGGCGAACCTCTACGTGCGTTCCGGTCTCAAGTCCGAGTTCGACCGGTTCGTCGCCGCCTTCCCGGAGGTGGTCACCCGGGAACTGAAGGATCCCACCGTGTTCCTGGCCCACTCGGCGCGGATGCGGCCGGCCCGCGACGCTCTGGAGCGGTTCCTCACCACCCACCGGATCCGCTTCGAAGAGCCACGCGTCCCCGTGGTGTCCAACCACGACATGTCGCTGCTCACCACAGCGTCCGCCGTCCGCCAGGGGGTCCTGGCGATGACGGACCAGGTCATGGCATCCCGGGACACCTGCGAGACGCTCGGCGGCCTCGACGCGGACATGGTGCTGGAGCTGGGCCTGGGCGCCAAGTCCGTTCAACTGCTGAGGGACAACGCCATCGCCGCACCGGTCATGGCGTACACCGGGAGTCCCGGGGACACCGAGAGGTTCCTGCGCTCCGTCGACGTGACGGACGCCCTGATGGAGAACCTGGAGAGGCTCTACACCGCCGACGAAGAGCTGACACACCGTCACTACGACGTGGTCCGGGAGCTGTTCCGGGTGGCCGCCGAGAGCGACTTCTGCGACGCCTACGTCTCCCGGGCGCTGGGGCGCGTCATCACGGCGGAGATGCTGCGGCCCCACCGCGAAGGCTCCCCCGCCTTCCACCGGTTCCTCGAAGTCTTCCAGCACACGCGCAACCACCGGGACCACATCGCCGTCGACCGGGGCGAACTCGTCGTCAGGGCGCGGCTGAAGAAGAGGCTCACCGGTGATGACCCCACGTCACTGGGCAGGGCCCAGGTCGAACTCAGGGTCCTCGACGGCGCCGGCGGCATGACGACGAGGACGGTCGACACCCGCCGTCCGGAGGTCGTCGTCTTCCACTTCGACCGACTCGCAGACGTCGACGACGCATGTCTGGCCCGCCGGACCGGGCTGCTGCTGGACACCCAGCCGACAGCCGGGCAGATCCACCGGCAGACGCTCGACGGCCCGCACGCCGGCGGCGCCTCCCCGGCAGGCCGCCGCATCGTCCACCAGTACCTGCTGTTCCACACCCTCGCCCAGCACCGGCCCGCGCTGTTCGCGCAGAGCGACCACTACCTCGAAGGCGGCGACACCCCCGGCTGGCTGGCGGCTCTGGCCGTCTCCGGCGCGGTCTCGCTGAACGACGCGGTCGCCCTGTCGGACGCGCGCCCGCACGGCGACGCCGTGGAGCGGATACTGGGCCGCGTCACCGAGGCGGAGATCCCGCTGGTGTCGCCCGAGGGCGTGCCGGTTCAGTCCCGCAGGGACCTGCAGGACGCCACCCGAGCCGTGCTCGTGGGCGGGGCCCTCGGTGCCGACGCTCCACGGCGGATCCATCTCAACGGCAACTGCCAGATCATCGCCCTCGGTGGGGGTCTCGGCGCCACCGGAGTGGACGCCGGCCCCTGTGACACGCATGTGATCCGTGTGGTGGAGCCGGCCGAGGCGTGGAAGCGGCGTCTCAACCCCGCCCTGGACGAGTTCGAGTACGCCTGCGTCCTGGGCCTGACGGAGGAGAACGAGCGGGTCCTTCAGAACGCACGCAGCCGCAGGATCCTCTCCAGCACGGTGTACGCCTACATCGACAGCGACGAATCGGTCGTCAGCTTCGGCAAGGGCGGCAGCGAGTCCATGACGATCTTCGTCAGGAAGGAGGGCGAGGAGGGCATCACGGTCCGGAAGATCCTCAGCGAGGCACTCACGACCGCGCGGTGGAACCCGGACGGGGACGGCGTGATGCTGCCGCCGTTCGCGAAGGCACGGAAGCAGGCGGAGTTCCTGCAGGCCCTGCCCGCGTCGGTGCGCGGCTACTTCCCCGAGGTGTACACCGTCCTGGAGCGAGAGGTCCCCGTCCCCGCCCATCTTCGCCGCGACGGCCGTACGGTCGACCGGGAGGTCATCTACGAGATGAGCTACGTGGAGGGGGACGAGGTCAGCCGGTTCGTCGAGCGGCACACCCCGCCGCCGGCGGTGGTCGCCCGCCTCTACGAACAGATCATCCGGGTGCTGAGCGACCACGTGCACAGCGTGGGCCGGGTACCGGCCCCGGGCGAGACGCTGGACGTGTCCTACTTCAGGAAGATCGAGGACCGCCTGGAGCTGTGCCGCCGCACGGCGCCGCGCACCTTCAACGAGCACCTTCTCGACACAGAGCGGATCGTGGTCAACGGGATCTCCTACCTCAACTCGGCGGCACTGCTCAAGAGGTTCCGGGAGTCCCCCGAGTTCGCCGAGGTCCTGGAACCGGTCCATCACTCGCTCGTGATGGGCGACACCAACACCGAGAACATCAAGATCGCCGACAGCGGGCCGCTGCTGCGCGCCCAACGCGTCATCGAGTCCGGGGCGCCGCAGGAGGACGTCGACGCGGCGCTGGCCGCCATCACCCCCGCCTCACTGGGCATCAAGTTCCTCGACCCGAGAGCCATCGGCTTCAAGAGCGAGGGCAAGGACACCCGCGACGACGCGATGTACGACAACAAGCCGTGGCACAACTCCATCGGCCACTACGACGAGATCCACTTCGAGTGGTTCACCCTGGGCGTCGATGTCGGCGAGGGGAGGACGCCCCGAGTCGACATCGCGTTCCTGGACGGCAACCCGTACCAGAGGTCGTACCGGGTGCGGGACGTGGTCGCCACCCAAGGCGCGGTGGACCCGGCGGCGCCCGAAGGCATGGAGGACCACTTCGCCCCGGTGATGACGGCGGCCCTCGGACTGGACGACCCCGACTCGACCTACCTCAGGGACGACCCCTACTGGCTGGTCCGTTTCGTGTTCATGATGGGGCAGCACTTCACGGCCATGCCGCCGTTCCACTTCCAGCAGGAGCTGGACGGCACGCTCATGGACACCTACCAGACCCAGCGCCGCCCGGTCGCCATCTACTGCGAGGGCATCAAGTGGCTCAACTGGGCGCTGCAGATGCTGGAGGGCACCAGGACCGAATTCCTCGGCCTCACGGTGCCCCGCCTGCCCCATCTGGGCGGCTGACGGCCGCCGGCCCGCCTCCCGCAGCACGTCACGCACTCCCGCACCGCACAGAAGGAGCCCCCTGTGACCTCCCTGTCGTTCTCGGCACCGGTGGACGGCCTGCACCACCTGTCGAACGAGACCCGCGTGATCGCCACCCCGTGGAGCCGCATGGTGCGTGGCACAGGCCTCGGCCAGCACCCCGTCCCCTACGACGCCGAAGCCGCCGCGAGGATCCGCCACACGTTCGAGCTGCTGGCCGCCAAGGGCGCCGAAAGCAGCGCCTACACCCGTTTCTCCCGTCTGCTCGCCCACTTCGTCCTCGACGTCGCGGATCCCGACCGCCACCTGCGCCGCTCCGACCTCGAGCAGGGCCTCGTCCCGATCCTGGACGCCGTCCGCGCCGAGACGAACCCCTACTTCCGGGTGATGGCCGGCTGCATCCTGATGGACGCCTTCGCCAAGCTGGGCCTGGACCGGGCCCTGCTGGTCAATGCGGAGACGGATTTCCCGGCGGAGATCCTGGCCGTCGCCGACACCATCGAGCCGGACCGGATCAAGGACGAGAACGCCGGTCGGCACGGCCACTACGAGAAGCTGTCCGCCTACTCCGCCCTCTTCCTCGCGTTCGGTCAACTGGGTCTGAGGGACCGGCTGGTGGTCGGCCGGCGCAACCACGTCCGCGAGGCGCTGGGCCTGCTGGAGAAGATCCCCGCACCGTTCTTCCGCGGTCGCGGCGGCTCCATGCTGCTGTCGGTGATCTCGCTGCTCGGCTACGAGCGGTTCGTCTCCGGCGAGGGCCGGGACCACAGGAAGGAAGTCCTCTCCTACCTCGACCGCGCGGACGAGCTGAGCCTGCCCCCCGCGTTCCCGCAACCGATGTCGGAGAGTTTTCCGAAGGTCTATCCGCTCCTGACCATGCTGAACGCCATCGCCATGAGCGAGCGGCCCGAGGAGTACCTGACCCACGGCCGGGACCGGCTGGCCGAGGCCAGGGAGCTGATGGGCCGCATCACCCCCGTCGAACGCACCCACATGGGCCTCTACTACATCATCGCCCTGCACAACCTCGGCCGGCTGCACGAGCAGGTGCCGGACCTGGACGCCCTCGTCGAGGACGTCGTCGGCCAGTGGGTGCACATCGATCCCGGAGCGAACTACTTCCTCCACGGGATCTCCTACGCCTACATCGTCCAGACCGCCCTGCTCACCGGTCGGCTGGACCTGATCAACGACAAGACGCTGGACCGGCTGGTGGACGGGTTCCCGGACCTGGACCGCACCGACGACGACCGGGTCAACCGCCCCTATCCGTTCGCGTACGCGCTGAACGTCCTGGGTGAGGTGGGCTGCTCGCACCTCCTGTTCGAGCCCAGGGACGCCTACGGCGGCGCCACGCCCATGGCCTGGGTCATCGACCGGCTCTCCGAGGGGGGCCGAGAGGAGCACCGTCTGTACATGCTGAACCACGCCCTCGTCAGCTACGCCCTGCGTCTGCGGGGGCCGAGGTGGGGGGAGACCCCCCTGTTCAAGAACTTCCGCTTCCCCCGCCCGGGCGACAGGGGGGCGCACCGGCACAGCCGGTGAACCCGCGGCGGCGGTTCACAGCGCCTTCGCGAAGCACAGGCTCTCTTCATGGAAGCGGTAGTAGCCGAACTTCACGCACGGCTCGTAGCCGCTGGAGGTGTACAGGGCCACCGCCTCGGGCTGCTTGGTGCCCGTCTCCAGGACCATGCGGGCGCGGCCGGCCGCGCGGGCGTCCTCCTCCAGGGCGGCGAGGATGCGGCGCGCCAGGCCCCGGCCGCGCATCTCCTGGATGACGAACATCCGCTTGAGCTCGGCGTCCCCGTCCGCGTATCCCTCGTCGTTCTTCTCCTGGGAGCGCCAGCCGCCCGTGGCCACGGGGAGGTCCTGCCCGTCGTAGGCGATCAGGAAGAGGCCGGCCGGCGGTACGAACATCGCCGGGTCCAGGTGGGTGGCGTCGCCGCCGTCGCCGTAGCGGACGTGGTACTCGGCCTGGACGAGGTCGTTGAGCTTGACGGCGTCGGGGTGGTCGAAGGAGACAGGGCGAATATGCACGCCGGAAAGCGTACATCTATGCGAATACTGTCGACCGGGGCTCCGTCGTCTGCCGGTATCGTTCCCGGGTGCTCACTGTGACCTCCGTGAACGTCAACGGGATCCGTGCCGCCGCGAAGAAGGGCTTCGTGGAGTGGCTCGACGGTACCTCCGCCGATGTGCTGTGCCTGCAGGAGGTGCGCGCCGAGCCCGAACAGATCCCCGAAGGAGTACGGTCGCCCGACGGCTGGCACGTCGTGCACGCCCCCGCCGCCGCCAAGGGGCGCGCGGGGGTGGCGCTCTACACGCGGCGGGAGCCCGACCGGGTGCGGATCGGGTTCGGCTCGGCCGAGTTCGACGGCAGCGGGCGGTACGTCGAGGCCGACCTGCCCGGTGTCACCGTCGCCAGTCTGTACCTGCCCTCCGGTGAGGTCGGGACCGAACGGCAGGACGAGAAGGTCCGGTTCATGGCCGAGTTCCTCGGCTACCTCAAGGAGTTGCGGGAGCGGGCCGCCGCCGACGGGCGCGAGGTCGTCGTCTGCGGCGACTGGAACATCGCCCATCGCGAGGCCGACCTGAAGAACTGGCGCGGCAACCGGAAGAACTCCGGCTTCCTGCCGGAGGAACGCGAGTGGCTCTGGCGTGTGTTCGACCCGGCGGACGGCGGGTACGTCGACGTCGTACGGTCGCTGCATCCCGATGCGGAGGGGCCGTACACGTGGTGGTCGTACCGGGGGCGGGCGTTCGACAACGATTCGGGGTGGAGAATCGACCTCGCGGTGGCGACGCCCGGACTCGCGGTACGGGCCGTCAAGGCAGTGGTGGAGCGAGCGGCCGCCCACGAGGAGCGGTGGTCGGACCACGCCCCGGTGACGGTGGTCTACGACCTCTGATCCGGCCGTAGTCGTCGGTCCAGCGCCAGTGACAGTTCCGCCTCCACCACGCTCTTCGCCAGCGGGCGCAGGCGCCGGACCTCCTCCGGGGAGCGGTCCTCCGCGGCCACCAGGTCGTTGAAGACCCCCGCCAGGGCCTCGGCGTGTTCGCGGACGCGGCGGCCGGCGGCCAGGACGTCCGCCAGCGGGATGCCCTCACGCACCAGGGCCGCCGAGACGTCCAGCAGCCGACGGCTGACGTGCACGATCTCGCCGCCGTCCGTGCCGAGGTAGCCCAGTTCGAGCGCGGCGGAGAGGTTCTCCGGCGTGGCCTGGTCGCCGAAGACGTCGGCCAGCGCCTCCGGGGTGAGCCGGACCGGGGTCTCCTCGCCGGGCGCGCCCAGGCCGAGCAGCTCGCCGACGTTGCGGCCGTGGTCGAAGGCCTCCGCGAGTTCCGCGATGCCGCTGAGGGTGTGGCCGCGTTCCAGGAGCGCGGAGATCGTCCGCAGCCGGGCCAGGTGGGTGTCGTCGTACCAGGCGATACGGCCCTCGCGGCGCGGCGGGTGGATCAGCCTGCGCTCGCGGTAGAACCGCAGGGTGCGCACCGTGATGCCGGCCTTCCCGGCCAGCTCCTCCATGCGGTACTCGCGCCGCTCCCCGTTGCCTGCCACGCCCGCACCCTATGTCGTACCGCCGGTAACTTCCTTGTTCCGACCCCTACCCATCGGTACGCCGCTGCCCTACGCTCCCATTGCGCCAGTGATTACTGGCGGATTCATGCGGAGCGGCGGGAGGCTGCGGGATGGCCGAGCACGAGCATGTACGGGTGGCGGTGATCGGGTCGGGGTTCGGCGGGCTCGGTGCCGCCGTACGACTGCGCCGGGAAGGGGTCACCGACTTCGTGGTCCTGGAACGGGCGGACTCGGTGGGCGGCACCTGGCGGGACAACACCTATCCGGGCTGCGCCTGCGACGTCCCCTCCCACCTCTACTCCTTCTCGTTCGCCCCCCACCCCGACTGGCCGCGCACCTTCTCCGGGCAGGAGCACATCCGCGCCTACCTGGAGCATGTGGCGGACGTCTTCGGGCTGCGGCCGCACCTCCGCTTCCGCAGCGAGGTGAAACTGATGACCTGGAACGCCGCGAAGCTGCGCTGGGACATCGAGACCAGCAGCGGACCGCTCAGCGCGGACGTCGTCGTCTCCGCCACCGGCCCGCTCTCCGACCCGAAGATCCCGGACGTCCCCGGCCTGGACTCCTTCCCCGGCGCCGTCTTCCACTCCGCCCGCTGGGACCACGACCAGGACCTGCGCGGGAAGCGGGTCGCCATGGTCGGCACCGGGGCCTCCGCGATCCAGATCGTGCCCGCCCTCCAGCCCGACGTCGCGCGGCTCGTGCTCTTCCAGCGCACCCCGCCGTGGGTGCTGCCCCGCGTCGACCGCGCCATCACCGGCCCGGAGCGGGCACTGCACCGCGCGCTGCCCGTCACCGCCCGGCTGCGCCGCGGGCTGCTGTGGGGGATACGGGAGTTGCAGGTCCAGGCGTTCACCAAGCACCCGGACGAGCTGGGCTTCGTCGAGAAGCTGGCCAGGGCCAACATGGCCCGCGCCATCAAGGACCCGGTCCTGCGCGCCAGGCTGACCCCCGACTACCGCATCGGCTGCAAGCGCATCCTGCTCTCCAGCGACTACTACCCGGCCCTCGCGCAGCCGAATGTGGACGTCGTCGCGAGCGGGCTCGCCGAGGTCCGCGGCCGGACGGTCGTCGCGGCGGACGGCACCGAGGCGGAGGCCGACGTGATCGTCTTCGGCACGGGCTTCCACGTGACGGACATGCCGATCACCGAGCGGGTCGTCGGCGCCGACGGCCGTACGCTCGCGGAGACCTGGAAGGGCGGGATGCAGGCCCTGCGCGGGGCCTCGGCCACCGGATTCCCCAACTGGATGACGATCATCGGGCCCAACACCGGGCTCGGGAACTCCTCGATGATCCTGATGATCGAGTCCCAGCTGAACTACATGGCCGACTTCCTGCGGCAGTTGCGGGTCCTCGGCGGCCGGGTCGCGCTCGACGCCCGCCCGGGCGCCGTCGGCGCCTGGAACCACAAGGTGCAGGAGCGTATGAGGCGCACGGTGTGGAACACCGGTGGCTGTACCAGTTGGTACCTTGACGCGAGCGGCCGCAACACCACCGTCTGGCCCGGTACGACGACGGAGTTCCGGGCGGCGACGCGGCGTGTGAACCTCGCGGAGTACGACGTGCTGCGGGCGCCGGCCCAGCGGGGCGTGGAGGCCGAGGAGCGCGTGGAGGCAGGCGCATGAGGCGGCCGACGTCGGTGGCCACCGGCCCCTACGCGCCCCCGCACCCGGACCGTGAGCTGACGGTCCTCTCCTCCGACGGCGCCCGGTTGCACGTCGAGGTGCACGGCCCCGAGGGCGCGCTCCCGGTGGTCCTCGTGCACGGCTGGACCTGCTCGACCGCCTTCTGGGCGGCACAGATCCGGGCGCTGGCCGCCGACCACCGGGTGATCGCCTACGACCTGCGCGGACACGGGCGCAGCCCCGCGAGCCCCACCTGCTCCACCGAGGCGCTCGCCGACGATCTGGAGGCGGTGCTCGCCGCCACGCTCGCGCCGGGCGAGAGAGCCGTGGTCGTGGGGCACTCCATGGGCGGGATGACGGTGCTGGCCGCCGCCGCGCGCCCTCGCTTCCGGGCGCACGCGGCGGCCGTCCTGCTGTGCAGCACGGGCAGCGCGCGCCTGGTGGCCGAGTCGCTCGTGGTGCCCCTGCGCGCCGGGCGCCTGCGCACCCGGCTCACGGCGCGCGTCCTCGGCTCGCGCGCCCCGCTCGGGCCGGTCACACCGGTGGCCCGGCGCATCCTCAAGTACGCCACCATGGGCGCCGCCGCGACGCCGGCCATGGTGGAGGCGTGCGCACGAGTGGTGCACGCCTGCCCGCGCGAGGTGCGTCATGCCTGGTCACGCGTGCTGGAAGGGCTCGATCTCGAGGACGCCGTAAGGGAGTTGACCGTACCGACGGCCGTCGTCGTCGGTACCGCCGACCGGCTCACCCCGCCGGTGCACGCGCGGGCGCTGGTCGCCGAGCTGCCGCACTGCGTGGGCGGCACGGAGCTGCCGGGGCTCGGCCATATGACACCCGTGGAGGCGCCGGAACTGGTCACCGGGAAGATCCGCGAACTCGTCACCACATATGCGGCGCACACGCCGAACGAGCCGGTCAAGGAGGGCGCATGAGCAGGACGAGCCTGAAGGGGCAGGTCGCGGTCGTCACCGGCGCCGCACGCGGGGTCGGCGAACTGCTGGCCCGCAAGCTGTCGGCACGCGGCGCGACGGTCGCGCTGGTCGGCCTGGAGGCGGACGCCCTGAAGGGGGTCGCGGAGCAGCTGTACGGGGACGGCGGCCACTGGTACGCCGACGTCACCGACCACGAGGCGATGACGCGGGTCGCGCGGGAGGTCCGGCAGCGGTTCGGGAAGGTCGACATCGTGGTCGCCAACGCCGGTGTGGCGAACGGAGGGCCGTTCACCGAGTCCGACCCCGAGGCGTGGCGGCGGGTGATCGAGGTCAATCTGATCGGCTCGGCGGTGACGGCCCGCGCCTTCCTGCCGGAGCTGATCGCGAGCCGGGGCTACCTCCTGCAGATCGCCTCGCTCGCGGCCATCACACCGGCGCCGATGATGACGGCGTACTGCGCCTCCAAGTCGGGTGTGGAGGCGTACGCGCACAGTCTGCGTGCCGAGGTGGCGCACAAGGGCGTACGCGTCGGGGTCGGGTACCTGTCGTGGACCGACACGGACATGGTGCGGGGCGCCGACCGGGAGGAGGTGATGCGGGAGCTGCGGCAGCGGCTGCCGTGGCCGTCCGGCAAGACGTATCCGCCGGGGCCCGCGGTGGACCGGCTCGTGGCCGGCATCGAGCGACGGTCGAGCCATGTGTACGGGCAGGCGTGGCTGCGCGGGATGCAGGCCGTGCGCGGGTGTCTGCCGGGGATCGTCGCGACCGTGGGGCAACGGGAGATGCGGCGGTTCGAGCCGCGGCTCAAGGGGATGCGCACGGGGCTCGTCGGGGCTGGTGGCCAGGCCGATGAGCAGCAGCGCAGTACGCTGCGTAACTGATCGAAATGCGTGCCGTGTTCCTGCGTGTCAGTCTGGTCGAGCCCGATCCCCTCACCCACTTCGGGAGTGAATCCACATGGGCATGAAGGACAAGTCCGAGCAGATCAAGCAGCAGGCCAAGCAGAAGATGGAACAGGCCAAGCAGCAGGCGCAGCAGCGCGGCCAGCAGACCCAGCAGCAGGGTCAGCAGCGCGGCCGGCAGTCGCGGGAAGAGGCGCAGCGGATGCAGGAGGAAGCGGAGGACCGCTTCGACCGGGACCGCGAGCGGTAGCCTGCGGGTGACGTCGCCGCCGAAAGTGGGGTGCCCATCGCTTCGAGGGCGCCCCACTTTCGGATGCCCGCGGCGGTCACGGCCTCGGAGGGAGCTTCGGGCGGGTTCTGTCCGGGACCCGGCTGTAGTCCGGCGGGGCTGCCGCCGGCTGGGTCTCGAGGAGGTTCAGCGCCACTTCGACCGCGTCCGACAGCTGCCGGTGGCGGCCCTCCGCCCAGTCGACGGGGGTGCGCTCGATCTCCAGGTCCGGGGTGACGCCCCGGTTCTCCACCGACCACCCGTACGCGTCGAACCACGCCGCGTTCATCGGCACCGTGATCACCGTGCCGTCGCCCAGGCGGTGGCGGCCCGTCATGCCGACCACCCCGCCCCAGGTGCGCTGGCCGACCACCGGGCCGAGCTTCAGCAGTTTGAACGCGGCCGTGATCATGTCGCCGTCGGAGGACGTGGCCTCGTCGGCGAGGGCCACGACCGGTCCGCGCGGGGCGTTGGACGTGTACGACACCGGCTGGGCGTTGCGCGTCAGGTCCCAGCCCAGGATGGTGCGGGTCAGCTTCTCGATGACGAGCTCGCTGATGTGGCCGCCCGCGTTGCCCCGCACGTCCACGATGAGCGCGGGCTGCGAGACCTCCTTCCTGAGGTCCCGGTTGAACTGCGCCCAGCCCGAGCCGCCCATGTCCGGGATGTGCAGGTACCCGCAGCGGCCGCCGCTCAACTCCCGTACCACCGAGCGGCGTTTGGCGACCCAGTCCTGGTAGCGCAGCGGCCGCTCGTCGATCAGCGGCACCACGGCCACCCGCCGGGGTCCGCCCTCCCCGTCGGCGGGCAGGAACGTCAGTTCCACCGTCGTCCCGCCCGCCCCCGCCAGCAGGGGATACGGCCCTGTCACCGGGTCGACCGGCCGCCCGTCCACATGGGTCAGCACGGCGTCCTCGCGGATGCCGGTCCCCGCGAGCGGCGAGCGCGCCTTGGAGTCCGACGACTCCCCCGACAGGATCCGCTTCACGACCCAACGCCCGTCGCGGCGCACGAAGTTGGTGCCCAGCAGGCCCTGGTAGCGGCGGTAGTGCGGCGGGCCCTCGTTGCGCCGGGCCGCCGCCACGTACGCGTGCGAGGTGCCCAGCTCGCCCAGCACCTCGCGCAGCAGGTCAGCGAACTCGTCCGGGGAGGCGACCCGTTCGACCAGCGGGCGGTACTGCTCCAAAATCGCGTCCCAGTCGATCCCGCACATGCCCGGCTCCCAGAAGTAGGCCCGGATCAGCCGGCCCGCCTCCGCGTAGGCCTGCCGCCACTCCGCGCCCGGATCCACCTCGTGCATGATCCGGCGTGCGTCGATCCACACCGTCGTGTCGGAGTCGCCGGACTCGGTCGAGGGAACCGCCCGCAGGTCGCCCTCGTCGACGACCACCAGCCGCGTGCCGTCCCCGCTCACCGCGAACCAGTCCAGATGGGCGACCAGTTCGGACTTCTTCGCCTTGGTGAGGCTGAAGTGCTCCAGGGTGGGCCGGCCGGAGACGTCGTCCGGGTTGACGAAGGTCTCGCCCAGCGCGCCGGAGATCGGCCAGCGCATCCACACCAGGCCGCCGCCCGAGACGGGACGCAGCTCCGAGTACTTCGAGGCCGTCACCGGGAACGGCGTCACCCGGTTCTCCAGCCCCTCCGCCTCCACGGTCACCACGCCGCCGCCCTCCTCCTCGTCCTCCACCGGGTCCAGGCCGCCGGCCGCGGGCCGCCCCTCCGGGTTCAGAGCGAAGGGGGACGGGGTCACGGAGGACAGCGGGACCAGGTAGGGGCGGCAGCCGAGCGGGAAGGACAGGTCGCCGGTGTGCACGTCGTACACCGGGTCGAAGCCGCGCCAGGACAGGAACGCCAGATAGCGGCCGTCCCGCGTGAACACGGGGTTCTCGTCCTCGAAGCGGCCGTCTGTGACGTCGACGATCAGCCGGTCCTTTATACGGGCCATCCTGATCTGCCTCAGCGATCGGCCGATGCCCGGGTGCGACCACGTCAGCCAGGCGCCGTCCGGGGAGAAGGCCAGGTCCCGTACCGGCCCGTTGTCCGAGCGGACCAGCTCGGTGACCGCCCCCTCCGGTTCCTCGCTCCCGGGCTCCTGGCCCCCGGCCTCCCCTGTGCCCGGCTCCTCGCTGCCGGGCTCCTGGCCCCCGGACTCCCCTGTGCCCGGCTCCTCGCTGCCGGGCTCCTCGCCCCCGGACTCCCCTGTGCCCGGCTCCTCGCTGCCGGGCTCCTCGCCCCCGGACTCCCCTGTGCCCGGCTCCGCGCTGCCGGGCTCCTGACCTCCTGGCTCCTCGCCCCCGGACATCTCGTCGGCCACCGTGATGAGCAGCAGCCGTCCGTCGTTCGAGGCGATTGCGAGCCGTTCGCCCTGGGGGTCCGCCACCATCTCCAGGACCCGTCCCAGCTGCCCCGAGGCCAGCCGGCGCGGCCCGCGGTCGCCCGAGGCCCGCGGCAGATACGCGATCTCGACGGCGTCCTCGCCCTCCGCGTCCGTGACGTACGCGATCTGCCCGCCGACCCCCAGCATCTCCGGCAGCCGGATACGGACGCCGGGGGTGTCCGTGATCGTGCGGGCGGGGCCGTCCCGGTGCGTGAGCCAGTACAGGCTGCCGCGGACGACCACGGCGCTGGCCCGCCCGGTCTCGTCCACCGAGACCCCGTCCACGTGCTGTGCCGCCGGCACCTGGTACGGGCGGCGCCCGGCCCGTGGTCCGCCCAGACGCACGTCCAGGCGGCGCGGGGCCGAATCGGGGGACAGGTCGTCGAGGATCCACAGGCCGCCCGCGCACTGGTACACCACCCGCGCGCCGTCGCTCGCGGCGTGGCGGGCGTAGAAGCTGTCGTGGTCGCTGTGGCGGCGCAGGTCGGAGCCGTCGTACGCGCACGAGTACAGGTTGCCGATGCCCTCGTGGTCGGAGAGGAAGGCGATCCGCCCGCCGACGAACATCGGTGAGTCGAGGTGGCCCTCGAGATCGGCGAGCAGCCGCTGTCCGTGCAGCCACAGCCGGCCCATGGCGCCGCCGCGGTAGCGCTTCCAGGAGGCCGGTTCGTGCGGGGGCGTGCCCGTGAGGAGCAGTGTCCTGCGTTCGCCGTCGATGTCCGCCACCGCTATGTCGGAGACCGGACCCCAGGGCAGCTTGCCACCGGGGTCGCCGTCGGCCGGGACCTTGTAGGCGAAGGTGTAGTGGGAGAAGGGCTCGCCGTGCGAGGCGACGGCCAGGAGGTCGCCCTCCGGGGTCCAGCCGCACACCCGTGTGTCCACGCTGCCCCAGTAGGTCAGCCGTCGGCCGGGGCCGCCGTCCACCGGCGTCAGATGGATCTCCGGGAGCAGACTGCGCCAGCTCGTGTACGCGATGGTGCGGCCGTCCGGCGAGAAGCGGGGATGCCCGATCTTCGTGCGGTCCACGGTGAGCCGCCAGGCGCGGCCGGAACCGTCCAGGGGAGCCGTCCACAGATCGTCCTCCGCGGCGAAGCACAGACGGTCGCCGTGCAGGTGCGGGAAGCGGAGGTAGCCGGGCGCGTTCCCGTTCTCGTACTCGTCGCGCACTTCGTTCACCTACCCATGCTTCGTCGGGCGACGGGGCGCGGCAACTCGTACGGGGGTGTGTCGGCACCGGCGTGGCGGGCCCGTGTCCCGCGCCGGCAGGTGCGTGACCCAGGACACGTACGAAACGGTTTCGTTTCGTTAGTCCCCGGGGTATCGTCATGAACGTACGAAACAGTCTCGTTCGGAGCCCTGCCGCTCCGGCGGGAAGCAGGAAGCGCCGAGCGGGAGAGGTGAGTCGTATGACCGATGTCGCCACAGGGCGTCGCAGTCGGATCACCCCCGAGCGCGAGGCCGAGTTGTACGAAGCCGTGCTCGACCTGCTCCGCGAAGTCGGCTACGACGCCCTGACCATGGACGCCGTGGCGGCACGCACCCGGTCCAGCAAGGCGACGCTCTACCGTCAGTGGGGCGGCAAGGCCGAGCTGGTCGCGCGAGCGATCCGGCACGGCAAGCGGAGCCGCTTCGAAGGTGTCGACACCGGGTCGTTGCGCGGCGACTTCCACGCGCTCGTGTCACGCGAGGACGACTGCGCCATGGAGCAGAACAACGCCCTGATGCGGGGCCTGGCCATGGCGACGCACACCAACCCGGACCTCCTCCGGGCGTTCCGGGAGCACCTCATCGGGCCGGAGACGGAGGAGTTCCGGCACGTGCTGCAGCGGGCCGTCGACCGCGGTGAGGTCCGCGCCGACAACCCGGCACTGCAGTACGTGGTGCACATGATGATCGGCGTCTTCGCCACCCGTGCGCTCATCGACGACCAGCCGCCCACGCAGACGTTCCTGCGCTCCTACATCGACGCCGTGGTCCTCCCCGCCCTCGGCGTGCCCACCACCTGACACGTTCCCCGAGCCTGCCCCACCTGACGTCACCGCTCACGTCGTCGGGCTGATCACCTCTGCCCTGAAAACCCCACGACTGACCGGGAGTACGCCCTCGTGGCCACTTTTCTCTACGGACTCGGCCGTCTCGCCTTCCGGCGACGGCACTTCGTCGCCCTGATCTGGGTGGCGTTGCTGACGCTCGCGGGCGTCGGCGCAGCCAGTGCCCCGACGGCGGGCCCGTCCTCCTTCTCGATCCCCGGCACCGAGGCCCAGAAGGCCTTCGACCTGCTCGAACAACGCTTCCCCGGGATGAGCGCCGACGGCGCGACGGCCCGTGTCGTCTTCAAGGCGTCCGGCGGCGAGAAGGTGACGGCCAAGGACAACAAGGCGGTCGTGGACGAGACCGTCAGGGAGCTGCGTTCCGGCTCCGAGGTCGTCTCCGTCGCCGACCCGTTCACCGCGCACGCCGTCAGCAAGAACGGCACGATCGCATACGCGCAGGTGAAGTACAGGGTCTCCGGGATGGAGCTGAAGGACTCCGCCAAGGACGCCCTGAAGCGGGCCGCGCAGCACGCGCGGGACGCCGGGCTGACCGTCGAGGTCGGCGGTGACGCCCTGTCGGCCGCACCGGAGACGGGTGCGAGCGAGGTCATCGGCATCGCGGTCGCCGCGGTCGTCCTCGTCATCACCTTCGGTTCGCTGGTGGCGGCCGGGTTGCCCCTGCTCACGGCCCTGATCGGCGTCGGTATCGGCGTCTCCACGATCACGGCGCTGGCGAACGCGCTGGACCTCGGCACCACGACCTCCACGCTGGCGATGATGATCGGCCTCGCCGTCGGCATCGACTACGCGCTGTTCATCGTCTCCCGCTACCGGGCCGAGCTGGCCGAGGGCCGCGAGCGCGAGGAGGCGACGGGCCGGGCGGTCGGCACGGCGGGCTCGGCGGTGGTCTTCGCGGGCCTGACCGTGGTGATCGCGCTGGTGGGCCTGTCCGTTGTGAACATCCCGATGCTGACGAAGATGGGCGTCGCGGCGGCCGGTACCGTGGCCGTCGCGGTCCTGATCGCGCTGACGATGATCCCGGCGCTGCTCGGCTTCGCGGGCCGCAGGGTCAAGCCGGCGGGTGAGAAGGGCAGGCTGCTCGGCGGCAGCCGGGCCGCAACCGGCGAGAAGGACGAGCCGAACGGGCCGAACAAGCCGAACACGGGCACGCGCAAGCCGAACACGGGCACGCGCTGGGCGAGCTTCGTCGTGCGCCGCCCGCTCGCCGTCCTGCTGCTGGGAGTGATCGGCCTCGGTGCCGCAGCCGTCCCGGCGTCCCAGCTGGAACTGGGCCTGCCGGACGACGGTTCGCAGCCGACGTCCACGACGCAGCGCCGGGCGTACGACCTGCTGTCGGAGGGCTTCGGGCCCGGGTTCAACGGGCCGCTGATGGTCGTGGTCGACGCCGGGAAGAGCCCCGACCCGAAGGCGGCGGTCGCGACGGTGACCGACGACATCAGGGGTCTGAAGGACGTCACGACGGTCACGCCGGCGACGTACAACAAGGCCGGCGACACGGCGATGATCACCGTCGTCCCCGGCTCCAAGCCGTCCTCGACGACCACCGAGAACCTCGTGCACGGCATCCGGGACACCGGCGGCGCGCTGAGGACGAAGACCGATGCGAATCTGCTCGTCACCGGCACGACGGCGATGAACATCGACTTCTCGCAGAAGCTGAACGACGCGCTGATCCCGTACCTGGCGCTGGTGGTCGGCCTGGCCTTCCTCCTCCTGATCGTGGTCTTCCGCTCGATCCTGGTCCCGCTGAAGGCGGCGCTCGGCTTCCTGCTCTCGGTGACGGCGGCGCTCGGCGCGGTGGTCGCGGTGTTCCAGTGGGGCTGGCTGTCCGGCCTGCTGGGCGTCGAGCAGACGGGTCCGATCATGTCGATGATGCCGATCTTCATGGTGGGAGTGGTGTTCGGCCTGGCGATGGACTACGAGGTCTTCCTCGTGACCCGGATGCGCGAGGCGTACGTCCACGGGGAGAGCCCCGGCCAGGCGATCGTTACCGGTTTCCGGCACGGCGCACGGGTGGTGACGGCGGCGGCCGTCATCATGATCGCGGTGTTCTCCGGCTTCATCGGCTCCAGCGAGTCGATGATCAAGATGATCGGCTTCGGCCTCGCGATCGCGGTGTTCTTCGACGCGTTCGTGGTCCGCATGGCGCTGGTCCCGGCGATCCTGGCGATGCTGGGCCGCCGCGCCTGGTGGCTGCCGAAGTGGCTGGACCGGGCGCTGCCGAACGTGGACGTGGAGGGCGAGGGCCTGCGGACGTCCACCGACGCGACCGACCGCCGGGACCCGGACGCGGATCCGGACCAGGACCGGGAGCTGGTAGGGGTCTGAGCGGGGCTGGGCCTGCACGCGAACGGGGCGCCTCACCGGCGGGTGGGGCGCCCCGTCGCTCCCGCGGCGGGCGCTCAGTGCTCCGCGTCGCCCGGTTCGTCGCCCGCGCAGACCTCGGCGGCGGAGGCGGCGGTGATGGTGCGGTCGAACCAGCGGGTGAGTGTGCCGAGGTCCTTGCAGGAGGTGACCTGGTCGCGGTCGGCGTCGGCGAGGGGGTCAAGACCTCGGAAACCCCGTATCTCACCGTCATCCCTCCACCTGGAATTCCTTCGTGACCTTTGTATCCGGCAGCTAACCTGCCGTTCATGACGACGACGCCCACGACGCCGGCAGAAGAGTCCGGAGCCCACCCCCGTTTCGCTGCGGCTCTCGACGAGTTCGGGCTCGGCGACCTCCGCGCACGCATCCGCCGCTTCCCGGACGCGACGCGTACCGCCGCCGAGGCCGCCGCCGCGATCGGGTGCGAACTCGGCCGGATCTGCAAGTCGTTGGTGTTCGAGGCGGACGGGGTACCGGTGCTCGTACTCATGGACGGGGCGTCCAGGGTCGACGCGGAGCGCGTGCGGGAAGAGCTCGGGGCCGCGAAAGTCGGCCGTGCCAAGCCGGATGTCGTGCGGGAGACCACCGGGTACGCGATCGGTGGCGTACCGCCCTTCGGGCACCGCACGAGGATGCGGGTGCTCGCCGACCGTGCGCTGCTCGACCACGGGACCGTGTGGGCCGCAGCCGGCACCCCGCACACCGTGTTCCCGATGGAGCCGACGTCACTGATCTCCCACGCGGGCGGCATCCTGGTGGACGTGCGCGAGCGGACCTCGTGACCCCCGCCGTCACCGCGGCGGTGCTGCTCGCCGCCGTCACGCACGCCAGCTGGAACGCCATCGCCCACCGCATCACCGACAAACTGGTCGGCTTCACGCTGATCTCGGGTGGCGGGGTGCTCATCGGGCTGGCGATGGCCCTGTTCACAGCGTTCCCGACGGCCAGGGCGTGGCCGTACCTCTTCGCCTCCTCCGCCGTCCACATCGCCTACTACGCACTGCTCATGCGCTCCTTCCGGCTCGGCGACTTCGGGCAGGCGTACCCCATCGCGCGCGGCACCGCACCCCTGGTCGTCACCGTGCTGGCGGCGGTGTTCGCCCACGAGACGCCGGACGGCTGGGCGGCGGCGGGCGTCGCCGTGTCGTGCGCGGGGCTGACCGGGGTCGCGCTGTGGGGGCTGCGGGGACGCCGGCCGAACTGGGCGGCCATCGCCGCGGCCCTCGCGACGGGTCTGACGATCGCGGCGTACACCGTGGTGGACGGGCTGGGCGTACGGGCGTCGGGGTCCTCCTTCGGCTACATCGCCTGGCTGATGGCCGTGCAGGGGGTCGTCATCCCCGCGTACGCCCGATACCGGTGGCGGGGCGAATTCGTCGGCCGCCTCCGGCCGTTCGCGGCGCTCGGGCTGCTCGGCGCCGCGCTGTCCGTGACGGCGTACGCCCTCGTGCTGTGGGCCCAGACCCGGGCCGAACTGGCCCCCATCGCCGCCCTGCGCGAGTCCTCGATCATCGTCGGCGCGGCCATCGGTGCCGTCTTCTTCAAGGAGCGGTTCGGCGTTCCGCGGATCGCGGCGGCCGGGCTGGTGGTCGTCGGGATCGGGCTGATGATGCACGCCGGGTAGACGGCGCCGGCACCGACACCCGGGACAAGGGCACCGGTGGTCGGGCAGGAAACACTGGCGAAGTCCTTTGTGCGCCCACCAAGGACGTACGCGTCGCGTTCCCCCTGGGAGATTCAGTGAGCAGCAGCAAACCGTCGTGGTCCGAGCGTGAGCTGCCGGCGTTCTTCAGGCGATGGCGCACCGACTGGAAGGACGAGGAGCTGTCCCCGGGGAACTACCTGGACTTCGAGGGCGGTCTGCGCTTCGTCCTGACCGCGGCCTGGCTGTTCTGCCCTGAGACGGTCGAGTACCGCGGCTGCGTGTTCCTCAAGGAGCGCTTCCGCCAGGACACTGTCGACAACTGGTTCACGAGCCCGGGCGGCGATCGGGAGCGTATCGAAGCGGTCGCCAACCACGTGGAGCTGTGGGCCACTTTCGGCAACACCCCCCTGACGGATGACGATCAGCTGGGGGAGGAACTGCCCCAACTCGCGCTGGCTCTGGGGGAGTGCTGGCAGGGAGTCCTGTCCGCGCGCCATCCGGATCGGGAGATCACCGTCGAGGTGAGTGACGAGGAGGACGGCTCCTACGGGCCGACCGTGACCTTCTGGACATCTCCTTCCATCTCGGACTTCGGCTAGTGCTGTAGGCCACTACCTCCCGAGAGCTGCGCAGCCCGAACACGTGAGCGCGTGCGTGTGTGCGGCATTGACCTGCGGCTCCTTGCTGCCCCCGGCTACCCTCGTGATCCCTCGTCGATGTGGGGGGCCCGGCGCCGTCCTGCCCGTCGCAGATACAAGCGCGGCCTGTGAGTCCCGTCGCGAGCCGGCTTCGTGTCCGTCGCCGCTGGGAGACGCTCAGTCAAGCGTTGCTGATGCTGTAATACAACGCTGTTCAGGGACAGCGTCTCGGGGGCCACTCGGTGGATGCACCGGCTCGGCTTCAGTCCGCAGGTCCCCGCGCGGCGGGTTGCCGAGCGCGACGAGCGGGCCGTCACCGCGTGGAAGGAGGTGACCTGGGCCGAGGTAAAAGTGCCCGGGCGGCCTGCGGGGGCTACATCTGCTTCGAGGACGAGGCAGGTTTCACCCGCCGGCCGCCCAGGGGACGCACCTGGGGCCGACGCGGAGTGACTCCGCAGGTGACGGTGAGCGGTCGGCGCTCGGGACGCCTGTCCGTGGCCGGGCTGATCGCCGTGCGGCCCGACTCCCGGACCCGGTTGTGCCACCGCCTGCGCACCCACCGGGCGGGCAAAGGTAAGCGTCGCAGCATGGACGAGCGGGACTTCATCGCGCTGGTCGACGGCGTCCATCAGCTCGTCAAGGCGCCCATCGTGCTGGTGTGGGACCGCCTGAACACCCACGTCTCCCGCGCCATGGGCGAGCTGATAGCCGAGCGTGAGTGGCTGACGGTGTTCCTCCTGCCCGCCTACTCACCCGACCTCAACCCGGTCGAGTGGGTATGGGCGCATGTCAAACGCAGCCTGGCCAACCTCGTCGTCGTCGCCCTCGACCGGCTCGAAGCACTCGTACGCAACCGGCTCAAGCGCCTTCAGTACCGGCCCGGCACCCTGGACGGCTTCATAGCCGGCACCGGCCTGACCCTCGACGACCCAGCATCACCTTGACGAGCCGAAGTCAGTAACCAAGCTCAACTTTCGCTCAGAACCTTCGCATTTCCTTGACGATCACTCAGGTCCTCCATGATTGTCGTGTCCATGCCGTCTCCGGGAGGGGGGGCGGAGGGGGAATAGCTATGAATGCCACACTGACTCGCACATGCACAGCCGCCGCGCTGACCGCGTTTCTCGTCGTCGGAACCGGGGGAGTGGGTCCTGCTTTCGCGGAGGACACCCCCTCGGCGTCGGACACCTCGTCGGAGGTCAATGCCGACCTGGACGGGAACCCGATCCCGCAGGCACCGGCCGACACCGACGTCTCGGTAGACCAGGGCGGGGACTCGGGCAACGCTAACCACCCGATGAACCCGGACGGCTGCCCGCCCGACGCAGGTTTCTCCTTCTCTAACCTCGCCATTTCACTTGGGTACGGCTGGCTGTAGGGCGAAAACGCGAAAGG